>CAZBHS010000033.1:0-34029 GCA_964491915.1 uncultured Clostridia bacterium
AATCCGGCATCGACGCAAACTCCATCGAGGTCTTCCTCAACAGCAGCAGTATCTCTTCCATCCTTTCCTTCAGCGCAGACACCATCGCAGGCTCAATCGACGATGAATCGCTGCTGCGGCAGGGGAAAAATCCGACGCACCTGTCCCCAAAATTACCCTTCCTTTGACAACCCAGTAAATTTAGAGGCAAGAGGGGGACAGGCAAACCGGATCATTTTCTTTAATTCCTCAAACAATTGACAAATGCGTAATACCATACTACAATGATGGTGACTCATCCACCAATGGCGGAAGGAGATCTGTTGCCGTCTGAGAAAGAGGCGGCAACCGCTTTTTATGTTTTCCAACCTGAAAAGCGGTTGCAAGAAAAAATTAATCCCTTATCCGCACTTCAAGGAGTCTAACATCAGGATATTAAATTCGAATAACCGGAAAAACGAAACCTTTCCCCATTACGTTCCCATTTAAGCCTTCTAAAGAAACTGCGTGCCGACATGGAATAACCCATGCAAGTTTTATAATCATACATGAAGTGAAAACCCAGCAATCTTACCTCATTTCCACTTGCCGCGGGAACATATAGACCAGCCCCGCTGTCACCTTGAACAGGCCGCACATCACTCAAAAATCTTGTCGGCCAAGCAAATGGATAACTAATATCCGGGTAACGTGAACCACAGGAATCGGTTATCATATAATTTATCCCGCTGTCCAGGTCACATGGCAATCTAATACTCCCACCATTCCGTTCAATCCACAAAAAAGCATTGGGATAGTTACTACGAATCGCGACTTCATAATCATCACTATCAGCCAATTTCCCCTGAAAATTCGGAGGCCATCCAATTCCAACCTCTTTAATGAGATGAGATGATTTTGGCAAACGAAGCGCCATCACATCGAAGATCCGCTTATAATCATCAATTATCCGATAGGGCGTTTCCGCACCATATCCCAGGCGAATCCAATCTCGATAGCGTACTCCTACACCATGACGTCTAGAAGGCGCCTCGTAGTGGCCCTCGCAATAATCCAGAAACACATGGGCGGAACTAATGACGAAATGTCTAGCATCTTCGCCTACTATAACAGCTCCTATCGTCCCAAGCCTCTCTTCATCATCTGAAGAAAATGAGCTTTGTTCTTGATTTACGGGATTTATACTATACGTAAATATCCTACCGGGTTCAAAATAATTTTCATCGCTGGTGGGCGAGCTATGTTCGTAGTATGCGGAGAAAATTGCTCCATTTGAAAACTGGAGCCGCGGATTTCCAGCAGTGACAATATCAATGAACACTTCCACTTGTTTTCGTAAATCAGGATGAGTGACTTTGATCGAATGGGGGATCAACATAGCAGGAGGAAGGCTTTCAATATCTATTTTTCTAGCTACAAACACTTTAATGCAGAACCCATCAAAAGGGCTCGCACTCTCATCATATCGTTGTTCTGATTCCATATATCTACGGCCCAGCCCTATCCCACGAACACCAGGATAATCACGAAAGCGTCTTCTCGCTACATTAAATGCAAGACGTAATGCCGGGTGCCTCCGAAAGAAACGCTCCAGAGGAAGCACCCATGGCATTCTTTTTTTACTTTCCGGCATTACTGTTTTTTTGTTTGCCAATAGAGGTTATAAGGTCGTCAATCGGCATTGAATACGTAATTTTGATGGCATCTTCTACTTGCTCTATCTCAAATTTTTCTCCTCCAAATATATGGGATAACCATTGAGCGTAGCTCTGTTTTTTAGACAAAGCCGCTACGCTAGCACTTTTAACAGGAATAATAATTGAAGTTTTTTGATTTCTTATCTCAATCGTAATGTTCCGCATTTCAAGTTCTGGTAAAACGTTTGTGGGAATTTTTCCTTCGTGCTCTTTTAGCTCATCTATTATTCTTTTTTTACTAGCCATAGCATTTGATCTAGAACCCGAAGCTGCCGCCGCTGGAGAATGTGGTATTATGCGAATAAGTTCTATCTGGACAACTCTGATCCCATTAAAAGCAATGACAGTAAAAGGGGAATAAGGGATTAGGATGTGATCTCCTGGAGGACTTAATTTAGATCCGTCTGTTTTAGAAAGACACTTATAAAACTCCTTCATTTCAGTAGGTTTAAGAATGGGATAAAGGCCTGGCGCGGCTTCAAAGAGATATCTTACCTTCAAAAGAACTGTTGGTCGTTCCTCTCCCCCGTCAGCCTGTGTTTTTTTACCTTCAACAGTCAGTTCTTCAGCCGCGCTTTCAACGGGCAAAAGTTTTGCTTTAGCCACCTCGGCAGCAATGTCAACAAATTTTTCAACATTCGTATAAATAAATTCCCCCAATTTACTGTTATCAATTTGAACGGAGGCATGTTCCATCATCCATCCATTCTCAAAGCCGATAGAGGCTTTATTTTTTCCCAATCCTCCGCTTATCTTGACTGCGTATTGTTCGGAAAAATCCGGTAAATAAAGAATATCAAAAAGATCATTGAGCTTTTGCAATGGATTTGTACGCGGGTCGCCACTCAGAGTTAAAGAGGTGGAAGTTTTCGCGCTTTCTGGTTCTTCAGTTTGTTGTTGAGAAGTCTCTGTCGTGGTTTCTCTGCTCGAAGCCTCTACTCCCATCGCATGGAGCGCCACATTGCTTTGGTAAACAAGAAAAGTCCCGTTTTCGGATGAATTATCCGCATCTTTTCCCTTGAAAAGTAAGCCTAAAACATAATTTGGCCCGTGAGTGAGTTCACTCCTTTTTCCAGTAGCCAGATATTTACCATCAACACCTTCTTTTCCTTCTTTGTTCACTGGTTTAAATTTAACTTCCGGCTTTTTCTGTTCATTAATTTTTATAAATTTATCAGGTATCGGTTTATTTTTGTCATCGACAGGCAACAATCCAACTTCAATATCTTTAAGTTCAGTGTAAGGAAATTTTTTTGAAAGAATTACTGTGACCTCAAATTCAGTTTGATCTTTTTGTAGGATGGATGGACTAATATTGGAAGTTTTTAGCCATTGATCTCCTTTTTCCACTATCTTGGGTTTTGTTTCTTGTTCGCCTTCTCCATTTTTTTTAACTTTAGTTTTTCCATTCTCTTTGCTATGCAGCTTCTTTTTCTCGTCAGATTCTTGAACAATTGATTCTGGGGGTATAATTAGCAATCTCTCTCGTAGTTCTTTTGGTATCACCGACGTGTCTTCTATCTTAACACTCCCATCTTCCTGGACCTGTCCGCTTACTATGTACTCACCGCCTGCAACAGGAAACGATTTTTTAACGACCAAGTACGGCCGAGGAAGATAGTATCGAAATCCTTTAATTTTATCCCCCTGATTACAATTTTTTGGAATTTTTCTCACGACTACCCTAGAACATCCAATGTTAAAGATAACAAAGATGGAACACATCATAACCGCAATCATTCTTTTTCCTTTCATCTTCTCCTCCCAATTGTATTGGTTAAAAATATATTCTTAAAAAAGGAATTTGCGCTTCAGTTCATTCGATATAATGGTAGATGATATAAACATTGTGATAGACGATTGTCCAGCAAGACAGTTAAAAATCGAAACCGCGATTATTTCTCTCAAATTTTTAACTATTTTAAAAATACCTTCCACCCTTTTGGCTTTAGCACTCACCCCTTTCTTCCTATTAAGCTAGGTTTTTATCTTCACCGCCCATTGGTTCCACTAACAAGAGATATATACCATGCCTTCAGAAAGAAAGTCAATCTTTTTTTTTCGCGCCTCCTTGACAGCGAGTGTTGAGATTGGGGATAATTGGTTTTTATGAATGAATTTGGAAAAGTTGAATTGGAGGATGTTTTTGAGATGAAGGTCGAGAAGATGATGATGCGGATTGTTGGGTTGGTGTTGATTGTTGCGGTTTTGGGGGGATGTGCCGGGACTGTTCGGGTTGAGAGTGATGGGCGGTTGCGGGAGATGTATGGGGCGGCTGTGAAGGATGCCTCGGTTGTGGAGCCTGGGGAGATATTCAGGGATTTGACGGCAATTGCGCCTTATAATGACGAATTGGTTTGGGAAGGGGATGATAAGAAGAAAGTTTTGGTTGTGACCTGGACCTCCTGGGATGGGTATGATGGGTTGGTTGGGCAGACGACCACCAATACGCGGGATATATGGGTGACTGCCGCGCCGCAGTTGCAACGGTTTTGTAAGCGAACTGGGTTGGAAGATGGAGCTCTGAGTTTGCGGTTGGAACAGTTGTTGGGAGTTCCTCCTCATGATGGGAAAACAAAGTTTATCGAGATGTGGGTCTCGACGGATGATTTGTTCAGGCCGTGCCCGGATCCTGAGATAAGCGACCATGAAGCGGAGCTGGATTTTCCGGTGTCGGGGCGGTTTGTGACGGTGAGCCCGGAGCATAAAGAGTGGTTTTTAAAGCAGAAGGGGATGTCGTATGGGCCGAATGGGTATCCCTGGACCCGTCTGGGGTATACGTATGATTGGGGTAATTCGCGGGACCATGTGGGCCTCAGCGAATTTGTCATCGAGGAAGGATCGAAGATCAAGATTCATAGGATATATAGCACCGGCGATTATTGCCGGTGAGGATTTGATGGGCGGCTGCGAGCGAGGCCTCGATGAAGGGGGCGAGGGTGAGACCGGCAGGAAATGTCGATGTTGAAGATGGTCGCTTCGCATCGTCTCCAAATAAATTGATCATATCAGGGTATTCGTCGGAGTGAAGGATGGCAGACAGCGAACTATTTACTCTTAGGGTGATTTAAGATTCTATATTAGAAAGCGCACATTCCTTTAGAATAATCGCCCCCGAATTCCTCAAGCACTTTGCAATGTTTGCAACAATAGCGAAGCGGGCATGCTTTGCAATAATCGGAGCCTGCCTCGTCTATCGCATGACTTGCCCAAAAACGATTGTTTATCTTGGGATTTAGTATCTTGTGCTTAAAATCTCCTTCGTCCCATTCCCCAAACGTTTCCCGGCTCCACAAACATGGTTTTATTTCTCCTGAGGATGTAATAGCAATTGAAT
This sequence comes from uncultured Clostridia bacterium, assembly GCA_964491915.1. Classification (GTDB taxonomy): domain Bacteria; phylum Acidobacteriota; class Aminicenantia; order UBA2199; family UBA2199; genus JAHELQ01. The sequence goes on from CAZBHS010000033.1 coordinate 5,014, forward strand.
ATCCCCAGCACCTATGGGATTTTTTTCTAAAATAAAACTCATCAAAATCGACATTCTCTGAAAAAAAATCAACACTTCCCCTCAGTTCCTGAAGATTCGATAAATCTTTTTTATAAAGATAATTTAAATTCAAATAATTGACTGACTGTCTCAAGCGTTCGACAACACCCTCAAGGAAAGGATCTACCCGATTCATCAACAAATCTACCGTCACAATCACATTGGACAGTTTGCCGGTCTGGTCAATAAATTTGATAATCTCCTCTTCCTGTTGGTCGAATAAAGTTTGAGAATGCGGTATAAGCTTAAAATTAACTATCAAAGGAAATTTTTCCCGGGACATTCGATGGAAAAAATCCTTGAAATTCTTGCTTTCCGTCAATCCGCTCTCAAACAGAAAGCTGAAGGAAATTCTATTATTGACCAGATCGGCTTTTACAATATGAGCTAACAAGTGATCCAAGTATTTATAAGAAAGCAGATCGCCGCCAATCAGGTTGAGTTCAAAAAAATCATGTTTCAATGAACCTAAGATTGCAAAAAACCTGTCGATCTGGGTGGACGACCAGGAACTCTCATTCTTGACACAGGTCCCGCTAAGATACTCATCGCATAGTGTACAATTTTTCCTGCATTTGCCAGTCGGTTGAATCGAAATTTTCCTGAGTAAAGTAATCCTTCTTCCCGATTTAAAAAAGTCATGATTTACTCCAATTCTTCTTTTAGGCTTGCTAACTTCTACGATTAGTCCACTTCCCATTCCCTCAGCCAACAATTCAGTAACATTAATTTCTTCATACTCCTTAAGAGCGAGTTCAATCTCTTCTAAAGGCCGATATGTTTCTCCCCCAAAGGCATCGCAAATCACGGGGGGAACTTTAAAAATCTTTTCATTGAGCAAATCATAAATCATTCCTAAACGATCCGACTGTTCCGAGTATACAAAAGGATTGAAGCCATAGTATTTCATTTTTTTTCTCAATATCAAAGGGCGAATTTCTCAAAGCATTCGACATATTTTTTCAGTCTCCATTGGAACATCTCTTTAAGATTATCACAGTAGAGACTTTTATCTATTTTCCCGTTTAATCCCACATTTGCCAGACAGGCAATGCACGAAGACTGAGCTATGCAAGCATCGCATTCAGGTGATGAATCCAGCCACTCTTGATGAAGTTTTTTTATATATTCAAAATCAAAACCTCTCGATACATCTCCAATTTTAAAACTTCTGGAGACTTTTTCACATCCATAAAAATCTCCGTCGCAAGTAACATAAAGCATCACAGAGCCTGGGACACACCATATACCGGGAGGTTTACCTGGATAATTCTTTATATTATTGCACTCAAGCTGAAACATCCTTGACAGAATACTTTTCTCAACTTTTTTCAGCGGAATTTTATTTTCCGCTTTTTTCATTAGTGACATAAAAAAATCCTCATATTCATGTGATAGGTTTATCAAACCGGATTCTAGTAAACCATTTGGATTTACCTCTAGAAAATTTATATTTAGAACTTCTTCGAACAATTCTTGACTAAAAAAGTCAACAATCACATTCAAATCTGTATTTCTTGTAAACACAATATTAATTTTAATAGCATCTCTAAAATAAGTGGGATTCTTTCTAAAAACATATTCTAGCATTGAAAAAACTTCAGAGAACGATCCTTTCCCCCTATTTCCATCATGAATCAATTCCGGGCCATCTAAACTAAAGGTCAAGTAAAATTCATTTTCAATAAAAAAATCAATTTTGTCCTCTAAATCTTTTCCATTTGTAGTGATATTGAAAATAATATCAGGATTACACATCCGCAACACCCGTTCCTTTGAGACGATGCTTTTGGTCTCGCTAACAACAAATTCAATTAATTTAAAATTTAAAGTCGGCTCACCTCCATAAAAAGCAATTTCAAAAGACATTGGATCTTTTCTATAAGAGTAATTATCAATAATCCAATCAAAGAAGAACTTTAGTGAAGATTCGGCTGTATCTAGCGACATTTCTTTTTTTGTTTTTTTTCTTTGATCCAGATAATTTTTTGAATAAAAACAATAACGGCATGATAGATTGCAATCTTCCGTAGTCTCTAAAACCATTGAACTCAAATTGCCAAGTGGTCTTGTCAAGTCTCGATCACTCACCTTGTATCCTGGGAGGCTAGAGAATTGAGCGGAGGATTGGTTCAAAAATTTTTCTTGAAACTTATCTCTAAATGCTGAGTTGGGATTCTGCATCAAATCCGATGGAATGATTAATCCGCTCTCCTTAAAATAACTATAGTCTTCAATCTTCATTTTATTACACTATTTTCAATCCGGAACACTTCCAATAAGTTTTTTATCTCATCATCCTCTAAAATATATGATACGCAAACGATGAAATCTTTGAAATTAAAGGAATACTGATAAACGCCTTTAACCGGGAAATAAGTCATACCCAGGCATTGCATTGTATCAGCATCAAAAACATACAAGGCCTTTTCTTTACTCGCTTCCTTATAAGTCTCTGTCAGAACTAGAAGATAATCCTTATAGGCAAAAATATTGGAAAAATAAGGGACACTGTCATAGTCCTTTTTTTTAAACACAAACAATGGGTTCGTGATGCTTTCGGTAACATGGCGAAACCAGAGATCGCAGTCTTCCTTGCTGAATTTGGAAAGTGGTTTTCTATCAAAATCAAATTCAAAAATTCTTTTTTTGCCTGAAAAACCAATGGAGTAAATATTCGGACTCCATATATCTGGAATTACAAAAAATCTATTTCTCGCGGGATCAATGGAAAAAGGGAAGTAATCAGTTTTTTCCAAATAGTATTCGACCTCTTTCTCAAACTTCTCTCCTTTTTTTCTTACCCGCCCCGATGATGGGAGAATAAATTGCATTAACACTTCGGGGCTGGAAAAATCCCTGTCAGACTTCAAGACCCCATAAATCACATTCTCTTGCTCAGCTTCTGTAACCATATCGAAAATAGGAAGAAACCAATAGCTTTGCGGTCCATTGTAATATCCGCTAAAAAATGGATATTTATATGCAGAAAACCGTGAGGACTTCGTATTTATTTTCTCCACAACCGAGGCTGTACGGTTCTTTGGATCAAATCTCTTTACAAATGGAAAACCCAGATTATAAATCTCTCCCGTCTCGCCATCAAAATAGCAAGCAATGGACGAAAGTTTGTCTGGAACCTGAATATCAAGACCAATTTCAATATCACCTTCGACAATATTTCCCTCAAAATCGAGTATCGTTAAGTGAGCTAGATTATTGACTTGGCGCCAAACCATAAATCCATGCTGATAAGGATTAACCCTTAGAAATCCTGCCCTGTACTTATCAAAAGTCATGGAAAACGCTTTCGTAAAAAATATCCCGGATTGATTCTCATTAACCGAAATCATATTTTTTTGTTCGCTCTCCGAGCGACTGCAACTAATTGTAAATAAAATAGCAACAATTAGAAATACAAAAGACCTCACTAGATATTTATTCATGATGAACCTCTCCTGCATACTTCAAATTAATGAACGAATAGAAATATTTTTATTACCCCCAAATTGGGGAGTAAGATGAACTATGAGAACTAGTGGACTGAGTTCCTGTAGGACAACAATATGTTACACAGGTGATTGGCTTATTTTCTAAAGAACCACCAGAACCATGTATAACGCTTGAAGATTTAACCTCTATAAACATTTTCTCACTCCTTTTTTTATATGAAATATCAAAATACACTTAGGAAAATAAAATGTCAAGGTACTTTAAGATATTTTTATAAGATTTCCCCTTTTTTATTATTTTCGCGTCTTGCTGACAAGGTGCGGGGGCAATTGGGGATAATTGGGTTTTGTGGTTTGAAATTAGAAGACTATGATTCGGAGGATGTTTTTGGTATGAAGATCGAGGAGATGATGCATCTAATCATCAGATCATTGTTTTGAATCTTAAATCGGGGGAAAAGCGGCCGGCCGCTGGGGCCGGCCGCTTGAAAAGGGGGAAGGTAAATCTATTTGCCTTGAACCAACGGGATGTCTCCCGGTTGGCCGAAGGGGGTTTCGAAATGTCCTTTGACGATCCATTTGCCTTTGGCGGGTGAGAAGATTGCGATGTCGGCTTTGCCGTCGCCGTTGTAGTCGCCGGGGACTGGGATGTCGCCTGGTTGGCCGAATTGATCGAAGATTTCGCCGTCGATCCACCAGGAGCCGTTACTGGGATCGTACATCGCCGGGTCCACCGCGCCGTCGCCGTCATAATCGGCGGGGACCGGAAGCATGCCTGCGCCACCCATGGTGATGGTGGTGATTGGCGAGGAGGCGTCGGGTCTTGGATTGGCCGGGTCCAGAGGGGCCTGGCGCAAGGGTTCCGCGATTGGGGAGCCTGGAGTCGGGGCTTCGAAGGAAAATTCGCTGTTGTCGTATTGGGGGATCATGAGATACCATTTACCCTCGTTGGGGCGGTAGACTGCCACATCCACCTGTCCGTCGCCGTCATAATCGGCGGGGACCGGGATGTCGTCGATGGCGCCGAAGCTCAGTTCGCCGCCGGACTGGAAGATCCATTTGCCTTCGCTGGGGCGGAAGACCGCGATATCGGTTGCGCCGTCGCCGTCATAATCGGCGGGGACAGGCACGTCTCCGGGCCGGCCCAATTTGACGTTGCCCATGCCGTGGAGGAACCACATGCCGTTGGCTTCGCGGAAGAAGGCGATGTCGAGATTGCCGTCGCCATTGTAGTCGCCGGGGACTGGTTTGTCGTCTTTGCCGCCGAAGTTCACGGGATTTTGGCCTTCCACCAACCATTCGCCGCTGTCGGGGCGGTAGACCGAGAGGTTGGCGCTGCCGTCGCCGTCAAAGTCGGAGCCTGCCATGGTCATGACTTCAAAGAAGCGGAATTCGTGGGTGGTGGTGCAGGTGGGATAGACTTTGACGTATTCGTCCACCGGGCGGATGTAACCGGAGACATTGGTGACGCCGATTTTGTATTGTCCGGGTTTGATGCGGATGCGGTCGCCGTTGTTGTAGAGGCGCGAGGTGTCGGGGTAGATGAACCATTTGGCGCCGATTGTGCTGGGGGAGATGAAGCCCTGGATGTAGCCGTCGTCGAGCCGTTGTTTGTAGACCACTGTTTCGCACCAGGTGAGGGGAACTTTGTCGATGGCCAGGTCGGGCCATCCGGGGAGGTCGTGGTATTCGATCTGGTAGGGGTTGTAGCGCCAGTCGTCGATGGGTTCCCAGAGGTCTTTGTAGTTGGTGGGATGCCAGTCTTCGTAGGTGGGGAGTCCGGGGCGGATTTGCCGCCAGGTGCCGCCTTCGCTGGCGTAGAAGGGATCCAGGACTACTATGATGCTGCCGACTCTCATGTATTCGCCGGTGAGGGTGGTGGTGGTGCCGACGGTGACTGCGGCGGTTTGGTCATTGGGGAATTCGTGGAACCAGCAGTCGAAGTCGAGTTTCATGAATATGACGGTGTAGTTGCCGGCCAATAACGGCAGGGTTGTGCCGCTGATTTGCCAGCCGCTGTCGTAGCCGGAGCCGTTGACGGCTTTCCAACGGGCGCCGCCGGAGACTGCCTGAAGCGGAGTGATATTGACTTTGAGGTTGCCGGTTTGTTGGGTGTAGGTGCCGGTTCTGGTGACCTGTTGGTTGTTGACGATCGTAACGGGAATGGAGGCCGGTTTGCTGTAGTTTGCCACGTTGGTGAAGGTGACGGTGTAGTTTCCTGTAGGCAGGGTGATGGTTTTGCCGTGGGCGTAGCAAGTTCCGTTGACGCACCATCGAGCGGTGGTTCTAACGGCGGTGGGGTTGATGGTGACGGTTAACGATCCGCTTTGCTTTGTATAAGTAACTATGCGGGTGAGAGTGTCGCCGCTGCCGATAACGACGGGTATTTTGGCGGGGGTATTGTAGCCGCTGACACCGGTGAAGGTGACCCAGTAGCTGCCCACCGGCAAGGTGGCGGTTTGGCCATGAGTATAGCAAGTACCGTTGACGCACCAACGGGCGGTGGGACGAACCGCGGTGGGATTGATGGTGACGGTTAGGTTGCCTTTGGATTGTTCGAAATAGACGTCGATGGTGTGGTTCTGGATAACGGATAGGAATTGGTAATTGGCTTTGGGACCGAGGTGTTGGGTGCCGTCGATGACCACATCCACAACTTCGTGATTGGCGCTGGGGCTGAACGAGAAGGTCTGGCTGTTGGAACCATAGCATACAGTATCGGATGCCGGCGTAACCGTTCCGTTGCCATGGGCCGTGGCGGTGATGGAGTAGCCTTTGCGATATTGGGTGCTGATGGAGGTAGTATTGCCTTCGGTGATGGTGGTATTGGGGAAACTGGATGCGTCCAGACACCAACCGGTCTGGGCGGGGAATGAAACAGTGTAGGTCCCTGTGGGGATGGCGACGGTTTTAGGGCCGGTGACAGAGGCGGAATAGTCTACTCCGTCTTCCCGCTTGCCGCTGACGGTCCAGGTGATGGAATTGACAAGCGTTGTGTCCGGGGGACTGGAGGTAATAGCCACGGTCAATTGTCCTTGTTTGAGGGTGTAGGTTCCGGTGACAGTGACTGAGGAGAGGTGACCGAGAGTGGTGTTCACTTTAAAGGGATCGGGTTTGTTCCAGCCGGTGTAGTCTTTGAATTCAACTTGATAGGAGCCGGCGGGAAAACTGCTGTTAGTGTAGTCGCCGGAGCCGTTGATGGGAGTGATGGCTGTGCCGTCGCGCCTGGCGCCGGTGATGGTCCAATTGGCGTTGACATTCACGTCGATGGTGAGGCTGCCGTAAGGCTGGACCACCGGTACAACGCAGGTGTCGCTTTTTGTATTCAAGTACACGCCGTCATTGGCGACGATATAGTAATCTAGTTGGTCCTGGCTCACGTGGGATTCGGGTATGAGTGCGGAGAAGCTGGTACCGTCGGCGGTCATGGCGAGCGCGGTCCAGGCGTTGCTGGTGGCGGAGGAGCGGTAGTAGAGGATGGCGGTGATTGGGTCATTGTCCGGATCGGTGATGGTGGCGGTGACTTTGTAGGAGTAGGTTTCAGGAATTTCGACGGGGCAGTTGAGAGTGATGATAGGAGGACTGTTGAGGATTTTGTAGAGCCAGGTCTCGTTATCCGCCTGGCCGCTTTTGCCGCCGAAGAGAACTGCGCGGCCGTTGGCCTGGTCATAGGCCATGGCGTGAGCCTGGCGGGCGTCGGGTGAGACATTGGGGAAGGCTTGCTGCCAGGCGATTCCTGTGCCGTCCCAATTGCCCAATTCCCAGGTGTCGTTTACGCCGGATGCGCTGTTGCCGCTGAAGAGGACAATGACGCCGCGTTGGGAATCAAACGCCATGTCGTGGTCTGTACGGCCTGTGGGGCCGGTGTTCAGCGCCTGTGTCCATTGGCTGCCGTCGAATGTGAGGGTATCGGCCAATAGGTTGCCGAGGATGTCTGTGCCGCCGAAGAGAATCAAGTCGTTGGTGGTGGTGTCATAGGCCATGGCGTGGCCGGAGCGGGCGGTGGGCACGGTTGCGCTGGTGAGTTCCACCCAGTCGCTGCCGTTGAAGCGCCAGGTATCGTCAAAGAAATTATCTTTGTCGCGGCCGGCGGTCAGTATCGTTGTCTTCAATTGGCGGTGATAAGCCATACTGTGGCTGTAACGGGGGCCGGGATTGGTTGCAGGCGTGAGTTCTTGCCATACTCCGCTTTTGAATTGCCAGGTATCTGAGTAGATGGTCTCGTCGTTACCTTTGCCGATTTTTCCTCCGTAGAGGATCAGCGAGCGGTTCTCGATATCGAAGGCCAGGTCGTGACTGTGGCGGGCGGCGGGCCAATCGCCGGAGATCTTGATTTGGCTCCATTGGCTGCCGTCCCATTGCCAGAGGTCGTTGAAGGTTTCGGCCTTTTTACCGTTGCCGGTGACGCCGCCGAAGAGGTAGATCTTCTGCTCGAAGGGATCGTAGGCGGCGGCGTGACCGAAACGCCGGCCGGGCCAGGAGACGATGCTCTGCCAGACGGAGCCGTCGAAGGTCCAGGTATCCCCCAGGAAATTGGCGGAATTGTTGCCCTGGGCCGTATTGCCGCCGAATATCAAAACACCGGCGGACGCGGGGTCGTAGGTCATGGCGTGGGCGTAACGGCCGGTTGGCAAAGGGGCGGATGTGTTAGCGGTCCAATTGGAACCGTCCCAAATCCAGGAGTCGGAAAAGATGGTTCCGCTATTGCCGGAACCGGATGTTCCGCCGAACAATACCACACGGTTATGGTCGGCGTCAAACGCCATGGCGAAAGAATGTCTACCGGCGGGACTTGTTGCCGGGGACTCCAAAGTCCAGGCGCTTCCGTCCCAGGTCCAGGTCTCGTTGTCGTCGAACGCCGCTCCCTTATTCTCTTTTTTGGAGCCGCCGAAGAGAACCAGCTCATTGGCGGATGAATCAAAGGCCATATGATGACCGTATCTACGGCCTGGCCAATCTGCGCCGCTGTTATCGAGCTCTTCCCACGAGGCGCCGTTCCAACGCCACATATCTTCCGAGTGTTTGTCGGCGGCTGATGTGCCTCCGTAGAGGATAGTGTCGCCGTTGGCGGAATCAAAGGCCATTGCAAATGAATGGCGGCCGTCGGGCCAGGCGGTTTGTTTGCTCACCTGGGTCCAGGAGCCGTCGCTAAAGACCCACATATCATCGAGAAAATCTGTGGCGCCGTTCTTTCCTCCAAACAGGACCAACTCGTTGCGAGTTGAGTCGAATACCATGGAGTGACCGGACCGCGCCGGGGGCCAGGCGCCGGAGGGGGGATCGGCGGGGCCGACCTTTTGCCAATTTTTCCCGTTCCACATCCATAATTCGGCGGATTCAGCGCCAGCGGAACGGCCTCCAAACATGTACACAATATTATCAGCGTCATCGGTTGCCATCGCATGGCCGTAACGGCTGATGTCGCCGGGGCCCGGCACTTGTTGCCAGGTGCTTTGGGCCCAGGCTTCGGGACTCATAAAAAATACAAAACTGAACGCCAGGAAAACAATGATGATCAATCGTTTCGCAGACGTTTTCCGTTCGTTTTTTCCTGGTTGCATGAATCACTCCTTTTAGCTAGATTTTTTTATAGACTTATCCTGTAAATATTTTTTTAGCTATTTAATTGAGAATGCCCTTAATAGTTCACGTTTAACCGGGAATTGGATAAACGTCGAAAATAGAAATGCGACCCCGGGACTCGTGAGATAACAAATGCCATCGTACCTCCTAATTGTCAACGTCTTAATGCAGCCTGTCAACAATTAGTACTACGAAAAGAACGCAAAAAGGATCAAAAAATGTAAAAAAATTTATCTTTTTTTTACAATTTAGCTAATTCCTCTCACCACGAAGAAGGGATTGCATAATTATAAAGGGCATTTTATCGCGATTACACAACGAAAGAGTCAGCAGAGTCACATCGGTTCTCCGCTTGATAGTACGCATTGTTTTGTCATACTTTTGGCTGATGGTGGCAATCACCGGAACCGGTGAATCCAGGGCTTTGGTTACCGCCTCGACGAAGCGCCGAGAGAAGCATTCCATTTTGCCGATCTCATCGATGATCAAGACTTCGCTATCCAGAGCTTCGATACCGGGTATGACCATGTTCTCGAAGTTTTCCAGGCTGACGCCATACTTCCCCACCCGGTAAGGGGATGGAAAATCCCGGTGCGCCAGAAATCCCTCCCTTCCTTTTAGAGTTTTTATCAAGAACCCGACTCTCTGGCCCTCTTTGCATACCTCTTCGGTATAGAATCCCGACATTGACGGTGCGTCGTTTCTTTCCTTCATAAGCTGGATGACTCTTTTAACGACCGTGGTTTTTCCTGAGCCCGGAGGGCCGGTTAAAAGCAGGTTCTTGTTCATTTTTCCTTTTTTAGTTGGTATCAATACAACCGGATGCGCTGGTTCTTGAACAACAACCGGTATTTTCCGGGATTCAAACCATAGATTTTACGGAATTTCCTGCGAAAATGTTTGCAGCGGGCAATCCCCATACGCCTGGATATTTCTTCCACCGACAAATCATAGCGGGTGACCAGCATTTTTTCAGCCCGTTTCATTTTCTCGAAATCAATGAAATCGAACACCGTCATATTCATCTCTTTTTTGAACCGCTCGGTCAGATAATTTTTATTGATATCGAACATCCCTGCCAATTGGTATTTGGTCAACCCGGTTAATTCATCGATATCTCTGGTGATGATATAGACAATGACCTTTTCTACGATGTCAAAGTGCTTCAATTCCGACCTCCTGGCAATTGTCCGGTGGTTCCTTGAATCATCATCCAGTTATCCTTCACGTCAAGCAGGCGCGGGCCTCATATTAGAGAATCGTCTCTGTTTATAGTTTTCCTATTGCATTTGTTCAATTTCACACTCATGTTTACCTCTTCCTTCTATCAAATACTTTAATCAACCGGCCGCTAAATAAAAAGGAGCCAAATTGACAGTTATCCGCGCAGATCGTTTTCCAACAAATCTTTACGCAATTCCCGGCTTTCTTTTTTCAGAACTCCTTCTCTTCTCGTATAGATTTTCCGACGGTCCGGGTGTCCCGCGATGACTGTCATCACTGACTTTACCGGATACTGTCAATCCATAGGGCAAATCCAATTCCATCTTGCCGGAAACTGTTTTTTTGACCCCGTTGCCGGATTTGGAGCCCATGGCTTCATGGTTCATCGACCTCTTCTCCCATATTTTTCCGCAGTCGAATGACGCCCCGCCTCCACTTCCACCGCCTCCGCGGCTGCGCCCGGCACAAAACCGAGGTATTCCTTCCAGTTCTTCTCCTTTTCTTCGTCGGAGAAACTATCGTAACCGAGGGACTCGAATGCCGACACCGCCATCAAGACCGACAGATCGCGTTCCCCGGCGCCGGTCCTGGCGATGAAGTCTTCGATACCGGCGTATCCGATCCCCCGCTGTTGAATCACCCGTTGGGAGAGTTTCCGGCCGATCCCTTTCACCAGAATCAAGCCGGTGCGAATGGCATCCTCCTCTTCGACGAACCCCACCTTGCTGCGATTGATATCCGGCGGCAAGAAGCGGACCCCCCATTTTTTAGCCTCTTCGACATAAAAGAGCAGGGGGTAATATCCGCCGCCGCCATTGAGTAACCGGCAAAAAAAGGTCCGGGGGCGATGGACTTTGAACCAGGCGGACAGGTAGGCGGAGTAGGCATAAGATATGCTGTGGGCGTGATTGAAGGCATAGAGGGAAAAATCGCAGGCAATCTTCCAGAAGGTATCGAGCTCCTGGCGGCGCCAACCATTTTTTCTCCCTTTTTGGAAAAACTCCGCCTTATACTTATCATCGGTCCCCCTCCTTTTTTTCAAGGTTCTCCGTACCTTTTCGCAATATTCCAGGTTCCAACCGGTAATGTGATAGAGGAGCGACGATATCTGCTCCTCAAAAATAAGGGTGCCCCGGGTGTGGGGAAATATCTCTCCCAGCAGCGGATGGAAGGCGGGCCTCTTCTCGATGTATGCCGCTTTCATCCCTGATTTGGCGGGGCCGGGCCGGATAATGGCGATAGAAATCCCCAGCTCATCCACATTTTGAGGGAGGGTTTCGGTCAAGTTCTTCCTGGCCAGCGGGCTCTCCAGTTGAAAGCATCCCACTGTCCCGGCCTTTCTGATATTTTCCCACACCGCAGGATCATGAAAATCGATGGATTGCGCCTCATCGATGGCTACCGGCGAAATCACATCAAACCCCCGGACCCCTAGTAGGTCCAATTTGTAAATATTAAGGCGCTCGATGGTGTTTTTGTCCCAAATCACCTGGTCGAAACCGGCGGGCGACTGCTCCAGCGGGAATGCACCGCGGGCGGTTCCGGCGGCAAACACCACCCCGCCCACATGGAGGGATAATTCTTTGTACACTCCTTCCAGGAGAGACGCCCACCGGTAGACCTCCTTTAACTTACCGCTTCCTTTTTTTTCCAGTTCGCGGGGCGACGCGAACATCGGCATTTCTTTACTCATCCCATGGGCATCGTCGGGACTGAAGCCGAAGGTGCGGGCCACTTCGTACAGGGCGGAACGGGCTCCGAAAAACTTGTGGGTGGACACAAACGCCACCGTGCCCTTGTAACGGTCGAACACCCAGCGCAACAACTGTCCGCGACGGGACGATTCCATATCGATATCGATATCCGGCAAATCCTCTCTCAGACTATTGACAAAACGCTCGAACAGCAGATCGTGATTTAAGGGGTTGATCCGGGAAATACCAAGCAAATAGAGCAAATATGACGACACCCCGGATCCCCTCAAGTTGAAATAGATACGGTTCCGGCGGCAATACTCCCCGATCTCGGCGGCAATGAGAAAATAGGGCGAAAATCCCATATCCTTGATGATATTGAGCTCGCGGTACGCCCGTTCCCGTTCGGCCAACACCGGGCGTTTTTCCCGCAATTTGCAATTGATGGCCTCTTCGAGGCGCGGAAACGTGGAATCCTCTTCTTTGAACAACTTATCAAAGCTAAATTCCACCTTTTCCACCACCTCGAATGTGCGCGTCATGGCTTGCTTACCGGCATCCCCCCATCGTTTGGCAATGGCCCGGTGGCCGATGGGACCGTAGAGGGAGAGATCCCCGCCGCTTCCGGCGCTATCCATCAGATCGGGGATAGGATGGTGATTGAACACCGCCGACGCCACCGCGAATGTATCGGGGGAATCCACCCATTTGAGCGGTTGACTCCAGACCAACGGTATTTGGTGCTTTTGCGCCGCTTCCAGCAACCACCGCTTACTATGCCAGTCGAGGCCCAGGTAAAAATTATCGGCCCCCACTTGCTCCCGTACCTGCATCAGCATCGGGGCATCGCCATTCATCATCAAGGCGTTGCGGTCCGGCACCAACACCGCCACCATATCGTCCATTTTAGAGAAAGTCTTGTTGTTGTAAGAGCCCACCAGGGAGAAGTATCCTTGCAACGACCGGGGAAACAACAAAATAGAGCCCACATGATGCAGTTTCACCTCCATTCCTAACAACGGCCGCAAACCACAGGCATCCGCTTCGTGTTTAAAATACTCCCAACCGGTCATGGCAAAGGGGTCCGTTACCGCCAACGCGGGTATTTTGTTCGCTTTTGCATAGTTGCCGAGTGAAGCCGCGCCAACAGCGCCTTTACCTCTTGAAAACACTGAATAGACTCTCAATGGAACATAATTCATTTCAACTTCCTTTTGCATCACAATCACTTGTTTGCCTTTCGTTCGTTTATCGTTCGCCTTCAATATAATATCCTTCCATAATTTTGTCAACTCTTTTTTTCATTTTTTTTAATTTAGTTTTTCGCAATTTCAAAAGTCTTGAATACCAACGCTTTCAGCGTTCCACGCTCATTTTTTGAGTGACTATAGCAATTGTGCAAGCTATTGTGACGCAACATAGAGGGAATTGCATTGACTTGACAGAAACCGCATATTTTGATAACCTAATCATTGCAAACTAGCTGAATGTGGGTCTATAGCTCAACGGCTAGAGCCACCGGCTCATAACCGGTAGGTTCCAGGTTCGAATCCTGGTGGGCCCACTTCTTAAAATACGAGGAGCTTCATTGAAAGAAGGTTTAGAAATTCTATATCAGCTTCAGAAGAAAGATAACCAAATCAGGGAAATAGAGACAACCATAAAAGAAATTCCCGCTGACATCAATCAGTTGGAAACCGAACGGGATGGCAAAGTCACTATTATCGAAACATCGAAGCAAAAACTGCAGGACAACGTAAAATCGCGAGAGAAGTTGGAAAAAGATATTCTCCTGGTAAAAGAAAAAATTAGCAAGTACAAAGAGCAGATGAACAAATCCACCACCAACAAAGAATACCAGGGATTTATCTCGGAGATCAAATACGAAGAGGAACAGATCGGAGTCATCGAGGAAAAAATCATCGAGAAGATGGTTCAATCCGACGAGATCATGGGCGAAATACGGGAGAGCGAACAGGCATTCAATTCTATTGCCGGCGAGTACAATAAAAAAATTGAGGATTTCAAAAACACCCTGACTTACAACAAGACCAGGTTGATGGAAGAGAAAAAGAGTAAAGATGAAATCCGGGAAAAAGTACCCAAGAATATGCTGAAACTGTACGACAACCTGTTCGCAAAAAAACTCGGGAAAGCTGTTTCCTTTGTGGAAAGTGATTTTTGCGGCGTTTGCAATGTCAAGATCCGCCCCCAGATGCTCAACGAACTCATCACCACCAATGATCTCTTCATTTGCGAGAACTGCGGACGGATACTGTATAAGAAGATGGAAATCCTTGAAGAGGATGAACCCAAAAAAAACAGTAAGAAAAAGAACTAGATGTATGAAGCGGTTATCGGTCTCGAGATTCATTCGCAACTGTTAACGGAAACCAAGCTATTCTGCCGGTGTTCCACCCGGTACGATTCTCCCCCCAATACCAACGTTTGCCCCGTGTGCCTGGGGCTTCCGGGAGCGTTACCGGTAATGAACAAACAAGCGGCGCACCACGCGGTATTGGCCGCCACCTCCTTCAACCTCTCCATCAACCGGCGGTCATATTTCGCCCGGAAAAACTATTTTTATCCCGATCTGCCCAAAGGTTACCAGATCACCCAATATGAGACGCCGGTATCACAGAAGGGGTATATCGACGTAAATGGTAAACGTATCCGTATCAACCGCATCCACATCGAGGAGGACGCCGGCAAATCTATCCATATGGAGAGTCCCTCTCAGACCAAGGTGGACTTTAACCGTTCCGGCATCGCCTTAATCGAGATCGTCACCGAACCGGACATCGAGAATCCGCAGCAGGCGGTTGAATTCTTGCAAATCCTGCGTCTCACCTTGATGTATTTGGGCATCAGCGACGGCAATATGGAAGAGGGCAGTTTGCGTTGCGACGGCAATATTTCGGTCCGCGAAAAAGGCGCTCCCCTACCGGATTACAAAGTGGAGATCAAGAATCTCAATTCGTTCCGTTTCCTGGCCAAAGCTCTGGAGTATGAATTCAAACAGCAGGTCAAGATGATTGGGAACAATGAAAAAATCCAATCCTGCACCAAGTTGTGGGACACCAAAGAGAACAAAACCCGTCTCATGCGCCGCAAAGAAGAGGAATTCGACTACCGCTACTTCCCCGAACCGGACCTCGGAGCGCTGGTCATTTCACAAGAAGAGATCGACCTCTGGCAGACCGAAATCCCGGAGCTCCCCCAACAAAAACGGGACCGCTTCGAAGAATACTTCAAAATGGACGCCAAAGCCGCGTCATTCTATATGTTCAACACAGACATCGCGGACTTTTTCGAAGCCACCGCCAAACTCACCGGCAACTTCAAAAAGATCGATTCCTGGCTGCGTACCGAATTGATGAAAGTCCTCAAAGAGGAAAACATAGCTCTCGGCGATTTGAAATTCACTCCTGAGCTTTTATGTCAATTGATCCACATGGTGGACTCCGACGAGATCACCGGGAAAATCGCCAAAGAGATCTATCGCGACGTTCTGGACGGTAAAGCCCCCAAAGAAATCGTGAAGAAAAAAGGCATCCAGACAATGGATAACCGCGACGAAATCGAGCGTATGCTACTGGACCTCATCGCCGCCTCCCCCAAAGAGGTCAATAAATACAAAGGCGGCCACAAAAAAATGGCGGCCTATTTCGTGGGCCGCATCATGGGCCAAACCAAAGGCCAGGCCAATCCCAAAACCATCAACGAACTCATCAAAAAACACCTGGACGACTAGTCTTTCCCTCGTGATTCCATTCAACTGAAATCGAAGCCGAGGCCCGGTTTGTTTTGAGGATGGAGTATGCCGTTCTTCAGGATGACCGCGCTCGATGCGGGGTCGTCAATGAGGTCGAGATGACCGTCGAGGTCGGCGTACAGGACATTGGGACGGGCCAGGGCAAAATGAAGACCCGCCGCTATCGCCAACGCCGATTCATCCATGCAGCCCACCATCGCCTCGAGGCCCGCCGCGTGCGCCACGCCATTCACCTGCAACGCCTCGGAAATCCCCCCCACTTTCATGAGTTTGATGTTCACCATATCCATCAAGCTGCGCCGGGCCAGGCGAAAGGCGTCCCTGAGATTTACCAGACTCTCGTCCGCCATCACCGGAATCCCCACCCCCCGGGTCACCCGCCCCAGAAGATCCGGCTGACCTTTTGGGGTCGGCTGTTCCAATAATTCCAATTTCGCCGGTTTGATGCCCTTAAAAAACTCCAGCGACTGGTCTACCGAGTATCCCTGGTTGGCGTCGAAGCGCAATTCGATGCGCTGCCCCACAGCCTCGCGGACTTTCAGCACCCGGAGAATATCTTCGCCGACATCTATCCCGCCCTTTATCTTCAATGCCTTGAAGCCCTGCCGGACAAACTCCCGCGCCCGCCGCACCGTATCCTCCACCGGCAGGATGCCGATGGTGACGCTGGTTTTGATGTGCTTGCGAAAGCCTCCCAGCAGTAAGTAGACCGGCAGTTGCGCTTTTTTGCCCAGGATATCGTACAAGGCCATATCCACCATGGCCCTGGCTGACGGTTGTTCTTTCAATAATTCCTTCAAGCGGGCCATATGCTTTGCCATTCGTAGTGGATCCGAACCGTTCAATACTTCGGGGATCGCTGTATCACACGCGTCCAACACACTCTGCGGCGTCTCTCCGGTGACTTGCAAGTCGGGCGCCGCGCATCCAAAACCGGAGATTCCCCGGTTGGTTTCCACTCTGATGAAGATGTTGGTTGCCGTCGAAATGGTTTCGTAGGCGATGGTGTAGGGCTCGATAAGCCCCATCTCCACCTTCCACGCCTCGATGTTTGTGATTCTCATCCGGACCTATCCCCCATCACCCGCTCAATAGCGGCGATTGTAGATCTCATCCAGAGTCAGATTTTTCAGATCTTCCACCAGCGAAACCAAATGGGCGATCATGATTTGCCAAATTTTCCTGCCTTTTTGAGGCGTCGCTTTGGTGGCGTCGCCAATCACGCCATTGGCGGAGAATTTCTGGGTATAGGAATACCACAACACTCCCCGTCTCGACGTAAAATTCAGATAACGGCTGGAAAACTCGGGAACCGAGCGGGAAGCAAGCTCCATCTTCACCAAATGGGGTCTCACCGCCAGACTGGTACTGGTCTCGATCTCACCGGCGTGGACATCGTTCGGCATATCTGTAATTTTGTAGATATCCACATCGCTGGTTTCTCCGCTATCCACACATACAAAGATCCCGGCGTCCCGGTTGATCATCTGGGCAGCGTAATTCAACGCCGGGATATTACCCCCATGACCATTGATGATCACCAATTTGCAAATCCCGTTTCTGGCGACGCTCATACCGATATCGTACACCAAATTGGACAACGTATGATTGTGAATGTCAATGGTGCCCTTGAAGCTGTTATGCTCATAGGAAATCCCGTAGGGAATCAACGGCAACACCAACGGAAGCGGACTACTGCACGCCTCCGCCACCTTATGAGCCAGGTATTCGGCGTCGAACGCGTCGGTGTCCAACGGCAAGTGCGGACCGTGTTGTTCGATGGATCCCACTGGAAGTAGCGCGATATCAACCTCTTTGAACCGCTCTTCCGCTTCCGGCCAGGTCATTTCCCCCCACAAATACGATTTCTCTTTTTGAACCCGCGGGGCCTGTTCAAAGGGGAATGGCCGGTGCAATCCAGGGTCAACCAAAAGATCGAATTCGCGCCACTGCCGGCCGGATTTCAGCAACGCGCCGTCAGCGTGCTCGATGAGGATCCCAAACAACAATGGCCGTATATCCACAGGAATCCCGTCAATGGGCGACCGTTCAGGATCGAAACGGAGTTTCAAAACCTCGGGTCGCGGCCGGATTGTTCTCTTCTTTTTGCTCCCACCGTTCAGCATACCTTTTTCCCGGAGTAAAAACTTCATATGCTCCGCTCCGGCGGATTCCTGGTGAATGTCCATGGTCTCTACGCTCTTCAAGCAATCGGCGATTTGCATCTCTGTATAGCCGCATATTCCCGGATTCCCACCAATCGCTGTGAGCATGCCCACGATTCGCCTGCATTTTTCGCAGCGACCGCAGGGGTGAATCCGGTCATCCTCTTTATGGGCCGCGTGACACGATATTTGCTGCCTCAACAACTCCGGATAGCGCTGAGAGAGGGTTTTCTCGATCAATAACTCCGACATCGGCCTGAGGATCGAAAACTGGCTAACGGCGAAACCTTTGCGCATAAAATAACGGCTCATGGCATTGTCGAAGTAACGGCTCTGATCGTACAATCCATCATAATGGGTAATACCTTTAAATGATAAACGGCGGGTGGTATCATACTCATCGCCAATCAAGATGCGGGCAATCCCCCTTTTTCTCACCAACGGCAACACCCCGAACAAAAAAACCGCCACAGTCCACAACCGTATCGGATACTCGTCGCTCCTCACATTGGCAAAATCGCTTCGTATAAACGGCATACGCCGCAGCATCCAATTGAACACCCGGTCCGAATTTGTCCACACTCGGCCGGTGTTGGGAAATGTGTCTTTAAAGTATTTGTACGCGTTTAGCGCTGTAAACCAATGCCTGCCCGATTCATTGACATAGAGTGGATGCACATCGAATCCACATTCGTTTAGCAAACCGTATGAGAGCAAACTGTCTTTGCCTCCGCTGGAGAGAATGGCGTGACGGTGACGCTCCGTGGTCCAGAGCGACCAACGAACCCGGGTGGCGGAGGTGGACTCCTCCGGAAACGTCAACCGGGCGGCCAGGTATGTTTCACTCTTCTCCACAGGCAACGCGGCCACGTCAGCGGTGAGAAAGGGATTCGGTTCCAGGAATTTCTTGACATAAATCTCCCGGGCGGTATTCTCAGCCATATCCACAAGGAATTTACGGTCGATTTCATCGAAATTCCCATGCAATTCCAGTTCGCGGCAAAACAAACCATAGTTCAGCGCCACCTGCGCCGCCGCCATAGAAGCTAGATTTATCGCCAACCGGTCGCCGGCTTCGAACACGTCTTCTTCGTATTTATACACCAAATCTATCGCATCTTCCCGCCCGTCCCAATACAGACGATAAGAGGCCGTCAACCGGTTTTTCTCCATCACCACCGGCCCGACGACCAAGCGGTCGAACACGACTAGTTTTTCGCGTTCCATCATTCGTTCTCCAAATAAGATCTCAGTGAATCCACCAATCCTCCCGGCCCTTCCACCAATACATCATGCGCCGGCAGACCGGTCAAGCGACGAATAGCTGAACACATCCCCGGGATTTCTCGAGGCGACATATCTTCGTGATTGACGGTAATCGCCCGCACCGGTTTGCCCGAAATGATCTCGACTGCTTCTATCTGGCGGGACAACGGATGAATCGGATAACCGGGAAAACCATCGTACTCTTCCCGCGCCGGAGCGTGCTGCAACACCATAAAATCCGGACGCGCAGCCGCCATGATTTCAAAACCGCCGGGATAGGCCGGATTCATCAGACTCCCCTGCCCTTCGATGATAATGACGTCCGGTTTCAGATCATGCCAGCAGGACCACACCGCGTGCTCGATTTCCCCCGACACAAAATCGTTTACCAACGAATCCATGATCACTCCGTAACGGGCTCCCTGCATCCAGGCGGTTTGTCCGGTGCCCACCATCTGCGCGTTAAACCCGGCGTTTTGCAACCCCTGTACTAAAAGCCAGGCTGTGGTCCGCTTTCCGATGGCCGAGTCGGTGCCGAGAACCGCGATTCGTTTCGCCTGTACGCGCTCGATTCTTCCGGAAAAGAAATGGAGGCTTGAACGATGGGGAGGTTTTCTGATATCGCGGATATTCACCTTGTGCAAAGCAGCCAAGTCCATGAGCTCCGGGTCCTCCGACAAAAAATCGTGAAGCCCGCAATCCACATGCAATCCCGCTTCGATAGCCCGCCGGACATCCATCCGCGCCTCTTGCGGAAGCCTCCCTCCATCGGGGGCCAACCCCATGACAAAATGGGTGGCGCCGGCATTTTGTTTATTCCCATACTCCAGCGCTTCATTCAACGTTCTCATCACCGGAATGCCCGCCGGCTTCCCATCCAACACGGTTCCAGCGTCCTGTCCGGCGTACCGGGAATCCACCAGAGCCAATACCCGGTACCGGCGGGTAAACCTGACCAATCCATGGGCGGTTTTCCCATTGAGGGTATTGAAGCCCCCTTCGCAATAAACAATGGCGTTACCGTCGAAACTTGAGTTCATGCTATTATCTCCTACCGGTCAAAATAACCACGAATCGATCTTTTTGTAACGGTTCTTTTTGGTGTTGTTCCATTAAAGCGATGAGACCGGCGGTAGAGGCCGGCACCACGTTGAGCCCTTCTTTTTGGCGGATCAAGCGGGCAATCGCCGCCATCTTCTTATCGGAAGCATCCCCTCCCCAACCGGAGGTCTTGCGAATAGCGTCCAGGACATAATCGCCGTCTATGGAATGCCAATTGACCAACGGCTCGTTGATTTTTGTCTCTCTAATGCGTCCCGCCTCCAGGTCGCTGCACACCGGGAGATGTTTCAAATAGGCCTGGACAATGGGATTTTTTCTATAGGATGATCCGGCTACAATGCGGGGTATCCGCGACGTTTTCCCCCGGCGGTACAGGCTGACAAATCCTTTGTAAATTCCAGCCAATGTCGTTCCGTTCGAAACAGGAGCCGCTACCGCCAACGGCGCGTCCCCGAGTTCGTCGTAAATCTCGTAAGCGATCTGCCCGTAGCTGGACAATTGCAACGCCGTGTTGTTGCCGCCGGGATTGGCATCGTAGTACTCTTTCTCCTCGGCGGTTTGGCGGGAAATTTCCACCGAGGTTTCATAATCGCCGGAGGTCCGGATAATTTCCGCCCCCATCTCAATCATCTCTCTAATTCTACTCGTATGATAGGTTTCGGGAATATAGATCACACACCGCAATCCCGCCAAATAAGCGGCAAGGGCGACCGCCACTCCATAATTGCCGCAAGTGGCCACAGTTATGGCGTCGAATCCCCGGCGCACCGCGTCCATAGCCTGCGCGAAGGCGATCCTGTCTTTTTGGGTACCCGAGGGATTGCTCCCTTCAAATTTCAAATACAATTGCCGCAATCCCATTTCCCGTTCGAGATTCCGCGCCCTCAATAACGATGTGTCGCCAACCTCGGAATCCATAATATCCTCATACGCTTCCAGCTTCTCATCGAGGGTGCTGGATTTATCCGCAATAAGGGCGCGCAATGGTTCCATCTCTTCGGATATTTTAAAGACATCTCCCCTGGCGCCGTCGATCAATTCCAAAATCTTACCCGTCGTCAATTGGCCGTTCATCTCATCCGAATGCGCCACTCGTCACCTCGTCATCTAAATTTCAAAACGCCCTTCATCATTAAACAACGCCCTATTTAGAAAGGTTCCGGCAAATATACACCCAACCTTTTAAAAAGTCAATTAAAATTTATTTTTTTCTCGATGGGCGGCGATTTTCCCTTCGCTCCTGTTATCATAGAAACGTTGGGTGGGATAGGCGAAGTCGATATTGGGGTGATTGGCGAATTCGGTTAGCACATCTTCCCATACTTGTTCCTCTGTCCCCCTACGGTTGCGGGCGCCGCAAATGTAGCGAATGGTCAATAAAATACCGCTATCTCTCACGCTTGTATACACCGTCGGCGTCAACCGTGAATAGAAGATCATATATTGGCGGGCAGCCAGCTTAATTTTTTTCTCCGCCTCCCGGGTGAGATGCTCGGTATGCTTAGACACGATCTCGAAGAGAATATCCTTCGCTTTCCGCCAATCGCTTTCAAAGGTCAAGAGAACCGGAATCTCATGCCAGATGAATTGAAACCCACGGGTGTAATTGGCCTGGTAATCGGTAAAAATCTTTCCGTTGGGTACATGAATAATCCTTCCGGTACTCTGGTCGGCGTCCACCCAATTGCCGATCTCCAATAAGGTGAATTGAAAGAGGCGGATATCGATTACATCCCCTTTGACCGCACCGATCTCGATGCGGTCTCCGACAGTGATAGGGCGACGAACGACAATGAACAGCCAGGCGGCGACGTTTGCCACCAAATCTTTCAAGGCGATGGCGATACCGGCCGACAACAACCCGATATAGGTCCCAATATTTCGAAAGCCCTCGAACCATACCTGCGCCAACAGCATTAGAACTATAAAGGCGAGGAAATAGGTGAGAACCTTCTTCCATTTGTAGCGGATCTTGACATCTTCGGTTTGCCGCCATAGGATCTTCAAGAGCGCTAAGCGCACCACCATGAACAATAGGATGACGATGATGGATATCAGGATTTTGAATTGGATGGTAGGCGCAAGTCCGGTCGCTTTTTCGACTAAGCCCATCAAAGTATTCACGGATTGGTTCCCTTGCTACCGGAAGATTTCATCTTGTTTTTTCCCGCTTTAAAAACACGGAGATCCAGCCCACCATGATACCGGCGCAAAAAGTCAAAAAAATGACCAACGCCCGGCTGATTTTCAAGGTGAAAAACAAGAATCTGAATTCCACAACCTCAATATTCTGGATTGTGAAGATAACGATCATACATCCGACAACCATGAGAAAGATCCATTTCCAGCTCATATGTGCCCTCTTTAGATTATATCACCTTTCAGCCTTCATTCAAAATATATTGTCACTCTTTTTTAGTGCTAGGATCATATTGACTTTAGTTGCTATCCGATTTATAAGTGATAACTGAGATTATTTTCTTAATGAGGTAAAAAAATGGGATTTGATTGGTTTTCATGGATAGTTGTACCACTTCTTATTTTCCTGGCCCGAATCGCAGATGTGACCCTCGGCACATTGCGCTTTATTTACCTGAGCAAAGGATATCGCAAGGCCGCCTCATTATTGGGTTTTTTCGAGGTGTTGATCTGGATCATCGCTATCCGTGAAGTGATGATCAATCTCAGGAATTTCCTCTGTATTTTCGCCTATGCCGGCGGCTTTGCCATGGGGAATTACGTGGGCATATGGTTGGAAGAAAAATTGAGCATCGGCATGGCCTTGATGCGCATTGTCTTCTCGAGAGACAGTTCTGAATTCACCGGATATATGAAAGAAAATGGTTACGGTTACACAATCGTTGAAGGAAAAGGAACCAGAGAACGAGTCAAGATGCTTTTTTCGGTGGTCAAACGAAAAAATCTCAAAACGATTCTCTGCCATTTGCATAGCACCAATCCCAACTCATTCTGCACCGTGGAAAACATCAAGTCGGTTCACGAAGGAATCTTTCCCTTCGCCAACAAAACCCCTCACCGCCTGCTCTTTCGCAAGCACCGCAAATCGAAATAAATTCCGGTTTCATTACAACCATTTCTTCCGTCTAAAATACGCCACCATGAATCCGCCTACCAAGAGCATCGCCAGCCATACGATTATGTATCCGAAACGGGCGTTGAGCTCCGGCATGTTAAACGGGGATACCTCGGGATTGAAATTCATGCCGTAGATGCCGGCGATAAATGTCAAGGGGATGAAAATAGTGGCAATGATAGTGAGCACCTTCATCACCTCGTTCATCTTGTTGCTGACGCTGGAAAGATAAAGATCCTGCAGTCCGGCCACCAGGTCCCGCAACGACTCGGAGGTTTCAATCACCATAATGGTGTGATCATAGACATCCCGCAAAAAGAGCGAGGTTTCATCCCTGATAAACGGCGACTCCCCATGGGCAAGAACCCTGGTTACCTCCCTTAAAGGGGAGATCGATTTCCTGAGAAATATCATCTCCTGCTTCAACGAATGGACGGCGTTCAATGTAAGGGGCTCGGGATGACTCAACAAATCCGCTTCCAGTCCCTCTATCCTTTCTCCCACCGATTCCAGAACGAAGAAATAATGATCCACCACCGCGTCCAAAAGCGCGTAGAAGAGATAATCGGCCCCCATCCTGCGCACCCGTCCCCGGCCGTGTCGCAACCGCTCTCTCACCGGATCGAACACATCGCCTTCCCATTCTTGAAAAGAGATGACATAACGATGCCCAAGAATAAAACTCACCTGCTCCGCCTTTACCTCCGACGAAGCCTCGTCGAACCGGAGCATTTTCAGCACCACGAACAAATGGTCGTCAAAATCCTCCATCTTCGGCCGCTGGTTGGTGTTGACGATATCCTCCAGGGCCAGGGAGTGAATTCCGAACGCCGTTCCCACCGTCTGGACGAGCTGAATGTCGTGTACCCCGTTGATATTGATCCAATGTACATCATCCCCTTCGAAGGCAGACACTGACTGCGCGTCGATATCATCCAGCATCGTCTCCTGGATTGCGTTCCGGTTATATTTGACGAATTCCATCTGCACCCGGTGATCCCGCGCCTCTCCCACATGAACAAGCGTACCGGGAGTTTGAGCCACTTTTTTGGAAAATCTATGCACAAATTTCATATTCCCGATCCTCCTCTCTTAAAGCGACTATACCACAACTTCAATCGCACCGTCAATGCCGTTATGTCCCCAAAAAAAATCCGGCAAAAAGATTTTTTTATTGCAAATAATCCTATATTTCGTTATTATATAGTTTAACGTTTCATCAAAAAACAGGGTGGAAAAAACGTGATCGAATTTTACCACGTATCAAAGCAGTATGTGAAGAACGATTATGCGTTACAGGACGTCAATCTCTCGATTCAAAAAGGGGAATTGATCTTTTTGACCGGCGCGTCGGGGGCGGGCAAGACAACACTTTTGAAACTGATGTTCAAAGAGCAGGATCCCAGCAAAGGGCAGATTCTCATCGATTCCCAGAACATCAACCTCATCCCCCCCAAGAACCTGTACAAACTTCGCCGCAGTATCGGTATCGTGTTCCAGGACTTCAAGTTGTTGGAGAACCGAACCGTTTTCGAAAACGTCGCCATCCCCCTGATGGTGCGGGGGGAACGCAAATCCATGATCGACCGCAAGGTGAACAACGCCCTTACGTTGGTGGGTCTCAAACACCGGAAAAACTATGTGCCATTGCACATTTCCGGAGGAGAACAACAACGGGTGGCCATTGCCCGGGCCATTGTGGGGAATCCGAAAATCATCGTGGCGGACGAGCCCACCGGTAACCTGGATACCGACCTGTCGGTGGAGATCATCAAGATATTCGAGCGCATCAACGCCAATGGAGTTACCATCATCATCGCCACCCACGACAAAACCCTTCTCAAGATGTTCGGCAAGCGGGTCCTCAGATTGGATAAAGGCCGGCTTGCCACCGACTGGTCCGGGGAGGCGACACCATGAATCTGGTGAAACGTTCGTTGGGAAACGCCATCATCAATATTCTGCGCAATAAGGTCATCAATTTTTTGTGCCTCGGTATCATCGCCTTCACCTTGCTGATTTTCGGGATTTTCAATTATATATCCTTCAGTCTGGAATCATTCAGCGATCAATTCACCAAAGGGATCGAAGCGATTTTTTATTTCAAAGACGATGTGGAGCAGAAAAAAATCGACGCCCTCATCGACCGGATTCGCGATAGCCTGTTGGTGGATCAAGTGACCTTTATTTCCAAAAACCAGGCAGAGGTCGAGTTCTCGCGGTTATTCCCGGATTTGAAGTACGTGCTCACAGAATTCGACAATCCTCCGTTTCCGGCGTCCATGGAGGTGAAGTTCAAAATCCAGGACAAGATCGACACCAAAATCAACGCCTTTATCGAAGATATCGAACAACTAAAAATAGTGGAGAGCACGCAGGTCAACCTCGACTGGGCCAAAAAAATTCTGGCTTACAAACAATTTCTCGAATTCATCGGATTATTCCTCAGCTCCATCCTCATCTTCATCTCGGTCTTCATCATCTACAATGTCATCAAGCTGAATATATTTTACCGCAAAGAGGAGATCAACATTCTCAAATTGGTGGGGGCCACCGATTGGTACATCCGCTTTCCCTTTGTGATCGAAGGAGCGCTGCTGGGATTTTTCGGCAGTATGATGGCCAATGTCTTACTCTATTCCGCCCTAAAACTACTCCCCTCTTTTTCGATTTTCAAGATCGATTTCATCAAGGAGATGTTCAATTTCACGGTCATCCCCCTCGACATTTTCATCCAAATCGTCATCCTCGGCACCGCCATCGGCCTCTTCTCGGCCCTCTTCTCCATAAAAAAATACCTGAAGAACTAACTCCCCCCTCTTAAAAAAAAGGGCAGGCGGCAATCATCCAGGTTAGTATATATAAACAAATCCGCAAAGTTTATAAATTAAACCAAAAGCTAAAATTGGTACCAAGCAACAAGTAAACCAGGACAGCGTTTTCAAACCGGGTGGCGGGAGGGGAAGCTGGCAATCATAATGCTAGTATATATTGGCGGGAATGGATGGGAGAAAAGATTATGAAGCTACAAAATTTGATTTTATGGATAATATTGATGATACTCATCATTATTATGGGGCTACCGAGCGGGTCCTAAAGCCGGCCTATTTCACCGGGAAATCGAATTGACGCTCCGGGTAGGGTTCGTTTTTCAAGGTGAAATGCCACCATTTGGCGGGGTCCGGTTGAAAGCCGTTCTTCTCCATCACGGTCTTCAGAAGTAAGCGGTGTACCAATTGCTCCGATTTCAGTTGCAGGTTGGAGGACCCTGATTGTTCGCTCAACAATCCATATGGCGTCCCCATATCCAGATCTTCGGTCCGCAGAATCCCATCCCGGTTCCGCATATGAAAAATAAGCCCAACATCCACCGAGCTACCGCGGCTGTGCCCCGAATTGGAAGGCAAAAACCCCTGGTCCAACAATTGTTTTTTGGTGGAGGCCGGGTAGAAGAACATTTTCATCCGGGTATCCCCTTCGTCCGCCGCCCACTTCACAAGCTGATTGGTAGCCCGCTGTGGCCGGTAAGCCTCAAACACTCTAAGTCCCACCGCGTATTGCCGCAATTCCGCCTCCACCTTACGTAGCGCCAGGGCCGCCTCTTTGGTGAGAATGGCCTTCGGAGTGTCGAATCCCTCCAGAGGTTCTCCAATCAGATTAATAGTTGAGGCGTTGCGGATATCCAGCGCGATGCCGGGAATCACTTTGTCCAGATACACAAATCCATCAGGCAAACCGCCGGCACCCTGCTGTGCCGCCAATAAAGGCGAACCTGCCGGCACCATCATCAATGCCACCGTACATACCACTATTTTTAGTCTCATTCTGCCCTCGAAATTTAATAGAATTTTAAAGCTAAACGTTACCATAAGAGACAATTTTTTTCAAATACAGGGCGCGCTCGAAAGCGCGCCCTGCGTGTTATATTACTTTAAAGGGTGACCGAGACTTCGTTCGAGCAAGCGGATCCGTCGGTTTCACAAACTTTGTAGACATAGGTGCCCCTATTTTTGTTCAAGTAATCGGTGTACGATCCGTTATTGGGAACCGTCGCGATCAACACGTTGTCCCTGTAAATTTCGACATTGGCGCCGACTGCGCCGCTCCAGGTGAGATCCACATAATACCTGCCGCGTAGCTTGTAGCCGTTGGCCGAGAGAGTGATGGCTGTGGCCGGCTGGATGATGACAGTGATAGTGTCGGTGGAGGAGAGGCTGCCTGCATCGGTGACCGAGGCTGTGATGGTGTGAGTCCCCACACTCAAGTTGGACGTGGTGATGGACGCGCCTGTGCCGAGGGCTCCGTCAATGGAAGAACTCCATTCGATGGACGCCGAGAGATCGCCGTCTTCGATATCGTTTGCGTCGCCGATGAAAGTGACACTATCTCCTTCAGTGTAGGTCGATCCGTCGGAAGGCGCGGTAATGGTTACAGCCGGCGGATTGTTCACTGGACCTGCCGGTGTGCCGGTCAACGTCAATGTCCAGTTGTCCAATGTTCCCACATCGATTCCGGCATTGTCGGATACAAACAATGTCCAAACACCCTGGCTATTTTCACCCAGGAAATCGGCGGGACTGTAGGTCTGGTGAAGATTGTCGGCCGAACCGCCTTCGCGGTTGTGGAGAATCGCCTCGGTTCCATTGGGGGAAATCAGTTTGACAATCAAATCTCCGATATAGGTGTGGGTGATGTTGACCTGGACGGAGGTCTCGAAGATGGTGAGGGCGTCGGGAACGTTGATGGCGCTGGTGATACCGGCTGGATTGTTGTCCGGGATGCTGATGACCGTGTCGTTAGTGTAAGAGACCTCGATGGACCCTTCGGGCATGACCTTGAGGGCCACAAATGTGGTTTTGGTGATAGCTCCGCTCTCGCCGGTGATGGTAATATTGTAGTCTCCGGCTGTGGTGGCGGTTGTGGCGGCCACATCCATAATAGATGAGGAACCCGGTGTTCCGGGATTGGGGGTAAATGTGATCGTAGCATTGATGGGAGGCTCGGATGCCGCGCTCAAGTTCACCGCGTCGGAGAAGCCGAGAATCGATTCGATGTCGATGGTGTAGGAGGCGGTCTGCCCCTGGCTAATTGTCTGACCGGTGGGATCCGCCGCTAGACGGAAACTGGGGCCTGGAGGCGAGACCTGGCTCAATGAATTGTAGACATTGAGACGTTTGCCGCTGACAGTCTTGCCCGCCAACGCCGGGATGGAATCTCCATAATCCATCAGCAACGTTTTGATCTCCCCTACTGTCAACTGGTCGTTGACCGATAAGAGAAGCGCCGCGGCGCCCGACACATGGGGCGTCGCCATGGATGTTCCATTGTAATAGCCGTAAGAGTTACCGATAAAAGTCGATAAAATCGATGTACCTGGAGCGCCGAGATCAACGGTCGTAGCTCCATAGTTGGAGAAAGACGAAATATTGTCGTTGTGATCCGTCGCTGCCACAGCCACGACATTGGGCACATCGTAGGTAGCGGGATAATAAGGAGACGCGTCATTGTCCATGGTATAATTCCCGGCTGCCGCCATGAACATGATACCCACATTGTTGGCCGACCAGATAGCATCCTCCATAGCCTGACTGAATCCGCCGCCGCCCCAACTATTGGAGAGGACCCGGATGTTGACTCCAGT
>CAZBHS010000033.1:34039-65003 GCA_964491915.1 uncultured Clostridia bacterium
GGCATAGTTGACGCAGGTGATAGCGTCGGCAGTATCGCCGCTTCCGGCTGAGTTAAGAAACTTCATACCGATAATTTTCACCTGCCAATTCACACCCACCACGCCGATGTTGTTGTTACCGGCGCCGCCGATAGTACCGGAACAATGGGTGCCGTGATTATGGTCGTCCATTGGGTCGCCGCTGCCGGTAATGGCGTTGATGCCGTGGATATCGTCCACAAAACCATTGCCGTCGTCATCGATTCCATTGCCGGCGATCTCAGCGGGATTGCTCCAAATATTGACAGCCAAATCCTGATGATTGTAATCCACACCGGTATCGATCACTCCCACCACAACGTCGGGGCTGCCGGTGGAAATATCCCACGCTTCGGGGGCGTCGATATCCGCGTCCGGAGTGCCGCCGGTCTGGCCGGTGTTGTGCATCCCCCAGAGTTCATCGAAGCGTGGATCGTTAGGGAACACAGTGAGATACTGCTTGTAATTGTATTCGGCGTAATCGATCAGCGGATTGCCCTGCAACGCTTTCAACGCCTGTGCGGCAAGATCGCTTCCTTTGTCGCCTTTGAGCTCCAAAAGCGCCAACCTTCCGCCTAAAATGCTGGCGAACCGGTCATCGAGACCATCTTTGTTGCGGTCTTTGAATTTACCGTCTACCGATTTGGCCAACGCTTTACGCTGATCTTTGGTGACCCCCGGTTTGAATTTTACCAGAATGGCCTGCTTGTTGTAAGCTTTGTCCACACCCGCCGGCTGGGCGCTCCAGGTGGGCTTTTCTGCGGCATTCAGATTATCCGGAACCACCGCGAAACTAGTGACCAGAAAAAACGAGAAGACTAAAATCCCCACAAAGGCTGATTTTTTCATTCTCCCTCCCTTTTATTTAATGGTTTCTCCTTGATGGAGTCTGGTTATTAAGGTTTGTGACAACATTGCCCCCAATCGCATACCTAATAAATAATATATTTTTGTAACAATTATAAGACAGTCTCCCTGCTTGTCAATGGTGGCGAGGACAAAAAATAAAAAAACCGGCTGGTCCTAAAAATCAAGGCGACCAACCGGTTGAGCGACGATCCAATTGTATTATTTATTGTATCCGAAAGCTTTAATTTCCCAGATTTCGTAGACTTTCATAAATTCATCACTTGCACTGTAACGCTGGGAAATATCGTTCTCCATCTTCACCATCCCACCAAGCGGCACATCGGCGCAAAACCAGACTTTTGATTTGCCCTTGTACTCAGGAGTCACAGTCTGTTCGTCCAACGCCAGATCGATCTGCCGCACTTGCCATTTACAATTATATTGTTTGCCGTTTATAGAGAGAGTTTCGTTTCCTTCGGACAGGATTTTTATTTTCACTCCGTCGGCATCTTTGAGAGTCGGTTCGAACGGTCTATCGAAGCGAAATACATGGGATCCCCCACGCCGGCGCTGCCCCATAACAAAGGACTCGAATCTCACGCTGACAAAATCATTGGCGGCATTATCGGCAGTCCACCAACGGCTGAACCCTTCGGCCGCTTTCACTGCGGCCGGACTGTCGGCTGATCTAACACTGTATTCCAACCATGTACCCCCTTTTGTACTGCGCAACGGGTGTTGGGTACTTCCGGCCATGACCGGTACAAAAAGTGTGACAGCCAAAAAACACATTGCTATCACGAAAAGAATTCCATGCTTGTTTTTGATCATCTATATCTCCTTTGTGAGAGTATCACGGGATACTATGATACGCCATGACCGTAGAGAAAAACAAGGCGATTATTGATGTGGGAATTGCTAATCTTGCTTCTTGTCGAGCTCCATCTTGCGAAATTGGCGAGGCGAGTATCCGGTCAACCGTTTGAATATCGCCGAAAAATGATTGCCATAATCGAACCCGCATTGACTGCAGGCTTCGGTTATGGATAGTTCGGGCGAGCGTAACAATTCTTTGACCCGGCCGACGCGAATGTCCGTCAAATATTGATATGGCGCTTTCCCGGTATATTTCTTGAACGACCTGAGATAGTGATAGGGGCTCATGCCGGCGAGATTGGCTAGATCCTGCAACGAGATCTTTTCGTCATAGCAAACCGCCATAAATTCTATCGTTTGGGCCAGACGCGCCTCAAGGGAGGATGCCGCCAATTCCTCATGCCGGCAATCATTGGGCAAACGCCGCAATAGGATTGTCGCAATCTGCATACTCAAGGTCTCTTGCATCAACAGAAATCCCGGCGGCTTGTCCATTGATTCACGCATATACATCTTAAGCAGCGGCAACAATGAGGCGGCGATATGCCGCGCATGGCCGGCGAAATGACGGACGGGTTTTCCATACATTTTTAATGATAATGAATGCAACAATTCCACCGACAAAAAAATTGACAAATAATGTTGCCCATCGAAATATTCCCGCCCGCGGTGCCTTTGTCCTGGATTGATGGGAAAAACCTGAAAT
Organism: uncultured Clostridia bacterium; assembly: GCA_964491915.1. GTDB lineage: Bacteria > Acidobacteriota > Aminicenantia > UBA2199 > UBA2199 > JAHELQ01. The sequence goes on from CAZBHS010000033.1 coordinate 36,489, forward strand.
GGATCCAGTCGGATCAAGAAATCTTCCACCATCACCGGAGGAAACTTGGCCAATGGAATGACAAATTGGAAACAACCGAACGACGCCCATGTATCAAGTAACACGGAGGGTCTGAATACCACCATATGTTTGGACGGATAGCACTCAGCCGCCCCTTCGGCCGGATTCACCGATATATTGAGTAATATTGAACGAAGAAATGTCTCCATTAGGATACCTGCATAATTATAAACCTTTTCTTTGAAAATAACACCGCACTATCCAGAGAAAAACAAACGAAAGCAATCATTACCGGCAGAGCGACGGGTACGCCAGTATCGTTTATGTCCCCCGACAGACTTGAATAACCTATAAAAAAACGAGGCCGGGGAAGTCATTGCTGCCTGCCCCGGCCTCCCAACCAAATCTTGAGTCATAAGGAGAATCACATCTCCAATACCCCACTGATATCATAATTCCCTAAAAAAATCAAGGAATCTTCAAAAGATTTTAGAATGGCGGGGTGGGAATATTACGAAAACTGGAAACGGGAAAAAGAATTACAGGTGCAGCTTTAGATTTCCACCACCCCGAATTCCAACACAGTCTTCCCCTCTTTAGTCTCGATTTTTTCGCTCACCTCGGGAGTCACTGTGCCGATAGGATAAAAACTATTATCGCGCCACGCAAGGACGTTGAAATAGATATCAGGCTCCGCTTCCATACCGAAATCATTGAACGTCCGTTTGCCGAACGACAGACTGAATTCGCCGTCCTTATCGGTGATGACCGCCCCCAGATAATCGTTTTCCACCGGATCCTTGTCCATCACCACAACTTTGCAAAACGTCATTGGATGACCTTGTTTATCTTTTAGTATGCCGCGCACCTTAAAATCATTGCCCAGATTCTCCACATCCTCGATGGCGATGTGAACGGTTTTTCCCCTTTTGACATGGCCCGCCAACATGGTCTTGATTTCTTCCCATTTTTCAGGAATGCTGTCCAAAAAATCCCTGGTGAAAAAAATAACTTCCGGTGTTATATGGTCCGGGACTATGGCTTGCATGTCATGGATAAATTCCCAATCGATGTGCCCAATATCGCTTTTTCCATCCATATCGATCAAATTTCGCACGACGACCTCCTCTGCCGATGGGTTTTCGAAATTTCGAGAACCTTAATTATAAAAAGAAAACCGACTCATTGCAAGGGTTTGGATTCCTTGGGAAATGTATAATCGTGAACATTCTTACCGATTTCATATGCCACAGTCCCGCTTCCGTCAACAACGACAGACTCGAAGACAGATTCGACCTCCACTTCTCCTTCCAGCGCTTTTTTCCAGAAAGCTTCGATAGCGTCCTTACCGGAGATGATTTCCTCGTGTTCGGAACCAGAAGCGTCGCGTCATCCGCGTACAATGCCGTCACAGCGGCCACATCCCCTTGCTTCATCCCTTCGACAAACACCCGGTTCGCCTCTTCGATCCGCTGCCGCAGCACCACTTCATCGAATCCTTCATTCCCACAATCGCCACAACCAGCCATCAATCCCATCAAACTAACACCAAACACAATAATAGCCAACATCCGTCAACAATTCATTTCATCCTCCTCTCTTCTACATAATTCCCAATCCAACATTCTACCACACCAAAAAAATTAATTCAGGCCTTGCAACAAAAAAATATAGTAATAAGCTTTTATATCCTTGACTTTAACCAAAACCTAAGTTATTGTAACCGTGGTTACTGTAACGGAGGTTACGATAATAAAGTTTTATGACCGGGAAAAAGAATTAGGGGAGTTGGATACACTATTCTCCCAAACAAAAGAGAATGGACGGATAGCGGTTTTGACCGGCCGACGCCGTGTCGGTAAGACATTGCTCTCCCTTGAGTTTGCCCGCAAGCATAAATACATCTATCTCTTCATATCCAAAAAATCGGAATCCCTCCTTTGTATAGATCACTTAGAGGAGATCAAGAATCTATTCCATGTCCCGGTCCCCGGAGAGATTCGTCACTTCAAGGACATTTTCAGACTCCTATTGGAGTTATCCCTCAAAGAGAGATTCACCCTCATTATCGATGAGTTCCAGGAATTCTACAGCATCAATCCATCAGTGTATTCAGACATTCAATACCTCTGGGACATGTACAAACACCGCTGCCACCTCAATGTGCTATTCATCGGGTCGGTCTACTCCCTGATGCACAAGATCTTCAAAAACTCAAAGGAACCTCTGTTCGAGCGGGCCGACCGGATATTCAACATCAAACCCTTCAAAATCAAAGTACTTCGAAATATCCTGGTTGACTACAATGTAACTGATATCAATGATTTATTCGACCTTTACGTTCTGACCGGAGGCGTGCCCCGATACATCGACATTCTCTGCCGGAATAGAGCGCTCTCGCTTGATAAAGCGTTGGACTTCATTTTAAACGAAAGCTCCCCCTTCATCGCCGAAGGGCGGAATCAACTGATCGAGGAGTTCGGCAAAGACTACGGCACATACTTCTCTATCCTTGAATTAATCTCCTCCGGCAAAACCGCCCGCTCCGCCATCGAATCCATCATCGAAGCCAACATCGGAGGACATCTCGAACGGCTGGAACATGATTACAATGTAATATCCAGAGTCCGCCCCATTGACGCCGCCCCCAAATCCCGCACCCAGAAGTACTATCTCAGCGACAATTTCCTGAATTTCTGGTTTCGCTTTATCTTCCGGCACCGTTCCGCGGTGGAAACCGGCAATTTCGACTACATCCGCCAAATCATTCTCCGCGATTACGCCACCTACACCGGTCGCATCATGGAAAAATTTTTCCAGCAGCTCTTCGCCGACACCCAAAAATACAACCGCATCGGCTCCTACTGGGAAAAAGGCAATCAAAACGAAATCGACCTGGTGGCCATCAACGACATGGAGAAAACCATAGTCATCGCCGAAATCAAGCGCAACAAAAAAAAGATCCGCACCGAAGAGCTCAAACAACGAGCCAAAAAACTAACCGCCAACTTCCGCCAGTACACCCCCCGCTACATCGCCCTCTCCCTCGAAGACGCCCTCGATTATCTCTAAATTAACCTAACGTCATATCTCGAACTCGGCGATGAAGGGGGCGTGATCTGATTCGGGGTATTTAGTGTCGAAGGCGAAGGCCAGGGATTCGTCGTGGAGCATCTCGTTGTGGATTTCCGACTTGCAATAGTAGGGTAAAAGAGATTGGGATATGAGCATGTGGTCCAACAACCTCTTTTTGCCATAAAAAAGATAACTGAACCGGGACGATTCCGGGATACTGTGCTCGCAGGAAACCAGAGCCCGAAGCGCCAGGTCTTTGTTGCCGGTGTTTTCCACTCTTCCGGCGATGGTTTCCACCGGCACCTCTTCGGGATGAGCATTAAAATCCCCGCAGACGACAATTTTTGCCGTCTCGTCTTGATCGAAAATATGATCGATAAAAATTCTTGTCTCCAACGCCTGTCCCACCCGCTTCATGGAAGAGAGAAAATAACCCTCGGCCCAACCGGGACTACTCTTCCATGTGTAATTGTCGATCTTTTGTCCCCGAATATTGGAGGGTAAGCGAGATTTTAAGTGCAAATTAATGAGATGAATCTCGAATTCATCTTTAATTTTTATTTTTGAATAAAAAATAGGCCTTTCCCAGGTGATATCTTTGGGTCTTGGATCTTCCGGTATTTCAGTGACAACATTGTATTGAGGGGACTTGGAAATAAAATCCTGGGAAATTTGCTTCGTTTCCAAAACATTGAACCGGCTTACAACGACAAGGTTCCTTTCATCGTAAACTTCATCAAGAGTTGTTTGAGTTGAAACGACATTATAATTGCTGTATTTTGTCCCCGCCAGGACTTTTTTTAATGCCGTTAAACGACGAGGTTGCCCTTGTTGTTCCTGGCCATGCACCTCTTGAAAACAAATAATATCGGCGCCTATACGCTGTAATTGCGGACGCAAAAATTGGATACGCTCGTCGAGAGTGGGATATTCCCCCTCTTTGTCGTCAAGATTTTCCACGTTAAATGTAGCGATTCTTAGTTTCATGCGAAACCCCCTTTATATATAGTTTTTATAGAGCTATCAAATATCTTTGATGAGATTCATGGCAAAGGCGAACTGGTCTTTGGCCGCCTGGTGGAAGTTGTACCAATGGAAACTGTGAAAGTTGTCTTTAAGACGGAATTTAACTCCTTCCCTCTCCAGGGCTTCGTCGATCCAGGTGTTTTTGTTGTACCGGGGGATACCTCCGTATTGATTATCGTTGAGGAATTGATCGATGACTTCGATGCGCTGGTCGTAGCCGGGGGTTTGGATGATATGGTTAATGCTTTTTTTCATCTCCGTCCATGTGGGACCGTTTCCCCATTTTTTACGAAACGCGATATACAATTCCTTGATCGCCTTGAGAGCCCGTTCGCGATTGGAGATAATCACTCCCCCGTCGCCGAACCGGTAATCGATCCAGACGGCGTCGATCACATCCGGCGAATGACCGGCCTCGGCATGGCCCACATTGGGGGCGATGGATTTTACCACATTGTACCAGGGGTACACCGAGTTCCAATCCTCATGAAGACCTGTAAAATTTTGATGCGACCAGGTGTCGGCAAACGTATGGGCGGCAATTCCTATCAGATATGGGTTATCGCTATCGAGGGCGTGTTTTAGAAGCGCCCTGGCGTTTTTGGAATCGGGCGTGGTGTTGAGCACATTCTTCTTGCCGTCGATCTCTACAGTGTTGTCTCCGGGCAAAAAATGAAACGGGACGTACACATATTTCTGCACATCGATGCTCAACGACTTAGGCGACATCGATTGAGTCATGATGGGGTAATAATAACCGCTCGACGAATCCAATTGCGACGGAAACGGCATCCTCCTGCCATCCACCGAGAACTGCCCCTCGTTATTGTCATCCACAAATTGCGACGCGTAAGCCGTGATGTCAGCGTTGGGATTTCCCGTGATTTTAGAGATAGCATAAATCAGGAAATAATGAAAATCTTTTTCCATTCCTCTCTCCTTATATGCCCTAACAATAATATGCGCGGTTCAAAATTTCAACAAAAAACTTAACAACTCATCGGGTTCATTGCCTCAGTCTTAATATTCAACTTGTTTATTGACCGGTAGGGAGTTATAATGACCTATACTACTTTCGGAGGTAGCGAAATGGCATTTTTTCAAAACAGGAAACGCGGATTGGCTTCCGGTGTGTTCGGTATCGGAAGCATCGCTTTGTTCGTTTTAATCTTGATTGGCTGTGGAAGCCCTGAACCCAAGGAGGACATTGTGGTTCAAAAAACGGAACCCAAATTGGCGAGCAATATTTCGATCGAAAAACAACCGTTCGGCAAAACCGCAGACGGTAAAGCGGTGGATCTTTACACATTGAGCAATAAATCGGGAATGAAAGTGACAATCACCAATTACGGCGGCATCGTCACTTCATTGATTATACCGGATAAAAAAGGTCGCCCCGCGGATGTTGTGCTGGGATTCGGCACTCTGGATAAATATTTGGCGGGCCACCCCTATTTTGGCGCCATTATCGGACGATACGCCAATCGAATCGAAAACGCCCGTTTCTCTATCGAAGGCGAGCCGTACACATTGACCGCTAATGATGGGAAACATCACCTTCATGGCGGCGCGCAAGGCTTCGACAAAAAAGTCTGGAAAGGCGAAATCGTCGGCGAAGAGAGCGAAGCGGGCGTGCGTCTCACCTATTTGAGCCCGGATGGCGAAGAGGGATACCCCGGCAACTTCGAAGCATCGGTCACATACCTGCTGACAGAAGAGAATGAGTTAAAAGTAATCAACTCCGGTATCTGCGATCAATTATGCCCCATCAACCTCACCCATCACAGCTATTTCAATTTGAAAGGGGAAGGCAACGGAGACATCCTGGGTCACCAATTGATGATCAACGCCGATCAATACACCCCCATAGATGAAGACTTCATCGCCACAGGCTTGATAAAGTTGGTCAAAGACACCCCCATGGACTTTACGCTCCAACACCCAATCGGCGAATCAATTGGAAATCTCCCGAACGGTTACGATCACAACTACGTTCTGATCGATTATGTGGGAGCGATCCGGTTGGTGGCCAGCGTATACGAACCGGAGAGCGGCAGAGTCATGGACGTTCTATCGGATGAGCCGGGCTTGCAATTCTACAGCGGTAATTTTCTGGACGGATCAATCATAGGTAAATCAGGGAAACCTTATATAAAGCACGCGGGGCTTTGCCTGGAACCGCAACATTATCCGAACTCCCCCAATATACCCCATTTTCCCAACACTGTCGCTTCACCGGGCAAAATCCGTCGCAGCACGACAATTTACCGGTTTTACGCCCGGTAAAAAACAAGGGGCGACCAACGGTCCTCCGATCGCCCCTGTCAAGATAGAACTAAGGAAGGAGACAATGCCATTGAGCCATTTTGATTCCCAAAAAAACAACCCTGCACCCATGTAAAAAACAAGGTTGTAGATACTGGCCAAAGCACAAAAACCCAGGATAAATGGAAGAGAGAAGATCAGTTCCAGTTGGGTATACCACCAGAATAATGCTCTAGACGAGGATCTTCGACCGAAAACCGGTTTCAGGACGCCCGGAAACTTGTTTCAGGACACCTCTGGACCTCCTCGCCCGGTATTCCCTGGCCATTTTTCAATTTACCTTGCCTTTGGAAGATTCCAGGACACGATGTGAAAAATTATTTTGTAAATAGTGAACTTATTTAGTATAATTACAGTGTGAACTTTTCTCACAATGGAGAAAGGATGGGAGATAACGAAAGGCAACTCAAGACTCTCCGTCAATTGGAGCGGGAAAAAGAGATTCTTTTCAAATTGACCGAAGCCACCAATACCTCTATCAACCTGGAGGACCTGTTTCATAAGATTCATTTAATATTCAAAGAAAACTATTCAACGGAAAACTTCTATGTCGCTATTTATGACAAACACACCCCGCTCATCAGTTTTCCGTATTTTAGCGACCGCTTCGATCAACCTCCCCATACCCAAAAGCCCGGAAATGGTTTGACCGAGTATGTGATCAACACCGGGAAGACCCTTCTCTTAAACGGAGACGCAGTGGACCGAATGGTGGAACGCGAAGGATTGAAAATAAAGGGGAAACGCGCCCAAAGCTGGTTGGGGGTTCCGCTTAAATCCAGCGAACGGACCATCGGTATGTTCGCGGTCCAGAAATACTCGGGCGAGGAACCGGTGGGGAAAGACCAAAAAACAATGTTCGAGTTGGTGGCCCGCTTGATCGCCATGGCAATTGTCCGTATCAAATGGGAAGAGGCATTGGCCAAAAATGAATACAAATACCGGAGAATCTTGAACGATTCGCTGGTAGGCATCTATATCATCCAACAAGGAAAATTGAAATTTTGCAATTGGAAATTCGCACAGATTTTCGGTTTCGAAAGCCCGGAGAAAGCGCTCGAGGTAACGGTCCACTCGATGGTTGCCCAGCAGAGCCGTGAAAAGGTCAAACATGAGCTGCAACTTCGGGAAAGCGGGCAAAAAATGTCGTCCCATTATGAATTCAAAGCGGTAAAACGCGATGGAACATTATTTGATGTGGAAGTATTGGGAAGCAGGATCGACTACCTGGGGGCGCCGGCGGTTCAAGGAACCCTCGTGGATATTACCGAGCGCAAACAAATGCTGGATTCCTTGACCGAAAGCGAAGCGAAATTTAGAAACCTGGTGGATCAATCTCCCCTGGCTATCGAGATCTTCGCTATGGAGGGAACCCTCGTCGCCGCCAACAGAGCCTGGGAATCGCTGTGGGGATTGAGTAAAGAGGAAGAGATCGATCGCTTCAATGTATTCACTCACCCATCGATGCAACAATCGGAGCTTTTACCATATATGAAACGAATATTCAACGGAGAAGACATCGCCTTTCCCATCCTGAAATTCAAGCCCGATAGCCGTCATCAGGGAGATATATATCTCCGCACCTATTATTATCCCATCAAAGACAGCCGGGGAATTCCACAGAACATAGTGATACTGCATGAGGACCTCACCAAAATGAAACGGGCGGAAGACGCCATCAAAGATATTGTCGCCGGAGGATATTCGAGAAGCGGGAACGAGTTCTTCCGGACAATGGTCAAACAATTGGCCAAAACCCTCAATGCCGACTATACATTTATCGGAGAACTGTCGAAAGAAAAACAGGATTTCATCACCAGCCTGGCTTTCTTCGCCGATGGCAAACCATACAAAAATTTCAAATATAGCCTGAAAGGCACACCATGCCAGAATGTAGTCGGAAAAAAGATTTGCTCCTATCCTTCGGGAATTGTAAGTCTCTTTCCCGCCGACCGTATGTTAAAAAAACTAGACGTCGAAGGTTATGTTGGAATCCCCCTATTCGACTCCCATGGCACACCGGTGGGAATCATTGTCGCCCTGTTTCGCAAACCGCTTCTGGATGTGGCGTTCTCAGAATCTGTCCTGCAAATTTTCGCCGCCAGGACCGCGGGCGAGATCGAGCGGATGCACCTGGACAAACGGCGGGAAAAGCTCGAGGAACAACTGCGCCATGCTCATAAAATGGAAGCCCTCGGCACACTGGCCGGAGGGATCGCCCATGACTTCAACAATATCCTGAGCGCCATCTACGGATACACGGAGCTGACCCTCTCCACCCTCGAGCCGGACAGCAAAGAGCACTCCAATCTAGAGCAGGTGATCGCCGCGTCCGACCGCGCCCGCGAAATGGTTCAACAGATCCTGACCTTTAGCCGCAAAAAAGAGAAAGGTCAAAAACCAATACTACTGAGAAACATCGTCAAAGAGGTATTAAAATTATTGCAATCCATACTCCCCGCCACCATTGAATTAAAAACAGAAATCGCGGAAATCAATTTACCGGTACTCGCGGATCCGACTGAAATCCACCAGGTGATCATGAACCTGTGCACCAACGCGATCCATGCCATGGAAGAGGGTCGGGGGACGCTTACAATTTCCCTACGAAAAATCAAACATCCTCCAGGCCTCTCAGCCCGTCTCCCGAAGTCGGATGCCGGCTATCTTCAATTGACCGTCCGCGACACCGGTCTCGGAATACCGCAGGATATTAAACACCGCATCTTCGATCCCTATTTCACCACAAAAGAAAAAGGACAGGGCACCGGTCTCGGATTGTCGGTGGTGCATGGCATCGTTCAGGCCCACAACGGCGATATCCAGGTGGAATCGAGCCCAGGCCTGGGCGCTAGCTTCAACATTTTCCTACCGGGCCTCAAAGGGGAAAAAATACCGGACCGCCAATCCGAAGAGGTCATCCCCGGCCAGAATGAATGGATACTGTTTGTGGACGATAAAAAACCACTCACCCAATTGGCGAACCAACTGCTCCCTAAAATCGGTTACAATGTCATCACCTGTAACAATGGGAACGAAGCCCTGGATGTTTTCAAACGAAATCCAGACCGGTTCAAATTGGTGATAGCCGATGACATTATGCCGAAAATCACCGGAATCCAACTGGCCAAAAAACTGAGAAAAATTCGCGGCGACATACCGATTCTCTTGTGCACAGGTCTCGATAAAAAAATAAACGCGCCGCTCTCAAACACCGGCATCGACGGCTACATCCTTAAACCTATCACCAGCGCCATACTGTCCCGCGCAATCAATAAAGTGCTGAAGAAAGATAAAAACCCGGCAACCCCCACTTGAATAAATTAAAAAAAAATATAAAATATAAACTATGGAACCATTTCTTTTCCTCCGGCCCAACACGCGAAAAAAAATAAACCATACCGTCACAGTAAAGCTCGATTCCCAAAAAGAGGAAAAAGAAGAGAAACGATCCATCTTTTGCAAAAGCTGCAATCATAAAATCACCTCGTTCGAAGAGTTCATCCCCATTGACGGCCACTACCGCCATACCTTTAAAAATCCAGTGGGATTGGTGTTCCAGATCGGCTGCTTCAAGGATGCCGAAGGGTGTGTGATCTATGGCGACCCGACCCACGATCATACCTGGTTCCCGGGATTTGATTGGTCCTTCGCCCATTGCGCTCATTGCAACCGCCACCTCGGTTGGTACTACCAGGACAATGGCCGAAGTTTTTTCGGCTTGATTCTCGACAATCTCTCGTAAACCGCACCGCCCCATTCACCGTACAATTGATTTTAGCGGACATCACTGGTATTATCCAAATGGAGGCAAACATGAAGAAAAAATCTATTCGTACACTGTTAGTGTTTTTGACAGTCACGATGTTCTTATCCGTTTTCTCGATGGGAATTCAGGCGGCGGAGCCGGTTTCCCCCGCGGACGTACTGGGTACCAAAACCCTTTCGCAATCCGCCATCAGCCCGGACGGGAAATGGATCGCTTATACATTTAGAGTCCCGAGAACAGCAACCGATAAACCCGGTTCGTCTTACACGGAGCTACATCTGGTGAATATCAAAACCGGGACGCACACCCCCTTTATCACCGGGAAAGTCCATGTGGGCGCACTCCGCTGGAGCCCGGACGGAACAAAAATCGCGTTCACCACCCGCAGGGGCGAAAAAGCCAGGACCCAGATCTGGATCATCCCCCGCGACGGCGGCGAAGCACAGCAGGCGACACATTGCGAAACCTCCGTGCTAGGATTTGAATGGCATCCGAACGGCAAGCAGATCGCCTACATGGCAACCGCACCCCAAACAAAAAAAGAGAAAGAACTAAAGAAAAAAGGGTATGACTTCATCTTTTACGAAGAGAACCTCAAACACCGCAATCTCTATATCCAGGACCTGGACAAAAAGGCGAAACCCCTTCAATTGACCGAAAACAAGACAGTGTGGAGCTTTAACTTCAGTCCCGACGGCAAAACCATCGCAGCCGCGGCTTCGGAAAAAAACCTGGTGGATCACCACTATATGTTCCAGAAGCTCTATCTCCTGGATATCGCATCCAAAAAGACGACCCAACTGACCGACAACCCCGGCAAACTGGGCAATTACGCCTGGAGCCCCGACAACAAGCGCATCGCTTATACGGCGGCCTCGACCCGGGCGGACCACGCCGTCAGCCAGGTTTACGTCATCGATATCCAATCCAAAAAAACCATTAACCTCACCGAAAATAAATTCAAAGGCCATGTCAGCCGCGCCTATTGGAAAAACAACACCACTGTGGCCTATATCGCCGGCGAAGGCGTTTGGTCCACACTGAGTGTCGTGCCGGCAACCGGCGGCCCCCGGAAAATCATCTTCGACGCCAAAGACACCGGCGTCATCTTCCGCTCCCTTCATTTCTCGAAAGACTTTCGCCACGCGGCGTTTTCCGGCAGTTCCCCCGACATCCCCGGCGACCTATTCTATTGGCAAGTGGGCAAAAAAATAAAGAGACTCACCACCCTCAATCCATGGTTGGCCCAGCGCGCATTGGGCAAGCAGGAGATCATCCGCTTCAATGCCCGCGACAAGCAAGAGATCGAAGGTCTGCTGATTTACCCGGTGGACTACAAAAAAGGCGACACCTATCCTCTAGTGGTGACAGTGCACGGCGGACCGGAATCCCACTACTTCAATAGTTGGGTCACCCGCTACGCCACACCGGGACAGGTATTGGCCGGCAACGGTTACCTGGTCTATTACCCCAATTACAGAGCTTCCACCGGTTACGGCGTGGACTTTGCCATGGCGGGATATGAAGACGCGGCGGGCGTTGAATTCGACGACATCGCCGACGGCATCGAGTTCCTGGTGAAAGAGGGACTGGCGGACAAAAACCGCGTCGGTTTAGGCGGCGGATCCTACGGTGGTTACGCCGCCGGATGGTTCGGCACCTATTACACCAAGCTGGTGCGCGCCGTGTGTATGTTTGTGGGCATCAGCGATCTCATCAGCAAGCGCGGCACCACCGATATCCCCTATGAAGAGCTCTATGTCCATTCGGGCAAAAAGTTGGAAGAGATGTGGGAAGAGAGCCTGAAACGGAGCCCCATCTACTGGGCCCACCAGAGTAAATCCGCCTTCCTGATTCTTGGCGGAGCCGACGATCCCAGGGTTCATCCCTCCCAGAGTATGGAATTGTACCGCCGTTTGAAAATGAACGACCATCCGGCCACCCGCCTGGTGCAGTATCCGGGCGAAGGACACGGCAACCGCAAGCAGCCGGGGCAGATCGACGTGATCCACAGAGTACTGGCCTGGTACGATTGGTATGTGAAAGAGGCCAAACCATTGGACGGCCCGATGCCGCCGCTGGACATCAGCGACCAATACGGCCTCTGCCTGAAAGAAAAATAGAAACACAATCATAAATATCTCCCGGAGCCGGCGCTTAATACTTAGCGCCGGCCCCGGTAAAATATCAGATATTTAAATTTCTGTTTGTATTGACATTATAACCGCATTTCTATATAAAATAAGATGCAATTTACAACAATCGATATTATTTCCTTCGTGGCATTCATCGCCGCGGTCATCGGCATTTCTTTGTACGCCTCCCGCAAGCAAGACACATCCGAGGATTATTTTTTGGCGGGCCGCAAATTGACCTGGTGGCTCATTGGCTTTTCCCTCATCGCCTCCAACATATCCACCGAACACTTTGTCGGTATGGCGGGCAGAGGGTACGAATTGGGCCTGGCCATCGCCAGTTACGAATGGATGGCGGCGGTGACCCTGGTGTTCGTGGCGCTGGTATTGCTTCCCAAATTTTTGAAGAGCGGCATCTACACCATCCCCGAGTACCTGGAATACAGATACGACTCCAAAACCCGGACATTGATGGCGATATTCATGATGATCGCCTACATCCTGGTGGCTCTGGCCTCGGTCCTCTACTCCGGCGCCCTCGCCCTGAACGCCGTTTTCGGCATCGGCCTGGTGCAAGGGATCTGGTTGATCGGATTCATCGCCGGCGTGTACACCGTGTACGGCGGATTGAAAGCCGTGGTATGGTCCGACTTGATTCAAGGTGTGGCGTTGCTCTTGGGCGGCGTGTTCGTCACCATCCTGGCCTTCAAAGCCGTGGGAGGCATCGATGTCTTCCTGGCCCAATCGGGCGGCAAGCTGCATACGGTGCTGCCGTGGAATCATGCGGAAATGCCGTGGGTGGCTGTGTTTATCGGCGGACTGTGGATCCCCAACATCTTTTATTGGGGCCTCAACCAGTTCATCACCCAACGGACATTGGGGGCCAAAAGTCTGGCGGAAGGTCAGAAAGGCATCATATTCGCGGCATTTTTGAAGCTCATCATCCCCTTCATCATCGTGTTTCCCGGTATCATCGCCTTCCAATTGTACGGCTCCCAAATAGCGCAGGCGGACCAAGCCTACCCCTTCTTGATCCAGAAGATCCTGCCCATCGGTTTTAGAGGCATCATGTTCTCCGCCCTCTTTGGAGCGGTCCTCAGCTCGCTGGATTCGATGCTCAATTCAGCCTCCACCATCTTCACCATCGATCTCTACAAAAAGTATTTCAAAAAAGAGGTGGACAATCATAAATTGGTCACCATCGGGCGAATCATGACCGCCATCTTCGTGGTGATCGGCTGTCTATGGGCCCCCATCATCACCAAATTCGGCAGCGTGTACCAATACATCCAGAAAATCTGGGGCTTCCTCTCCCCCGGAATCGTGGCCGCCTTCCTATTCGGCATGGTAGTCAAGAAAGCCCCCCCCATGGCAGCCATCGGAGCCATGATTTTGGGAATACCGGTGTATGGCCTCTGCCTTTTCCTGATGCCGGACGTGGCATTCCTGCACCACATGTTCATCACCTTTATCATATTGATCGTGTACATGGCAACCGTAACTCTACTCAAACCCCTCCCCGCACCCCGCCGCATGCCGGTCAACGATAACTTCGACCTGCAATCGCTACCGGCGGTCAAACTCTGGGGCGCCGCAGTCATCGCCGCCACCGCCGTGTTATACATTATTTTCTGGTAATCGCTCTATTATAGTATGAAGCGCTGGATCAGGCCACCGGCGCTTCCTGAATCCCGCCTTGTGTTTTCCCTCGATCTCCATTAAAATATTGAATTATGAAAAAAGATAATTACATCGGCGAAAAAAAAATCTTGACCTTTCCCCGCACCCGTATGGCCGCACTCGACGTGATGGAGCTGGGACGCAAGAAGCATCACCTCAAAGTCTTGTTGGAATTGGACGTCACCGATAGCCGCGCCGCCCTCAAAGAATGCCTGCGCAAAACCGGCGTCAAACTATCGTTCACCGCCTGGCTCATCAAGACCATCAGCGCGACAATCGAAGAATGTCAATCGGCCCACGCCTACCTGTTGACCAAACGAAAATCGGTGATATTCAACGACATCGACATCTCCATCGTAGTGGAACGCATCTACGACGGTCAACCGGTTCCCCTCCCCTATATGATTCGCCGCAGCAACGAAAAAAGCCTCCGCCACATCCACGACGAAATCCAAACCGCCAAAACCCAGGACATCTCCAAAAAGGACGTCGTGTTAGGAGACAGACACTACCGTCTGGCCACCGAGCTCTACTTTTTTATGCCGGGATTTTTGCGGCGTTTGATGTGGCGTTTTATATTGAAGCATCCAAATATCGCGAAAAAAGGCATGGGCAGCGTCATGCTCACCTCCATCGGGATGAACGGCAGGATCAACGGCTGGTTCATCCACGGCAGTATCCACCCGCTATCCTTCGGCGTCAGTTCCATCATTCCCAAGCCCTGGGTGGTAGACGGCGAGATAACGGTCCGGGAAATCCTGAACATGACGATCTTGATCGATCACGACGTGATGGACGGCGCCCCCATGGCCCGCTTCATCGACCGTCTATCGCAACACATCGAATCCGCCTTCGGCCTGGAGGACTATCTTCCGGCGAATTCCGGATAAGGACCAACCTGGTGCGATAGCGAGAGGGATTACCCTTATACTTTTTTCACCGGTTGGCACCTCCACCAACGCCGCCCCTTTAGCCGAAGGAGAAAACAAAAACTTAAACTCCCTCTTAAAATCAACCTTCTCGACTTTCTCAATCTTCTCACTCATCATTGCAACCACCCCCATCATAAACCCTCCCCCAACAGTAGAGTCAAGAACAAAACGTCCACCGAGTCCACCGGGTCCACACAAATTCTCAGCCCAAATCACCTGGATTGACGAGAACAATCAGAATTGTACAGACATCATTGAGGTGAGTAGGCACTGGTAGATATATTTTTCTAATAAAATAATATTAGGCATTCGCCACTCCATTAAGATGTGCGAATTTCTATTTCCTTTTTAGGATTTTGTATACAACCGCGCTTAACAAGTAAGGAAACGATTGAGCATTATTTATCGCTGGACAATTTTAACGCCGCCAGGGATTCTTTTTCTGATAGGTAGCCTTCCTGTGCTGCCTCGTCGGCTTTTTTTGCCCAATAGGCATCCTCGTATGTTACCAATCTCTCATACTCCTCATGGGATATTAGAATTGCGGAGGGTTGATTGTTTTTCTCGATAATAACCGGTCCATTTTTGGATTTTTGCAAATAAGTGTCAAACCGATTTTTTGCTTCTGTTTCATTGATGGTTATCATATTCATCTCCCTGTCAAATGCCTTTATTAGTTTTCCTGTTTTTTGAAATCAGACGCTTCTATTTTTACACATAATAGCTCTGCGGTCAATTGTTTGTTCACCGTCCACACCGTCCACAACGTCCACCGGGTCCACAAAGTCCACAGCTCTTTTGGTCAATTGCTGAAGGTAGATTGAAATATTGTTATGGTTTGACAACTTTGTGATGTTTTGTTATAAATTTGACATCTATTGTAAAGGAAACATTACGAGGAAACGTTTTATGCGTAAAGATCCCGGGGATTGTTCAATCCCGGATTTCAGGATAACTATATAAAGGAGGAACCATGTATAAAAAAATTCTCTTATTTGTGATTATCATCAGTTTTATCTCCACTGGAGGATTGGCTCAAATACTAACCAATGTCGGTCAATCCAGCGAATGGGAAGCCACGGGCTTCAACAATGGCCGCCGTATGGTGCGGGACAACAACCAATACCTGCACATTGTCTGGCATAGCCAGGAAGACCCCAATGCCGCGCCAACGGCCATGGGCTGCCACATCTACTACGCCTGCGTGTCGGATTCGGGCGCCGTCATTGTACCGCCGCAAAACCTGACCATCGATATCCCGGAGCTGATGGACTCCCGCTACCCATCCATCGCCATCGAGTACGAAGGGCTCAACGACCAGTACAACTGGCTGCTCTACAACCGACTCCACGTCGTATGGCAGGGCCTGACGGAGGAAACCAACACCTACGACATTTATTATCACGCCATTCAGGTCTCCAACCCGCCGGTAGCGCCGCCGCCGTTTATCTGGTCCGACGTTCTCAATCTCTCCGATTCGCCGAAAGTGGATTCCCTCGTCCCCGCCATTGCCATCAACAAATACACATCCAATCCAAATTGGGACCAGAACATCCATGTGGTCTGGCAAGAGGAAGATGTCACCGGCGAATACGGCTTCGACCCCGCCGGCAGCGATATCTTCTACACCATGAGTGGGAATTGCGGAGGCTCATGGACATTCCCCGCCAACCTGACCCAAACCGAAATGAACTCCCAGATGCCGTCGATCTCTTGCGCGCTGGACTGCTATTTCGGGGCGCCGCCGCAGTACGCCGGCGCCGACGCCGCCTACCCGTCGGACGATGTTCACGTCAGCTACCATGAAGACACCTCTGCCGGAGGCATCAATGTCTTTTACCTGCGTAGCCCCAACAACGGCATGACGTGGAACGTTCCCATCAATGTGAGCCCCAACCGGGAAGTGTGCGAAGGCTATCCCAACATTGCCGCGGATATGCTGGACAGAGTTCATATCGTCTGCATGACGGATCTGGTCCCGGCGGAACCGTTTCAAGGCAATTATCGACCGGGCATCGACCCCGCCAGCATCGTCTCGTTCCCGGCGGCGGATCCCGGCATGTATCACGCCATTGTCAATACCGTCAAATACTACGGCTACGCCCCATGGATCACGATCCCCAAAAGTGACGACTACGACCGGGAATTCCCCACCGTGGCGCTGGACCGCGAACAGAACCTCGATTTCAACTGGCAGGAGCACTATATCGATCCGGACGGCAATCCCGCCGACTACGATGTGATACGAATCGAATGTTTGAACACCTCTCCCGTCACACGCCCCCTCACCGTCCCCGTTTATCCCGGCTGGTACCCCTTTATCAACAACGACTCCAACGACATGGAGAACGACTACCTCTTCCCCAATCTGGCACACAAAAAAGCGGCCATGTACTTTAACGGCATCACAGGTTCGTACAACATGTTCTCCGAAGTCTGGACCAAAATCGAAGGGGTGGGCCGCCAATTCGCCATCGCGGCGCTGGCCAAAACCATCGAACTCTTCAACGACGCGTTCCGCGATACATTTTACTACTAATTTTCACCATCAGGATCACGGCAACCGGGACATTCCCGGTTGCCTACTCTGGCATAAATATTGCTAGTTTATTTGCATGACAACAGACGACGAAGACTGCAATCGAATAACCTTTGGTTCACCCCAACCGGACAGGCAAATATCGCTGTTTTTATTAACAATTTTTGTCACAATTTTACCGGTTCTATGAATTTAGGAGGAGCAATGCGACAATTCATGTGTATCATTTTAGTAGTAATTGGCATCACCGTCTCGATTCCGGCCTCGACCACAGCCGGCCATGACAAACCAATCACACGGCTATCCATCGACTCCACCGGCCACGAAGCCGACGGCCCGTCGTGCCAGCCGGCCATCTCCGCCGACGGACGATTCGTGGCCTTTACATCCACCTCTTCCAATCTAGTTCCCGGCCTATCGGGAACCATGTGCCACATTTTGGTCCACGATCGGACAACCGGCGCCGCCACACTGGCATCGGTCTCGACAGCGGGCCAAGAGGCGGGCGCCAATTCCCTGCACCCAAGCATTTCAGACAACGGACGCTTCGTAGCCTTTGCCTCGTTCGCCGCCAATCTGGTAGACGACGACACCAACGAAGCAAGCGATATATTTATCCATGATTGCCACACCGGAGAGACATCGAGAATATCTGTGGATTCCCGGGGCAACGAAGGGGGCGATCATTCGTCGCTGCCCGCTATATCGGCGGACGGACGATTTGTGGCCTTTTCATCCGACGCCAGTAACCTGGTCCCCGGCGATACAAACAGCAGGCGCGATATATTTATCCATGACCGCCACACCGGCGACGTCGAAATGGTATCCGTGGATTCCGCCGGACATCCGGGCAATAGCCACTCGTATGCCCCCGATATCTCTTCGGACGGACGATTTGTGGTTTTTTATTCCCATGCCGACAACCTGGCGCCCGGAGATTCAAACCGGGTCACGGATATATTCGTGCGGGACCGGCAAAATCACACCACCAAACGCTGTTCAGTCGATTCAAACGGGGTGGAAGCGGACGGATATTCACTGGAACCGGGCATTTCCGGAGACGGGCGCTACATCGTGTTCAGCTCCCTCGCCCAAAACCTCGTTCCCGGCGACGACAACCGGTTAAGGGATATTTTCCTGCACCACCGCGTCAACGGGAAAACAATCCGTATATCGAATAACGCCAACGAAGCCGGCTCGCAGGCCCGTTGCCTACGGCCAAACATCTCGGCCGACAGCCGCTTTGTCACCTATATTCGCGGCTTCTCGCAAATCGTCATCCACGACCGGTCAGACGGCTCCACCGCGTCGCTCACCGGCCCTGACACAAGCTCCCGCGAGAGTTGGGTCGCCGGCGACAGCGCCATCTCCGCCGGCGGAGAGATCGTAGTCTTCAGCTCAACAACCCCGACATTGGTCGCCAACGACTCCAACCACCAACGCGATATTTTCGCCGTTAGCCCGACAGCCGGCAGCGACAACTCCATCCCCCGCTCCGAGCGAGGGACGGAAGCCGGTCATTAAATATTGAAGACTTTACGGAAATGGAAGCCGTAGATAGCATAGGTGAGAGCCAATGGCAACACGCGGGGCCGCTTGAACAGAGACCAGAAAAACAGCTTCCAAAAATAGAGGCGGCCCCGGTCCTTGATGCCCAAAACCACCACCGACCGGAAGAAGGCCGTGATATAGGAGGGGCGAAAGCGCAACGACTTTTTGGCCTCCACCTTCTTGGCTTTGAGAAACTCCGTTACCCGCTCATAATAGGGCTTGTATGAGTAAAGCTCTTTGATGATGGTCCGGTACCCCTCCATCAACCGCCCCACATCCATCTTGGGGATGAAATTGATGGAAAAGTCGGTATTGTCGCCGGTGCAATCCCTGAGCAACCGGTTCTCGCTCTTGAGCCGTTTGTACAATTTTGAATTACGGGGAGCGTTCAACAGCCCCACCATGGCGGTGATAATACCGCTATTCTTGATGAACTCAATCTGCTTCGAGAAAATCGACGGCGGATCGTTGTCAAAACCCACGATAAACCCGCCGGTCACATCCAATCCGAAGGACTGGATCTTCTTGACACACTCCACCAAATTCCGGTTGGTATTCTGACTCTTGTTACACCCGGCGAGACTCTCCTCTTCCGGCGTCTCGATCCCTACAAACACAGACTCGAAGCCCGCCTTCACCATTGAACTCATCAACTCTTCATCGTCCGCGATATTGACCGACGCCTCGGTGGAAAAAACGAACGGGGTTTTCCGTTTTTTTTGCCATTCGATCATGGCGGGAAGCACATCCTTCTTGAGTTTGCTTTGGTTGCCGATGAAATTGTCGTCCACAAAAAACACATTCCCCCGCCAACCGGTGAAGTACAATTGCTCCAATTCCGTCAGCAACTGCCATTTATTCTTGGACCGCACCCTACGGCCGAACAATGTCGTAATATCGCAAAAATCGCAATCAAAGGGACACCCCCGCGAGTACTGGATATCCATGGACGCGTACTTTTTCATTTTCAACAACTCCCACATAGGCACCGGCGTCTCTTCCAGCCCCGGGAATTCACCCGAACGGTACACCGGTTTGGCCGTCCCCTCGCTCAAATCCTTCAAAAACCCCGGAAGCGTCAACTCCGCCTCGTTCAGCACCAGATGATCCACCTCGCCGAAATCGTCCGGCGACGCGCTGAACAACGGACCGCCGGCCACAGTTTTCTTCCCTTTCCGTTTGGCGCGGGCAATCACCGAAAGCGTCGATTTTTTCTGCACCGCCATGGCGCTGATAAACACCATATCAGCCCAATCAATGTCTTTATCTTTCAAGCGGGACACATTCATGTCCACAACTTTCTTTTGCCATTCCCCCGGCAACATCGCGGCAACCGTCAGAATTCCCAGCGGCGGATGCACCGCCTTTTTGGAAATAAAATTGAGAGCGTGCCTGAATCCCCAAAAAGTATCGGGGCAAGCCGGGTAAACCAATAATACATTCATTGTTTCCTCTCCTGAATTTTCAAATTCTATCCGGCCATATCCGGATAGTGCCGTTCAACCAGTCTCGTGGCTGTGTCAATAATCGGTAGAATATAATCTTTCGTAAAAACGTCCAGTAGGATCCTGCCGGGTTCTTCCAATACATAGTATTTCCGCTGGGGCCCCCGGCTGGATTTCTTCCAATGGGTGGATACCATACCGTTCCGTTCCAGAGTCTTCAATATCTGGTAGATGCCGCTCTCCCCGAAATTGATCTTCGAATCGGATATTTCGGATAACCGCTTCGTGATCTGAAAGCCGTACATCTCACCCTCCATCAAAAACATCAAGATAAAGTACCCGGTAAAGCCTTTTTTATATTCTTTTCCCCAACGTTTCAACAATTTAGCGACATTTTTATTCGATTCCATGTGCACCTCAATCCCACTATAGTTTAATATACTATAGTTCAATATGAAATTCAACATTTTTTTTATTTTTTTCACAACCCGTCCCATATCCCCAAAAAAATTCACAAAGTCCCCCCCCATTGTTGACTACCAACACAGAAGCCATTACACTATTATTGTGGACCACCGAGCGCTTCGTCGCTCAAAAAAGGAGGTAACATGTTAAAACATCAGTCATTCAAGTGGATGGCGGCGCTATTCGTCATCGCCATGCTCGTTATTATCGTTCCTATCATGGAACTCGACGCTGTATCGAAAAGCGAGCCCACCGATCCGCTACAACAGCGCCAAATCCTGAAGAACTATCTAGACACGCTCAAAGCGGAGCTGGCTTCAGGCAATCACACCTTCACCGTCGGCTTCAACCCCGCCATGCAATATCCTATCGACCGGCTCTGCACCTACATCCCCAACTCCCAGAGCGCCCATCTCTACCTGCACAATTCAATCCCCACCACCACCGTCGAATCATTGCCCGCCAGCTACACCGGTTATTACACCCCCGTCAAAAGCGCGGGAGCCTGCGGCGGATCCTGGGCCGTCGCCTCGTGCGGCGAATTCGAAAGCGTCATCCTTAAGACAGATTCCGTAGTCGTCGATCTCTCCGAGCAGCAGCTCATCTCCTGCAACACCCTGGGCTACGGCTGCAACGGCGGCGATTTACTCTACGATCTCTTCGTCAACCCCGGCGCCATGCTGGAATCCTGCTTCCCCTATGTGGGCCTCGACATCCCCTGCATCGACACCTGCCCCTACCCCTACCAGGCGCAAGGCTGGGCCTATGTGGACCCAAGCGTGAATGTCCCGGCGGTAGAGGATATCAAAACCGCCATCTACACCTACGGCGCGGTGGGCGCGTGCGTGTATGTGGACTCGTATTTCCAGGCCTATGTCTCCGGCGTGTTCTCAAAATGTAAAAAGAATGCCCGATTCCCCAATCACACCATCCAATTGGTGGGCTGGGACGACGCCAAAGGCGCATGGCTCCTGAAGAATTCATGGGGCACCGGCTGGGGCGAAAACGGCCTTATGTGGATCCAGTACAATTGCAACCTGGTGGGTTATAACGCCAGCTACGTGATCTACTAATTCAAGACCCCCGGGCCCTAACCCAGCCCGGGGCATGCTCATCCCGGAAGGATCAGCTCTATATCCCCGACTCCCGAAGCTCTTCGAATAACTTCCTCTGCTTGTCGTCCAGACTGGCCGGCAATACCGCCTGTAAACGGACCAATAGGTTGCCGTCCGCCGCCCCCTTCTTGCCCGGAAGCCCTTTGCCTTTGACCCGCATCATGCTGTTGTTTTTGGAATTGGCCGGCACTTTCAATTTGATCTGACTGCCGTCCAATGTGGTGATTTCCACGCCGCCCCCCAATACCATAACGGTCAGCGGCACCTTCGCTTCCATCACCAAATTCCGGCCTTTGACTTCAAAATCCGGATGCGGTTCCACAATAATTTTGCACATCAAGTCGGACCGCTGCCCGGTCCAGGAATCCATAGCCCCTTTGCCCCGGAGCCGCAGCTTCTGACCCGTCTCGATCCCCTTGGGAATCGTGATATCCAGGACTTCCTCCCCATTACCGGTGTCCAGGTTCACCCGCCGCTTGGCCCCCAATACAGCGTCCTGTAAACCGACGCGGAGTTCCACCTCAGTGGCCCTGGGCTGCCGCGGCTGCTGCTGAAATCCCCCGCCGCCGCGGGAACCGCGCCGTCCGCCGAACAGATTCGAGAATATATCGCCCCCAAACCCGAATTCCCGAAACAGATTACCAGGATCAAAGCCGCTGAAAATATCCTCCTGCGAATATTTCCGCGAAAAGCCCTCGGCGCCGAACATATCGTATTGTTTCCGCTTTTCGTCGTTACTCAAAACAGCGTATGCTTCGTTTATCTTCTTGAATTTCTCTTCCGCCACTTTATCATCCTCGTTCTTATCCGGATGGTATTTCATTGCCAGTTTGCGGAACGCCTTCTTCAATTCATCTTTTGTGGCGCCCTTGGTAACGCCCAACAGTTTGTAATAATCCTCAGCCATCAGTATTTCCCTCACTAGATTTCAAATTCGATTTATCCTAAATTATAAAAAAAACCACTCCAAAAATCAAGTCCTTTAATGTCATAATTTAACAATATCCCCCTCAAACCACTCTCTCTACCCCAAAATCCCCACCAAAATCCTACCCTCCACCCCAATTTAACCATAATATTTTTAAATGGCAATTAAAAATATTATGGTAAAATTGAAAAATTTCGCCCCATAACTAGACTAACAACATTCAGAGTCCGTGGGATAAAAAATTAGGCAACGACCATTACTTTTGGGTAGGACTTATTGAAAAAGCCTGTCTCCTGAAAAGCCTCAATTCATTTAAGTTTATCAATATACCTGATCATGATCCCCTATGTTGATGGGGATGATTTCTTTGTCTTTAATGAGAAATTCAATCGTTAAGCGAACTGACATATTTATAGACACAGAGTGTAGATCCCTATATTTACCATCTATTTTATGTAAACGTAAGGCTTTATGAAAAGGATTCAGTTCAAGTATTTTTAGGACTTTTTCATATTGACTCGAAACTTCAGGGTGCTTATCTAAAAACTTTTTTGCGCGCTTATTATAGCTCGAAGTATATTTAATTCTATATTTCATTCTTCAAGCGTTTGATATGATCCTCAACACTCTCCTTGATAAAACGTCCCGCAGCCATATCTTCATGCGCTTCCTTAAGAGCGATATCCAGGCGGCACTCAAGATATTTATTGTATTCGTCGATATCAATCACAACGTATTTTTGTTTTCCCCGAACAGTGATAACAGCCTCGCTGTCACTATCGACGATTTGGTCGAACACTGAAACTCCCTTCTTTTTTAGTTCATTTGCAGTCACGAGAGTCATTTCTAGCTCCTTTGTTTTGAGTACGATATCTTAACCACGCACAATACCATTATACGCACTATCAAGAGTACTTTCAATTGCACGATACACTTTTCTTTATTTTTTTACATTATATTTGGATTTATCAAATTTTCTCGTATGCCAAATCGCGGAGGTTCAGATAATCCATTTGGGTTCCCAATTTGTAGGTCCCCAGGTTTTTGGATAGTCCCGCATTGTTGGACGGCGTTTTGCCGTTATTGCCGGCTTGTCTCTCATTTTCACGCGCTTTTCGTTTTTTTGTCATTGGTTTACCCTAAATTGAGATCTTCAAGATATAATGAATCGGAGGGATTGTCAATGGCGTTCATTTTTTTGGGAGCTTGTTGGGGAGAGGTTGATTTTTTTCGGGTTTGTATTATTATAATCTGGAAACGAAAAAATGAGAACATTTTATAGAGAGCATGAACTAGAAGCTTTGGAGAAGGAGTTTTCGCGGTCCGGGTCGTCGTTTGTGGTGGTGTATGGGCGGCGGCGGGTTGGGAAGACTACGTTGATTCAGCGGTTTGTGGAAGGGAAGCGGGCGGTTTATTTTTTGGCGGACACTCAACTGGAGCGGGTTCAGGTAGGGCGGTTCGCTGAGATTTGCGCCGGGGTTTTGGGAGACGGGACTCTGGGGAACTTGACTATGGAGACCTGGGACCAGGTGGTTCGGTATTTGGCCAAGACCATTGATCGCTCGTCCAAGACTGTGATTGTGATTGACGAGTTTCAATATTTGGCGCGGGTCAATCCGGCTGTACCGTCGATTTTTCAGAGGCTCTGGGATGAGTTTCTCAAACCTCTGCCGGTGATGCTTGTGCTCTCCGGGTCGTTGATTAGCATGATGTACCGTCATACGTTGAGCTATGATAGCCCTCTGTACGGCAGGCGAACGGCGCAGATGCGGTTGAAGCCGTTGCGGTTTAGGGATTTCAGTCTGTTTTTTCAAGGCGTTGGAGCGCGGGAGAGGATCGAGTTGTATGCTATTGTGTCGGGGGTGCCCAAGTATATCGAGCTGTTTGCCGGCAATGGGAGTTTGATGGAGAGGATTGCCGAGAATGTGCTGGATCCCAATGGTTTTTTGTACCAGGAGCCGATGTTCATTTTGAACGAGGAGCTGACGGAAACCGCCACCTATTTTTCCATTATGGCGGCCATTTCCGCCGGCGAACATAAGATCGGCAACATCGCCAAGAAGCTGCAAATCCCCGCCAATCATTTGACTTCGTTTTTGCAGAAGCTCATCGAGCTGGACCTTTTGGAGCGGCAGGTGCCGGTGACAGAGGAGAATCCCGCCAAGAGCAAGAAGGGGCTCTATTTTATCAAGGATCATTTTTTCCGGTTTTGGTTCCGCTATGTGTTCCCCTATCGCAGTTATCTGGAGATCGGCAACCGGGGGGCTGTGGAGAAAAAAATCGAGGAGAGTCTCGGCCAGTTTGTGTCGTTGCCGTTTGAGGCGGTGATGCGGGAGTATTTGCTGGATTATCCGCCGTTTGAGATGACGCGGATTGGGCGTTGGTGGAACAAGTCGGAAGAGGTGGATATCGTGGCCATCGGGCAGAAGGACATCCTCTTCGGCGAATGCAAGTGGTCGTCCCGCCCGGTGGGGACCAATATTCTCGATGACTTGAAGCGCAAAGCGAAGCTGGTTCCCCAATCGGGTCAAACCCAATGGTTCGCCCTCTTTGCGAAGTCCGGTTTCACCGACGAGATTCACGCCCTCGCCAAATCGAATCCCCATCTTCTGCTCTACGACCTGCAAATCCTGGATATTTAGCTCTCTTCCATTCAATTCCAAATACCAATCCCCCAATTTCAGAGGGATTTTCAAAAAAAAGAGTTGCGGAACGAGTGTCTGTGGCTACAGAATGAGCGTCTGTGGCTACAGAATGAGCGTCTGTGGCTACAGAATGAGCGTCTGTGACTGCGGAATGCGCGTCTGTGGCTGCGGAATGCGCGTCTGTGACTGCGGAATGCGCGCCTGTGATTGCCGAACGCGCGGCTGTGGCTGCGAAACGCGCGCCTGTGGTTGCCGAACGCGCGCCTCTGGTTGCGGAACGCGCGCCTGTGGTTGCGGTATGCGCGGCGGTGATCGCGGCACGCGCGGCGGTGATCGCGGCACGCGCGCGGTTGATCGTGTGGCGATCATGTCCCGCTTTGAATTATCCAAAATGATGAATGTTTCAATGATCCGCGTCACAATTTTTCAGGCAACGTTCACGAACCGCCATTCCACCCGGGAATGTTTCTCCGCTTCCCCCTTCGAATCAGTGGCAGGCCCAGTCATTTTCCGGGGATCGTCATGGAGGCAGAAAGAATATACCACACATAAGCCACAATTGCAATAAAAAAACCACTCTTAAACCCAGTGAACACCTCGCTCTCCCACCAATTCTTATTTTCCCAATCATTTCATAAAATACCCCATAATATATCACTAGACAGTTAGACATTTTTAGTCCTAAAACTCAAATAAACTCATTTTTGCCGGGCAATTAGATTTTTATTATTTATTGGGAGCCACCACTTGACATTGCACATTTCTTTTTGCATAATGTAAAAATAAAATCGTAGGGGAGGGGCTCAATGATTGAAGTTTCATTTGAAGGAATTAACCACTTGGATCAAGAAGAAACGAATGAACGGAATGACCGTTCCAGCACCGATTGTGGATGCGCCTGCTGCATCTGTGCGCCAAATGTTGCAGGTGCTGGTTCATCGACCGCTGATATCAGTTAAAGATATCATCTCAATGTTGATGCTGGCACAGTTAATGCTGACCTAAATTAGAGAAAAGTCACACAATAAATAAAAGATTTGTGTGACTTTTTTTCTAAAAAAACAAAACACTAAATCAAAAAAAAGGAATAACAACCAATGGAAAAGATTTTTACAGAATATAAAAATTTTAACGGAATTGGTTTCTATGAAAACGACCAGGCGTTCATTTACGAAACCTATACCAACAGTATCTTGAAAGTACAACCGGTCATTCTTGGAATCATCGATGATTCCTTCAAACTGAATGATGCGTCAATACAGAACAAATACAAACACGAGTTTGCCCCCAACGATATCGAGGAAGCGTTAGCAGGGATAAAAAACCTCAAAGAGCAGAATGTTCTTTCCGATTTCAGAATTCCGTCTTTGTCGATTTCGGGAAAAAATAAGACGCTCGAAAAAGTCAAAAGTAAAATCCTGGGCAATATGACACAACTCGTTTTTAATGTCACAGAGGAATGCAACCTTCGCTGCCGGTATTGTATCTACTCCGGTACATACAAAAAACGGAGGAGCCACAACAAAGATAATAAAATTAGCTGGGAAACCGCTGAAAAAGCTATCGATTATTTCCTTTCAAACAGCGACAAATCTGAAGCCCAGTATGTATCATTCTACGGCGGCGAACCATTCTTGAGATTTGATTTCATTAAAAAGGCGATCGAGTTTATTAGCAAAAAAGAACCGGATGTTCATTTTGCCATCACTTCCAACGCGACAGTTATCAACAGAGAAATTATCAGCTTTCTTGCCAAACACAATACCCAACTAACAATCAGTCTAGATGGCCCGGAGCGAATTCACGACCAGAATAGAATATTTGTAAACCAAAACGGAACACACCAGGCTGTCTCCGGGGTAATTGAGCTTATAAAAAAAGAGTTCCCTGAATTTTATGCGGAACGACTTCGATTTAACGCAGTCCTAACGCCCCACGAAAATTATAGGAGCTTAATAGATTACTTTTCCTCCAAGAATTTTTCTTTTTTAAAGGATGAGAAAAAATTCCGTATAGGCCTGGTAAATCCGGAAGAAAACACATATTTCGAAAATTGCGGATATACTCCATTTTTGAAGCAATATATGGATAATATGAGGGAATTATACAGGGATCGGCATACCAAAGAAGGAGAGCCCGAAGAGATACATGTGGCCAAAAGCCTTTTTGACCGAAAGATCAAAAAAATACACTTTCGCTCCCATAAGAGATTGTCGGAATATAAATTTTATTGGCCGAACGGAATTTGTATCCCGGCAATGAGAAGCCTGTTTGTTTCAGCAGACGGGACATATTTTCCTTGCGAAAAACTCTACGACTATCAGGATATGAAGATCGGCGACATCGACTCAGGAATCGACGTGAAAAAAATCGCGGACTACATTGATGAATATTCCAGCATAATGATCTCCGATTGCCAAAAATGCTGGGCTTTTAGAATGTGCAGTGAATGCTTCATGACTATCAGGGGAAACCAAAAGTTTGATCTAAAAAAAAGGCGGAAACATTGCGTAAATCAGAAACGAAGCGTGGCATTGGCCCTGAAACTCTACATCTCCATTTTGCAAAAAAATCAAACAGCCCTCGCATATCTGGAAAACGACGACGAATCCGACCAATACGTCAGCAAAATGTTGGATGAATAGACAGGAAAACATAGAATGAGAAAAAAACCAGTGGCGAGAATTTTGTTAACCTATCTATTCAGAGTACAAAATCACCGGCGTCCCCGCCCTTTTTCCCACCCCGTGAGGTGAAACGATGAAATCTGCCGGTCTACGGCATAGAGCTTGAATGTTGTTCGCAACAAACTGTTTTCAATACTCTTCGTAAAACTTCAATGACTTCCCCAGAAGCCCCCCTATTCTGGTCCCAATTTCTTTTTC
>CAZBHS010000034.1:0-61895 GCA_964491915.1 uncultured Clostridia bacterium
ATCAAAAAACGGATTGAGCATGCCTGTGTTAGTTGATCTCCTGAAATTAAAAATCACAGTCAGATAATTGCTATTTATCACCAACCTCGATACATGCCCATGCTCCACAGCCACACCTTTGGGATTCCCGGTAGAGCCGGACGTGTACATGATATATGCCAATTGCGAAGAAGTAATCGCCGGCAGAGTTCGTTCGCCCCCACTCTCTCTATAAATATCAGGATTTTTTATATTGATGGTTGTCGCGCCATTATACTGCTCGTCGCTATCCGTGTCTCTTAAAATAAAATTTAAATTGCAGTCGGAAGCCATGAAATTTTTGCGGGTCTCGGGATAATTTTCGTTTATAGGCAAATATGCGGCCCCAGCCATTAAAATCCCCAACATCCCTATCATCATATCGAGTGATTTTTCCATCATTATTCCCACCGCATCCTCACCTCTTATCCCGGATTTTATGAAATACCGGGCACATAGCCGGGACTGGCAGTATAATTCATGATAAGTCAAATAATTATCAAAGAAAACCAAAGCGACGGCTGCCGGAGTTTTTTCCACTTGCCGGTAAAAGATATCCGGTATCGATTGATCGACGGGATAATCAGCTTCCGTATCGTTCCATTCAAGTAGTATCCTGCGGCGTTCCTCTTCCGACAAAATGGATATATCCCGGATGATGACGGATGGAGATCTGGAAATCTGTTCCAGTATTTGTTTGAAGTGGCCGATCCAGCGAATTATTGTCTCGCGCGTAAAAAGAGAGGTCCGGTATTCAAGACTAAAGTGAAGCCCCGCGGATGATTCCCTGCAATCCAATGTCAAATCAAACCTTGATACACGTCGCGGCGCTAATTGACGGTTATCTTTATGATTCGTAACCGCGCCTTGTTCCACCATATTTTGTAGAGCGAACATTACATCGAACAATGGATTACGGCTGGGATCCCGTTGAAACGGAACGCGTTCCACCAACTGCTCAAACGGATATTCCTGATTCTCGAACGCATGAATTGTCGTTGTTCTGACCTGAGATAAAAATTCCCCGAATGACAAGTGTTCTTTGGGCTGTTGCCGTAACGTCAACACATTGATAAAAATTCCCACAACTGCTTCCAGATCCGCATGCCTGCGAGCCGCCACAGGCGAACCGACAATGATGTCCTCCTGACCGCTAAGTTTGGCGAGTAATACAAAAAAGTTCGATAGCAGGACCATAAATAATGTCGTTCCCGTCTCACGGGCTAAACTGTTCAATAAACCGGAAAGGTCGGGATCAATAAAAAACACCACTTGATCGCCGGCAAAATTCGCTTTGGCAGGCCTTGGAAAATCTGTCGGAAGTTCAAGAACAGGTACGTCCGCTCCTAATTCCTCAAGCCAATATTTTTCTTGCTTTACCAACACCCCATTTTCTTTTCCCAAATCTTGCCACACGGCAAAATCACGGTAACGCAACGTCAATGGAGGTAAGGCCCGGCCTTTTAGCAATGCCTCGAATTCTCCTGCCAACAACTCCATGGAAACTCCGTCGCTAATAATATGATGCACATCGAGAACCAGGAGCCGACCATTTTCACCAGTATCGATAAGCCCTGCCCTAAGAAGCGGAGCGCTGGAAAGATCGAACGGTCTGATAAAACTCGCGATCATTTGCTGAACAGTTCCATCGCTTTGAGAATAATGGAGAGATTGTTCGAGTATCTCCAATTTGAATTCCACATCATTGTGAACGATTTGAACCGGATCTTTTCCAATGGTCGCAAACGAGGTTCGCAGACTATCATGCCGTTGGATCAAGCTGGACAATAGCGAATTCAACCGTTCAACATCTACATCCGTTTCGGGCCAAATGAGAAACGGCATATTGTATACCGTAGACGAAGGATCCAGTTGTTGTATGATATACAAACGACGTTGCGCTGAAGATAGAGGATAATAATCCTTTTCTTCCACATGGGGAATTGCTTGATAGTCCTGACGATTGGCGGCTTCGATATACTCGGCCATGTCCCGGAGCGCCGGTCGTTCGAACACATCGGTAAGCGGCATTTTGATAGAAAATTCCTTATGAACAATCGCGACGAGATTGGCAGCTTTAAGCGAGTGGCCTCCAAGATGAAAAAAAACCGAGCGCCTACCGATGCTCTCCACAGGAACCCCCAATTCATGGCTCCATATTCCGGCCAACCGTTGTTCCACCCCTGTAACCGGCTCTTCCACCGCCGTGGATTTCCGGACCGCAGGCTCAGGTAGAGCGCCTCGATCCACTTTGCCGTTGGCGTTCAAGGGGATCCTATCAAGGAATGTGAAACTCGAGGGAATCATGTAGTAAGGTAGACTTTCTTCAAGATGCTCTTCCAACAGAGGGATCATGGTCTCCGTGGTTTTTATTCCCTCCATGACCACCACGTATGCCGCCAAGAACTTATCTTCGCCCGCCTGTCCAAACGGCACTACCACCGCGTCTTTTACTTTTTCGTGGGTCAACAGGCGATGCTCGATTTCTTCCGGTTCCACCCTAAAGCCTCTAATCTTCACCTGCTGATCGATTCGTCCGGCGAATTCGATGGTACCGTCGCTTAAAAAACGGCAGAGGTCACCGCTTCGATAGAGGCGCCCATAGGGGGCCGCAAAATCTTTAAACGTTTCCGCCGTCAGCTCAGGTTGATTGAGATAACCACGGGCCACACCGTCGCCTCCCAGCCACAACTCGCCGAATACGCCGGTGGGTTGAGGCTTGCCTCGTTTATCCAACACATACGCGGTTGAGTTACTAATAGGACGGCCGATGGGGACCGGGCCATCCACAGGCAATTCAACGCGGTGGGTGGTGGAAAAAGTGGTGTTCTCCGTGGGACCATAACCATTGATCACCCGTAACTCCGGACACTCACTCATCACCATTTGGATATGGGACGGGGATAGCACATCCCCTCCCACCAGCAACCATTTCAACGGGCGAAAGATCTTTGAATCAGCTTCCAACAATTGGTTGAAAAGCGGAGCCGTCAGCCACATTATTCCTACATCATAACGGCGCAAGGCATGGCTGAGGTTGGTTGCCACCAAAATATCGCCTTTGTCCACCAGCACCATTGTCATTCCATTCAGCAAACTCCCCCAGATCTCGAACGTGGAGGCGTCGAATTCCAGGGCTCCGGTTTGAAGCAACCGCTCGCCGGCCCGGAATTGGATATAGCGTGTCTTCTTCACTAACCGCGCCACACTCCGGTGTTCCACCATCACCCCTTTGGGAATCCCTGTGGAGCCTGAAGTATACAAAATATAAGCGAGAGTTGACGATTCTGGAGCCAGCCAGCCGGTCTCCGGCCGTAAATCTTCCTTCAGCAGCCCCATGCACACATCCGCTTCAGTCACCACCACAAAAAGATTGCTGTCATCCATCAATTGCTTCTTCCGGCTCTGGGGAAGATCAGTATTTATGGGAAGATAGGCTGCGCCAGCCTTGAGGATGCCTATCATCGCCACCACCATCTCGATGCTGCGTTCCATCATGATTCCCACTGCCTCTTCCAACCGTACTCCCCGTGCCGCCAGTCCAGCGGCCAATTCATGCGACAGATAATCCAGAGCATTGTAACTGAGTTGCCGATCTCCGGATATCACTGCGATAGCCCCGGGAGTTTCCTGAACTTGCCGGGAGAACAGTTCGCAAATCGAGCAGTCCGAGGGATAATCGGTGGTTGTAGCGTTACATTCAATCACCAGCCGCTTGCGCTCGGCTTCCGGCATCAATTCGATCGTGTGTAGGGGCATGTGTGGAGTCTCATTGATCTGCCGGGCGATTCGGGAAAAATAATCCATCCAGCGCCTCACCGTATCATGCTGCAACAGCCTGGTGCGGAACTCTACGGTAAAGAGCAACCGTTCATCCGCCTCTCTGCCGTTCCAGGTCATGTCGAAGCGAGACACCGGGCGAGATACAAAACTGTCGTCTTTGTTTTCATCTGCGGGCGCGCCTCTATTCTCCGTGGTATTTTCGAGAGCGAACATCACATCGAATAACGGATTCCTGGAGGGATCGCCGCTCGATGCAACCTGGTCTACCAACTGGTCAAAGGGATATTCCTGATTCTCAAAGGCTTGAAGCGTGGTCCCTTTCACCCCCAGCAGAAACTCTTCGAAACTGAGGTTATCAATGGGCTTTTGTCGCAATACCAGCGTGTTGATAAATATTCCCACGATGCGTTGAAAATCCGCATGCCGGCGCGCCGCCACCGGAGTGCCAACCAGGAGATCGTCCTGCCCCGACAACCGCGACAGCAAAATATAAAAAACCGATAATAAGATCATATACAGCGTGGTTCCTGTATCGGCGGCAAGTCGATGCAAGCCTGCGGTGAGAATTTCATCCATCTCAAACCACAACCTATCCCCTACAAAATCTTGCCTACCAGGCCTTGAAGAGTCTGTAGGAAGTTCCAGTACCGGCAGCGATCCGTCTAATTGTTGGAGCCAGAAGTCTTCTTGCTTTTCCAGACATTCGTTTTTGTATGAATAATGCTGCCACTGGGCATAATCGCGATACTGAAGTCGCAAAGGTTCCAGAGATTTACCAGCGGCCAATTGCTTGAAATCCGCCTCTAAAATCGTCACGGACACGCCGTCTCCTATTATATGATGCATATCCATCACCAGAAGCGACGTACCTACTTCACCGGGATTATCCACAAGCGCCGCCCTGAAGAGCGGAGCTCGCGATAGGTCGAAGGGACGGATAAAGTCATTGATATTAACGGGTTCGTCCTCTAATTCGAAATCCACCCCCTTATGAATCCGTTGAACCGTTTGCCCCCGGACTATGTGGAAGGAGGTGCGCAGGCTTTCATGCCGTTGCACTAATTCCCGCATTATTCCTTCCAGATGGCGCCGGGTGATGGTATCGTCAACCGGCATTGCCAGGGGGATATTATAGACTGTGGATTCGGGATCCAGTTGCTGGATGATATAGAGCCTCTTTTGAGCCGACGATAGAGGGTAATAATCCTTCTTTTCCGCTACAGGAACCTCTATAAAAGCATCTATGCCGGCAGCAGCGATTTGTGCGGCCATTTCCCGGAGAGAGGAGCGTTGGAAAATGTTCGCCAATGGAAGTTTGACTGAAAAATTCTTGTGAATGGCAGCGGAAAGATTGGCAGCTTTGAGCGAATGGCCACCGGATTTGAAAAAATCTGCGCTACGTCCGATGTGCTCAACAGGGAGATTCAACACGCTGGCCCATACATGCGCCAATCGTTTCTCAATCCAGGAGGAGGGCGTGTCGTCATCCATTAATACCGACATCAATGGACGGGGCAATGCCTTGCGATCCACTTTGCCGTTGTTGGTAATTGGAAGCCTATCCAGAAACATAAACGAGGATGGAATCATAAAAGTTGGTAATCTCTGCCCAAGGTAGCGCTCCAATTCCTCAATCAGATGATCTTCTTCATCATTAATGCCGGTGGCGACCACAATGTAGGCTGCCAGTGTTTTATCACTACTTGTATCTCCGATAGGAAGAACAACCGCCTCAGCCACCGCGTCGTGAAGCAGAAGGTGATTTTCGACCTCCCCCGGTTCGATGCGGAAGCCGCGAATCTTCACTTGTTGGTCCATGCGTCCCAGAAACTCGATCACTCCTTCTTCAAGTACTCTCGCCCGGTCGCCGGTGCGGTAGAGACGGCCCCAATCGAGAGTGATAAATGTATCCGCTGTTTTCTGCGCCGCGTTTAGATAACCACGGGCAATACCGTCGCCTCCCACCCACAACTCGCCAGGCACACCGATTGGTTGAAGATTTCTGTAAGGATCCAGAACATAGGCAGTGGAATTGGCAATGGGCCTGCCAATGGGAATGCTTGTGATATACTCCTGTTTTATCCATAAGCTGGTGGAAATGGTAGTATTTTCGGTGGGACCGTAGCAATTGATTACGGAGATATGAGGAAAGCGCTCCCGCAAACGGTTGATGTGCGGCGGCGAAAGAGCATCGCCCCCCACCAGCACATTGCGCATTGATTGGAAAACATCGATATCAGTCTCCAATGCCTGGTTAAACAGCGCCACCGTCATTAACATGGTGGTGACACCTAAGCGGCGAATGGCCATTTTGAGACGAAAAGCGTCAATGACGGTAGCTTTTTCAACCATGCACATGGGGATCCGGTTCAGTAGTCCGCTCCAGAGCTCGTAGGTGGAACCGTCAAATTCTAATTGGCAGGTAGGAAGAAAACAATCACTCCCGTTCACATCCACAAAACTCAGCGGCTTGACCAGACGCGCCACATTGCTGTGCGTCACCATCACTCCCTTCGGCTTGCCGGTGGAACCGGAGGTGTACATGATGTAGGCAAGAGAATCGCCAGATAAGCCTTCGACCTTTTTACCAAAGTGAGAAATACCGGGGAGCGCATCGAGCGGCTCCTCCAAAAACAGAGGGCGGCATTCGGAAAAGTTCTCCGCTTCGCCGTCATGAAGCAGCAACCGGGCCTGTGCGTCGTCGATCATATACCGTTTCCGCTCCAACGGGAAATCCCGGGCAATAGGAAGATACGCGCCCCCAGCCGTCAAAATCCCGATTACACCGACAACCATATTGATGGAACGTTGCGCCATAATGGCGACAGCCTCTTCAAGATTCACACCAAGGGCGTTCAGTTTAAAAGCCAATGCTCCGGCTCGAAGCTCCAGTTCACGGTAGGTCATAGAGTGGTCTCCTTCGATTAAAGAGACCCTATCCGGCGCCAGGGCCGCCTCGCGGGCGAATAGCTCTGGAAGCGAGAGATCACGCGGATAATCCACGGTTGTATTATTAAACGTTGTCAGTAATTCTTGTTTTTCATCCTCTTCCAGGAGGGGCAGATAACCGACCAAAGCTTCAGGGTGATGGACGCAATAGTCCAGGAGACTTTTGAAGCGGCGCATCATCGCCGCCATCGTTGCGGGTCGGAACAGATCAGTGTTGTATTCCCAATCAACCAGGATTTCCCCCTCCAATTCGTCTCCCTCCCGCGGCGGTATCACCACCAGGTTGATATCGAATTTGCTGGACTGATTGTGGGACGCTTCGATTTCAAACGTCAAGCCCGGCAACGCCAAACGTGTGGTTGGCGTGTCCATAAAGCTAAACATCACTTGAAAGATGGGCATGTAACTGAGGCTTCGCTCCGGCTCCACCGCCTCCACCACTTTATCGAACGGTGTTTCCTCGTATTCGTAGGCCTCCAGCGCCGTCTCTTTCACCGCTTTGACACACTCTGCAAACGGCATCGAGCCCTCGACGGTGGTTCTGAGGGCCAACGTATTGATCACCATCCCCAGCATCCCTTCCAGCTCTTTGTAGCGACGGTTGGCAATGCCGGAACCGACACACAAATCCTCGCATCCGGTGTAGCGGAAAAGCAGCGCTTTGAACACCGCCAGCATGGTCATAAACAGAGTAGTTCCTTGCTCTTTGCCGAACCGGTAGAGGTCTGAGGCAAGACTCGATGGGATCACCAACCGCTCCATCTTGCCACGACCGCTCAAGACCGGGGGCCGGGGGAAATCGAGGGGAAGCTCCAACAAAGGAGCCAATCCATCGAGTTTCCGCTTCCAGAAATTGACATACCGCTCCAGCCGCTCTCCCGACATGTAGCTCCGTTGCCACACAGCGTAATCCGCATACTGGATCGGAAGCTCCGGCAATGGCGACGGTTGGTTCTCCAGAAGCGCCTGATACAAGGTGAAAAATTCTAGCAATAGTACCCCCTGGGTCCAGCCGTCGTGCACCAGATGATGCTCCACGCTCACCAATATATGCTCGTTTTCCGCCAGCTTGAGCAAATGCATCCGTATCAACGGTCCCGTCGCGAAATCAAAGGGACGGTTCCCTTCGTCAACGATGAAGCGATCGATGGCTTCCCGCCCTTCTCCCGATGTTTTGTTCGAGAAATCGACGACTGGTATCTTAAACTCAAACGGAGGTTTCACCACCTGGACAGGCCGGCCCTCCACGGTGACAAACACGGTGCGCAAAATTTCGTGGCGGCGCACGATCTCCGTCAGGCTGCGCTCGAAAAGCGCCGGGTCCAACCGCCCTTTGAGCCGCAGGGCGCGGGGAATGATATAGGCGGCGTTGTCGCCGTCCAATTGCCGCAAAAACCAGAGCCGCTCCTGCGGATACGAGAGGGGAATCTCCTGGTCCCGCGACGCCCGGGGAATGCTGATCCGTTCATCGACCGCTCCTCGCACCGCCTGGGCCAGACCTTCAACGGTGGGTGATTGGAAAAACGACCGCAACGAAATCTCGCCGCCAATCTCCTCCCGGATGCGGGCGATGGTGCGGTTGGCCAGAATCGAATCGCCTCCCAATTCGAAGAAGTCGTCGTGAATGCCGATGGCCTCGATTTTCAAAAGGTCTTGCAGGATGGAGGCGATCTGTCGTTCTCCGTCATTCCGCGGCGCGATACATTCTCGATTGCTGAAGAGGTTCTGCCGTCCGGGTTTGGGAAGCAGGCGGGCGTCCACTTTGCCGCTGGCGGTGCGGGGGAGCGCGTCCATCGCCACAAAATAGGCGGGAACCATATAGCCCGGCAATTGGTGGGACAACGAGCTCCGCAACTGAACGATATCCGGTTCTTCCTCTCCCGCCGCTACAATGTAGGCGCAGAGAAACGACTCTCTGCCTTCGTCGCAGCGGGGAATCACCGCCGCGGCCCCGATGGTTTCATCAGACAGAATCGCGGTCTCAATCTCTTCCAACTCGATTCTAAAACCGCGAATCTTCACCTGCCGGTCGATGCGCCCCAAAAAGCGGATCTGGCCGTCGCTCCGCCAGCACGCCAGATCGCCGCTGCGATACATCCGCAGCAATCCATCGCTCTCTTCAAATAATCCGGTTTCGATGAACTTATCGGCGGTCAAATCCGGCCGGTTGAGGTAGCCGCGGGTCACGCCGGGACCGGCGATGCACAATTCGCCGGGGACTCCCACCGGTTGCAGATGGCCCTCCGCGTTTAAAACCGCGACACGGTAACCGGGGACAGGGGAACCGATGGGAATGGGATCCGAGACATCATCGGCGCAATCGTAATAGGTGGCGCAGATGGTGGTTTCGGTGGGGCCGTAGGTGTTGATCACACGGCCGGTTTTGAGTAATTCGTCGATATATTCCCGTTTTAGTACGTCGCCGCCGTTGATCATCAAGCGCAGCGAGCGCAGTTCGTTTTGATGCCGCCGGTTCAATTCGCCCAACAGCAAGGGCGAGCAGTCGATGATGGTGGCCCGGTGACGGAGTATCCGCTCCGCCAGCAGCGATACATCCTGAACCTCGTCCCTTCCGGCGATCACCACCCGGCCGCCGCTCAAAAGGACCGGCCAGATCTCCTCCGAGGAGGCGTCGAAGGTGATGCTGGCCTGCTGCATCACGATATCTGATGCTGTGATAGGATAACGGGAGCGGAAGGCGGCGATATAGGAGGCGAGATTGCGGTGTTCCACCACCACCCCCTTGGGTCGGCCGGTGGAGCCGGAGGTATAGATGACATAGGCGGGCGACGAGCCGTCGATGGCTACATACGGCAAAGTAGCGAAGCCAGCTTCGCTTTCACTCTCACGTTCGCCTGTCGCCAAAACAGCTTGAACTGAATCGGGAACCCGCGGCAAATTTTTTTCGTCCACAACCATAAATAACGCGGAGCTATCGCTCAAAATATAAGCAACACGTTCTGCCGGATACGCAGGATCCATCGGCACATAAGCCGCACCCGCCAACATGATGCCGAAGATGGCGATAATCATCTCCGGCGACCGCTCCTTCATCAGGGCCACCAGATCGCCCGAGTTGACGCCATGGCGTCGAAGCCGGGCTGCCAGCGACGAGGCTTTCTGTAATAGTTCGCTATAACTGAGCCATTGGTCCGGCTCCCCCACCAACGCGGACACATCCGATTTTTCTTCGGCAACCGAAAGGAGTTGCTCTGCCACCGGCGGCGCGATGAACGCAGGCTCGCTTCCATCGTTGAATTCATTCAGAATTTGCAGCGTCTCATCGCCGGTCGCCAATTCCAGAGAACCGATGGATGCTGCCGGGGCTTCGGCCGCCTGGTCCAGCAGGTGGAGCCAATGCTTCCAGATGCGCTCCACAGTTTCCCCTTTGAACAATTGGGTGTTATACTCCAACTCCACCTCGACGCCATCCGGTTCATCGTAGACTTCCATGGTGAGGTCCACTTTGGCGACGCCGGCATCCACATCTTCGACATCGATCTCGATATTCGGCAATTGCAGCGAGCGTCGCTGGTGGTTTTGAACGATCAGCATCACATCGAACAGCGGGCTCCGGCTTTGGCCAAAATCCACATCCAGATCTTTGAGGATTTGACGGAAGGGATAGCGCTGATTCTCAAAGGCGTCGAGGGTGAGGCGGCGAATCTCCGCCAGAAACGCCGCCAGTGTTTTATCATTCGAGGGGGCGCTCCTCAGGGCCAGTGTCTCCATGAACAGCCCGACGGTATCGTCCAGTTCGCTGTGATGACGCCCGGCGATAGCGGTCCCCAGAACCACATCATCGGTGCGGCAATAGTTTGAAAGCAGGAGGGAGAGAATCGCGTGGCAGGCCATGAAGCGCGTAAGGCCGAAGCCTGTCTGCAGGAGGTCCAATTGCTGGACATGCTCCGCCGGCATCGTAAAACGGCGTCGCTTGCCCTCATGAGATCCGGCGGCTGGACGTGGGAAATCCAGAGGCATATCCAGAGCTTCAGGGAGCGGGGTGAATCGCCCCAGCCAGTAATTCCGTTCTTTTTGCCAGCGGTCTTCGTTGAGTTGGGTCTCCTGCCAGGTGCAAAAATCAGTGTACTGAAACCGCAGCGTTGGCAGGGGTTGCTCTTGCAATAATGCGGCGAAATCCCCGACAATGACATCCCGCGACGTGCCGTCGCACACGATGTGGTGGATGTCCACCATCAGGACATGACTCTCATCCACCGATTCCAGTCCCACTCTCATCAGAGGAGCGCGGCTCATATCGAATGGCCGGAGGAAGCGGCTATCGAGAGCTTCGATCGCGACATCCACAGCATCATGAATCCTCTGCACCGGCTTTCCATCCTGCAATTCAAACGACGTTCGCAGAGCTTCATGTCGCTCGATCAGACGAGCGAAGGCCCGCTCGAGGAGCTCTGGCTTCAGATCCCCTCGCAGTTTTATTTTAACCGGCCCGTTGTAGGCGATGCTCCGGGGATCCATCTGCCAGAGAAAGAAGAGACGCTGCTGGGCCGAGGAGGCGGGGTACACCTCTTGACGCGGGGCTGGAACCAGTGGATGCTCTTCCTCCGCTTCTATGCCGCCGCCGCGAATGAGGGTGGCCATCCGGCGAATAGTGGGATGGCGGAAGATTTCCTGGAGCGGCAGCTTCACATCGAGCTTTCGCTTCACGCTGTTTGCCAGCGCCGACGCCCGCAGGGAATGTCCGCCAAAGGCGAAGAAGTCCTGGTCGATCCCCACATCCGAAGCTTCCTTGCTCAATATCGCGGACCAGATCTGAACCAATTCCTCTTCCAATTGGTCCCGGGGGGCGACATAGGGGATTGGATTGTCGAGGGACGGCACCTTGGCCAATTGTCGCAGTTTTGCGA
Source organism: uncultured Clostridia bacterium (assembly GCA_964491915.1). GTDB lineage: Bacteria > Acidobacteriota > Aminicenantia > UBA2199 > UBA2199 > JAHELQ01. The sequence continues at coordinate 11,619 of CAZBHS010000034.1, forward strand.
TGATGCCATCGAGACCGTCTGTATCCTCGATGAACTGCTGCGCGTGCGCTTCAGGTTTAGTGACAATGGTTGCCGCCAGAGCCTCGAACCGGGCTGCCAGGATCGCGATCTCTTCCGCCGTCAGACCGCGATCGTAAATGAATACATCGACGCCTTCATCGGCTTCGATGATCAAGGTCAAATCGTAGGGGGTTTTTTCAATGATATCATAATTCTCGACCCGGAGGCCGCGCTCAGGATCGCTCAGTGTTTTATCCAATGGATAGTTTTCCAACACCAGGAGGGAATCGAACAAGCCATCGAGAACTCTCTCTTCCATGATGGAATGGATGATGCGGCGCGAGGTGGTTTCGAATGGTTGGCGCCGGTTGAGGAAGCCGGTGATATCACGCGTGACATCCAATAATGTATCGCCTTCACGGGCGGTCATGCGCAGTGGCAGCGTGTTGATCAGGAGCCCGGTCATCCGATCGATCCCTTCGATGGACGCGGAACGGCCCGATACCGTTGTATCGAACCAAACATCGGAGGCTCGATGAAGCTCCGCCAGGAGTAGCGCCCAGGCGGTATACAATAGTGCGGCGGTGGTGGTTTTGTTCTGCCGGTTGAAGCGGTCGATTTCGAGCTCCAGGTCCCGGTGAAACGAGAAAGAGCCGTAATCAGGTTGAATGGCGTGTTTGTATGTACGGTTTACCTGACTGTTTGCCCCAACGCCTTCGAGATAGCTCTTCCAGAAGCTCTCCTGCGCCGGCGTATCCTGCTCTTTCAGAAAACGCACATACTCTTTCAACGGAGGTTTGCTGTGCTTTAAGGGTTGCCCGCCCTCGAGAAGGGCATCATAGGCTTCAAAAAATTCTTGCAGCACAATGCCGCTGCTCCAGCCGTCCAGAATGATATGATGATAGTCGAGCCTCATCTCGAAGCTTTGCTCGCCGGTTTGATGGAGCGTCACACGAAACGGGACATGACGGAGGTCCGGTGTCCAGTCGGGGGGCCTGTCCCCTTCTGCCAATTGCACAAGTTCCGGTTGGTGGTTCTTCAAAACCAATTGCACCGGTTGAGGGACATTCTCCCAGCGAAACACGGTGCGAAGCGCGCCGTTCTCCCCCGTCACATGACGCCAGGCTGCGGCAAAGCATTCCCAATCGACAACGCCTGCCAACTGAACCCGCAATTGTTCGCGAAACGCCCCATCCTCCGGCTCCCGCAAATAATGCGCCAGCATCCCCTCCTGAGCCGGAGTCAATGCGATAATATCCTGTATGTTCTCTTTTAGGTTTCCCGGTTTTGCCATATCATGTCTCCTGTTCGTCTATTTCAAATACAACACTCACTTCCGCTCCCTGATGCGAATTGATAATTTCCCGATCATCGCCAAGTTCCATCAAACGGAGAAGACACCCGGCGTATTCAGTTCCAAATTGGAAAAACCCCCAGACCATTTTATGCGGCTGCAGATTACCCGAGCGACTCTGGTAGAGAAAATGAAGGGCTTCGACATAGTCTTGCACCACCCATTTTTTTTCCTCAAAAGCAATTTCGACCGCCAGTTCCCATTTGTCCTGCCTCATTGCCCGTCCCACCGATATTCCAAAACCCGCCACGCCATCGGCTGGTTTCAGTAACAACCGGTCTTTATTGGCGAGAACAAATTCTTTTAGATCAATCGTCCGGCCCAGATAATCCGTGGAATTCTCCGTTGTTTTCCGGGTCCAGGGAATACACTCTTGAATGAGCTGTCTCTCTTGTTCTGAAAAATAATCGGAATACCGTGGGTCGGATAATAGGGCAAGGTTTAATTTATTGGATAAAATCCCGGTCAACGGACCGTTAAACATCACGACGCTTCCGTTCACATAGGCTTGGTAAAGTTTCTGCGGAATCATGCCGTGATTCAATTCCACCACGATAGAAACTCGCTTTTCGCCATAATAGAGAGTACCATCCCTTGATTCCAGACTCATATCCTCGCATAGAAATAATTCCCCCTGCAGAGACGAGTCGCAACTGGTCAAGACTGTTTGGTACAAATGATTGATGATGTTGCTTTGCAAATTTTTATCTTTGCCCATATCTTCCGAAGGCATAACCACCGCGCAATGGAGAGGACCGCCGTCATCTCCAGGCGCCTGAAGAGAATGGCTTATGATATGTTTAATCATCAACGATAAATTATCGTAAACTCGTAAACCGATCCCCTCCCCTTTCAGGAAATTTACAAATTCAGGATTACTCATATAAACAGACCGCCAGAGTTGTTGCTCCCATCCACCAAGTTTGGCGCCCAGATTTAATTCGAGACATTTCAGTCCATTGCTGGAGAGTATAAAATCTCCCCGCCCCAGCATGGCATCCACATGCTCATCCCGATAGCCTCGCATAAGATATTCGGCGGTGTCGAGAGTAATCTCATAATAATCCGCGATTTTTTTCGGCTTCAATCCAAATATCCTCCGGGGCAAACTTTTTACCAAACCTGTGACCCGGCGGGATGCCCGTTGTGCCTGGTCGGTGAATGCGCGGTTGAAGAATGTCGGTATCACCTGGAATTTTACCGGACCATACTCAATGCTTTCGAGATTAAAATCCGACCGCTTGAAACTCGTCGGATTCTTTATAATCCGCTCAAGTAGCGTTCTATTGCTTCGCGCCAGAATCGCATGATTGTCTATCAACTCAGAATATTCTTGTCTCATTGTTCCTCTTCCACTTCAAACATGACCGACAGCTTCGCTCCTTGGTGGCAATTGATGACGCCCTCTGGAATTCGTTCGGGTAAAGCGCGGACCAGACCTCCAGCGTATCGGGATCCGAATAAAAGATAACCCCACACAGTCCGGTGAGTGGAATAACCGAAATCCCCGGATTGGTACACAAGCGGGGTTGATTCGACATATTCCTGAACCGTCCAGGTGACAATGTTTTGCGCGTTCATTGAAAAGCGGTGCCATTCTTCTTCTGTCCGGGGAATCTGGAATTCCAAATGGCGCCAGTTTCCCGCGTTCAGAGCGCTTTGCACAAGGGCTTCCCATTGCGATTGAGAGGTAAACTTACCGACGACAATGCCTCGACCGCCGCTTCCCAATGCGGGTTTTAGGACCAATTTTTCCCGGTGGTGGGATAATAATGTGCGCATATCCATGGATTCGCCATGAAACCGCGTCAAACCGGGTTTGACATTACGGGTCCAGGGGATATGGCGGCGGATGGTCTCCTGTTCTTCGGCAGAGAGCAGAGATGAATCTTCCATTTCCGAAAATAGGGCCAAATTTGATTTGGACGACAGCATCCACGAGATGGGGCCATTGTATAGAATGATTTTCCCCTCTTTGAACAGTTCCCAAAGATGGAGCGGTACGTATCCCTGGCACCACTCCATGATTGTAAACACCGGCTTGTCATTGACGAACACATAATCGCCAATCTTTTTCAATTGAGGATAGGAGCAGAAAATAACCTGCCCCGATGGGATGTTCAGCTTTTTTCGCACATCGCAATAGAGGCTGTTGAAATAAGCGTCTCTTGTATTATCCTTAGATTTGGTGAGAAAGTCCGAGAGAGGGATCGCGATATTTACTTCCTGGTCCCGCTCAGGAAATCTCTCCAGATGACTTCGCGCCAGATGTTCGAGTAATTCCCCGCACACATCCTTCCGGCGAAACGCCACATTATTGGATTCAAAAAAATCCGTCAGGGCGGGGACAGCGAAATATTTACTCTCCCAAAGTGGAATTTCCAGTCCGCCGATGTTTGTATTGACATTGTATTCCAGATATTTTATATCGTCTACTGCGATGATGAAGTCTCCCCTGCCCACCAGGATGTCAAGATCGAAACCATCGACTCCTTCGATAAAATATCGGGCCAGTTCGTCCGGGACTCCGTAAAATTCCGCCACTTTCTGTGGGTCGTTCTGGAATATACCGGGGATTTTTCTGAGTAGATCAAATATTTTCCCGGAAACCGATTCCATATGGAGACGGGAATGCTGGTTGACAAACGTCGGCCAGGGATGTAGTTTGTAAAAATGACCTTCAAGATCCATTTTTCTAAAATTAGCCTCCCGTTGATACACAGGATTTTGGGTGGCATGTTCCAGAAACGAAAGATTGGTTTTGGACAGATTGCGGTGATTTTCTTTGATTTCCTCAGAAATATTCATGGCATACTCCTTTGCATGTCATCTTCTATTTTTTTACATTATGAACGCGTACCCGATTTTCAGGAAAAATGTCCTGTCTTTGCGGGTGAGATCCAAACCATACCAACCAAATTGATTGTCGGAATATCCAAGGTAAAGGACTGTTTGGGGATTGACGCGATAGGAGAATAAAAATTGAGTAAACAGAGTTTTGTATTCAGGATCTATAGCGAAGGTATACATATCCACGTTGCGCTGGATATTTGTATACTGGACTGTTGCCCGCAGGAAAGTCCTGAGGTTCATGTTGTAGATCAATTGTCCCTGCAGCAGGTTGGCGGAAAAAATTGTTTCCCCGGCGACATGAAGGCGCTGGTAAATGTGGCTGAGATCGATGTTCCAATTCTTTCCCATACACCATCTGACACCGGGATTCACAGCCAATACGGAGGCTTTACGAGAATTATTGTAGTCAATGTTATCTCCGAAAATAAAATCCACATAGTATTTCAAGCCCCCGACAGGTTTCTGTTGCAAATGAAATTGAAACTGGTCGAGATCGTAGGTGCTGCCATTGTAATATTCCTTCATCTTCTTGAACGTCGGGCGGAACACTGTCTGCAAGGGGCCGGTGTAAGTACTGAGCAACGTGATAGTTTGGTCGGTCAGGTTGCCCTGTTTGTCGGTGATACGTTCGAATACCGCCGCCACCACCAATTGCTGAAACCAATGATTCTTTTTCCCCCAAAAAATCGGAGTGAAATAGCCCATGAAACGCCTCATATCCACTCGGGGGATAAACCCGTAATCAGCCCTAAAATTCTGATCCAGCTCTTCGTAGTCAAACCCATACTGTAAATTGCGGCCCTGGTGGCGGAAGTTCAGAAGAAACGCGTTGCCGGAGAACGCCTCCATCGGTTGCCCGAAATCCGCGGCCACTTGTTGAGGATAGTCGGTGTTGGAATTCAAGAACTGGATATTCATAAATTTGGCCTTGCTAAGACGGAAGAACCCGTCCACTCCAGCCACATGGTTGTGATAATCATCCCCGACCCTGCCGGTGTACAATAAACCGAGAGCCGAACCTTTGCCTACGTCGCGACGGTATCGGAATACTCCCCCGTATATATCCTTGTCCATTGATGTGGCCACAGAACCTGCATTTGAGGGAAAAATCAAATTGTTGTATCGATCTTGAGCGGAGAAAAACCCCAGAGCGTTCCGGCCTATTTTGCCGGTTAATTTGGCGCCCCAGAGAGGATCGGACACAGTACGGGTAAATACAGCTTCCAGAGGGGTAAGGAAAAAATCTCCCCCTTCCAGGAAGAAGGGCCTTTTTTCTGGATACTGGAGAGTGAAGCGTGTGTTTACCTCGAGTTGTGCCGCATCCGCTTCCACATGGGAAAAATCTGGATTTACAGCGGCGTTTAGAATGAGATTTGGAGTAATACCCCACCGCCCAGTGATTCCAGGTTGCACTTCAATTTTACCATTTTCAAAATCTCCCCTCGGAAAATCCGCTTGCTCATCTGTGCGGGTGACAGTCAAGGTGGGATCGAATTCCAGATTTTTTCCGGCACTCATCCCTTCGAATCCGGTCAATTTGTTTGCCTGGCATAAATAACACGTACGGTTACGGTCGCGGATATGTGAGCCTATGCTGTAGGAATTATTCCTGGGATAGGCTCTAAAAAAAGAAAACCCCCAGGTTTGTTTTCCGGCGGTCACGGGGAAACGAAGCTGATTGAAGGGAATCGCTATCTCTACCTCATATCCGAATTCAGTTATTTTTCCCGAAGAATCCCAGATCGCGTCCCAGGAAAAATCTTCATACCCTTCCAACTCACTGAAGTTCGCATCCGCCTGAACTCCCAGGGGATTGACCCGGAACTGAAAGCCTCTGCGCTCATCATTGAAGGGATCGATCAGAATCACCACATAATCATCCATCAAAAACGTACTCAGGTCATCCCGTCCCATAAGATGCGCGCGGATGTTTTTGGGATCCGGATCAAAGCAACGGAACGCGATGTACAGGTTGTTTTTGTCAAAAGTAATAAAGCATTCGGTTTTCACCGGCGGATCTACATTATCACCGGGAGTCCATTCATATTTGAGACCGAGCCGAGAAGCATTCTTCCAGGCCATCTCGTTGATGCGGCCGTCGATGCGAATCTCGGACGAAGCAACCTCCACCGATAGAGGGTCGGCCCAAATCCCGGTACAGGCGATGATCATACCTAAAACCAGGTACACAATCAGAACATTTCTTTTTTGGGGGGACTGATTCATTATTATATCTCCTTAAATAGCCTTCAATTTATTGGCAATTAAAAAATTGATGTCTAAACCGCTTCACTTCCATCAGATAGAAGTAGCGTTCAGGCTCTATGCAAAAAATCCTCTTGAATTCCAATGAAAATGCGTTGGAATCTTTAAATCCAAGAGAACCCGACAATTTCTGCAGAGAGCGAACCTTATGTTTTCTGAGTTGATTCGCGGCGCGATACACACGCTCTCTGGATAGATAATCAGCCAACGAAATATGTTGGTAAGCTTCAAATTGGTCTAAAAGAACCGGGGGATCGCAATCAAATAACCCCACAATACGCTCGCTCGTTAATTTCGAAAGTTCTTGATCATCACGGGAAAGGATGTACGTGACAATATCGGCAGGTGAATAATGGTGCATGTATCTGTTCTCCTGATTTTTAATGTCTTAAAAATAATTATAAGCTTCCGCCATTTGGTGTTTCACCGGGTTTCGGTTTTTTGAACGCTGAACAGGCATTCAGCTATTTAAAAATAGCACAATTCAAAGGGCGAAAAAATCCGCAAAATTGTACGTTTCACCCGAAGAACAAGCTATCGCTACGCTTTTAGTCTGGTGATATTGGGATTCACTACGATGAATTCATTGGTTTGTAGCCTCTCTATCTTGTTTTATATAGTCCATATCGCCAGGTAACAGCTATTTCTTTTTAGAATCTAACATATTTTGTGATTTTAGTTTTTTCAAAATTTTTTGATAACGCCCGGGAGATATTCCCATTATTTTTTTGAAAATTTTGATAAAATAGTCAGTTCTGGAAAACCCCATCAGTATGGACAATGAATCAATTTTTATAGTATCATCCCGGTACATCAAGAGAGAAGAACGGATGATTTTTACCGTTAATAGGTAATTGCTTAGTGATTGTTGCTTTTTAAGTTTAAATTTGTATGACAAGTAGGATCTACTTATATTATAAGTCCTAGCGATAGAATTGACATTCAGAGTTTGAAATTCTTCATCCGGCCTTGATAATATATATTCTACTATATCATCGAATATATCTCTTTTTTTCATTCTATTCACCGATATAAAAATCTAATTAGGTTGAATAACAATGTTGGAACTAAAAAGTGTAGACTGGTCCCAGCATTTTTTCATCAAAAAATGTCTTGCCTTTTTTGAGATTAAAAGCCGCCGCGGCCTCTTGGAAGGAAGCCTATCATAAGTGATGAAATTATTTTTTAACCGCTAGATTGATTGGTATCAGATTAGCGCTGCAATCGCGTCTATCTCAATCTGGTAACCAAGGTGCAATCCCCTCGTCGGCACTACGGACCGCGCAGGATGATGATCACCAAAAAAAGCGGAATACACTTCATTGACCGTATTCCTTAGAGAGATATCGGAAATATAAATTGTAATCTTCAGTACCCGTTTCAGACCACTCCCACCAGCAGTTAAAATCGCCTTTAAATTTCTAAGGGCCTGGACCGTTTGCTCCTCGATAGAACCGGGAGCACGAGGTTTCTCCCCCGATATTATCGGAAGCTGACCAGACACATACATAATATCATTATGCACTATCGCCTGAGAATAATGCCCCGATGGGTTTGGGGCTTGAGTTGTTACAATTTTTTTCACATTGCACTCCTTTCGTTAAGAATAGGAGCATTTTAAATGATATGCAATAATAGTTCAATATAGCTCATTCTCGCACGTTATAGTTAACAATTGCTTTTAGACAAATATAGGGTACAATATAGGATGCCAAATTCCCAAAACCGTTCAATACATCTATCGTCAGCGCCGCCGCATAATAGAAACGTCTTCATAGGAGCATTGGTTTCCCAACAATTGCTCAGCGCCCTGGCGTTCCCTATCGCGAAATTCGGGTTGACACAGATCGAACCTTTCACATTCGCTTTCTTTAGATTTGTGATATCGGCGACGGTTCTATTTGTTCTTGTAAACCTGACCCGCTTCCCCAATCCAATCGAAAAAAAAGATTATTTTAAGTTCCTTGGTTTAGGGCTTCTGATCATTCCGTTCAATCAAACGGCGTATCTGGTGGGTCAACGTATGACGTCCGCCGGACATGGAGCGATTCTATTCGCGACAGCCCCTATCTGGATGTTCATTACCGGTATGGTCCATCTGAAAGAGACGTTTGTCTGGCGCCGCGGCATTGGAGTTCTGGTCGGATTGGCCGGTGTGTTGATTATTATGGGGGGCGGCGCCGCCACGTTCAGCGCCAACTATTTATGGGGAGATCTGATCGTATTGGAGGCTGTGTTAGCCTGGGTCTATTATTCAATTTTAGGAAAACCATTGGCGCTAAAATATGGAGCCTTCCGGGTAACCGCCTACACTCTCGCTTTTGGCACCCTGTTTTATATTCCTTTCGGTTTGTATAGGGCGCTTAATTTTGATTATTCAAACGTCACAATCGGGGCCTGGATTTCTATTTTATATTACTCCCTGGGAATTTCCGTTACCGCTTATATTCTATGGTATTGGCTCCTGAAGCATATGGAAGCGACGCGACTGGCGGTGTTCAATAACATTCAACCGGTGATCGCCAGTATTGTGGCATTGGTGTTTTTCGGTGAGCCTATCGGTCCCGGACTGGTGATTGGGGGATCAATTGTTTTGATAGGCGTTCTGATTACAGAAGTATGATTACAAGAATCCCTTCTTTTTTAATTTAGTAATCGCTCGAATATCTTTCTTGGTGGGGCGGCCCAATCCCCTATCGCGATATTCGAATACCGACGATCCGTGACGCTTCAATTTGTCCAATTCTTCCTGGGGCGTGGTTTCTTCCACAAATTCCACAGCGATTTTCGCCGCCACGCGACGTTCCAATAATCCCAGGACTTTGTATGTGCGAATGATAGGCGGATGCTTCACCTCAACCACTTCTCCCACCCGCACTGTCCGGGAGGGTTTCACCGGTTCGCCGTCAACCATCACTTTATTTCCCGCACATGCATCGCTAGCCTTACTCCGGGTCTTGAAAATACGGACGGCCCACAGCCATTTGTCCATCCGAACATTTTTTTGACTACTCATGAATCGCTATCGTTTATGAAACAACGAGACAATGTGGCGGAACTTTTCAAAAAAATCCGCAAAGTCCTCCGCCTTCTCACGCTTATTGATCCGGTAAAATATCAACCGGTTCCCCTCACCCTCTAGCGATTGCTTCATCTTGTTTCCCTGGAAAAAATCCAGAACACCGGGTGTGAACAATTTGCGAACGGCTGCTTCTTCGTCTCCTTTTAGAAGGTAATATTCAGAAAACTCCGGGAAATGGTCGAAATTTATATCCTGCATGCCGAATTTTTTCCCGATCTTATGAAAAATATTTTCGGGAGCTAGATAGAACCTGGGAATAGCCAATCCTTGCGACACGGCGAGAGCGACTGTCTGGCGATGAGTGGCCGAATTTTGCCCTCCCCCTTCGGTGTATTGGTAATCGAAAATCTCGTATTGGATACCTGATCGGCTACCGGATATACGGTTTTTCACCTTCGGCATCCGTCCCTTGCCAAAGAGTTTTAGATTCCCGGGATTGGCGACCGGATCGGCTTTCTTCTGATATGTAAACCCTTGATAACGGGCAAACTCCTCAAGTCCTTGCCGCCTCTTCTTTTCATGATTTATCACCGCCGCTATAATCGAACCGACAATAAAAAGAATCCCCATAGATAAAAAAATTATCTCATTAACAGTCATGATCGCTCCTTCTTCAATTCCCAACACATTATACCTGAATCCGAAAGAATTGTCACCGACCTGTAGAATTGGTATAATTTTTTCGGAGGTAATCATGAGATTTAAGTTGATTATTTTATTCGTTATGTTTTTTTCAGTGGCTTTACCGGGAAACAATAAGATCATCCAGCCCCAAAGGCCGGTTCACACTTACTCAATTGTGGCGTACGATTGTGACACCGGGCAAATGGGAGTTGCCGTTCAATCCCATTGGTTTTCAGTTGGATCCATCGTATGCTGGGCCGAAGCGGGAGTCGGCGCTATCGCCACCCAATCATTTGTGGAAGTTTCATATGGTCCGTTAGGACTTGAATTGATGAAATCCGGTAAAACGGCGCCCCAAACGCTGGCCGGATTATTGGCAACCGATCCCCATAAGGATGTACGGCAAGTGGCGATGGTTGACAATAAGGGAACGGTAGCGGTCCATACCGGAGCCCACTGTATTACCGCCGCCGGTCATAAAACCGGAAAAGGCTTTTCCTGCCAGGCCAATATGATGGAAAAAGATACAGTTTGGAATGCGATGGCAACCGCTTACACTCAAACGTCGGGTCCTCTGGTTGACAGATTGCTGCGGGCTCTAGAAGCGGCTCAAGCTGAAGGCGGGGATATACGGGGCAAACAATCGGCCGGTCTGATTGTGGTCGGACCTCAATCGGCGGGCGTTCCCTGGAAACGTAGAATTTTTGATTTGAGAATCGAAGACCACAAAGAACCTCTCAAAGAACTGGGGCGGCTAATCACAATCGCCAAAGCCTACAACCATATGAACCAGGGAGATGAATTCCTGACAGTGGACAATGTCCAGGGAGCGCTACAAGAGTACTCGCTGGCTATGGAAATTTATCCCGGAAATCCCGAGATGATGTTCTGGCCTGCAGTAACGATGGCTGCGTCGGGGAAAATTGATGAAAGTTTGCCGTTGTTTAAAAAAGTATTTGAGCAAGACATGAGGTGGGCGGAACTTTTACAGCGACTCCCCAATGCAGGGCAATTCCCGGATGATAAAAAATTGATGAAAAAAATCCTTTCCCAGACGCCTATTTTTTGAGTTCGCTTTTGATAGCCATAGCGATCTCTTTCATCAGATAGGGTTTTTTGATAAAAGCTCCCGCTCCGACCCTTTGGGCCTCGGCAACCCGTTCGGTTTCGGTGAAGCCGCTGGCAATGATCGCCCGTTGCCGCGGTTTGAACTGAACAATGGCTTTGTAGGTATCACAACCATCCATGCCGGGGTCCATGATCATGTCGAGGATCACCAGATTCACTTCATTTTTCTTAAGATACTCTACAGCCTTTTCGCCGCTGGGGACAGCCGCCACGGTATATCCTAGTTTTGACAACATTAAGGAGACGATTTCCCGCTGTTCCTTTACATCGTCAACGATCAACACAGATTCCCCGCTTCCTTTGAAATCTTCAACCGACGGTGATTGTTTGTCTTTGAACATCTTCAAACTGGTTTTTGGGAAATAAAGGGTAAACGTAGTACCTTTTCCCTGAGTGCTGTCCACTTCGACATATCCATCATGATCCTTGACAGAACCCCATACCACAGCCATTCCCAAACCGGTACCGCTCCGGCCCATCACTTTTTTGGTGTAGAAGGGTTCGAAAATCTTCTCCTGGTCTTCTTCGGAAATACCGACCCCTTCATCAGACACGGACAGAACGACGTACACTCCTTCCTTGACAGTCTCGTAACCTGTGATAGGCCTCTCAACATACCGGTTCTCCGTCCGTACCACTATGTTTCCGCCTACAGGCATGGCTTCGGCGGCATTGGATACGAGATTCATGATCGTCTTGGATAAATGTACAGCCGAGCCCATTATATTTTCAAGGTTTTCAGATAAATTCGTTTCCACCTTCATTTTCGGATGGTAAAATTTTAGTTTTTCGAATTCAGGGCTATTTAGATATTCCATCACCACTGTATTCATGCTTACCACACTAGTGGGAGTTGTACCGCGCCGCGCCAATGTCAAAAGATCCTGAACAATAGCCGCAGCTTTCTCGCCGGATTTCTTTATTTTTAAGAGGTAATTGCGAATCGGATTCTTTTCATCGGTTATCTCTCCCAGCAACAATTCCGGATAGGTAATAATCCCCGCCAGAACATTGTTCAAATCATGGGCGACTCCGCCTGCCAGGGCGCCGATTGCCTCCATTTTTTGGGCCCGAACCAATTGTTTGTTGGCGATTTTCAATTTTTCCGTTCGCTCCCGCACCCGTTCTTCCAATTCCAGATTGATTTTCTCGATCTTCGCCTTCTCTTTTTTTAAAGCCAGCGTGTGCTCGTTGATTTTATCCTTCAAGAACCGTTGCTGCCGTTCGAGATTCCGGGTTCGGTACTTGATAAAAAAAGAGATACTGAAGATACCGAGAGCGCCACACAATAAAAAAAACCAGATTTTCTGCCAGAATGGGGCCAATATGGAGAATTTAAATTCCGCAGGGTCGATATTCCACACCCCATCATTGTTACAGGCTTTCACCTTGAAAGAGTATTCACCCGGCGGTAGATTCGAATAGGTTACCGATGTTTTTCTGGTGTATGGAGACCAGCTTTTATCAAATCCTTCTAAAAACATCTGGTATCTTACCTCTTCTGGCGCCGTTAAACTAACGCCCACATACTCGAACGTGAGATGATTTTTATTGTAGGGCAAATTCAATTTTATAGGAAGCCGGGTCAAAGGTTCCAAATTTTTTGAATAATCCGACCAGTCCACGTCTTCCAAAAAAAGTTTAATATTTTTCACGTGAGTCAGCGGTTCGATTAGGTTCGGTTTATCCTCCAGGGGATTGTACTTGATAGCCCCCTTAAGGGTTCCAAACCACAAGCTGCCGCTATTGTCTTTATACACCGCGTTCTGATTGCATTCAATACCGATGAAACCGGTGGTGATACCGTAGAATTTAAAAATCTTCTCTCCGGTGGCTCTGTATTGGAAAAGATCCAATTTACTGATACCTTTGTTTGTACCGACAAACAGATCTCCCTGATTGTCGAATTTCATCAAGAGGATTTCGTTGTCGCTGAGACCGTCTTCACTGGTGAACGACTCGAATCTATTTATTTTACCCGACCGGGAGGGTCTGAACTTCATGATTCCGCCGCCGTAAGTACCGACCCACAAGTTTTTTTCGCGATCCGGGAGGATGGCCATCACATATTTTCCCTGCAAGCCGTTGCGGCTGTTGAAAGCGGTAAACCCCTCGCCGTCGAAAATACTGATGCCACCATCGGTGCCGAAATAAATACGACCAAACTTGTCTTCGTTAATCGTATTGACATTATTGTGCAACAGCCCGTCTTCAGTTGTCAGGCGGGAAAATGATTTGCCGTTGTAGCGGAACACGCCGCCGTTTTCTACACCAAAATAGAGAGTTTTTCTAGAGTCCTGGAAAATGCTGAATACATTGGCGCGCTTTAGTTTATACTTTTCAGAATAATTTATAAATTTTTTACCGTCATACTTATAAATGCATTTTCGGGCGCCAAACCAGAGATTGCCTTCATGATCTTCGTAAAAAGGAAACGGTGTGACGCCGTTAAATTGTTCGAGGTATCTGATGATTTCACGCTTTTTTTTACTATAAATGGCGATTCCGCCTTCGAACCCCAACCATATGATATCGCCTTTGGTTTCTTCCCAGATGGACCACACCATGTTGTTTCTCAATCCATCTTTCTGGGAAATATAGGTAAACATGCGGCCTGAAAATTTCACTATGCCGAAATCGGTGGCAAACCAGATATTACCTTCAAGATCTTCGTAGATGCATTGAATCGAGTTGTGAGGCAATCCCTCTTTCTTTGAGAAGTTGATGATGGTATTTCCATCATAGAGGCTCACCCCATGATCGGTGGCGAACCAAAAATTGCTGTTCCTGTCCTGCAAAATATAACGGACGCTAAGATGTCCCAAACCGTCTTCCGGAGTTAGAAAGTTACACGTCTCACCATCATATCTGCATACGCCATGATGGGCGGTGGCGAACCACAAATGACCGTTCCGGTCTTCCAATATATGGCGTACCTCATCCACAGGCACTCCGTTCTTACCGGAGAAGTCCCGGAATGTTTTGCCGTCAAAAAGGCTGATACCCCGTTTGGTTCCAATCAAGAAGGTTCCGTCACTCCGTTTGCACATATGAAGGGCATGATCGTTGATGAGACCGTCGGCCGAAGAATAACTACGGAAATTTTTGCCGTCATAACGGCAAATACCTCCACCGTCGGTGGCGAACCAGAAATTTCCCTCGCTGTCGTCAATGATGCAAGGAATCGTATCGTTGGGCAATCCATCCCTGGTAGTGTAGTGGATGAAGTTGTGTCCATCGAAGCGGTTGACGCCAACATCGGTTCCAAACCAAAGATACCCGTCGCGATCCTCCAGCATAGACAACACCACATTGTTCGATAAGCCGTCTTTCCTGGAATAATTGACAATATCGTTGCCGTCGAAGCAACTGATACCGCCGCCGTACGTTCCGCACCACAAGTATCCATGGCTATCCTGGTTGACAAAAAAGACCTGGGATTGGGCGAGACCTTCTTCGATCGAATAAACTTTAAAATTGTAGTGTTGGGCTTGTACTTGAAGCGCAAATAACAAAAATAAAGTTACAATTAGGATGGAATACTTGTTAGACACGATTTTTTATTGTAATCAAAAAAAAAAATAAAGTCAATGTGAATCCCAGAAGATTGTTAAAATTTCAAATAGAATTTCAGTTATCGGTGAAACAAAAAATATCAGATTCAACTATTGTTACACTTTCAATCATTGCCAATCAGCATTTTTTTAGCAGAGATGTTCAAGTGGCGAACTTTACCTGAAATTAGAGTATAATATCTGCATCATGAATATCTATTTTGCAGGATCAATTCGCGGAGGCCGCTACGACGCGGAACTCTATGGGTCGATTATAGACTATTTGCGGCGGCACGGCACAGTTTTGACCGAACATGTAGGATCGCTGGGAATATTGCCTACAGGCGAGGAAAATCTCACAGACAAACAGATTCACGATCGAGACCTCCATTGGCTTCAGAACGCGGACATTGTCATCGCGGAGGTGACAACCCCCAGCCTCGGTGTCGGCTATGAAATCGGCCGGGCGGTAGAACGAAATATACCGGTCCTCTGCCTCTTCCGTCCCAATGGCGACACATCTCTCTCCGCCATGATCGGCGGTTGCTCAGACCTCAATGTCATAGAATACGAAGACGTCTCTAAATTAAAAGAACGAATGGCCCGCTATATAAGCAACCTATAAAACGTTGCCAGTAAAAACACTTCTCTTACTCGATTCCTGTAAAACGCCACCAATCCCTTCGATACCGCCGAAGAATATTTCAATTGGGCTCCGGGCTTATTTGAAAGGGATTCGCTCCGCATCCAGGCGACTCCTCGGCTCAATTGAGTTAATTGCATCGAGAGAGGTGATTTTGAGGGAAAATTGTGTTTTTAGGTAGAATTTTTTGGAAATAAAAAGGATATTATATTATATATATGGGGGAGCATATTTTTTTGTTTGGGAGGGAGATATGCCGTTAAAGCGTTTGATTGATTATTTGGATGAACATCATATACGCTACACCAGAATCATTCATTCTCCGGCTTATAGCGCACAGGTCATCGCCCACAGAGCACATATTTCCGGCAACGATCTTGCAAAAACCATCATCTTGAAAACTGCGGACGAAAAATTTGTCATGGCGGTTGTTCCAGCGAATTATCAAATCGATGTGAAGAGGGTATCCGATATGTACGGATCACAATTAACCCTGGCGGCGGAAGAAGATTTCGATTGTCTGTTTCCCGGATGCGAAACCGGAGCGATGCCGCCATTCGGGAACCTGTTCGACTTACCGGTCTTTGTTTCCGAAACATTGGCACATCAGGACGAAATCGCCTTCAATGCCGGCAACCATCGCGAACTCGTGCAAATGACGTTTATGGATTACGATCATCTGGTTCATCCAAAGGTTGGAAAATTTTCCCGTAAAACACATTGAGTCGAGACGGTAAAAAAGGAGCCGCGCACTCTATCAGGGGAGATGTCTGCGACTCCAACCAAATGAATCAGAGGGCCCCCGGCGGGCCTTTTTTATCAGTGTAATGAAACTTTACAAAATTTTCCTATCATATCGGATCTTTGCATCTAAATCATCCAGATCCGTCTTTCGTGTAATAATTCGTTACACCGCCATAAAAAACCCTAAACCCTCAATAAATAAAGCTTCTTCAAAATATACCGCTGTTTTTCGATGTAATGATTCTTTACATAGTTTTTTTATTTCCGATGGCTCCCAAGAATTATATTTATTTTAATAGCCTTTATTATCAATAATTTCGCCCTACAGCCGATAAGTTGGCATCAATTCTGCCTATAGTATAGCGAAACCTTCGGGAAGCAAGACACACTGTAAGTGTTGGTCGAGCTTGCCGGTTGAGCGACGACGGTCGTAGGACATGGTAGGCGAAGCCAGGTTGCCCGATCCGGTAACAAACAAAAATAGACGAAACCGGTGGTTTGCGTCTGGGTAGAAATAGCCGGAAAAGCTGGCAGCATCTACTTCCTGATAAAAATAACGTGTTCTTTGACAAGTATCTTGATTTGGCTCTTTAAACAATTGATTTGGGCGATGTACGAATCGCCGCTTATTTTTAATGATTAATTTAAAAAAGCAAGAACTATTAGGAGGAACAAATGAAAAAATTAACTTTGATCGCTATTATCGTATGTATGGTACTCCCCATGGGTATTTTCGGTGAAAATATAGATTCGAAAGAACTCAAGGCAAACCAGAGAAAAATCGAATCATTTATGAAGAACTATTATAACGCCTACAACAATCTCGCCCAGGACTTCGAAACCATCGATATGATGGATGAATATTGGGCTCCTGAATTCCAGGTAGTGATATATTTCCCATTTCCTGAATACCCGACCCTGGATTTACAGACCTGGAAAATGTTTTTAGCCCAGGGGCATTTGACTGTAAAAGAGACATTGATTCCCACCGAGACGGTTATTGATACCAAAAACATGAAAGCCACCTCTAAACTCAAAGTCAAACACACTGAGAGAAACAACAATGAACTGGTGGTCGCTTTGGACGGAGTGGGAATCTACGACCTGAAGGTGGACGGCAACAATAAGTTAAAGATAGTCAAAATGCAATTCTTCTGTTCCGATCCCATGGCGCTCATGGAGCTTTACAACATGATGCCCCCCCAATAAAGTAATTACATTAAAAAAAATATTCACACCACACACACACAACAAATTCCGGGGCTGGAGGTTCCAGCCCCGTCTTTGATCTTTGAAACATAACCGACTGAAAAACGCTTTGACACCATAAATGAATATGTATCCCGGCAAGCGAGGGATTGTTGGGATAATATTGCCTCCTTAAGCAAATTTGTGGTAATAAATCAAAAAAATTTTTAAGTCGAGGGGTGCAGCAGGATGAATCCTTCCCCTCACAAAAAAAAAGAAAGCCGGTAGCATGATCAAATGCTGCCGGCTTCTCTTCATGTACCGCCTTCCTATAATTTTAAGTCCGCAATACAAATCAAAAGCCAGGTAAAAGGGGTGAGAGGTGGAACGGTGGGAATCTATTTTCAGACGATAGGAACAGTCTTTTTTTGATTGATGGATTTTAACGCCTCTTCCACAATTGACTTGATATCCAAATCTTCCAGTACATCGATACCTTCGATTTCGACATCCAGGTCTTTTAATGACTCAATTGCTTTTAAATCCGATAAATCGATATGAAGCTCTTTTAATTCCTCCAGGCCTTTCAGGTCCTCTAGATTTATACCCAGGCTCTCGAGCATTTCCAGTTTCTCCATCCCCTTTTCTTTCTCCACCTTTAC
Organism: uncultured Clostridia bacterium; assembly: GCA_964491915.1. Classification (GTDB taxonomy): domain Bacteria; phylum Acidobacteriota; class Aminicenantia; order UBA2199; family UBA2199; genus JAHELQ01. The sequence continues at coordinate 29,716 of CAZBHS010000034.1, forward strand.
GGCCTTATCGGCAAATACTGCGGAAGATACCAGAAACAACATCACCAACACCAAAATAACTGCTTTAAAATACTTCATTGTTCCTCCTGTATTTTTTATAATGTTTGGATTCATAACTATTAGACGATTCAAACAGGACGAGGTTCACAAAAAATCTAAAAAAAAATAATTTCGGTTGAAAATTAAATGGAATCACACTATATAATTAAAAGAGTCAATTGTATTAAGGTAAGAGATTTTTAAGAAAAAAAAGCACTTACACCCACCCCACCATTATAAATAAACTTCAAAAAAAAGGGAGAGATAAGGGAGGAACTATGAAAAAATTAGTAATTTGTGTATTTATGATTATTTGGGTTTTGAGTGGATTGAACATCGCGGCCGATTACCATCTGGCCACCAAAAAAGCGAATCAAAAAAAGATCGTCGAATTTATTGAGACTTACTATGACGCCTACAACCAATTCGCGCAAGATGCCGAAACGATTGATCTCATGGACAATTATTGGGCACCGGAATTTGAGGCGGTTGCATATTTTCCTCTTCCCCAATACCCGCAAATGGATTTAAAAACATGGAAAGGATTTTTAATCATGGGTCACATGATGGCATTGGAGAGATTGGAAACCATGGAATTGATCATAGACACAAAGCAGATGAAAGTAGTGTCGAAAATCAGCGTCAAACACTTCGACAGGTTTTCCGGTTCATTACTATTGGAATTGCATGGCATCGGCATGTATGATTTGAAAATCGACGCCTCCAACAACCTTAAAATTACCCGGATGCAATTTTTCTGTACCAATCCAATGGCATTGATGCAACTCTACAATATGATTCCCAATTGATCATCAGCGGGCGATAATGATCATCCTACCCTACCAAAGTAGTTTTCTGCAAAACACTACCTTGGTAGGGTTGCCGAACATTAACTACCAATTCATAATAGATGTGGAACCCTACAATGCAGATTTTCCATAGTTTCAAGTTTAGCATTCTTTGCCGGGCATGTAAATGAAGATCTTGACTTTCATCGCAAACATGTTAATATTTAACACCTATAGATAAAACAACTTTTCCCTGGGAGGTAACAATGACAGTCGTTTGGTATATTCTAGCAGGAATCATCGGGATATTCGCTATATTTCAAATCATGATCGCGGTAAAATCCAAGATGCAGAAAAACAAACCGGCCCCTCAACTGCAAGGACATTATGGTGAAGCCCTCAAAGACAATGCCGCGGCTCTGTTTTATTTTTACAGTCCCGGATGCAGAGCTTGCACTCCAATGACGCCCTTGATAGAACGGATGCGTAAAGACAATCCTAGAGTGTTCAAAATAGATGTCTCTAAAGAAATGAGTGTCGCCAAAAGCTTCGGTATCATGGCCACCCCCTCTACTATATTGGTACAAGATGGGATCATCAAAGAATTCCTATTGGGACCTCAGAGTGAATACAAACTATCCAACCTCATTTAAATAACTCTTTTTTTAAAAATACAACCTTCGGACGAAGGGGAATTTTAAAGGAGGTTAGTCTATTTCCCACGAGCTATCATATTCATCCACCTCCTCCTGCCAGCATTAATTGAGAAGTACAAGAACGGAGCCGCCGGTGGCCAGGAGAGAGGCGATGATTCGGCGGGAGGTGAAGGGTTCTTTTAATATGACAGTGGCCAGAATGACAATGAAGATTGTATTGGTCTGATTGAGAATGGCGGCGGAATTTACATCGGTGAATTTAAATGCCGCAACCCAGAGAGTCATGGCCAGAACGTTTCCTAATATTGTAGCGGGTAATGCGTGACGCCAATTTTTCAAATTCACCAGAGATCCCAGCCATTCTTTCCGCCTTTTATGAACCAGGACCATGATCGCCAATACAATGAAGGCCGCCAACAACCGTAACTCCGTAACCCATAATACCGATGTTTTTGTTAACGCGGGTTTCATTTGGACGATTCCCCAGGCCATAAAAAACATGGCTCCAGCGCCGGACAACACTCCCAGCACAACTTTCTTAGGCTCCAGTTTTTTCTCCGGCGCTTCAAAGGTCGCCGCTATTACAGCAGCAATCACCAATGCTGCTCCCCCTAATTGTTTGAACTCCAACGGTTCCGCGAGGAGAAGCCACGATAGGCCAATCACCATTGGGCTATAGAGGCAATCCACGATAGCGGTCATACCGGCTCCCAATAGATTGAGGCAAATGAAAAACAAACAATCGGCAATGGAAATGCCGATGATGCCGCTCAACGAAACCATGATCCAATCGTTTGAACTGACTTCCGGCGGAATCAGGGGTACACCGGCAAACCACATAATCGGCAATAACAAAATAAATGCGATAATGGTTTTATACAAGGTGAGGGGAACCGGACGCATGACATCTCCGGCCCGCTTGAATGAAATTACGGCAAAAGCCCACAGAAACGCCGAAAACAACGCAATAAATTTACCGAACCAACTTCCAAGCACTCGTTTTTCCTTCTCTATTCGTTTAATTTACAAGATGAATTTACAATTATGGATAAAAACGACTTATCTCCCCTATTCTAACTGAAAAAATTCGCGGACGCAATAAAAAAAAATAGGGCTGGGAAGAACACTTCCCAACCCTATTTATTAAAAATTATTGCCTAGTATTCTAAGCGCTTACTGAACTTCGATGAATTCCCAATACTTGTCATCAGTTCCTGTCCAGGTGAAGTGATAGACATAGCTAGTACTGTTGTAGTCCATGGAATAACCGCTGTAACGGTTTACGAGGCGTGTGTAACCGCCGCCCAAATCGATCAACTGCCAATGTTTGTCGGTGTTGCCATTGTAGGTATACACATAGACATAACTTCCGCTGCCGGTATCCAGAGCCACATTGAAGGCGCGGTTGGTCAATGAATAATAACCGGAGCCGACATCTGTGAGTTCCCAATGTTTGTCCTGGCCGCCGTCATCTGTTTTCAGATAAGCATAGCTGCTGCCGGAATCGGCATCGAGATACAATCCGCTCATTTTGTTACGGATTTTGTAATAACCTGTACCGCCGCCACCGGAGGTGTCGGGATAGGTTACGTTCAAGGTGAAGGTGGAGGTGGAACCACTGTAGCCCACAACCTTCACATAGTATTTGCCTACCCAGCTAGCGGTGTATGAAGCGGATTCGGGATTGCTGGTGGTATAACCACGGGCAACGTAGTTGGAGGTATCGGTGGATTTGTACAGATACCAATCCAGATCTTCGCCGGATTCGTGGGACACGCTTACTGTGATTGTGCCGGTATCGGCAGTGGTGAAATGGAACCAATCTGCGTCACTGGAAGTAGAGATTTCAGCATCCGCGTAATTGGTGCCGGAATCAATGGGACCATAGGCGGCGGAATAAGAGTCATTGGGTTCATACGGATCTTCCGCCGGCGGTGTGGTGCCGGAAGGAATACCATAGGCGGCGGCATAACCAATCTGCTGGCAGCCATAGCCAATTCTCATATAACCACTTTCGCCCCAACCTGTTCCCCAGGAGTTTTTCATAATCCAGCAGCTATTGGAATCATCCCATCCGACCAATGCAACCGCGTGGTTGGGATTACCGGAAGCATGATTGTTAAAAACACCACCGGTATAATTCTGGAAATAGGAATCGACATAAACGGCAACAGCGACAACGCCGTAAGTGTAAATGGCGTTTTTAATGTCTGTGGTGCTGGCAACGCCGGAAGAGGGACCGACATAATACCATGCGGACAGAGGATAGTAGTCGGTGCAACTGGTTTTGCAGCTTGTCTCATAAGCCAAATAAGGATAGCAGCTTTCTTTGGGAGCTCCGCCGGTTAGTTCGTCGAATACATACCAACCGCCATTGCAGTCATAGCCATGGGAGTTGCAGTCCAACAAGAACTGTTCGGACAGATCTTCGTTAGCGCCGCCATTCATGAGGATAGCGCCTTCATAAGAAGCCATGGTCCCAAACGCCCAGCAAGATCCACAGGATCCCTGGTTTCTGATACCGCTCACTTTGCCGGTGGATCTCAAGTCAAAACTTGAGGGAAGCGTGGCTTCCTGCTGGCATCCACCGTCAAACACACCGGTTTCGCGCCAATCTTTCGGTTCTTTCAAACCGCACAGATCATTGAGGTTTTTGTCGGAAACGCTGGTGATTCCAACTTCAAACGTCTTACCGGTTCTTTCGATTTCCATTCTCATCTCTTCGATCGTCATTTTCTGTTCGACTTCATTGGCGAACAAACCGACAACCATTATGAGGGAGAGAGCGACAAACAAGCTTTTCTTAAAAATATTCACTTAGTGACCTCCTGATATATTTATCATTTTTTTAGATTCCAGGGCATTCAATAACAAAGAAGTTATTCCAGAAGAAAAACAGAATGTTTTATATAATAACATTAGGATTTTATTATACGGTTGTACAAATCTAGAGTAAATCCATCAAAAGTCGTATATTTTTTATTGTTAAATAGAAATATTACACCAAAAGTTTTATTTCCTAATTAGAAATATTTAGTGCTTTAAGAATTCTCCTGGACGGAATTACCCCCTACACCCGCTAATAATCGTCCAACAGACGTTAGAGAGGGACAACCTGTGAGCGGATGGAAGTGACATGCAGTTCCCATTCTTCGTCATCGTTTTCAATAACCTGATACAGATTGCCACTATTAAATGTAGTTGGGAACGAAGCGAGACCACCCTGCATTTTAAAGCCTATGTAGAGCTGGTCTTTTAATTTCCAATCTGTATCAAATAGGTAAAATTTGAATTTTTCTCCTTCCCTCTCCCAGGTCACGATATTGATCAAGTCGTCCATCACGAATAAGTTAAGAATGGCGGGAAAATATTTGGGAAACTCAGCCCTTTGCTTGAATACATCCAAATAGGCGCGTTGAGCGGGGTTTTTCTCTATTGTGTCATAGATCAATTGTTTGTGCTTATCTTCAAATTTCACCCTTTTGTAGTCTTCCATTTTATATGTGTGTAAGATGTCCCCCTTGGTATTTATTGTGTAGACAGTGAAATCCTGCTCTGAAGCAAGATATATCTTGTCTTCGTGAGTGGCCACTTGAATCTGATCGCTAAAGACTTTTATCGCGCCCGTTTGTTGAATTGAACGTTTTATTTTTGCCAGGCTTTTCACTTTGTTCAATTCGGAATCATAGAGGTTGATTGAATAATAATTGATTCCATCTTCCTGTATAAAACCAACCGCCACGTAGTGATCCCCCACCGGTTGATGGCCCAGGGTAAATGTCCCGCCTTTGGTTTTAATCACTTTTATGAATTCCCCATCCTTTGTAAACAGGGTAATCCGGTTGGGGCTATCCACCTGGATATGATTCTTTTCAACAAGTACCACCAGAGGAATTCCAAAAGCCAGCGGAAACTCTTCCGGCCCTTGCCCCTGTTTTCCGAATTTTTTGATGAGTTTTAGCGTGTTCAAATCATAAACTAACACTGTAGCTTCTTGAGCCACATACAAGCGACCGTCGCCAACGGCGATTGACGAGGGTTTCATCAATCCCGGCAGAACGCCGGCGACCTTGCTATAGACACTTTGCGATATCAGTAGAATCAGTATAATAACCAATATTTTTTTCATTTTTTGCCTCCCTCTTACATTAAAAATGTTCAACTAAAAAAGTATTATACCCAAATTTGCGGGAAATACAAAAAGTAGTACGTTTCGCGTAAAAAAAAGTTACTTCCGCCATTCCAAGCAGACACCCCTCCCATCGCCCGGGACTATATCGAAGCCTGGTTGGCGGATCTAACGGATCCGGCGACCGAAGATTCTCTGCAATCAGCAAAAAAGCGTTGGGGCGGCCAATAAAAACGACGCCCCGCTAGGTTTTATTTCGCCCCAATGTGTCCGCTGTAAACCCTTCAAATATAATAGCCACCGCCACCCTGGTCAGCAGCGTAAAAATCAGAAATCCCAAAGCGAAGATGGCTACAGATATTTGAATTTCAGTGATAGAAGGCCGGTATACAATAACCTGGCCGATGGTATCCGGCGTAAAACCCGGCGTGATCAAGGCGATCCCCTTTTCAATATAGACTCCGAAATAAATGAGGATAGCGCCGATATTGAGGGTTATCTTATTCTTCCGGGTGGCGGGCACCAAAAACAAAAAGAATGCCACAATGCTCATAATCACCGACATCCATCCGTAAAGAACAATATCCCGGTTCTCACCAATTCCAGTGAATAGATACTTGAGATGAACCAAATGCTCGGTGTCGGAATACACCTCTTTGAACACTTCGCTAAAAAAGAAAAACAAGTTCAGAAACATGGCATAAGCCATGAGTTCCGCTATTTTCTGAATGGCCTTGTCTTGAATTTCGAACGTGGTGGTTTTTTTCAAAATTTGAAACAAGATGATCAAGACAGCCGGTCCCGAACAAAACGCCGAAGCCAAAAATTTAGGAGCCAACAAGGCGCTATTCCAATATGGCCGGGCCGCTAGACCATTGTACAGGAATGCCGTTACCGTATGGATACTGATGGCCATGGGAACCGAGAACAGAATCAATGGATGGAGGATTTTTTTATTGTACTCTTTTTTCAAAAAATAGTGATAAAGCATATAAAAGACGATCGCCACATTCAGGATAAAATAGATGTTGAGAACGAAGAAATCCCAGGAAAGAAGAGACGATGGAAAGTTGAGCTTTCCAATAAAAGGAAACATATGCCAAACCCTCGGCGGTTGACCAATATCCACCATAACAAAGAGCATGCTCATCACCACAGCGCTCACCGCCAATAATTCGCCGAACAGCGCCACCTCTTTGATAGGCTTCCAATTGTAAACATAGGCTGGAATCACCAACATAACGGCAGCCGCGGCCACACCCACCAGAAACGTGAAGTTCCCGATGTAAAATCCCCAGGAAATCGAGTCGTTCATATTTGTGACAGCCAACCCCTTTTGCAGTTGGTTCACATAGCCGATACCGCCCCAGGCGATCATGGCGAGCAACGAGCCAAGCCAAAGGTAATACCATTTGTTACCCTTTACCATCACCCTGACACTCTCTTTTATGAATATAAAAAAGTTCATTCCCCTCTCCCCTCATGTCCCGAAAAAGTAATAGAACTTAGGCTGGGTATTCAACTCCTCTTTCAAAATCATTACCCGTTTATTTTCCAGGATATAACGAATCTCACTTTCCGGGTCCAACAAATTCCCGAATTTTCGGGCCCCCACCGGGCAAACTTCCACGCATTGCGGATAGAGCCCTTTGCGAACCCGTTGGATACAAAAGGTACATTTTTCCACCACACCTTTCATGCGGGGGCGGTTACCAAGATAATGGGTTTGGGGATTCAGGTCTTCAGGATTGACTCCCGGATCTTTCCAATTAAAATGCCGGGCTCCATAAGGACACGCCGCCATACAGCAACGGCAACCGATGCACCAATTGTAATCCACCACCACAATCCCATCTTCCGTCTGCCAGGTGGCCCCCACCGGACAGGTTTTGACGCACGGCGGATTCTGGCATTGCTGGCACGCCATAGGTAAATAAAAGTGTCCCTCAGCCGGAACATGTTCATGTTCATAATAAAGATTGGAATGCAAAAAATCGACGCCTTTCTCTTTCTCCATTTCCAATACCTGTATCCAGTGAATTTGAGGATCGCGGGATTGATTGTTCTCGCTGACGCACGCATACACACACCGTCGGCATCCAATGCACCGGGAAATATCCAATGCGTACCCGAACAGTGTCGCCGGCAGAGGGCCTGAGCTCGATACAGAGAATGTTTTTCCATACCGTTGTTGGTATTGCGCCTCGAGATTCTTGATCACGGATTCCAACTCTTTTTTATCCATGGTTTTAAAATGCTTTCTAAAAAACGCTTCCCTCTCCTTTTCCGACCCGCAGGCCATCACGGAGAAAAAGGCCGACGAAAGAACCGCTGTTTTTAAAAAATCTCTCCGGTTCATAGAGCTTGTTTTCTCTTGCTTCTTTTGATTGTCCATCAATGCCCCCTGTTTCTTTTTGGAGCTGGTTCCGGCTTTATTTGTTTATAGCGCGGAGAATGGGGATTGTGGCAATGGGCGCATAGGAGATATTTCTTCCGGCCATTCCACGCCCCGGTTCTCCGACCGTGTACGCCATGCTTCCAATCGCGAAGTTTAGGCCCGTGACATTGCCCGCACAACTTGTACGACTCATTGAAATCCAATAAAGCGCCGTTGGCTAAATGAAGCTTATCCCGATTAGCGGCATCATGGCAATCGAGGCACCAACGATTCTTTTCATCATGCCTCAATACAATGTCCTCGTGAGCATCCAATTGACGCCTCTGAGGATTGGGCTCCATCTCTCCATGGCATTGGGAACAGGGAAAAATATCCTCATCCAATTGCGGCGGAGGCACTTGAAGATTCTTTTCCTCCACCATACTGAAACCAAACAAAAATAGAGATAAAAAAATACCTGCGAAATAAAAATATTTCATACTGGTGTCCCCCCAAAATAATCGTAAACTCTTTTTTTATTGGCTCTGCCCAGCCTCTTGCCGTATTCTCATCTTGCCTCTCCCTTACTACGGAAATATCCTAAATTGTCGAAACTATACTACCATAGATAGTAAGATCATTGCAATAGCGGGTTTATCGCGGCGCCGGTTTGTGTTACAATATTGCCAGGTCTATTAGGAAAAAATCATGGAACAGTTCGTCTCAATAAGGTTTGAAGAACTTGTCGATGCATTCGATATGTGCATCGACAATTCCACCCGTTACCTGGATACAGAGAGCGGTATTATCGCCACCCATCGCAACACCAAAGAGGATACCGATAGCCGCGGCAATAAAATCGAAGGGAAAAATCCCTTCCACCACAAAAAATTTGTTGAAATCCCACCGGGATTCTATGAAACATACCGCGATATGGAAGAATTCATGGCAACGGTTTCAAACAAATATCTCAAAGCCGCTTTAGGGGCTTCATTGGCAAAGCCCCATAGTTTCAAAGTTTATAGAAAAGCTTTGAAAGAGTATCCGGACGAAAATGGGCGCTGGTATAAATTCCGACGCCGGGTAATCTCAAACCGCGTTCAAAAATGGTTGCACCAACATAATTTGAAAACCAGGCCGTAAGGAATCACTATGAATATCTACCAACTCACCCGCCAGTTGATCGACATCCCCTCTCCAACAAATTCTGAAGGAGAGATGATGATATTTCTCAAAAAATATCTCACTGATTTGGGTTTTTCAATCAAAACCCAGGATATCTCCCCCGGACGTTTCAATATCTTCGCCTTCAAAGGCGATCCCAACGTCGTGCTTTCCACGCATACCGATACAGTGAATCCCTATTTCCCGTCGTCCGAAGACGACCGCTTTATCTATGGACGCGGCGCGTGCGACACCAAAGGGATCATCGCCGCCAAACTCAAAGCGGCGGACATACTGCTAAAAAAAGGCGCCGATCACTTCGGCCTTCTATTTGTTGTGGGAGAAGAGGACAGAAGCGACGGCGCCATTGCTGCCAATACCCTTCCCAATCAATGCCGTTATCTCATCAATGGCGAACCCACGGAAAACCGCATGGCAACCGGAACAAAAGGGGTGATCCGTTTGCGAATCACCACCCATGGTAAAGCCTGCCATTCAGCTTATCCCCATCTGGGGGAGTCGGCTATCGAAAAAATGCTCGACATTTTACAGGATATTCGCGATACCGATCTACCGGCCCATCCCCTATTAGGCGGCACCACCAACAATATCGGCGTCATCAAAGGGGGGATCCAGGCCAACGTCATTCCACCGGAAGCAGAGGCTATCCTCATGATACGGGTTGTCACCTCCACGAAAGAAATTCGAGAATTACTAAGCGGCATTATCGGAAATCGAGGGGAAAAAGATTTTTATTTCAACTACGAACCGGTCCTCACCAAAGTTTTACCCGGCTATCCAACGATGGTGGCTTCGTATGGAACAGATATTCCCTTCCTCACCAATTGGGGCGAACCTATCCTCTTCGGTCCCGGAAGCATTCTCGACGCCCACACCGCAAACGAAAAAATAGACAAACGCCAACTGGAAGAGGCGGTGCACCATTACGTCGATATGGTAACCTCTCTTTTGAAAGACGGTTGAAAAAACCGGCTTTTTGTTTTATGATTGTCCCATGGAAAGAGCAAACCAAAGGAAACGACACGAAATTTTATCGAAATTATTGGAGAAGGGAGTTTACATCCCCTGCCCGCAAGCAGTGGAAGTTGGAGAGGATATAAATCCCGGCCGGATATCCGCAAACGTTACCATTCACACCGGAAGCAAGATCTCGGGAGCCGAGACCGCCATCGGCCCCGGCTCCATCATCGGCAGCGAAGCTCCCGCTACGGTAATCGACTGTCAGTTGGGACGAGATGTTACGTTAGCCGGCGGTTTTTTTAGCGGCGCCACCTTTTTTGACGGCGCGACCATGGGCAGCGGCGCCCATATCAGAAGCGGCACAATACTGGAAGAAAAATCCAGCGGCGCACAAACCGTCGGCTTGAAGCAAACAATCCTCTTCCCCTTCGTGACATTGGGCAGTTTGATCAATTTTTGCGATATACTGATGGCCGGCGGCACCGGACCAAAGAATCACAGCGAAGTGGGCTCGTCCTATATCCATTTTAACTTCACCCCCCACCAGGACAAAGCGACGGCATCCCTCGTCGGTGATGTTCCCCGCGGCGTACTCCTGGACCAAGCGCCGATTTTCCTCGGCGGCCAGGGAGGTCTTGTGGGACCCTGCCGTATCGAATACGGGACAGTGATTCCCGCCGGTCTGGTTTGCCGCAAAGATGTCGCCGAACCAGACAAAATCCACATTCCCCAAACGTTGAGAGCAGGCTCCATCGCCTACCGGCAGGGAGTCTACAAAAGCGTCAAGCGGGTCATTCAAAGCAACCTCAATTATATAGGCAACCTCCACGCACTCAAAGCCTGGTACACGCATATCCGCCAATTGTTCATCCGGGATAGCTTCGATTCCTTCACCCTCGACGGCGGACTGGCCAATCTCGATTCCGCGCTGGCCGAACGGATCAAACGCCTGGGAGATCTAACGTCAAAATTCAACCATTCCCTCTCGGAGCTTGCCAAAACCCACGACCCATTGCCCTCATACGCAGGCGACCAGCAGCGTTTCATCGACCATTGGGACACACTGAAGACCAAACTCCAAACACCCGCAAACAGTCTTCCCCCAGAAGCCCTCGTCGCTGAACTCAAAGCCACAACCTTAAACAATTACATCGCCGCCGTCCAATCCCTCGGTCAACCGGCCAAAACCGCGGCCGCAACCTGGCTCGAATCGATTAAAGACTACTACCTCAATTTGTATTCAAACTGATTTTCACTCGAATTTAGAATACTACACCCGAGCAGACTAACAGCCCGCCCGGGTGTAAAAAGAATAATTAGTTCGGGAAACAGTGGGCGATCACCACTTCATCCAGATGACCGTCGTAAGTATTGTTGTGATCGGGATTTCCAAAGATCAATTGAGTACCGAAGAACAAATCGCTGCTGGTGGGACCGATTCCCACGCTCTGGGTGGCCATTGTGGGCCAGGCATAACCGGTTTCCTCATTCTTCATTTTCAAGAACATCGTTCCGTTTTGCACCCATCCCCAAACATGGATCCATGCGTAATTGACAGAATCAATGGGCGTCGTTAGCGAAGCGGTGGTTCCATTATTGGCGGTTTCAAACACCAATTGCCCGGCATAATATGCACTGGTGCCAATCAGATAAAACCTATACCCATTCCGAACCGGCATGTCGTCAAATTTTGTCAGAACATAATTGGGAGTCTGGTACCGAATATTCTCCGGTTTGATCAGGAACTCGACATACAAGTTTTCGCCTCCGGCTGGAGCGTCAAAATCGAGCACATTCACCGGGTCATACACCCGTACGTACGCCAGATTTTGCTCGGAAATATTGTTCAATTCAATATTGTGCTCGCCTTTCCAGGCGAACGGGCGTTGCGCAAACCAAACGCCGTTGCCGAAGGCCTGTCCGTAACTATGATATCCTGGGGTCCCTGAAGTCCAGCGCACCAGGTCGTTGACAATATCATGCGGGATATTGTCATTTCCTTCATCAAAGCTCCAATAACCGGCGCTGGTACCGCTCCACATCTGATGAGCGGGATTCTGGATGGCGTCGCCATCGATCTCGTAAAAATAGACGCAATCGATAATGCCTTCGAAATCTTTGTCATAATCCCAGGAAACATCCCGTTTTCCAATAAAGAAATCTTTTTGGTCGTCCACTTTGTATCCCGGTTGAATGGTAGACGATTTTGTTTCAACCGTAGAACCGTCAATGATCAGTTTATAAGTTCCGCTATGGAATTCCACCGCCACAAAATGCCACTGGCCGTCCCGGAGATCCGCCCCATCGGCATCCTGAATGTTGAGATAGTCGGTCGAAGGATATTGATCCGGCTGGCCGTCGTATGCGGAAAAGCGGAGCTTGCCGTTGGTCAGGTAAAAATAAAATCCATACGAAAAATCATACGCGTAGTCATACGGATGGTCAGGATCACGATCACGATAAATCTTACTCAAAATCGATAGATAGCTTTTGGTGCAAGTGGCCGGGACCTTTATCATGGCCGACATGACAAAGCCGTCTACATCGGTGCTGTAAATATTGAAATCGTCGCTATGGGGCACCCGCACATAATCCCCATACCCATCGAATTCCAACGCGGCGTTGACTCCACTGATATTGATATCCCGCTCATTCACCCACGACGTGTTTCCATAAAGAGTACCGTCTTTTTGCCGCCCCGAATCGTCATGCGTGACGGTTCCAATTCCATCGTTAAAATTGTAGGTGGCGATCCGCGTCGTATTGTAGGCGGAGTAATTGCCGTAATCCCAGGCGTCATACGCCCAAAGAGCCAGTGTACATACAGCGATCACCACCCCTAAACAAAGAATGGATTTTTTCTTGAAAATGTGACTTACTAGTTTCATTTGTCCTCCAATTGTTATTTTTCTTAACTTAAAAATATAGATAAATCCCAACAAGAAGTCAAGCGGAGTTTCAAGTGAAGTTTACAAGGGGGACGATATGGTTTAAAATATGATTTATAAAAAGAGTATGAAAAAAATTCTGGAGGAAGGTTGAACCATGCCGATTTATGAATATCATTGCAATGACTGCGACACAATATTCGAAAAACTGATACGATCCCTGTCATCGACAGTGGAAATCGCTTGCGAGAGCTCCGGCTCCGCATCGGCATCCTGCGGGACCTGCGCCAGCCACAATTGCGGCAGTTGCGCCCATTAAATCACAAAGCCCAGACCAGCGCTTTGAGGTAAGGTTGTAAAATCAATTTGACCCGGCATTGGGTCGCCATATTCAAAAGGGCGCCGAAATCGGCATCCGGGCGCTCCACATATTTTTTCAAGGCCCCGAGGGCCAACTCCTCCCCCACCTTCTTGCGATAGCGGAACAAGTCGCAGATTGTCTTTTCCCGGTCATAGAAGCGGACCTCGCCCCAATTCGTCTGGACGTTGACAACGCCGGTATTGTAGAAACGGTCCCTGAAATAGAGGATATCGACAGTGATGGCCAACGAACGGGGCACCCTGATATTGTGGGGAACCGCAACCTCCGTGATGCCCGGCGGTATCGCGATCAAATCATGGTAATAGGCGGCGGAGGCCAAACAAATTATCCCCAGCGGAAGCGAGTGGCAAGCGTCGATAAACGGCAAAGGAATACGCTCGTCATCGAAGCCTTCGATATCAGCCAAACGGTATAATCCATGCCGAAGTTTTACAATCGTCCCCTCCGCTTCCAACTCCTTAACGAGCGCGTCGCTACATTCACCTTTCAATTGTCCGGTCTTCATGTAACCGTTGTGTTCTTTGAAAAACCGAATAAGCTGCTCAGGGGATTCGTTTTTTTGCATGCCAGTATTATACAATGGCCATTTAATAAAATCAAAAAGAAATATCTCTACTTTTTTTTACACTCTTGCAATCGGTTTCCATTTTCCGTAAAATATGAGATGCAAACAACGATCCAAATCCAACGGACTATCCTACTCATCGTCATGGTTCTTACCGTCGCATGCGCTGGAAACAAGAGTCCCCATAAAATCACACTGAATTACATTGAATACAATCGCGGGAAATCCTTCCCCACCCATTCCGACCTCCAACTCGATTGGAGCGGGAACTCGCTCGTACTGGAAGATGTCCGCTTCGAAGACGACTCCTTCTTCCCCGACAATTCGATTATTCCCAACGCCTTTATCAAGCCGTTGTTTCAACTGAAATTCAACGACGCCTTGAAAGCCTTCACCGAACCCTATTATGGCTATCGCTTCATTCACTTCTTCAAATCCAATCCACACATAGGCATCGGCGTCGAATTCACCCATCTTAAAATCTTCCTCAACCAACCGCGACAAAATGTAAACATCAGCGGAACCTACAATGGCCAGCCGCTGGATGGAACCGCGGCTGTGGGAGATTATATCGACTACCTCAGCGTCTCGCACGGAGTGAATCATCTCAGCCTTCTGTTTTCCTACCGCTGGCTCCTCGATCCAACACCCGCCATTCCCGAAGGGAGAATGCAACCCTATCTAGCCGCGGGAATCGGCCCCTCCATCCCCCATCTTGAATTGAAACTCAGAGAAACAGCGCCGGCCTGGAACGATTATTCCTATCAGTCGGGCTTCAATAACTTCAACCTTGGATTTGGCATGGGAATGCGCTATAAATTTTCCCCCCATTTCGGTTGTTATCTGGAATACAAGATCGCTTATTCCCATTTGCACGATCTGACCTTCAACGATGGCGCCGGAACTCTCGAGATGTCCTTCACAACCCATCATTTGATGTGGGGATTGTCTTATATCTTTTAAATTCTGATTTTTCCCGGAGTGTAAATAATGTTTTGTAATCTAGAAAAAAAATGTCCCTTAATTATCTTTTTGCTGGCAATAGCCCTGTGCGGCCAACTGATGGCCATCGACACCATTAAATTGTCCCCCAACACAACGCTTGACATGGGAGTTGATTTCCGCGTCTACTCCCTCAACGACCAACGCATCTACTGGAGCGGCGTCGAATTCTCATTCGGAGCCGAAGCAGCGGTCGATCTGGTAGTGAAGAAAAAAAACAACTGGAGCACCCTTGTCTTTGAAACTCAATTCTTCCTGAACCAACCGTTTGGGGAAAATATCCTGAAAGATGATTACCGCGAACACTATTTCGCCAATTTCGAGGTGGAAGATATAGAAATGTCCAAAATGAATATCCGCTTCGAATTCGGAGAATTCGCCGTCGCCATCGGGAAAGCCCAAACTCCGTTCGGCAAAACCTTTTTCCCCCACCATTCAAACAACCTGAATTTTGGCGCTCCGTTCATCCGCTCCGAGGCGATCCTCTGGCGTGAGACCGGTATTTTCCTAAATTGGAAAAATAGCTTCATGTCATTGGACGTTGCGGCGGTTAACGGAGAAGAAAACCGCGACACCAATTCCGGAAAAGCCGGAATCTTTCGCTTCGGCTTCCATGGAAAGAATTGGCAAATCGGCGCCTCGCACAAAGTCCACGACGGCTATGGCTCAGAATGGCAAAAACTGTACAAAGGCCATTCAGGCGTTGATTTTATGATCCGCTTCTCAAATATCCGCATCTCCGGCGAATGGATTTCCGATAAATACGGATTCCACCGGCCATTCGATGAGGACGATATATTCTGGCCCCGCAGTCTCTATTACCGCGACGTGTTCTATCAATACAAAACTCCCATCACCGGTTCCGGCGGTTATATCGATATCATGTTTCAAGGGGACGAATGGCTGGTCGGCGCCAATTACGGTGAATACTATCCTCAGGAGATCGGCGACATCCTCCATGATACCCCCAATAAACGTGGCATTTTGCGGATAGTCTATCGATTTATTCCCGAAGCCCGGTTCTATTTCATCGGACTCATCGAAAACGAAAGGAATGAGGAACCCTGGAGCCAGGGAGCAAAACCATTCGCGGCTCTGCTGGGATGTGAATACAATCTATAAGAGAATGAACGGTTAATTAATTTCCGCAATCTTTTTTGTCATGTCCAGGACATTGCGGACAATATTGGCTAAATCTTTTTTGACCAACGGTTTCATGACGAACGCGTTGATACCGATACTGGTCGCCTGCTCCTGGCTGATGATTTCGCTGAAACCGCTGCAAATGATGATGGGGATATCTTTTCTGATTTTGACTAATTCCTGGGCAAGCTCCTTCCCCGTCATATGCGGCATGGTCTGGTCCGAAATAACCAAATCGAACCAACAGGGATCCTGCTTAAACGCCGCCAGCGCATCCTCGCTGGATGTTCTGGCCACCACCCGGTAGCCCAATTGCTCCAACATTTGCTTGCCAAGGTCCGCCAACGGGACCTCATCGTCCAGGAACAATATTTTCTCCTTTCCAGTGGGAATCGCCTCCATAGAGTCGGTTACCAGAGCGTGGTCCTGCTTGATCACCGGGAAATAGGCGGTAAAGGTGGTTCCGAGCCCGATCTCGCTCTCCACCTCGATATGGCCGTTCAATCCGCGGACAATTCCGTGCACCATCGCCAGGCCGAGTCCGGTTCCCTCATCCGCGCTTTTGGTGGTGAAATAAGGCTCGAAAATCCGCTCTTTTATAGCCGCCGGGATCCCCTTACCGGTATCGGAAACCTTCAAACGAAGATAAGTCCCGGCCTTCAGTTTGCCATTCATTGTTTCATCGGCGGAAAGCTCCACCTCATCCACATTGACCGTTAGAACTCCCCCTTTCTCTTTCATGGCGTGCGCCGCGTTGGTGCACAGATTCATCAATACCTGGTGAATTTGGGTAGGATCCGCGAACACCATACATGTATCATCGCAAATATGCCTACGAATCTCGATGGTGGCGGGCAACGACGACCGCAACAGGTGCAACGCCTCCTTGATAATCAATGTCACTCTCACCGCTTTGCGCTCCAACTCGTGTTGGCGCGAAAAGGTCAAAATCTGTTGAACCAAATTTTTCGCCCGATCCGCGGCCTTCAGCACATTGTTCAAAAAATCATGGGTCCGTTCTTCCGCTGATATGCAACTCAAAGAGAGCTCAGTGTAACCGATGATGGCCCCTAAAATATTGTTGAAATCATGAGCGATACCTCCGGCCAATGTACCGATGGCCTCCATTTTTTGAGCCTGGCGTAATTGTTGTTCCAATTGACGTTGCCGGGAGACATCGATCAATACACCATGAACCGCGGGTTTTCCCTGATAACGAATACGACTGCCATACGACTCAACTTCGAATTCGGAACCATCGGTGCGGATCCCATAGAAAAAATAATGGGAATACTCTTTGGAACCGTTTTCCCTACGTCGCACCTCCCGGTCTACCATATCCCAGCTTTTGGGGCTAATGATCTTATTCACATGAATCCCCAAAGCCTCCTGGGGATCATTGAAACCGAACATCTCTGCAAATCGCTGGTTGCAAAACCTCAACGTGTGGTCCTGGGTGATATATATCGCTACCAGAGCATTGTCCACAATCGTTCTATATTTGGCCTCGCTCTCTTTTAACGCTTCCTGGTCCTTTTTCCAATCTTCGATATCGCGGATAATAGTCAGAACATGAGGCTCGTTGTGGACATGAATAATCCGGGCGGATATCAATCCTGTACGTTTCTCTCCATTTTTGAGGCTAAACACAGTCTCGAGATTTTTGACGTTGCCCTTTTCCAGGATCGTTTTTATCAATTGAGCGCGAACATCGAGGTCGCGCCAGAACTGGATGTCGGCCCCCGGTTGTCCCACCACCTCTTCCCGCCTGAATCCCGTTAAACCGGCGAATCCTTCGTTTACATCCACGCAGACGCCATCCCGCAACCGGTTGATAACAATGGCGTCCGGACTGGTGTAAAAGGCGATCTTGAACCGTTTTTCCGCCTCGACGCGAGCGGTCTCCAAAGTCTTTCGCTGGCTGATATCGTGGACAATAGCGAAGAACGCTTGCTTATTCTCGCCGATATAAACAGGTGTGGACCGTATCTCCACATCCTTTACCTCGCCATTTGACAAACGGTGGCGAAATTCGAAATAATGCCGTTTTTTCTCCAGAGTTATTTGAATATGTTTCCGAATCTCACTTTCCGGCAACGTGTTGATTTCAGGAATAGTTTTTGATAAAAACGTCTGTAAGTCATAGCCATAAAATTCCTGGGCAGCCCGGTTCGCGTAGAGAATTCTCAACGAATCGGGATCGCCGAGATAAATGACGGCGGCATGGTCTTCAAGTAGGGCCTGATGCTCGTGAAGCCATTCTTGCAGCGATTCTTTTTCACCGCAATTCTCAGAGCAGGAATCAGAAGTGCGCTTGAGCTGGTTTCGCAATTCCTGAAGTTCCCTGATTAGCTCCTTCTTCGTTTTTTTTTCATCTGATCGGGAAGTTTCCATATTTGTCTTCGTTATAAAGATTAAGCTACATATTACCAGAAAATAAAAATAAATTAAAGAAGTTTATCATTATGTTGTATAAATAATTCTAAAATTAAGTGATACGCCTGGAAAGATCCTCAAATTCAAAGCGGCGATATCATTTTGCCAGCGATGATTTTCTTTTTTGAAGCTTTTTTACATCGGTTTCCACCTGGATGTTATCACCGGCTAGACTTTGACCCGCCACATACATGGCTGTGGACAAGGAGCCGGGCGTGGGAGTGAAAATCTGAGTATCCAGCATCGACAATCCGAGACTCTTCATGATTTTTCTCATTTCCAACACATCGTCCCAGGTCTCCCCCGGGTGACCCACCACCAAATACGGAGCCAATTGAATCTTGCGCTTCAACTGCTTATTGATGGAATTAAAAAGCTTCACAAACTCTTGAAACACCTCGAATCCAGGTTTGCGCATCAAGCCGAGCACCCGGTCCGACGTGTGTTCGGGAGCCACCCGTAAATAGCGGCCGCAATGGTGGCGCAGAACCTCTTCCAGCAAAACAGGATGCCGCAACAACATATCATAGCGCAGCCCCGAACCCACCAACACCTGCTTCACACCTTGCTGCCGCCTGGCCTCCCGCAACATCTCCAAAAACGGCTTTGTGGCGGGCAACCGCTCGCACACTCCCGGATCAAGACAGGACGGGCGACGGCACGTGCCGGTGGAGAGAGAACAATCCAGTCCATAATTCTCCGCCGATCCCCCGCCGATATCGGAAATCACACCCCTGAACCGGCGATGGGATTTAATTGAATGAATCTCCCGCAGAATGGATTCCAACGGACGCGACACAATTCCTTTGCCCTCGTGAAGGGAGATAGAACAAAACGAACAACCGCCGCCGCATCCCCGATGCGATGAAATACTGAACAAATTCATCGCCAGGGCCGGGGAAAAGTTTTTAAACGACGGATGCACCCGCTCAAACGGAGCGTCGTAAATCCACTCCAACTCTTGCGGAGTGTAATGCCGCGCCGGATGATCCACCACAAACCGGTTGGCATGCCCTTGAATCAAACCCTTGCCGCTGAGCCGGGCGGTCTCCGTCATCCGGTAAACCTCCAGCAACGACTCCGGTTGGGCCACAACATCCTCCAGCGGCGGCAAGCGCAGATACCCATCCCCCTCCGGCTCTTCCCGCCTGATGGACGTAGTGCCGGGAATATCGACGGCATCGAGATCTTCGCCCCTCTTCGCCCGCTCCGCCAATTCAACGATCTGCATCTCCCCCATCCCATGCACCAGAATATCGGCGCGGGAATCCAGGAGAATAGAGCGGCGAACCTTATCCTGCTGAAAATCAAAATGGGCAAACCGCCTGAGCGACGCTTCAACACCCCCGATCACGATAGGCACATCCTTGAATACATCTTTAATGCGGTTGGAGAACACCGTCACCGCCCGGTCGGGCCGGATCTTATATTTAATCGAAGGGGGATAATCCTTAAAAAACGCTTCCCCCTCCATCTGGTACAAATCCTCATTGCGCCGCTTCCTCGACGATGTGTAATTCGACACCACCGAATCCACAGGACCGGCGATCACAGCGAAAAACAGCTTCGGCCGCCCCAATACCGAAAACGACTCGCTCTCCTGCCAAAACGGCGTCTCGATCACCCCAACAGAAAAACCCTTCCGCTCCAACGACCGCTTCAACAACCCCTCGGGAAACGACGGATGATCGGCAAACGGATACGGCAACACAAACACGACATCAAATTGATTCATAATTTTCTCCTGTAGTTCTCAAAGCATCTAGATCTGGGTGAGGATGATGGGGGTTTGGGCGGCGACGATGATGGTGTGCTCGAATTGTGCCACCAGGCTGTCGTCCAGGGTGGTGAGGGACCAACCGTCGGCCATTTCGTGGGCGTATTGAGAGCCGGTGGAGATAAAAGTCTCGATGGCCAGCGCCATCCCCTCTTTCAGGGGTTCGTCATCCCAGGGTTCGTAATAGTTTAGAATATGGCGGGGCTCTTCATGCAGTTTCCGGCCGATACCATGGCCCGTGAGATTCTTCAAAACCGTGTAACCGTTTTTCCGCGCCTCTTCCTGAATGGCTTCGCCGATGCGGTTGATGGGATTATTGGTGATTGCCTGGGCAATAGCCTTGTGAAGAGCGCTTCGGGATACATCCACCAATGTCTTTAATTCCGGTTTTCCCGGCTCCACCACCATGGACACGCCGGTATCCGCGTAAAAACCGTTTTTCTCCGCCGACACATCGATGTTCAAGAGATCGCCCTCGTGGATCACATTGTCTCCGGGAATGCCGTGAGCCGCCACATGATTGAGGCTGATACACGTGGCGCCGGGAAATTGATACTCAAATTTGGGAGCTGAGCGCGCCCCGAATTTTTGCAGAATCTCATCGCCGATACGGTCCAACTCCCCGGTGGTGATTCCGGGTTTCACGTTTCCCAGCATCTCCTCTCTGGCGGTTGCCACAATCTTGCCGATCTCCTGCATCCGCAGCAGTTGTTCTTCGGTTTCTATGCACATAGCCCACCCTCCTTAAACCACTATCATATCATTTTTTTTCAATCAATAATAGAGTATGTCTTTAACCTTTTCGGTCAAATAAACATAGGTGCGGCCATCCTCCTCTCCGGTCTCGATCCAGTTGATCAAGCGCAGGTAGCCCAGGGTTTGGGAAATGGCGGGGCCGCCGAACCTCAACGCCCGCAAAGCCTCGAAAATTTCGGCATTGCATTTCTGTTCCTTGATGAAGATCAAGATGGCGGCCGCCAGCGTCGAATTGGTGACCGGCGAGTTGGAGGTCCAATAATCGTAGAGGTTTTTCATATTCATGCGGAAAAAGTTGGGAATCACCAAAAAAAGTCCCAACGCTATATGACGCCGGTCCAGATTGTCCTGAAGCGTGAAAGGATCGTCGTACACACGCCCGGAGAATTCCTTGCCGGTATAATATTGCTTTTTCGGTTCATAATGCGCGCTCACCGCCAACAATACGGCGAACACGATGATGTAGATTAAAAAGAACAAGCCGAAGGGCAAATCCCCGGGCCCCGTGATTTCCGCCTTAATCAACACATAGGCCACCAACATATAAAGAATGCCGCCTAAAATGAAAAAACCGCCGATAGATAAAAAGAGACCCAACATCGATTGCTGGGCCGATTCCCGCATCTCTTTCTTCAACGCCTCGTCGATCTTGACGCGTAATTGCCGCGCCTCAGCCATCAAGTCGATTTCCGGTACAATCTGTATAGTTTCCTGGTTCATGCCAGTATTATAAAAAAACGGCGAGAATTATTCAAATAAAAAAAACTCGTTACTCACTGCGGCAAAAGTAGATCTGGTAGCCCGGCGGCATATTGGAACGCCAGAGGACCTTGATATTGCCGGCGTCATCCACTCCCAACCTACACCAGTAGGAATTTCTGCCGGTTTCGGACACCTGCACCGTTTGACTCCAGGTGTCGCCGCCATTGGTGGAACGTCTAAACCAAAGACCTCCGGAATGGGGCCAGATAACATTGATGTTCCCGGCGGCGTCCACCGCCATTTCCGCGTAATGATTTATGTTGGGATTGGCGGAGATGTTCAGGGGCGCCGACCAGGTTGCCCCCCGATCTGTGGAACGACTGAAATAGACCTGGTTTGTTCCCCATAACCGGTACTCCCGCGAATCCCATACGGCGTATATATGATCGTTCACCGGATTGACGGCAATGGCGGGAAAACCGTTGCCGTACCCTCCGTATCCTTCATTGATATTGATCCCCGTGGTCCATTGGGCTCCCCCGTTGCTGGACCGCCGTAAATGAACATACCACGTGGGTCTGGCATTATCGGTTTTCGCCAGTAAATACGCCACGTAAATGTTATCCTGGGAATCCACCGCAATGGCCGGTTTGATTGCGGAATTCATATCCGAAAGACGTAGTTGCTCACTCCAACTGACGCCTCCATCCAATGAACGGGTAAAAAAGATATTGCCCGCCGAGGCCTCCACCTCGTTCATATCAACCACCACATTGATATTCCCCTGGCTATCCACCACCATTTCGGCGTCGGTGTTATTGGTAGCCACCGGAATATAGTAATCCGCCACCTCCACCGGCGTTGTCCAGGTCTGACCACCATCGCTGGAACGATGGAAATAGAGGCGGCCGTTCAATTCCCTGGAGTGCAGGCAATAAAAATCGCCGGCGTCGCTCAGGGCCAACTCGGGCCAGGCCGGCATATTCTCCGGATTCTTGGTCACTTCCAGTAAATCGCCCCAGGAATCGCCGCCGTCGCTGGACCGCCGCATGTAGAGCTTTTGTGGAAAATAATCCACCACGTTGGAAAACACCGCGTTCACCCCGCCCTCCGGCTCCACCAAAATCGCCAAATGGAAAGTCCGCTCAAATTGAGAACTCAGATTCTGTTCCTCTGTGAACGTATGGTTGGCCTTGATGGTGAAATCCATAGAATTGGAATCCCCGCCGCCGGGCGACGGATTGCGGGCCACCACCAACGCGTTCGCCTGCGGAGCCGATAATTCGGAATCAACGGCAAACAATGCCGTATCCTCCGTCGTGATGGTACAGGTCAATTCCGTTGAACTGACAAATGCCGTCTCTTTTTCCACCCCTTTAAAAACGATGGCCGCTCCATCGACAAAACCGGATCCAGTGGCGGTCAAGGTGAACGCCGGCAAGTGCGCCACCTTTGACGTTGGAGATATCGAGCTCAACACCGGAATGGGATTCTCTTTCGGCGGCTCGTCGCCATTGCCGTTATCACCATCCACTTTACATCCCGCCGCCACCATCGACAGCGCCGCCACCAACAATATGAGCGATCTAATACTTTTCATTGTACTTCCCCCCACTATATATTATCATGCCAAAAAAATAAAAAACAACAAATAGGTGATGGCGCTTCCGATGACAACTCCGCTCGATACCTCCAGAAACGTATGCACCTTCATAAAAAAACGGCTGATGGTAACCGCCGCCGCCGCAACGAAAAATAAAACGATGATGATCGAGATATCCGTGATTTGAGTCACGGATACGAACACAGAAAACGACAACGCCGCGTGCCCGCTGGGAAAACCGCCCCTGAGCGCCTGTCCCTTACCGGAATAGGCTTTGAGCAAAATCACCATCACCATCACCATAATCAACGCCAATACCGCGATATTCTCCGGATCGTGCTTGCTGACCCAGGGCCCCTCCTTCAACAGGCGAATCACATAGGGCCACAACACCAAATACCCCACGATAGCGGCCCCCACGGCGCACACCAACACAGCCCCTGCGCTCACATCCTTGGCGATCCGCGCCCAATCATTGTACTCCGCCGTCTTGGCGTCCACCACCGCCTCTATCGCGCTGTTAAACATCTCCGCCGCGATCACCAATAGCGTCACCAGCGAAATAGCGATAAACTCAAACTTGGTTACACCGATGATAAAACAGGCGAACAACACGATAAACGCCGACAATAAGTGAAACTTGATATGCCGCTGGCTCTTGGTGGCGTGCAGAATGCCTTCGATGGCGTAGCCGGCGGAACCGGACCACCGCAGCACCCCCCGGATAAATGGTAATTCCCGCCAATTCATAGTACGTTCATCTCCATCTTTATCTTCCCCAGCAATCAATCCAATCGCTTCAAACGCTTGCGCGCCGCTTCAAACGTCGGATCCGTGTCCAACGCCTTGCGCAGATGCTTCTTCGCTTTCATAAGGTAGATTTGCGCGATCCCATCATGAAGACGCGGATTGCCCGGGTGAAAGTCCAGTCCCTTGCGCAGCATCTTTTCCGCTCCCGCGAAGTTCCCCGCCACCTCCATATGAGCGGCGGCCACAAAAAAGCTGAATTCCGACAGTACGCCGGCTTTGGGATCGATCTTTTTCGCCTTCTCATACCACGTCGCAGCCTCAGCATCCTTACCGAACGCCAACAATGTATTGGCCCGCATCACCAACGGCACCACCGACCGCGGATAGAGCCGCGAAGCGATTCTAGCGCTCTCCAGAGCCTGCGCTTCTTTACCATTGCAATAAAAATAACGATTCGCCGCAAACATCGGTTGTAAAAAATTAGGCCGGAGGCCGCTCTCGCCGAACAACGCTTCCAACCTCGCCCCCACAGCCTTGAAATCCGTATGTTCATCAATCCACAACCGCCGCACCCATGGGGTATACACCTTCGTCCACTGCGGCAGCCAGGCTTCCACCTGAGTCTCCAAGCCCCCATCGAGCCGCAACGGCTGAGGGATCGCTTCAGAGGAGCGGTAAAGTGTCATATAATCATAAAAAAACCGCAACGGCCCGGTCTTATGGTACACCTTCAAGCTATCGAGCCCATGTTTCTTGGCCAACTCCGCCGCCATAAAAGCCCCAACCTTCGTAAACGCCTCATCCGCCTGCGGATGAATCCCGTTGGCCACAGCGCCACGAGTGTTCAAATAGGCGAACGCCGCTTCGATGTCTTTCTGATTCTCGATATCATCCCGCCGGCCCCCCCAGTGCAAGTACCAGGCCAAGCCATGATTGTACACATCGAACAATCCTTCGTACAAGAGGTCCGTCTCTTTGGAGCCGGTATCCACCTCCATGTTCCACGGCTCCCCCAACACCAATTGCGCCAACCGCCGTCCATAATCCCACAGCCGCCCCCCCTCGAAATTGTATGCCACAGCCAGGGCGAAATCCACATCCGGGAAGCGCACCAACAACGTCCGCGTCTCCGCCTGTCCCCCCGTATGAAAGGCGCAAAACCGGCCGTTTATCGGCCGCACATGCCAGCCCATGCCATACGTGGTCAGCCGCCCGTCCTCCGTTTGCATCGAGGTAAACATCTGCCGCAAACTCTCTTGCGACAACAGCTTCCCCGTCTCGAAGCCCCGGACATACTTCAACAAATCCGGCACCGTGGATCGCGTCCCGCCGGCGGCAAACCGGCTGGAGATATCTATAAACTCCGAGTTCCGCAGCTTCCCCTCCACAACCCGGTACCCTCTCACCCGGTTGGGAATCAACTCCTCCGGGTCATCCATATAAGAATCCGTCATACCAAGCGGTTTCCACACCCGCTCCTTCAAATACTCCCCAAACGGCCGCTTCGACGCCCCCTCGACAACCGCTCCCAACAAATTATACCCATAACTGCTATATTGATACCGGGTCCCCGGCTCCGCCGTCAGGTCAAAATCCGAAAAAATATCGACAGCTTCCCGCGTATCTTTATGTTCCTTGATATGAAGTTCCGACTTAAAGTCCCGGTAATGGCTCACGCCCCCCAAATGCCCCAACACCTGCCGCACAGTCACCGTCCATTTCTTCTGGGGGAAAAACGACACATACTTCTGCACCGGGTCATCCAGTTTGATTCGCCCCTTCTCCACCAATTGCAATATCGCCACCGCGGTCATGGACTTGCTCACGGATGCCAACCGGTACGACGAATTCTCGTTCGCCGGTACCCCATTCTCCATGTCAGCCACTCCAAAGCCCTTCACCCAGGTATCGTCCCCCTGGTAAAAGCCGATGGTCAGCCCCGGTATCCGGTCCACCTTCATATGCCGCGGCACAAACGCTTCCAAAGCCGATACCTCTTTCTCATACCCCTGTCCCGCCGACACCGCCGACGCCGCCAAAAACACCACAACCAACGTAACCAAAACCCGAATCATTCCCCGTCGCCTCATAAAAGCCCTCCTAAAAGGCAAAAAAAATAATTAATCCACCTAACTATTGTATCAAATTCCCTCTATATTTCAAACAAATCTCCCCAATAATCAAAACACCACTATCTCCCCTCCAACAATCACCACATTCCACGAAATCGACCCCAAACTCCCCCTCCACCGCCATCATCCCATTCACAAAAGCTCCAGGAGAACTCAGGGGACAGGCGCCTCCGATTTCCCCAAATCAATTCCCATATCTCTTGAAATCCAGCATCAAAATAAGGTATGATCATGTTATGAAGGAAATGGACGAGGTAAAGCGGGTCATTGTTTTGCTATCCCAATGGGTAGCGGCAGTCAAAATATCCAATGCCAGAGGATATACAGACATTAACCGCGTATCGGAAAATCTCGCGCTCCGATTACTCAACACCCTGTACGACTATGAGCTCGAGAATCTAAACTGGACCAAAGGGAATTACCCAGGCATCGACCTGGGCTGCCGGAAGACAGGGATAGCCTTTCAAGTGACCTCCCAAAATGACTGGGAAAAGATTACGGAGACGGTCGAGAAATTTTTCGAAAGCGACGAGCCTAAAAACTACCCGCAAGGCATCCGCTTGTTTCTCCTGGTGGAAAAAAAGCGAAAATACCAACTCAACAGAAACCAAACAGAATTCTTGAATAATTCTAAAGGCTTCAACTTGCACGACCACATCATGGATATTTCGGGCCTGGCAGCGGAGATCGAGAGGTGTTACTCAGATGATCGAGATCGCTTCGACAATATTCTCAAACTCCTGGAAGACGAATTCGGCTTCGGCGAGAAAAAAATCGGACGACGAGAACTGCTGGAGAAAATTTTTAACGGTTCCCGCCGCTATAAAAGTAATCTCCGCGGAAGCGGCGGTCGATTCCGCCATCTAGACATCTCCGAGATTATCCTCTCGCCGGCCCAGCAGAAAAAGAGGCAGGAATTCATCGAGGCTCCGGTTCGATTGAACGATGCACAAGATGAATCCAACGAAACAAACTCGTTAAACGCTCTCGAAGCAATCCCTCGCATCTGGAAGGACGACTGCCGACACGCCATGCTGGTGGGCGAAGGCGGCATGGGCAAAACCGTCTCCCTCATCCGCCTCTGGGAGCGGCTACTCGACGACAAAAACTTCAACGCCATGCTCCCCGTCCCCATCTTCATCCCCTTGAACGAATTCAATGAGCAAAACACAGACGAAAAGCGAACAAATTTTATACAAAAAATGATCCACCGCTACTACCTCCAGGGAGACGACCGGAATGTCGAACTACTAGACATCCTATCGACTCCTCTGAGAGAGGACTCCAGCAGTACCCCATCAGTCATCCTCCTCCTGGACGGCTTCAACGAAGTCACCATCGAACGCCAGCAGCTCTTCATCGAACTAAGGGAAATCATCGAGCACTGGCAAGGCGTCCAAATCATCATCACCAGCCGACTCGACATGCGCTCAACCTTGAATTGGAACGACTTCCACCTCCTCACCCTCCTGGGCCTCAGCGAGACATCCATCCAAAACTACCTCGACAAACACAAAGTCTGTCTCCCGAATTCCGATTCAGCAACCACTCATCAACGCCTTCTCAACCTCCTGAAAAATCCCATGATGCTGACCCTCTACGCCTCCACCTGCGAGATCCACCAGAAGCAAAAATCGAATTCCCACCTCAATTTCAAGCCCAATGTCGAATCCCCAGGCGAGCTTCTCTGGAATTTCACCGAAGCCCAGGTAGCAAAATACTTCACCCAAACAGGAATCAAAGACGCCAAAAAATATCTCTACAAATTCCTCCTCAACCACCTCCTCCCCGCCATCGGCTACTTCATGGAAAGCGAAGGCCGATTCGAACTCGACGGCAAAACCCTAAAAACAACCATCGCTTCCTTCCTTGCCGGCATAACCAGTGAAGAATTCCTGGATACATTCCCGGATTTTGACGAAGACGAGGCCTATCTCCCCCTCGGCAAACCGGACGAACAAAACCAACCCCTAAAGATAACTGAAATCATCAAAATACTATCAAAAGAACTCCACATGCTGGTCAAAGAAAAATCCAGCTACCGCTTCCTCCACCAAAACTTCCGAGACTTCTTCGCCGCCGTCCACATCCTCAACCAGACCAACATCTCCCTCACAAACAACAAACTCTCCCCCCTCCTCAAAGATACAGTGATATCATTCTACCCCAGACAATACATCGGAGAAATAGAAGGCGAACACCACAACAAACCCTACCTCGATTCAAATAAAATCTGGCGAATCAACGATAACAGCCACACCCTCCTGGCCCAATCCCTTGAACTCTGCCGAAACATCTTCGACGGCACAACCAAACTGGCCATATGGAACATCCTGGAAATCTGGAAAAAGGCCCGAGGAGAATGGACCGGTCTCGACTTCTCCAATCTCGATCTTTCAAAAATAACAATAAACAGCGTCATTTGCAGTCGTCCATTTAAAGACAGTTATCTAGCAACAAATTTCGACCAATCGCTTATAAACTCTCGCACTATCTTCCTCCAGGGACATAGCAGAGGAGTGAATTCCGCCATTTATAGCAAAGATAGAAAAAGAATTCTGACCGCATCTCGTGATCGAAAGATCAAAGAATGGATGACGAAAACAGGTGAATGCCACAGCACATTTCATGGACATAATGGAAAAGTGAATAGTGCGATCTACAGTAAAAATAAGAAAAAAATTCTCTCTACCTCCGACGATGGTACCATCAAAGAATGGGATACCAATTCAGGAGCATGTATACAAACGCTTGCCGGACATGAAGATTGTGTACATAGCGCCGTCTATTGTGTTGATGAAAAAAAAATCCTTTCAGCCTCACAGGACAAGACGATCAAAGAGTGGGACATACTCACGGGAGAATGCGTCACAACATACAATGGGCATTCGGATCGCGTCAACAATGCAATCTACAGTCCAGACGGGGGAAAAATTTTATCAGCTTCCGACGACAACACGCTTAAAGAGTGGGATGTGGCAACAGGCACATGCATGCGGACCTACATAGGACATAAATATCATGTCATCAGGGCGACCTACAGTACGGATGGCAAACGAATCTTATCCGCTTCACACGACAACACAATCAAAGAATGGGATATCGTGACCGGAGAGTGCATCTATACACTAGAGGGACATTCAAAAGGAGTAAATAGCGCTACTTATAGCCACGATGGGAAAAAAATTCTATCAGCTTCAAACGACTTGATCATTATGGAGTGGGACACATTTACCAAAGAATGCATCCAAACATTAAAGGGGCATAGACACAGTGTGATGAGCGCGGTTTATAGCCTGGGTGGAGGAAAAATTTTATCTGCCTCGCACGACGACACAGTAAAAGAATGGGATGTAATATCTGGAGAATGCTTACAAACACTCAATAGAAGCTCGAGAAACATCTCCGTTTTTTTGAACAACCGCGAAGAAAAAAATATACTTTTTATATCAGCCGGATACGCGATAAAGGAATGGAATCAAGAGATAGGAAAATGCGTGAAGGCATTGCTCGGTCATGAAAAATCCATCAGAACAGCGATGTATAGCCGGGACAAAAAAAAAATTCTCTCTGCGTCCTGGGACAATACCATAAGAATCTGGGATTCATGCACAGGAGAATGTATAAGAATATTAAGAGACAAATCTTCGGGAATCAACTGTGCTGTTTTTAGTGAAAGTGAAGATAAAATTCTACTGGCATTGGGTGATAGTTCAATAAAAGAGTGGGAAATATCTACTGGGAAATGTCTCCGAACGCTATATGGACATAAAGGCCCAGTCTTGAGTGCGATTTACAGTATTGACGAAAAAAAAATCCTGTCTGCCTCCGAAGACAAAACTATCAAAGAGTGGGACACGAAGACCGGGGAATGTATTCGAACATTCAAAAGCAATGAGGCTGAAGAAAAAGACACTATTAGCACTTGCAGAAGAATCCGCGAAACTGGAATAAGAAGCGCAATCTACAGTTTCGACAATAAAAAAATACTATCGATTGATTGGTACGACAAGCTAAAAGAGTGGAATACCGACACAGGAGAATGCTTAAATTCATGGAAAAATGGCGACCAACCAAAAGAAATAGCGGTTCGCTATATTGATAGGCAAGGCAATATCCCACGCAGAAAATCCATAATCCCGGATCTACTAATGAGCGATGACGAGCGGAATACTGCAAAGAAATTCACCGATGTTCCCGGTCTTTGGATTCAAGGTTGCTCATTCCAAGATCTTCACCCGGATAGCGATCTAACAAAGAATGAAATCAAGCTCATAAGCACGAATGGAGCAGAGATAATTTCAATGGGAACTTAGGAAATAACCCACGCACCTGTCCCCTGTTTTTCCCCTGTTTTTCTCAACCATTGCTGGTTCATTCATTCGCCTCGTTGTCAATCCGCGGCGTAAGCAGCGCCCCGGTAAAAAAACGAGGTTTGTTGAGGGTCGGCGAAGTATTTCGTTACCACGGAGATATGTCCGGTTTCGTCGATGCCGACATGGTAAGTCGGCGCCGGCGCTTGCATCGCGGGGGTGAGGGGCGTCTCCGTTGTCCATGACACACCTCCGTCGGTGGACCGGCGACCGTACACACGCCTCTGCCGTATGTAGAAGACGTTGATGTTGCCGGCGGAATCCACCACGACTTGTCCCCAATCACTCCATTCTCCAGCCGGTGTCAAAACAATGGGCGCGGACCAGGTCCGGCCGAAATCGGTGGACCTACGGAAATAGACCCTGTACCAATCCTTTAGCGGATTGTTTTTAAACGAATAGAGCAAATAGACATGGTGATTCTTCGGATTGACAGCCATACGGATATTCTTGTTATAATTATATAGCGAGTTCCCGCTCATCACTTGCATGTCGCTCCAGGTGAGACCGCCGTCATTCGAACCGCTAAAACCGATAGACAATTCGGAGTTCACGCTCCTCTCCTTTGGGTGCAACCAAACCGCGTACACTCGATCTATTCCATCGCAAGCGATTGATGGATCATGTCCCAATTCAGACATTTGCCGAAAGCTCCAATGGACACCGTTATCTTCGGAGCGGGCGTACATAATGTTGCGTCGCCCGATTTCCGCGAAAGAATCCCTGACCAGGATATGAATCACGCCGGCGGGATCGACATCCATTCGGAATCCAGTCCCCCAGTAGAATAACGGCTCAGGTACCTCATAATCCAACTCCACAGGCTTTGTCCAATGATGCCCGTTGTCCGTCGATTGGTGATAATAGACGCGGCCCGACTGCCGGCAATGACCGCTGTGCATTATTCCCGCGCTATCCACCATGAATTGAGCGCCATACGAACAGTTTGTAGGATTTTTGGTAATCTGCAACGGGTCGCTCCATGATTTTCCCCCGTCGTTTGATTGTCTTAAATAGATAAGATTGTAAAAAAACAGGTCATCCGGGGAACTGTATCGATGATAAAGCACATTGATCCTCCCTTCCGGCTCCACAACCATCGCGTCAATTTTGTCAAGCACTGCATCCGCCCATTCGATTTCGCCGGGTTGCGAAAAGGTGTAATTCTCGCAGATGGAGAAATCCACGGTATTGGAATCGCCGCCGCCGGGCGATGGATTGCGCACCTTGACCAACGCGTTGGCCGCCTGGGCGGATCCCAACTCGCGATCATAATGTCCCGCTTGCGCCGCCTCCGACAACAGCGTGTCGTCCGGTTGGATCATGCAGGTCAGATGGTTGGCGTCCACAAACGTCGTGTCCATCTCATTGCCCCGGAACACGATCTTGGCCCCCTCCACAAAATCACTCCCTTCCACCTCCATCTCAAACGCCGGCACATGGGCCACGCACGATGTTGGAGATATGGAAGTCAACACCGGAATCGGATTCTCCTCCCCGGTGTCCGGTTCAGGGTCCGGCCCCTGCGGCGTGAAAT
>CAZBHS010000035.1:0-60527 GCA_964491915.1 uncultured Clostridia bacterium
AAATTACTGGGCCGCATCCGCTACTTCACCGACGGAGCCGTTATCGGGTCCAAAGAGTTCTTGATTCAGGCCTACGCAACCTTCGCCGGCACAGCGATTCTCAAAAAAGACCGCAACCTCTACCCCACCGGCATCACCCCAAACCTCTTCTCGATACGGCAATTGCGGCCAACAACATAATATAGACAGACTTACCTGAAGTCTTCCGGCCCAAGAAGCAGTAGCTCTCTCTCCATATCCCAATCTCACCATCACCGAAGCCCTAAATCACAAGAAAAACAGCAAAAAATCATCAATTTCCAGCACATCTTCATCACCGACACACCCTCGAAACGAGCATCCCCTCCTCCCAGTTTCTCTCGATGCCCCGTTCGCGGATAATACGCTACGATCGAGAGCTTCCTCTAGATGGAAATAACCCACGCACCTGTCCCCTGGTTTTCCTCTTAATCTTCTTGGGAGCCTTGGGGGGGCTTAGGTTTAGGTAGATTTCTTTTTTTGTTTTTTGATGTTTGGCTGCGATGCTCTGGAGTCTTGATTCGGCTTAAAGGGCTTCGATTTTTTCTGCGGGGAGGTTTGTTAAGTCTGAAATGTCGGTGGTGGAGAATCCTCTCTGTTTTAGCGAGCGGGCGAGGTTGATTTTTTCTTCAATTTTCCCCGTTTCGCGGCCTTCTTCAAAACCCACCTCGTGGCCTTTGTCGAAACCCTCTTCGTGGGCTGTGTCCATGGAGCCTTTGAGGTCGCGATAGGTTTTGAGACTATCTTCGTATTCGTAGAGTTGGTCGGGAGTGAAGTTTGCGATGCGGGCGATTTCGAAGCCTTTGATGAAGACTTTTTCCTGGAGGATCTCGGGGATTGTTTCGAATTTTTCAAGGTTTTTGAGGAAATAGAGCCATTTCTCGAAGTGGTTCTCTAATTGTTCGCCGCTCTTTTGAAAACGGGGCATTTCAATGAAGATAAAGTGGAGCTTTTCATAAAAAACATGGCAGTATTGATCCTGGAGGCGGGCTGTGGTGACGACGTCTTTTTGTTCTCGTTTCTCGTCGAAGAGGAAGTCCAGGATGGCGACGCAATAGACGGGTTTGAGTTCGAAGTCCCAGTCGCCGGTCTCAGCCATGTCCCGCAATGGAAATGTACTGTAATAAACAGCCCGGTCTTTAAAGAATTTGAGCTTCGCCTTCTGCATCTCCACAATAAAGCACGCCCCCTTCTCGTCGGTGCAGTGGATGTCGAAAATAGCTTTTCGTTCAGATGTGGTTGCGCCGTGCTTTTCATTGTTGGCGAAGGTGAGGCTCACAATCTTATTTTCGATAGGGAGGAGTTCGTTCAGAAAATCGATCAGCAAATCCTTACTGGCTTCCTGTCCGAAAAGCTTTTTAAAGCCGAAATCGGTATAGGGATTGATATACTGAGCCTTCATTGTGCAATCTCCGTTTGTGTTCTCCATGAAGTATTATAATGGTAATCGTTAAGATTTTCAATAAAATGGCCGCTTTTGACTTATTTCTTTGCTCGCTTCCTCATCGAACCCCGCATCTATTGTTCGATGAGGGATTCGGCGATGGGGGTGCCGTGGTTGGGGTTGGCGTCTGGGAGTTGGTCGTCGATGGTTTCTTCGGCGGAGAGGCGGAGTTGGTTCTCGGCGTCGATTACGTCGCGGTTGATTAGTTGGATGGCTTTGTAGATTTTTCCTTTTAGCTCTTTGCTGAGGGGGGTGTCGAGCATTTCCCGCAGCACCTGGATGCTCATGCGGTAGTAGCGGATCACTTCGCCTTCGTCGTCCTTGATGGCTTCGACGATTTTGTTGAATGGTACTTCCATCATCCAGGCGATGATGGGGGTTGTCATGTCATAATAGAAGCGTTTGCTCAAGGGGGTGATGTCCCGGTTCTTCTCGTGTTTGTGGAGTATGTGCACCACGCGGCTGGTGAGGGTGCGAAGGAATTTTAGGTCTTTGGAGAGTTTGGGTTTGCCGCGGCCGGGGCGGGGTTCGTACACAACCGCCAGAGCGAGTATTCCCAATTGGATGGGGGTGAGCTCTTCGAGGATGCCTGTGGCGTAGAGTTCCGCCAGGGTCAATTCGTAGCCGTACATTTTTTTGGCGAAGTGACCTTTGGCGGTGAGCTGGTGGTCTTTGATATATTCCAATTGCTTGAGGATGTTTAGCTTTGAGCGCATCTGCCGGATTTGGGCTTTGCGGGAGCTTTTTTGGGCCATAAAATGGTGGAAGGAGAGCTGGTAGACATGGAAAAGTTCTTCGCCGAAGGCTTCGTAGAGGTTGAGGATGGTGCCGTAGGAGGCGTTGAAGCGGCTGTGGATCGGTTCCGGCCTGGAGTTGACAACGTTTAGGATTTCCTGGAACGTGACGTCTTTTTGGTTGACGCGGCTATAGACAAAACCCTCTTTATCGATGCCGCGTCGCCCGGAGCGGCCGGCCATCTGGAAAAAGTCGCGGGTCTTGATGGAGCGGAAAAAACGACCGTACTTCTTGCGCATCTCGTCAATCACGACGGTTCGGGCCGGCATATTGATGCCCAGGGCGAACGTCTCGGTGGTGAAGATCATCTTTATCATCTTTTTGGAGAAGAGCTGTTCGATAATTTCTTTGAGCATCGGATGCAGTCCCGCGTGATGATAAGCAATGCCGTTTTTTACCAAATTGCGAATCGTATCGCTGCGTTCGGAGCCGGTGACGCCGAAATGGGCGGCCAGGCGGTCGTAGGTGTCGATCACCAGTCGGCGTTCGTCTTCCAATAGGAAGTCGTAACGGCAGGCGCGCTCCGCCATATATTCGCAACGTTTGCGGCTGAAGGCGAAATAGATGCAGGGGATCCGGCCGGAGCTCAACAGGTGTTTGAGCAGGGGCATGGGACGGTTCTGCTGCTGCTCGTCGTTATCGTTGAGCGTAGATACTTTGCGGCTGTAGCCCAATTTTTTCAATGTGTTCAATTGGTCGGTGATTTTGCCGCGGCATTGGAAAAAGAAATGCAGTGGGACCGGGCGCTGGACCTCTTTGATGACCTCTATGGGATGGGGGTAGATCTCCTCCAACCAGAGGGCGAAATCGTCCACATTGGGGATAGTGGCGGATAGACCGAGGATCCTCATGTGATGGGGCAGGAATATCAACGACTCTTCCCATACTGTGCCCCGCTCCATATCGTCCAGGTAGTGGATTTCGTCGAATATGATCCACGAGTAGTCCTGGAAGGGCTGTTTGGATTCCAGGAGGCGGTTGCGGAAGATTTCGGTGGTCATGATCACCAATGGGGCGTTGGCGTTGATGTTGACATCTCCGGTGACAATGCCCACTTTGTCCGGGAATAGGATTGAAAACTCGCGAAATTTCTGGTTTGACAACGCCTTGATCGGGGCGGTGTAGATGACCCCTTTGCCCTCTTTTAAGCATTTTGTCATCACATACTCGGCAATGACTGTCTTGCCGGCGCCGGTGGGCGCTGAAACCAGGACCGAGTGATTTTTTTCCACTGCATGGATGGCCTCTTCCTGGAAGCTGTCCAATTCAAACGGATAATTATTTTTAATGTCTGCCATGTTCTAAGTTCCTGTGGCCAGTTGACCGCAGGCTGACTTGATGGATTTCCCCTTCGACCGTCTGACCATCACTGTGTATCCTTTCTGGCTGAGATATTCCCCAAATTCATCCACTCGCCGTTCATCCGGCGTTTTGTATGAGAATGCTGCGTTTTCATTGTAGGGGATGAGGTTGATTTTACACTTGATGCCTCTGAGGAGGGAGATGATTTTTTTCGCGTCTTCCATAGAGTCGGTGATATCTCTGAGCATCACGTACTCGAAGGTGATTCGGTACTTGCGGTCGTTTTGGCGAAAGTAATTGAGTATCGCGACTAAGGGTTCTGTTTTTGAAATGGGCATCAATGTCTCCCGGGTTTCCGAATCCGGCGCGTTGAGAGAAAAACTGATTTTTATTTTAGGGAAATCCAATTCCAATTGTTTGATTTTTTCGAGAATCCCGGCGGTGGATACGGTGATATTACGGGGCGAAATGGTCAGGGCTTTGGGCGAGGTCATGACAGCGAGCGCTTTTTTGAGGTTGTCGTAGTTTAGCAGCGGTTCGCCCATGCCCATAAACACGATGTTAAGTTTGCCTGTATAGTCGGGGATCTCTTTTTTGATGGCCAGGATCTGCGATAGAATTTCGCCGGCGGTGAGGTTGCGCTTGAAGCCCATTGTTCCGGTGGCGCAAAAAGCGCATTTCAAGGGGCAACCCACCTGGGTGGAAATGCAAAGAGTATAATGATGCTTCTCGGGAATCAGCACCGCTTCGATGGCGTGGCCGTCCTGGAGGGAAAAGAGGAATTTATGAGTGCCGTGGCCGTCTTTTTCAAGTGTTTGGACCGGCGTGAGATTGGTGTCGAAGTGGTGTTTGATGGTTTCACGGTTTTTGATGCTGATATTGCTCCAGTTGTCGATGTCCTGGATGTTTTTTAGGTAGAGCCAAAGGAAGATTTGATCGGTGACGAACGCCTGGAATCCTAGATCTTTAAACGCGTGTTTCAATTCTTCGTAAGAATAATCATATATCCAATTCATTGTATATCCCATCTAGTAAATCCTTTTCCACCCCCGCACCATGTCCGATCCGATACGAAATATCATGCGAACTTTCTATTATACCACATAAAATAGTATTTTTCTTTTCCTATACTGTATTTTGGGGGGTGAGTAATATTTTAGATTGGCGCTAAATTTTTTATCATTTGTTTTTTCCGTTCTTTGCTAGCGGTTCCGTACTTATGAGTGTAACCTAAAAGAGTGAACTGAATTACATTGATTGTGTTATAATTTTTTTATTGGAGGACATTAATGAAATTAGTTATTTTTTTGATCCCGATTTTATTGATACTTAATGGGTTTACGTTCGGTCAAGAACGGTTTTTGATGGACCAGAACACCTTCCAGAAATTTAAGCAGGCCAAGAGGCTTTATGTGAAAGGAGAGCAATTGTATTTGAAAGGCAAACTCTCCAGGGCGCGGGAATCTTTGGAGAAGTGTGTGGAGGTATTTCCAAAATATTCCGAAGCCTATTTTATTCTGGCGCAGGTTTTGTATCAGCAAAAAGAGTATGCAATCGCTCTGGATCAAATCTCCAATGCCAAGACCCATTTCAAGTATATGTCCAATATCCGGGTGTCCACTCAAATGGAGTATATCAGTACCTTACGGGAGCAGAGCCAAAAGTTGAAAGAGGTGATGCGGGAATTACAGGAAAGGTTGACCGCTTCCTCGAGCGATGCGACGCGTAGCCGGGTCGAGAGCGCCATCGGCGCTACCAAAGCGCAGCTCAGTCAAATTGAAAATCGTCTCCATTCCCCGATTCCGAATATCGAAGGCTTGCCTGCGGAGTATCATTATGTGCATGGAAATATATTCTTTAAATTAAAAAAGTTCCAGGAGGCTCATAAGCAGTACCTTGAGACTATCAAGATCGATCCCAGGCACGGGAATGCATTGAACAATTTATCGAATCTTTACTTTATGGTGAAAAAATACGATAAAGCGAAGGAGTTTATGGATAGAGCGGAAGCCAATGGCGTTACTGTCAGTGAAAAATTTAAGAGCGTTCTTATGAAGGCTCTTGAAAATTAAGGGATTTTATTGTGACAAAAAAACGGCTCGGCTGATTGCCGGGTTTGCCGAAAGCCAGAAGGAGTTAGTATTATGAGCGCGAAGCAAGGTTACTTACTAGTATTTGTCATATTGGCTGCCGTCACAAGTCCCCTGGCATTGTCCGCCGATGTGGCGACGATTCCCGGCGATGTGAACCGGGTCAGTTATTATACCAATTTTTTCTACAACTACCCTGCCGAAGATTTTTTGTTCTACCTGAACGACCGGCTACTGTATTCGGAAAAGCCCGATGGAAAGATCCTCGAGAATGGTTTCCGCAACAAGCTTCTCATGGTGATGAACCGGCATAAATTGCTCAAGACGTTTATCCGTAAGAGCAAGACCGACGTTCCGGGAGAGCTCGATTACCGGATGGATCAACCGTTGGAATTCCAGAAGGTGAAAGTGTTTTTGAAGTTAATGGGGTTGACCGTAAAAAAAAATGAGACAGGACTCTTTATTGTCGATCCCGATACCACCCCAGGCTCGATGCACTATTTCCAATTCGCGTCGTCTTATCCCAAAGATATTCAGATCCGGCTGAACAAAACCGGTATATTCAATTTCACATTAAAAGAGACGCATTTGGAAATACCCTGGAGCTATAAATTTTTAGGAGACATTACAGGGCTCACTCTGGATGAAGACTCTCTGCTTGTCAACCTGTTGGGAGATGAGCGTTTTTCCCTTTTGCTGGGGACTTTGTACCGGCTCTCCGACTCGGAAATCGAATTCATCGGCGGAGGGAGCGACGCGAGCCCGGCTGGGGAATGGAAAACCATTTACAATGACCAAAAATTGTTGATGGGTATGTTTGTGCTGTCCAATGCGATTCGAGTTATGAATTCAAGATTGTCGCTCCCCGGCGGTAAAGAGGCGGAATCTTTTTGGGCGTCTCTGGTGGGGAAAGATCCGGCGGCGACTCCAGTGGAATTCCTAAAAGAGCTGGCTGTCAAGGATGATGGGAAATTAAACTATCTATATGTGTTTTCCTATTTTTTCCCCCGGGATTCTGTAAAACCGCTTTTATTCGATTTTAACGAAACAAAAATGGCTGAGATTTTAGATCTGGTGAAATTGGGTAACCGGGAAAAACTCAGCGATTATATGTTTCCTGAATTGGAGACATTCAACGTCTATACATTGTTGTATGGTTTGCATGTCAAAGATGGAGCGCTGGACTTTCCCGGTGGAGAGGCGAGTTGGTTGGCGTCGCTCGGCAATGGCGCGCCGGGGAAAGCCAATGGCGGCGATCTGTATTTTCAGATGATGGAAAAACTTGTAGCAGGCATGTCTCCGGGCGCGACAAGATTCAGCAACCTTCAGAAATTCCTCTCTGTGTACAATAAATTTTACTACCGGCCGGAACTGCTGAACAATGAGACGATTTGGTTGATGTCCCGGAATTACCAGATGTACAATGTATTGGTGGATTATATCGAAAAAATTCCGGTAAAGAAGCCGGAGACCATCCGGGCGATGTTTAATTGGGCGTTTTCCTTCAAGACTTTGGACAAGGACGACCGGGCTCTGTTTGCCTCGTTGATGCAATCGATTCTCGAGGTTATCGCCGAGTCGGCCCGCTATATTCACAGATCCGCTGAAATAGACTACGATCGGTTGGTGTTGGATGTGATGGCGTTGCCGATGGAAAGACAACTCTTTTACGATTCCTTCTTTCAATTTTTGAAGAGATCCTGGAATATTCCGGTGAACCAGGGGAGTATCGATGAAAAATTCGTGAACTTCATCCTCAGGGGCCTTCGAGATAAAACTCTATTAATTAAAGACGCCTCCTATCAATTTACCGTTCGTAAAATGTACAAGGATCTGATCGGCGATATCAGGGAATCGCAAGAGACCTGTTCGCTCGGGATGTTGGCGTCTATCAACAATATGCTGGATCGCGTGCTCGCAGCTAAATCGAATGTGGGCGCGGATATTGAAGAGAGTTTGTTCAGTGTCTTCAACCCATTGCCCAATCCGGGAATTAGCGACAATGCTCCCAAAGAGGTACGCGATCGATTCAAGGGGTATTCGAAGGGAGCGCTCGGGGCTGTGTTGAGAGAGATTGTTAAACGGGTGTCCGCCGGTTCCAACGGCGAAGGTGTGCGTGAGCTTGTTGACCGGGTTAAATGTGATTTTTTGATCTTTCATTTGAAAGATTATCTACTGGCGCATGCCTATGCGGTGAATGCGAAGAATCTCAATATAAAATCATTTCTGAATCCAAACCTCATCCGGCTTCACGATTTTTACGATTCCGGCTTTGATACGCCGTGGAGCCGTGTATCGTCCCAACGTCCCGGCGATGGATTTATGGGATTTTACATTCAGGGCGGTTTGTCACGGCTGAATTTGGTGTTCGCATCCAATTTGAACGACCATCTTTTTGGGAGAAATTATATCTACAACGCTTCGCATATTCAGGCGGTGTTGATCAATGCCCTTGATTTTTATCCGGTCCCGATGATCAACCACAGTCGTACGTATTCGTCCCTTCTTGTTCAATATGGAGCTCATCTGATGGAAGAAGCCTCTGGCGACGAGGAATTGCGGGCTGAGGTCGTCACGGTATTGGGGCGTGTTACCGCAGGATTCCACTATCGTAAGACCCGGAGCTTTCTGGAGGGTAAAGAGAAAAACCACAATCTTTTCTTTTCAGAAACCATGAATCTGGCTGAACGGTTTTTCATCAATGGAACGATTCTGGATTCGTTTGGCGGAGGCGAGCAACTCAAAGGATATGCTCAGGATCCGTTGAAGCAAGAGATAGAGACGGAAAACCATCGTTATGGGAGCATTTTTTACCATACATTCGGAACGCTCGTTTCGCAAAGGAGGGCGATGTTCCCTCAAGAGTTGGCGAGTTTGTATAGGCAAGGTTGGATCTCGGGAGAGATGATCAACGAATTTAAGGTGAATGTCGGTTTGCGTGGTTTTCAGAAGAAAATATCGGCCGTTTTGACCGGGCAGTTTTTGAATCACTATTTGACCAAAACCTGCCGGAGGTTTTACAGCCAGAATCATCATAAGGACTACCATAGCACATACTTTATCTTTGATATATTCAACGGCTCCTATTTGAACAAAACCATAAAAAAACTTAACCAGGAAGGATATTTGAGGATACAATGAAACCTATAAAACTATTGTTGCTTATTGTGATCATTTTTTTGTTGAGCATGGATTCGCTCCTGATCGCTCAACCGGATGTGATAATCCATTCCCCCCTCAATGGCGCCATTTGGCTTGGGCTGAAGGCAGTGAGGTTTCAGCTTCGCGATGTGGAGGCGGATCTTGTGCAGCGGGTGGAGGTGTATGTGGACGGGCAATTGGTCAAGGAATTCCGCGATCCGCCCTATTCTTTCCGGTTCAACTTTGGCGACGATCCGAAAAATCGCGAATTGAAAGTGGTGGTCAGGGGGGCCAACGACCGTATTATTGCCAGCCGGGGAATTCAGTCGTCGAAGATGGATGATTTCCAGGAGGTGGATGTGTCCCAGGTGGTGGTACCGGTTGTAGTGACGGATCGGCGGGGGAATTATATAGACGGTTTGACAAAGGATGATTTTTCTCTCACTGTTGACGGGAAAATGCATCCCGTCTCCTATTTTAATCGAAGCGGAAAGTCCAGATTCCACATGGTGCTTCTCATTGATATCAGTTCTTCCATGAAGGATAAAATAGTAGAGGTGAAAGGGGCGGCAAAGATCTTTTTGGAGCAATTGATGACCAAAAACGATAATGCCATCGTTGTCTTCTTCAATCACGAAGTTTTGGAAGACACTGATTTTACCAATGATATCAAAGAGTTGGCGGGCTCGTTGTCCGTGGCCTTCCCATTTGGAGCCACGGCTCTCTACGATGCCATCGCCTATTGTGTGAGGCTTCTGAAGGGGATTCCCGGGCAGAATATTATTGTGCTATTTTCCGACGGCGAGGACAATAGCTCCTATATCGATCCCTACACACTGATGAAGCGGGTCGAGAGATCCAACGCCGTTGTGTACTCCATCGGTCGCAAGACTGTGGAAACCAATGGAGACAAGTATCAAGAGTTGTTGGGGCAAATTTCCACATCGTCCGGCGGTGTGACTTTTTTCCTGGATGATCCCGAAGAGATTAAAAAGGTATATTTGAAAATTCGCAAGGATATCAAAGCTAAATATATCTTACAATTCTCTCCCTCCAGCAAAAAACATTTGAACCGGTTTCATAAAATCGGCGTGCGCGTAAAGGACAAAAAATACAATGTGAGAACGATCAAAGGATTTTACTATTGATTGTTTCCGCGGATTCCGGCTGCGGTCAACGTAATCGAAACGCGGCGTTTGTTTTTCTTTTCGTCGGCGGATTCGAGCCGATAGTCAAAATATATCGTCCGCTCGGTTTTAATTTTTACTTGCGCCCGTTTTTTTTCCCGTGCTTTTTTGATTTGCCCATAGGCCAATCCAACGAGCATCAGGGGTGAAAATCCCGCCCTGTCCAGTGATTGATAACGACCGTTCGCTGGATTGTACTGGCCGTAATCCAATTCTTGCGGTTCTCCGGCGGTTTTAGTCGTCAGTTTCATTTGATGGCGCTTCAGTTTGAAGGCCAGGAGTTGATTGGCTATAAACATCGACACTCTGCTCTGGGTTTTGGGAAAAACGCCGGGATTTTGGGTTTTCTCTTCGAACGATTGGATTGTGCTTTCGATGATGATGGCGCGGTTGGTCTCTTTGCCGTTCTCTTTGGTGGACAAATTGTATCGATAAATCCCTGGTGTTTGGAACAGGCCGGGGACGTAGAAATCCACAAGATTTGGGCCGGTTTTCAGGAGTCCGCCTTTGATGATTCGCTCGTTATACAACAGCTTGAAATAGATATCCCGCGTGGCCTCGATTGCCACGATGCACGTGATTGGTTGTTTTTTTTTTTCATAGACATTTCCTCTCACCAGACCGACGGCGTTAATAGCCGGGAGTTGGGCCGCGGATTGTCGAGGGCGGGGAGATAGGTACCCGCAGACAAGGGCCAACAGAAGGATGAGGGAACATGTTTTATTATGTGCCATATTCAAATACAAAATAGACTTCCAGGGTTTCGTGAGGGAAGCCATCGGGTAACGCGGGAAACGGCGCGCTTTGCTCCACTGCGACCTGCGCGGACTGGTCGAGAGACGTTAATCCTGAGCGCTGTTCGATTGAGAGCGAGGTGATTTCTCCATTCTTCTTGAATGTTGTTTTTACGCCAACGATTCCCGTGGCTCCGACCTTTAACGCCAATGGAATCGACCATTGATTGTTGACGCGGTTAATCACCCGTTGGGCCCATGGTTTGATATCAAAGCGTTTGATGTTGAAATAGCCTTTGCTATTGCCAGATGAAACCTGCGGCTGCAATTCATCCGGGTTGCCCGGCGGTGCGCTGTGTGATAAATGGCGTGACAGGTTGTAAATGCGAGGGTTATCTTCTACTTTCAGGTCTTCTAGAATTTTTTTGTAGTCGGTTTCTGCTCCCGGCTCAGTGGCGAGGGACAAATTGAGGTTGATGGAAAAAGGAGTATTATGCGGGGATAGAACCTGCAATCGAGGTTCATCTGTTTTAAATTGAGGTGATGGAGCGCCAATGGTCGCCGGCTTGGTTTTATGTAAAGGGCTGGATTTTGAGACGGGAGTGTCTTGATTTTGAGGTATTCGGCTTACTTGGGGCGGAGTCGTCGAAAGTTGGGGTTTGAGGATTGGCGAGCGCAATGTGCCGGAACTGACGATGACGACCTCCGTGATTTCTCGTTTGGGAACAAATACCTTGACATCCATATGGGCGTGGAGTATCCAATATATAAACGCCGCGTGCAAAATGCCCGACACTAAAAAAAAGAAAAGTTCCCGCTTTTTATCGATCATTATTCTCATTTATTTGTTGGTTAACCGTACCGATTGGTCCAGGAAAATTTTCAACAAAAGAGGTCCGACGATTTGGTTGATGACGATCACCGAAATGATGAGAACCGCGAGGTTGGTTCCCAGGCCGGCGAAACTTTCC
The DNA here is from genome assembly GCA_964491915.1 of uncultured Clostridia bacterium. GTDB lineage: Bacteria > Acidobacteriota > Aminicenantia > UBA2199 > UBA2199 > JAHELQ01. Next base: position 11,683 of record CAZBHS010000035.1, read on the forward strand.
TCGATGATTTTCGCCATTCCCAACGAGAGGCCCGCCTGGGAGATAAACGGCATCCATATCCGCTTCCGTACGGCCGCCGGTTCTTTTGCCAGGAAGGCCCCGGTCCATGAACCCAAATGTTTGAATATAATTCTGGTGAAGGAGATGAGTATGGCCAGAAGCCAGAGTTCCCTCAGGTAGTTGAGATTGATCGTGGCGCCGGTAAGGGTGAAAAAGACCACGTACACCGGCGGAGAAAGAGATTCCAGGTGTTTCATCAAATTGTCCCCCTCTTTCGAGAAATTCTCCACCACAAATCCCGCCACCATCATTACCAACAAAGGGTGCAAATGTAACGGTTCCAGGATTTCATAGGTAAAAAAACTCAATGCTAAAATGAATACAATGGTGTCTTTGTTGACAAATTTGAGGTATAAAACAATGATGAAACCGATGACAACGCCGGAACCGAGGGAACCTGAGATTTGGAGAAAGGTGGCCATGATGGTGGCCTGTCCTTGCTCGCTACCGCCCACAAGTCCCATCGAGATATTCAGTCCGATGCAGAATAGGAACAGAATGATAATGTCTTTGAGCATGACGATACTCAAGGTGATTTCCGTCAACCGGTTACGCACCCCGCTTTCCACGATAACGGCCAATGTGGTGGATGGCGAGGAGGCTGTGGCGATAATTCCCAGCAGCAGGCCTGACGCGATGGCCACATTGAGATCCAACGGCTTGAGAAACGGGATCCACGGTTTGATAAGCACGATAAAGATCATAATGCCGGAAATCATGATCACTGATTGAAAAATCAGGATGGCGTTGATGGCTTTCAGGTTTTTTTTCAAGCGGGAAAAATTGATCTCGCCACCTGCTGTAAGCGCAATAATGGATAGGGCCAGCCCATTTAGGAGCTGTAGATCGTCCGTATTCTTCAAAGAAATCAAGGCGAGGCCATAGGGTCCCACCAATATTCCCGCCAGAATGCTACCGGTAATAGAGGGGAACCTCAGTTTTTTCACCAGTTTCCCGGCGATATACCCCACCAGCAATAAAATACCGAGGGCGTAGGCGGCATTGTTAAACATACCGACAGGCGAATAGCTTTTTATTGCCAATCCCACCAGGATGACGACGATAAAGGTGACCATGTTTGCCATCATCGGCCTAGAACTCCGGTTTGACGTTGCATGATTTTAATCCCCATGGGGGCGATCAATTCGGAAATCAACAAGATAACGACAAAGGTTCCGGCCACAATGGAGGTGTCCCTGTTGGGGAAGGTGTAGATAAGATCTAGAATTATGGCGGGGGAAATACTGCCGATGGGAGTGAACAGATGGGCAAAACAAGGCGGTAATCCGGGCTTGTCCGGCTTGAATTTATTCCACAATATAAATGTCTCTTTTTTAATGAAAAATTTGGCTGCTAAAATGATCAGGCCCAATAGTACCAATATTGGGTGAATGACGAGTTTTTGCAATGCCAGGAAGATGAGGAAGATAATATAGATGGGTTTTTCGGTGGGCATTAAGATTTTAAGAAAGGATGCGTGTCTTTTGGTGAGGTTGGAAAAGACCACTCCGCAGACCATGCCTACGAAAAGTGGCGAAAAACCGGCCATCAGGGAAACCCCCGAAAGGAAGAATACAATGCCGAATAATACAGTCGATATTTCCAGGCGCTCTCGTATCCGCTTGATCAGGAAATGGGTGAACCATCCGGTGAGAATGCCCGCAGCCAATTGTGTGATGGCGTGGAGTATTGCTTGGACGGGCATTTTGGGGACGACTGATTCGGTTTCCGGGACAAAGCTATATAAAGACAGAATCAATCCTGTGAATAAAATAGGGAAAAAATTGTCAACCGACGAGAGAAACGCCGACAAACGTATTTCTCCTGTCATTCGTTTGAAAAATCTGGAGCTCCATGCGGTGAATGAGACCGAACTCTCGGTTAATAATACCGCCAACACAAACGAAACTCCGATGGCGTTTTGCAAGTCCATATAGAAAAAACCATAGATGTAGTGGATGAAAAACAAAGAGATATAGAAAATAAAAATAAACGGCAGAAAATAGGAAAATAGAAGAATGACGTACCAATGGAGATGGATCCGCTTTAAAAATTTTAACTCCAATTGGAAGCCGGAGATAAATCCTACCCACCCGAGTGAAAAATTAATCAAGGGCGCCAGATGATGATAGATCTCGCTGGATATGAGATTGAGGCCGTTGGGGCCGATGAGATAGCCAAAAAAAATGAACGCTGTGCCTGAGTATAAGAGATAGGAAAATGGGGATGCCCGCTTGAGGCGGAGATAAAGCTTGGCCGACCCAAGGAATCCAACCAGCAATAATAGAGCGAAGGCCGCGAGTGTTTTCACTAGCCTAATTCCGGTTTAAGCCCCACAACCTCTGAAATATCCATGAAGAACAGGATCCCATTGCCGCTTTCCGCCAGGGGGCCGAGTATTTTTTCTACGAGGACTTTCAAAGGTTCAATTTTGTCGTCGCTAATGACCGAGAGTATGGTCTTGTTGTAGGGCCTGCTGCCGGCGAACATGAAGCGTAGGCCGGCGAATATAGGCACTTCGGCGGAAAGGATGTGCCCCATGCCGATGGAATCGATAATGGTGGCGCCGGTAATTCCGATTTCTATATATCCCTCCAATACCGATTCCAAAAATTCTTCTTTGTTCAGGACCAGTACAGCTAATTTCATGCGGTTTTTAGACCAGTTTTTCGCTTTCGCCCACAATATCGATGATCGCTTGCGCGTCTTCGGCGGTGGCGGCGGATGCAACGATGCTGGTGGAATTGACCAACCGGGCGATGTGCGCCAGGGTTTTTAAATGCAATCCTACATCCCTGTCATCGCTCATAATCAGGAATATAAGGTGAACATTCCCTTCGTCCGGCGCCTTGAAATCCATTCCCTCGCGAATCATTGCCAGACAAAAGGTAAAGGAGGCGAACTCTTCGGAAAAAATATGGGGGGCCGCAGCGCCTTTACCAATCGCTGTGGACTGGACATTTTCACGCTTTATAAATAGTCTTTTTACTTTTTCGTTATCTTCGATGATTCCTCTTTCCTTGAGAAATACGGCAAAATCGGAGTAAAAAGTATCTGTGTTTTCGTAGGAATCGGCGATGAATATATTTTCTTCTTTCAATATAGTTTGCAAATTCATCATAGTCTCCTTTTAATGTCGTCTTCACTTTCCCAAATCAAATCTCTACCTGGAGAGGTTAGAAAAACATTCATATCTTCGTCTCGCTCTATTTTGTATTTGTTACGCCATGGATCCAGTAAGTATTCTTCCGACTTCAAGTATTGAGGGACCAGGATGTCCAAAACGCCTGGGTATTCGCCATGATCGGAATAATAGAGATCAATGGCGGACGAAATTGCGCGAATCGATGTCTCAAGATCCGCCCCCATGACTTTTCCCATGGCGCGATTCATTTGTTGGTCCGGTGTGGACCCCTTTTTGCCGCAAACGCCTGTATTTAGCGTTACGACAATCACTACAGCTATCAGGACAACCAGTAAAAATCCTCTCATGCCAGTAATTTTATAATATCTACATAAAAATAACAACGTTTTGATTTTATTTAATGCAATTTTATTCCCCGGCGGAAAATGTTATAATACTCAGATGGAAATGAAAGACGATTTTGTTATAGACGTGTTGAAACACGCTGATATATTCGAAGACCTTGATCAGCGTTTGCTTCACGAACTGAGCCAACTTTTTCTGGAAAAAATCTATAACGAAGGGGAAATTATATTTGAAGAGGAGAGCATCGGCACCTCCATGATGATTGTGATGTCCGGGAAAGTCAGGATTTCCCAGAGAGGTGAAGCTCAAACGGAAGAAGCCCTTATCATGTTGAAAAAAGGAGATGTGTTCGGCGAGATGTGTCTTTTTGAGGGATTGCCCCGCTCCGCTTCCGCCATTGCTCATAGTAATGTCATTCTGCTGGAGTTCCGCCGGGAAGAGTTCATTCATTTTATTATGGCGAACTCCGACGCCGGCGTGCAAATTTTAATGAAGCTGGGATGTATCATGTCGGCCCGTCTCAGGGAGGCTGATTTGAAATTAAAAACCTTCATGAAATTGAACCAGTGGAATTGAGTGTTTTGCCTCTCTATCGACAACTGACCGGCAAACTGTGGCAGGATAAAAAGAACTTTTTCCGTGAGGTCGCCAGCCCTTGCCGAATGTGTCCCCGCCGTTGCGGCGCCCGCAGAATAGACGGTGAGACCGGTGTCTGCGGCGTCGGAGATAGCGTTCGCGTGGCTTCCTATAATCTTCATTTTGGAGAAGAACCTCCGATCACCGGGACTCGCGGCTCCGGGACCGTTTTTTTTTCCGGTTGCCCTCTAAAATGCATCTTCTGTCAGAATTACCCTATTTCCCACCTGGGCAATGGCCAGGTTTATTCGATTGAAGAACTGGCGGGAATATTCTTGAATTTGCAAAAACGGGGGGCCCACAATATCAATCTCGTGTCGCCGACCCCTTATTTACATCATATAGTCCAGGCTCTGGAGATTGCCTCGGACAAAGGCTTGCGCTTGCCAATCGTCAATAATACCAGCGGGTATGAGAGGCTGGAAGTGGTGCGTATGCTGGATGGGATTGTCGATATATGGCTGCCGGATTTTAAATACCACGACCCTGAATTGGCTCGCGAAGTATCCGCCGCGCCCGGTTACCCGGAGAAGGCTTATGCCGCTATCGACGAGATGTTCTCGCAGGTTGGGGAATTGCGTCTCGATGATGGGGGAATCGCAATCTCCGGCACCATCATCCGTCATTTGGTGTTGCCGGGGCATACAGAAAACTCGAAGCGGGTATTGGATGTCATTGCTCAAAGCCCCTTTAAAAAATCGTGTCTTAGTTTGATGAGCCAGTACTTTCCGGCCTATAAGGCGCCGGATTCCCCGCTTTCGCGCCGCTTGAATCCCGAGGAGTATGCGGAGGTTAAGGAATATGCCGTGGAAAAGGGCTTCGAGAGCGGCTGGTTCCAGGATCTATGACAATCGGTTGACAAAGCCTGAGCGGTTCCGTATGATGGGTTTGTACCAATCAATTTCCATGGAGCCTACATGAGACAATTAACTGTCAGGCAGAAACAAATCATCGATGCCACCCTCGATATCATCGCCACCATCGGGATCCAGAATCTGACCATTCGTAAACTGGCGGAGAAGGTTGGGGTTACAGAGGGGGCGATTTACCGCCATGACCCCAGTAAGGATGAGATTCTTGTCTCTATCGCTGAATACTTCGAATCGGAATCTACCGGTATACTACCGCAAATCGTTGAAAGCAAAGGTGATACTATTCAAAAAATAAAGACATTTTTTCTTGGCCGTTGCCGCGCAGGCGATTTTGAGTTCGGCCTATTGGAAGAGGGTGAAAAATTGTGGAACTCTATCGAACTTCTAATAACAACGTCGTAAGCATTCAAAAAAATTTTTAGATCAGGTAATTCCGTAGCTTATTGGGATGTAGTGAATCTCGTTGACCACGTCCTCTACGCCCTTCACAGTCAACGCAATCTCTTCGCACCGTTTGATGTCGTCTTTGTCCATGGTTGAACCTCTGAGCGTGATCTTATGGCCGATGGCAACGGCTTCGAAGAAGTGAACGACAATTTTGTGGGTGTAGGCGATGTTGGTGATAACTTCGTGGCCCAGGCGAAGCTCATCGACTTTTTGGCGGATCTCTTTGGACATATCCTTCATTGATGGGGTTTTAAGAATTTCCTTTATCATTGTTATCATTGTATCCAATGGTAGGGATTCAGTGTTTAACACCAGGTCGTATAAATCCGGTGATTCCCAATTCACATTGAAAAAGAATTTGTGAAAACCGGCCCGGTCGGTATCGTTTTGGCGGATCATTTTTTCTGCGTCCCGTTTCTCACAACTATAGCGATCCATCACCCTCTGAATCTTCAGGGATAAAGGGGCGATAATCCTTATTTTCAGGATGCCGGGAATTTCTCCCAGTAATAATTGCCCTCCTCTTCCAAGAATGATGCAATTGCCTTTGGCGGCGACGTCGAGGATCGCCTTCTTCATAAAATGCAGGTATAAATCCTTGTCTGTCGAAAAATTTTCCCAAAACGTCGGTTTCCGTTCGTCGTATTTGCGAATGTTTTCGCCCGGGACTCCCCACTTATCAAATTGTTCTTCAAGGGATTCCTTGTCCAGGTGCTTTAATTTTAATTGTTTTTCCAGTTGTCGGGCTATCTCGTTTCCCAGGCTTCCCAATTGTCTAGAAATGGTTATAATAGCCATAGCGCCCTCCTATGCTGCCTTAAAAATTGTTATTTTTCTCTCCATAGATATGTTAAGGTGAGTAACGGGACTTTTCAACATGAAAATGAGAAATGTTTAGAATCTAAGGGATAGACAGCTCAACCCACCGTCCAATTTGCGGAATTCAGAAACATCCACTTCGATTGTCGGGTAACCCGCCTTCCGGACAGCCGCCGATACTTTGGGATATCCGGCAGGAAGCAATACTGTGCCGTTAACCCAAATCGAGTTGGCGGCGTAACTTTCGTCCGCCTCTACCGGAATGATGTTAAATGTTTTGAATTCGGGATTGTCCAGGAATTCTCCCGCTGCCAGGAGATTGTTGTTCTCGAGATACGAGACGCCGGTCTTTAGATGAAGCACTTTTTCGAGGGCGACAACCGAGCCGGTATAGCCGTATTTTCCCAGGGCCGCTATAAACTGCCGCGTCCCTTCCAGGTTGGTCCTCTGGGAGAGGCCGATGTAAAAATGGTCGCCGGCCATCATGACGTCTCCGCCGTCCACAGTGCCGGGGGGGGTGATGGTTTCGATATCCCGGTAAAACCTGGTCAGGACTTCCCTGACTTTTTCTTCTTCGCCCTTACGGCTTGGCGCTCCCGAGTTGGTGATAATGGCACATTTCTTCGCCAATACCGCGGTATCTTCAATGAATGTGGAATCAGGGTATTTATCGTCGGCTTCCATGACCGTCACCTCGACTCCGCAGCTCTTCATCGCTTCGATGTAAGCATCGTGCTGTTTTAATGCGTCGGCGTAATCCGGTTGTCCGAGGCCGGCGCCGGACAGGCCGTGGATCATGTGCCTGCAGGGTCTGCGAACAATACTATTTTTAAACATCTCGAATTCTCCATGCTTTGGTATCAATAGCTCTATCCTATCACTGGACGATGTATTTTGCAATCTTTACAAATAGGCGGAATTTTTTTACAATGGTAGGGGATTTTGATTTGCAAGGCGGAGGTTTAGATGAAGAGGTTGTTGGTTTTTGGATTATTTTTATTGGCAAGCGGTATACTTGCAGGGAGTGAATTTAGGACTGCTGTCATGGAGCTTTTTGACCTGCGGCTCAGTGAATTGGCGGGGGTTGAAGCATTCGATAATTTTGTCAATGCTCATCCGGATTATTTTCCGGCCATGTCTGCAGAGCGCCCGGTTCATGCGGTGGTGGAAAAGGAGCATGTGCGCATCGGGAGAAAAAAGATCAAAATCGGAACCAGCTACCTTCAGGTTTTCATGAAGGCTGAGCCGGCCTATGTGCGGCAAATGATGGAATCACCCCATTGGTATAAAGATATCTACGACCTTGATCGGGATGCTACGATGGGTTCTGTGGGGGAGGACGGATCGTTCGAAGCGCATATTTTCAAAAAAGTTCCGGTTATCCCGAACCAGGATTATATCCTCACGTTCTCGTGCGAAACCCACGGGGATTTTTGGTTCCAACGGGCGACGTTGTTGGAGGATCGCAAGGATTTCGCGTTGAGGGACAACTTAAAAATTCTCCAACCGGTGGATGGCGGCGTAGTGTATCGAGAGGTGTCGTTTGTCTATCCTCTTGGTTGGCTGGCGCGGGCATTGAGCGGTATGGCCCGTAAAACCATGATCAAGGAGTTGAAGATCATGGGCAATGCGCTAAAATGTATCGCTGAAAAAGGGGCGCCGTTCGAATCGGAATTCGCCGCTTCGTGCTGGGACCGGTTCAAGTAGTCGCAAATTAATTTATCAGTTGAAATCTCCGATTTTTTGCACCATACCTATAAATAGATATTATTGATTAAGTCCAAGGAGGAAGAGATGGTGTATAAACTTTTGAACTATTTGGATAAAACGTTCGGGTTTGACCGGGCTAAAGCCCATTGCGACATACCTTGCGGCATTTATGATCCGATCTTTGCCCAGATTTACGCATTGACTGTGGTGCGTATGGTTGATTTGATGCAGAAGTTGGCGGATGAAACGATTGATAAAGAGCTTGAATACCAGAACAAAGTCAGCCGCTTGATCGCTGCCAAGGAAGAGCATGCGGAAAAGTGCAAGCACGAGGTCCGGGTTATTTTCGGGGATTATATCAAAAAGAATCACGTGGAGCAGTTCCCTGAACTACCCACTGTGTTTCATAAAATTATGCAACATGGATCCAAGGCCCGTCAAACCGCCAATCGCGACAATGCCCTCGCGCTTCTAGAAGGGGTCAATCATTTCGCCGAGATTTTCTGGAAGACGAAAGATATCAGTACTAAAAAAGCCAAAGCCCCGTACCCTCCAGGTTTGGACTTGGTGTATCCGGAACTTTAATCCTATGCTTCGGGTATTTCGTGTCTCAGGCGATAGCCTGTCTCCTTTGTACCGGGATGGGGATTTTGTGATGGTGTCGAATCTCCCGCTTCATACACGGCGCCTTGAACCTGGCGATGTTGTTGCTTTCCGCAAGCATCCCTATGGAGTGATGCTAAAAAGAATCGACCGGTACAATCTAAATGACGGTACATTGTTTGTGATTGGTTATCACCCCGCCAGCATCGACAGTCGCCGCTTCGGGTTGTTGGAAGCCGGTCAGGTGCTGGGAAAAGTCGTCTGGCACATTTCAGCGGGTTAATGGCGGTATCCCGGTAGCGTTTGTCTAACCGCCTTTAAATAAAGTAAGAAGTAGGACTACGCCTAAAATGAATCCCAGGCAACAATAAAAAAAACGCTTGATATTAAGAAATGCCGCTGTAAACATTTTATAATCCCCTTTTCCAGTTACTAATATAGTAACTTCCCATTCCCTGATTTTCAACAATTATTTAAAATTTATTGTGTATGTTATAGGGATTAGTTGCTCTCGCCCCAAATGTAGTGATTGAACCATTCGAAGTTGTGGGTCAAGACCGCCAGCTTTTCCTTGGGCTTTGAAATCCCGTGTCCAAATCCCTTGTACACCACAAATTTAACCGGAACATTGCGGTCTTTCAGCCCACGGTATAGCTTGTAGGCATTGGGGATCGGAACTCTGCGGTCGAATTCCCCATGCTGGATCAATGTGGGGGTTTTGGCGTTCTTGATATAGGTCATGGGGCTGGTTTTGCGGTAAATGTCTTCATCTTCCCAGGGATTGGCTTTCAGATAGATGCGGGTGAAAGGGGTGATATCGGTGTTGACGTAATAGGTGATCCAATCTGAAATCCCGGCGCCCACGCTTGTGGCTTTGAATCTATCGCTGTAACAGGTAATGAACGCGGATATATATCCACCCTGGCTCCAGCCCATGGCGGCGAGACGGTCCGGGTCGATGAATCCCCGGTCGATTAGATGGTCCACCCCGGTGATCACATCATCATAATCCCCCAATCCCAAATTACGGACATTCAATTGGCGGAACGATTGACCGAATCCGGTGCTGCCCCGGTAATTGGGTTCCAAGATGACGGCGCCTTTGGCGGCCCACTGCTCGATGGGATAGTAGGTCCCCATTCTATCAAATTTCTGGGGAATAGAAATGCTGCTGGGTCCGCCATGGATAACCACCAGGAGGGGATATTTCTTTGTGGCATCGAAATTCGCGGGTTTGATCAACACGCCGGTGATGGTTGTTCCATCTTTACTTTTCCAACTCACCGCCTCTTTAGTGGATAGTGTCCAACCGGCTGCCTGTCTGGAGAAATCGGTCAGTTTTTTGGGACGGAAACGATCGGTTCCGCTGACATACACCTCGCGGAATTGGTCGGGGCCGGAGTTTGAGAATCCAATGGTTTTTCCATCTTTTGAGATCGAGCATCCACCCAGGACACAATCTTCGCCGTTGGTTATCTGTTGAAGGCGATTGCTCTTGCCGCTGATCCGGTAGAGGTGGCGCTTCATCCCTGAAAAGCCTTCAAACCAAATGCCCTGCTTGGTCCAGGCCAGGAGGTTGGTGTCTTCATCAAAGCGGGGTGTCAGATCTTCAATCTTACCGCCCTTTGCGGGGATTGCGCAGATATGGGTGTTGATGTAGTATTCCTCCGCTCCCATTGTTGTGTTGAAGGCGATGAACGCGCTGTCCGGCGACCAGACGGGATCGTGGTCCGGCCCGTTTTGGTTGACCAGATGCGCGACGTTGTTGTCTTTGAAGGTCAGGATATAGATATCCGATTTGGAAAATGTTTGCATGCGGGAATCCGGTTGGGCGGTGAAAGCGATTTTTTTACCGTCCGGCGACCAGGCGATATCGCCCACGTGCATATTCTCTTTGTCCATCACGGCTCTTGCCGGTTGATGGCTATCGATCTCTTTGATCCAGAGATGATTGATTCCCTGTTCGTCGTCTACTATTTCGAATTTTCCGAATGTTTTTTCGGTCTCTTTCTTTTTTTCACTTTTCTCTTTTTTGGCGGTGAACGCTAACATCTGTCCGTCCGGGGACCAGCAATAGTTGTTCACTCCGGTTTTTGAACTGGTGACGGAGCGGGCTTCGCCGCCGAAGGCCGACATGATGTGAATCTGGTTTTTGCCGTCTTTCTCGCGAAGGAAGGCAAAACTCTTCGAATCAGGCGCCCAGGCCGCCGTGTAACTGGAGTTTGATCCGCGGGTCATCTGAATCACGCGGCTTTCTTTTACGTTTGCCATCCAAATAGTGGACACATACGTATTGTCTTCCATGTCGGCGGTTTTTACGGTGTATAATATAAAGCGCCCGTCCGGTGAAATCGATGTTCCGCCGGGCGTCTCAAACGACAAAATCTCTTCGAACGTTGGAGTTCTGGCTTCGGAAGCGCCGGCGGCGATCATTGGAGCCAGGATTATGAGTGCGAACAACACAGTTAGTTTTTTCTTCATATTGGTCCTCTCTTACGTCTGGTATTGTACCCCATTCCTGTGAGTTTGAACAGGAGCGACTGCCGGTGAAATTAAATAAAATCGGCCTCTTTGGATTTATTCTTTTTTGGTATAGATGATCTCCATGGATTTAAACATTTTGCCGTCCGGCAATTTCATGAACATTTCGAATTTGAACGACTTGTCGTCCATTGTTGTGGACACATGCTTGACATCCATTTTTTTGCCGGTCATAAAGTCATCCCACAGCCCTGTTTCCGTCAGAACTTTTTTCGTTTCATCCAGGGCGCCGTGGGTCATGTAAAAGCCTGTCCCCATATTATCGATCCACATTGTCTCAAAATGTTTTTTGTAATTGTCGTAGCATGCGATGCTGCGTCCTTCAAAGGGCATTCCCATCATGGTGCCGGAGTGTTCCGTGTAAAGGTATCGCCCTCCCAGTATCATTTTACTTTTGGTCACACCGGTGGACATCTCCGGTTCCGCTCCGGGTTTCTGCCATGCTGTCACGCTCGTATCCCAAACGCCTGCCTTCTCGGCCATGAATTTATGGAATTCCCCCGGGGTGGCGAACGCTTGCCACTTCTTCATCATTTCCTTCTCTTCCGGAGTTTGTTCCTGCTGCGAGTATGCGGGGATCGCAGCAAACAGAATGGTCAGGCATAGGGTTGCCAGGGCTAATTTTCTCGCCATTCTCTCCTCCTCATGATTTTCAATTTTTTAAACAAAAATTAATATAAGGGGAAAAGTAGAATTTTTCAACTGAAAGATGAAACGCCCTCACATTGTATAAAAGTTTTTGTCTTGATTTTTTTGCGTGAAATTGATATAAAGGATACTATGGTGTTGCCAAGCACATTTTGTCTCCTTGTCGATAAATGCTACAATGTATCGTTATTGGAACGCTTAAATACAACCCTGCCGTCTATTGAGTTACTGTTTTTATATTGGCGTAGAATTTCAAGTTTCTTTGAGGAACATAAAAAACTATAGGAGGAAACTATGGAAGATAATGTTGCCCAAACTGAAGTGTACCACAAGGACTATAACCTTGATAAAAAACACAATCTTGATTCACTCCCCGAAGAAAAAGCGGTGTTTGGATTTTTCGGAATAATTCATGAGAAACCCGTTAATTGCCGGTTTATCGGCGAAACGGATAATTTGCGTAAGGCAATCCAGGATCGGTTCGAATTAAATGAGCCGGACGACGGCATGAAGAAATTTATGCAGGGCCCCTGGATCAAAATGTTGATTTATAAAGCTTTGCCGGAATCAAGTGAAGAAGACCGGAAAAAAATCGTTGATGAATGGACCAAAGAACATAATCCCAAAATCGACGAAAAAGGCGAATATCCTAAATAAACGTATTTTCCGGGAAGTTTGAATTAGATACCCGGGGTATTTATTTTTCTGCCCTTCCCTCATGAGGGCAGAAAAATAATATACCGGATCGGGAGGGTAGGCCTTGGGGAAATTGCATGATACCTATTTTTGTTATATAATGCTTTCCCAGGAGATGAGTATATGTCATTGGAGTATTATAAATGAACGCTTCCCTACTGAACAGAGTGCCCCCTTGCCCCGGAGCTGACGATGAACGGGATAAACCGCGGCAATATTTAAAAAGTACCATTAAATATTTTTTTGAAATAAAAAAGGGTGGGGATATCGATCAGCAGCAATTCGTTTCCCTGGTTTCCCTGGCTCTGGCAAATTATATCGAAAGCGAATTAATCGCAAACATTCAGAAGTTGACAGACGATAGATTATTCCAATTTTTGAATGAATTATAATATAGGTGGATATATTTTATTATGAGTAATACGACTAAAAGAGAACAAAAGTCACCGAGAAGACCTCGCAGAAGTACTAAAGTTGAAAAAGTAACCAAAATCCCGATGCCTCAACCAAAAGTCGAAGAAGTTCCAGTCCTGGATCAACTCCCAACGGAATTAAAGAGAAGTGTCGAAACGGTACTATCTACACAAAAACCTGTAACCCCGCTACCTGCCACCCTGGCAGACAAAATCACTGAACAGCATATCGAGAAAGTACTTGAGCTCACTGCCCAGGAAGACACCAGGCGTTATATGGATACCTTGCAACGGCGCCGTTACCGATTGGTTTATTTGATTTTGGGCATCGCGTGTTTTGCGATTTTGGCATTTTTTATGGTTGGAGAGCATACCGAATTGTTCGAAGAAATTGTAAAGCTATTTTTTGTATTCACCGGAGGTATTGGGACTGGCTACGCGTTGAAGAGCTATTTCGATAAGAAAAAGTAGTCGGGACCTTGACCGCCCTCGACCGGTTTCACCCGATTGTCCGTCAATGGTTCGGGCAATTGGTGGGGACTCCGACCGATATTCAAACCAGGGCATGGCCTGAAATTGCCGGGGGGAATCATGTCCTGGTCACTGCTCCGACCGGTAGTGGGAAAACATTAACCGCGTTTTTGTGGGCGATCAACAATTTGATTTTGAACGCCGGCGCAAAAAGTATGCACCGGGTTCTGTACATCTCACCGCTAAAGGCGCTGAACAATGATATTGAGCGGAATCTCACCGTCCCATTGGGACAATTGAAAGAGTGTTTCGAGCGAGCGGGCGAAGCGTTTCCCGGGATTCGCATCGCCGTTCGCAGCGGCGACACCGATCCATCCCAACGGCGGCAAATCGTCCGTCATCCGCCGGAAATTTTTATAACCACTCCCGAAAGCCTCAACATCTTGCTGTCGTCTAAAAGTGGGCGCCGTGTGTTGGAAGGGATTTCCACCGTGATTCTGGATGAGATTCACGCGGTGGTTCCGGGCCGGCGGGGTACCTTCCTGATGACGGCGGTGGAGAGGATGATTCCCCTCTGCGGGGAATTCCAGAGGATCGCGTTGTCCGCGACAGTGAAGCCGTTGAAGGTGGTGGCGGAATTTGTGGGCGGTTACCGATTGGTTCGAACCGGCGAGTTTTACGAATACGAGAAAAGGCCGGTCAAGATTGTCCAATCCAACACCCCCAAGCGCTATAATATCAACGTGCGCTTCCCCTCCCAACCTGCGAACATCAAAAAGAAAGAGGATTGGTGGGCGGCGTTGACAGAGGATTTCAGGGATGTAATCCGCGGCAATCAATCCACCCTGTTTTTTACCAATAGTCGTCGCATGGTGGAGAAAATCACCCGCTTTATCAACGATAAATTCGAAAACGACCGGGTGTACTCCCACCATGGCTCCCTATCGAGAGAGATCCGTTCGGTTGTGGAGAAGCGGTTTAAAGAAGGTGATCTGGCAGCCATTGTGGCCACCAGTTCGTTGGAGTTGGGGATAGATATCGGCAGTGTGGACCAGGTGGTGTTGGTGCAGCCGCCGTTCTCCATCGCCTCCGCTATTCAACGAATCGGCAGGGCTGGTCATGGGGTGGGACAGGTATCCAGCGGATTGTTTTATCCGCTTCACAATCACGCGTTTTTGGAGTCGGCTGTCATCGCAGCCCACATCGACGGCAAAGAGATCGAGGAGACGATGCCGCTGGAATCTCCCCTCGATGTGTTGGCCCAGGTGGTTTTATCCATGACTCTGCTGGAAGACCGCGATATTGACGAATTGTTCGCGGAGATCCGGGCTTCTTTTCCCTACCGGCATCTGGGGCGAAACGAATTCGATCTGGTGATGGAGATGTTGGCGGGCCGTTACGCCGACGCCCGCATCCGGGAATTGAACCCCCGGTTACTGCTGGACCGGGTAAAAAACACCGCCAGGGCGCGGGCGCACACAGCGCACCTGTTGTATCTTTCCGGAGGCGTGATTCCCGACCGGGGCTATTACAATTTGCGGGTGGCGGATTCGAAGGTGAAAATCGGGCAGTTGGATGAGGAGTTTGTCTGGGAACGGTCGTTGGGCGAGGCATTTCCCTTCGGCAACCAGATCTGGCGGATTTTGCGCATCACCCACAATGACGTGGAGGTGGCCCCGGTTCAAAAAAGCAATACTGTGATTCCTTTCTGGCGGGCCGAAGATATGAACCGGTCGTTCCATTTATCGGAGCGCATCGGCGGCTTCCTGGAGGCGGCGGACCAGGAGCTCGAGCTTCCCCAATTCAAGACGCGATTGTTGGATCTGCATCATATGAGCGAAGCCGCGGCTGATGCATTGATCGATTATTTAAAGCGGCAAAAAAAAGAGACCGGCGCGCCGCTTCCCCACCGGCACCATGTGTTGGTGGAGCATTTTTACGATCCGGTGAATGTGAAGGACACCAAACAAACGGTTCTCCATACTTATTGGGGCGGCCGGGTGAACCGCCCCTTCGCGTTTGCGCTGGCCGCCGCCTGGCATGAGACCTATGGCTATCCGCTGGAGCTGTTTGTCAACAACGATTGCATTATTCTTAATTGTCCCCACGCCTTCGGCATATCAGAGATTCTGGCATTGGTCAAGGCTGAGAAAGTTGTGCCGCTCTTGCGAAAAAAGCTCGAGAGCACAGGCTTTTTCGGCGCCCGTTTCAGGGAAAACGCGCAGCGGGCGCTCCTGCTTCCCCGCCGCAGTTTCCATGAGCGCATGCCTTTGTGGTTGAACCGGTTGCGGTCAAAAAAATTGCTGGAAGCGGTTTCTCAATATGAAGACTTTCCGGTGATTTTGGAGACCTGGCGGGATTGCTTGAAAAACGAATTCGAAATCGAGAGGCTGCAACACTTGCTGGAAGAGATTCAGGCGGGTGAGATACAAATCACCGAAGCCGCGACCCGCAAACCCTCGCCTTTCGCCGAGGGCATCATCTGGCGCCAAACCAATTTTTACATGTATGAAGACGATACTCCCGGCGGCAAGCTCCAGAGCAATCTCAGCGACCAATTACTCAAAGAGGTGATGGCGTCGTCCCACTTACGGCCCCGCTTTTCCAATCAACTGATCGATGAATTGCAACAAAAATTGCAGCGGACCGCGGAGGGGTATCCGCCGGACAGTCCCGAAGAGCTGTTGCTCTGGTTGAAGGAACGGCTCTTGATTCCAATGTCCGATTGGAAGGCCTTGATGACGGCTATTCAGCGTGATCATGAGGAGGATACCAATAGTTGGCTCAAGCGAATCGAAGACCGGATCTCGATCTTTGAGCGTGATGGGCGGCCCATAGGAATGGCGGCGCTGGAATTGGAAGCGCGCATTCAATCCTCGCTCGGTTCAAATTTTGAAGAACAGGCTTTGGCGGCTTTTTTAGGTGAATGGTTGCGCTTTTATGGCCCGGTGACCGCGGAATTTATCTCTTCCACACTGGGTATCGCGGATGATGTTCTGGCTGAAACGCTGGATGCGTTGGCTGAGGATGACCGCGTGCTGATCGATGAATTCCGTGAGAGCCCGGCTGATGACCAGGGGCCTGGGCCGGTGGAAATTTGTGAAGCGGAGAATGTCGAAATTTTATTGAGGATGCGGCGGTCCAGGGCGCGACCGGCGTTCGCGGCATTACCTCCTGAGAATTTACCTTTATTTTTAGCCGCATACCAGGGCTTGACAACTCCGGGCGACACGTTAGAGGATCTGCAGCGCTCCATCGAGATGTTGTTCGGATATCCCGCCCGCGCCGCGTTGTGGGAGAGCGATATTTTCCCCGCCCGCCTGTCGCCTTACTACACCCATTGGCTGGATGCCGCTGTCCGGCAAAACGAGTTGAGCTGGTTCGGGTGCGGCAACGAACGGACGTCGTTTTGTTTTGAATCGGATTTCGAGCTTTTTCCCGTAGCGATGCCCGCTTCGGATCGCGAACAAGTAAAAGAAAAGGGACAAGCGGATGTGACGCGGGGCCTCGATGAGGTGTTCGCTCAGTCTGTGGGCCGATTGACGTTCGACGATATCGCCGGAATCATGCGGGCGTCTACCCAGGATTTGAGCGACGGTCTCTGGAATCTGGCCTGGCGAGGCCGCATCGCCAACGATGATTATCAAACGCTTCGCATTGGTATTATGAACCGTTTTAAAGCTGAATCCTCCAATCAAGGCAACGCCTCTCCAGGTACACGCCGGCGTTCCCGGAGATTCGGCTTCAACCGGTGGAAACAGAGCCGCCCCTTCACCGGAAGTTGGTATGCTCTGGAAGGGATCGATAGCGATGCCGTCGATGCGTTGGACCGGCAGGAGATCGTCAAAGACAGGATTCGCTTGCTCTTGTCGAGGTACGGCGTCTTGATGCGCGAGATCGTCTGGAATGAACTGCCGGGATTGCGATGGGGGACGATCTTTCCTGTGCTGCGGTTGATGGAGCTTTCGGGCGAGATTGTATCGGGGCATTTCTTCCAGGGAGTTGCCGGTCTGCAGTTTATTTCGCCTCAGGCATTGCGATTGTTGAACCGGGGATTGAATCATGAGGCGGTGTATTGGATGAATGCGGCGGATCCGGCTTCCTTGTGCGGCATTCCCATCGAAAGTCTCAAGGGAAGTCTCCCTCGCCGCTTGCCCACCACCCATGTGGTGTTTCAAGGGGCGACATTGGTTTTGGTATCCAAAAAGAACGGCAAAGAGCTCGAGTGGTTTGTCGAGCCGGGGCATCCCCAATGCGGGGAATTTTTGGCGTTTTTTTATGTCCTGATGAGCCGTGAATTTCAGCCGTTGAAGTATATCAATGTGGAAACCATCAATGGTATCCCCGCCCTCGATAGTCCCTTCCGGCACGATCTTCTGGCCAACGGATTCCAACGGGATTACAAGGGCCTGATGTTGCTTAAGAGTTACTAAATCTAGGTCTTCACATTTGTAAATAACCAGACCGATCCTGTGGCGAATATGAACGTCGGCGCGAAGGCCGAGATAAAAGGCGATAGGATGGTGGCTGAACCCAGTGAGTTGGAGATGGCGATGGTACCCCAGAATATCATCGACAGGGCCACGGCTATACCGATCCCGTACAAGGTTCCGCGATTTCCCATGATAAACGAGAACGGGATGGCGAGCAACACCATTACCAGGCTGGAGAGGGGGAACGAGTATTTCTGGTACATCTCCGCCTCGTACTTGAGGCTATTGGAATTGTTGGCTCTCAAATAAGCGATGTACTGGGATAACTCCCGGATGTTCATGTATTTGGAGAATGATATCTTCTTTTTGAAGAATTCCCTCCCCTCCGGTACAATGATGTATCGTTGCTTGAATATTTTTGTGGGTTTCGGCTCGTTTTTTTCGAAATCCTTTTCGAATCCATGCATTAATTGAACTTTGTCTGAGCTTACCCAAAGGGCCTCTCTGGCGGAAATTCTTCTCATGATGTTATGGTCGTCGTCTAAATAGACAATATTGAAGCTATTGAATTTGCCGCCCCTCCGGTCAAAATAATTGTAAAAATATATGGTGTTGTCTTTGCCCATCACCCAATTTTTTTCGTATTCACTTTCGGTCTTGGATTCCCGTTGGTGGATGATGTTGAGCGTGCGGCGGGCGTTTTGATTGGCGTCCGGGGTCACATACTCTTGAATGCCGAAGGCGGCCACGGAGATGAGGATGCCGAAGATAATGGCCGGGACCGATAGTCTGTGCAAACTGATGCCGCTAATCTGAACCGCGGTGATTTCATTGTTTTTGCTCATCCAGGAGAAGGTCAACAGGACGCTTGTCAACACCGAGACCGGGAATACGAAGCCCAGGACGTTCGGGGTGTTGTAATAGACATATTCGATGACATAAAAAAAGGCGACATTGTTATCCACCACATCGTCCAACAGCTCGAAGACCCCGATGATCCAGAAGATGGAAATCATGGAGAAAAAGATGAAAATGAACGTCAAGGTGAGACGGCGCATGACATAGCTGTCCAGGATTTTCAGCAGGCGGAAATCGTTGCGTTTGATCTTGAAGACCAGGATGGGCTTACGGTCGCCCGGGAATAGCCGGCGATAGATTTTGGAGAAGAAGGGAAAGTCCCTTTTCAAGCTGACAGTCTTTTCCCGGGATGTGAAATAGTATAGGATCAGGCCTGTGATTACCAGGAAAATATTGGCGGCCCACATCCCCGCCATGGGCGAGACGCTCTTTTTCATCACCATACTTTCCGAGAGGGTAATCAGGGTATAGTAGACAAAGATAATCCCCAACGAGATGATAAAGCCGCTGACTTTGCCGCCTTTTTTAGTGGAGATTCCCAAAGGCAACGCCAGAAACGCGAATGCCAGGCAGGCGAAGGGCAGCGAGAATTTCCGGTGAAATTCGATTTGCATGGAGATGACTTCAGGTTTTTCCCGCCGTTTTCGCACCAATTCTGGGAATATGAGCTGATTGCTGCGCCGGGTTTGTTTGATCTTGATGGTGGGAGACACCTTTTCTTTGAGAAATTTATATCTGGTGATGGTATAGCTCTTTTCCGGCTCGTTTTTCTTGAACCCATGGACCGTCGGATTCTTTAAGAGAATAATGCTGTCCTCACCTTCGGTTCCCGGAACATACTGGCCGGACTCAGCCAGGATGACGGTATCGGCCCCTCCGTCTTTGCGGGAATAGAGAAATACGTCTTTCCATTCGTTGTTGCGGTTGTCGATGTCGTTGAAATACAATGTGTAATAAGGGAATTCCTTGTAAAAGGTGCCGGGTTTGATATTGGATACGGCCCTCGATACGCCGATGTGGGTATACAATTGGTTGAAGCGGAAATTGGCTTCAGGCGCCAGGTACATGATCAGCCAGGTGGAGAATAACCAGGTCATGAAAGCGAAGAGTAAAATCGGTTTCAAAATTCTGGAGTTGTTGATGCCCATTGTGCGGAAGGCGATGATTTCCGAGTCGCTACTCATCCGGCTGAGGCCCGCCAACACGCCCATCAACGTTGACATGGGGATGGTGAAGGCTAAAAAGTCGGGAAGGAGATAGATCAAGATTTTGAAGATGGTTTCAGTGGTGGCTGCTTTTGAAATCAAGGTATAGGAGAGGATGAGAATTTGGTTGATCAATAACGTGAATGTATATACGATAAAGCCGATGGCAAAAGGTGAAGCAATTTCTTTCAATACATAGCGGTCAAAGGTTTTGAACATTTATGAATCATATCATAATCCCCGTTATAATCCAATAGCATGACCTTTTACTTGCTTCCGTACCGGATTCACCGGGAGGCGGCGGCTGTAGTTCTGTCTTAATGTATTTTTGGCCGGATGAGAATTGAATGTTGTTTCTGGAACGTTTATAATAAATGGAATTATTACTTTAATGAATCATTAGGAGTTCTAAATGGATAAAAAAACGTTTGACATTATCATCTTGAACGGCCGTCCGGCCGCAGGAAAATCAGAGATGATCGACTATTTGAAGAACGTCCCGGTCAAGGAGCGGATTGAGCGCTTCCACATCGGTGAATTCCATGAAATCGACGATTTCCCCATCCTGTGGGAACAATTCGAAGACGATGATCTATTGGAAGAGATGGGATTACCCCGGTTGATTTCCGAGAAGGAGTTCGAGTACAAAGGGAAGAAGCTTACGGGACATGTATTCCGGGATAAATGGTATTGGAATTTTTTAATCAAGAAGATCAATTTTATTTACGCGAAATTTTTACGGGACGCTCCCGATTTTTATAAAAATGAAGGAACCGTGATTCTCGAATTCTCCCGCGGTTCCGAGCATGGCGGCTTCAAAACCGCCTATGATTACCTGTCGGATGAGATTTTGAAACAGGCGGCTACTTTGTATATATCTGTGACCTGGGAAGAATCGCTGCGCAAAAACCGTCGCCGTTTCAATCCCGACAAACCCGATTCCATCCTGGAACACGGTCTCGAAGATTTGAAATTGGAAAAATTGTACAAAGAGTCCGATTGGGATGAATTCGCGTCCGATCCCAAATTCCTGCCGGTCCGGGATATCAAGGTTCCGTACGGTGTGTTCGAGAATATGCCGGAAAAAACCGACAAACCGGACGTTCTGGGCGCCCACCTCGAAGAGGTGCTGGATGCGTTATGGAAGACCTATAGCTCCAAATAAAGGGCGCTGACCATGAATCATTCGAAAGAATTTCGTTACAGACGGTTCTGGAATTGGTTTCCCATGGGTCTCACCTATGCCCTCCTCTATATGGGGCGGTACAACCTTACGGTGTCCAAGAACGCTCTCGGCAATTTGATGAGCAAAGCGGACTTCGGATTCATCTTCGGAGTCGGCGCCGTTGTGTACGCGGTGTCGTTTTTAATCAATGGCCCCTTGGTGGACCGGATCGGCGGTAAAAAAGGAATATTGATCGCCGCTATCGGCGCCGGCGTCATGAATATTGCCATGGGGTTTTACCTCTGGCATGTATTGGGTCTGGAGAATCCGTCGGCTGCGCCGCTGAAAGCCATCTTCGCCATCTTGTATGGCGCCAACATGTATTTCCAGAGTTACGGCGCCGTCTCTATCGTGAAGGTGAACGCCCACTGGTTCCATGTTAATGAGCGGGGGACCTTCTCGGGGATTTTCGGCATCATGATCTCTTCCGGCGTGTTTTTGGCGTTTGATGTGTCGCTGCGGATTATCGAGTCTCCGTTCGTAATGGGGCAGGGTATCAAAGGCGGCGACGCGTTGTGGTGGGTGTTTCTATCCCCCGGTTTTTTGCTCTTGTTATTCTTCGTTGTCGAGATTTTCTTCCTTAAAGACACACCCGGTCAGGCTGGATTCGATGACTTCGACACCAGAGACGCTTCCAGCGGCGAAGATATGGAAAAAAAGATTCCCACCGGCCAATTGATGAAGCGAATCCTCACCAACCCCATTATCTTGACGGTGGCGGGCATCGAATTTTGCACCGGAATATTGCGAAACGGCGTTATGCATTGGTTCCCAATCTACGCCAAAGAGCAAGTGGCCGCAGGCGCTTCCGTGTCTTCAGGCTGGAACTTCACCCTCCATAACTGGGGATTGATTCTCATGATCGCAGGCATCATCGGCGGCAATTTGGCGGGTATTATGAGCGACAAATTGTTCCAATCCAGACGGGCTCCCTCCGCCGGCTTTCTGTACGGATTGTTGGCGGTTTGTATTGTCGTGATGGCATTCGCCCTCGGCAACGGCTGGCTGCTCGGTTTTCTGGTCTTCATGATGTCCCTCTGCGTCATCGGCACGCACGGCCTGTTGTCCGGCACCGCCACCATGGATTTCGGCGGTCGTAAAGGCGCGGCAACCGCCGTCGGTATCATCGACGGATTCGTCTACCTGGGTACCGCGGTCCAGTCCTTCTCCCTCGGTTACATCACCACCAAAGACTGGAGCATGTGGCCCTGGTTCCTCCTCCCCTTCAGTATCATCGGCTTTGTCCTCTTGCTCCGCATTTGGCACGCCAAACCGGGCCAAAAAGCCGCGCATTAACAAGACAATCAACTCATAGACTAATAAATTCTTTCCCGGGGTTCCATCCCCGGGAAAGCTTTCTTCTTCATAACCAACTCAGTTGCAAATTTTTTTGTTTACTTTTTTTTGTCACTTTGGTATAAATTTTATCGAGGCCGTTTTTTTTATGTTTTTGAGTCCCAGTGAGGTGAAATCCATCGTGGACTCGAGGGAGGTGAAACTATCAACCGTAACAAGGGAGATCCAACGTTGTCTAGAGCATTCAAGGAAATAAGGGAATTGAAACCAGGAGGACTGATTCCAGGCAATTCTAGGGAGTAGAGGTGCGCGGCGCTTTTGTGCTAACTAAAATTTGTCCGGAGTATTAGTCTACAAAAAATGGGATTTTAAAAAGGGAGGAAAAATTATGTTAGAAATTTCAGGAAACCACAAATATCGGAACAACGCTAAGGCGATAGAGATTAGCCATGGCAGTTGGGAGAAAGCGAAACATAGCAACCTGACCCATTTGAAGGTCAATTTTACCGGGAGAAACGAGACATACAAATCGATAGAAACCGGGGAGGAGTTTATTAATATTTGTTCATGTTCTTATTTGGGATTGACTTCACACCCAGCGGTTTTGCAGGGAGCCATCGATGCCATCAAGGAAGAGCAGGTGCTTCACCTGGCGATGTCTACGTTGAGAATTCGCCTGGGGATGAAACAACAACTGGAAGACGAGCTGTCCAGCTTGTTTAACGCAACGGTGTTGCAGGTGTTGTCCGCCAGTGTGGCCAACGCGGGCGTTCTTCCGGTGTTGGCGTCCGGACATTTAACCGACGGCAAGCCCTTGGTGATGGTGTTCGACAAATATAGCCATTTCTCGATGGCCTATATGAAGCCTGCCTGCGCCGACGAAACCATCGTCATGACCTGTCCCAACAATGATGTGAACTTCATAGAAGATGTGTGCAAAAAATATCCGCGGGTGGCCTATGTCACTGACGGTGTGTATTCGATGGGTGGAATCGCGACGCTTCCCGAACTTTTGGATTTGCAAGACAAGTATGGATTGTACTTGTTTTTTGACGATTCCCACTCCATCTCGATCAAAGGAAAGGGGGGCGAAGGCTACATCGCGTCCCAATTGGATGAAATCAATGACCGGATGGTGATTATCGGATCGCTTGCCAAGGGATTTGGAGCCAGCGGTGGAATTGTCATGTTGGGAAGCGAAAAACACGCGGACACTCTGCGTCGCTATGGCGGTCCGATGGGTTGGTCGCAGGATATGAACGTAGCGGGAATGGGAGCGGCTCTCGCCTCTTTGGAACTTCACAAAACTCCGGAACTGGCCGCACTCCAGAAAAAATTACTGGATAACATCGCCCTGTTCGATAAACTACATCCCACTGAAAACGCGGGGAACGGCTTCCCGATTCGCCGCGCCACATTCGGCGAAGAAGATGACGCGGTGCTGGCGGCAAAAGAGATGTTTAATCATGGATTTTATACCTCCCCGGTGTTTTTCCCTATCGTGGCCAGGGGCCAGGCGGGGATTCGCATCATGATGAGAGCCAACATCGAAGCCGAGGATATTGTCCGTCTCTGCGATTGCCTGAAGAAAACCGAAGAAAAAATCCTAGACAGAAAGGCCCGTTCGGGGGCATGACAATGACTGCCCATATACTTCATCGAAGTATTCTGGTGGCCACCGCGAAAAAACCGGAGAGGTTCGAGAAGGCTGTGTCGTTTGGAGCGGATATCACACTCATCGACCTGGAGGATTCCGTCCCATTGGAATTTAAGGATCGAGCGCGGCGGGATGGGTTGGAGTTCCTTTGCAAGCGTAGGGATATCCGGCACACGTTCGCGGTGCGGCCCAACAAAATCGATCTCGAGGAGGGGCTCAGAGACGCGCTGGCATTGATTGAATGCGAATCGAGTCCCGATGTCTTGATACTGCCGAAGGTGGAATCCGCCGATGATATTCTGATTGTCGATCGGTTGCTGTCCAATAAATTGAAGACCGTCCAATATTACGCCACCATCGAGACGGCGAAGGGGGTGATGAATGTGTGCGAGATCGCCAGGTCGTCGCCCCGTCTCACCGCCTTGATTCTTGGCTCCGCCGACCTTGCCGACGATATCGGTTCGTCCATGAGTTGGGAGTGCATGCTCTTTGCGCGGCAGCGGATTGTGATGGCCACATCCTATGCGGGAATCGATGCCATCGATACTCCGTTCTTCAATTTCAGCGATCCCGAAGGATTGGTGGCTGAAGCTGAGCGGGCCAGGGAGATGGGGTTTTCAGGAAAGATCGCCATTCATCCGAATCAGATCGAGACCATCAATCAGATCTTCAGCCCGGATCCGGAAACCATTGCCTGGGCGAAGCTGGTTCTCGATACCCGCAATAACACCACCGACGGAATCTGCGTGGTGAACGGTAAGATGGTGGGGCCGCCTATGGTGAACGCCGCCAAACGGACATTGGAAATCGCCAAACGGAATAACTTATGCTGACGGCTAGACCGGCACATGAAGGAGGGAACAAATGAAAGAGTTGATCAGTGCATATAAGGAAATTGGAGAGAATCGTTATCGTGAAATCTATGGTCCATACTACGATGACTTCGAAGTGGGGGATGTGTTCGAGCACCGGCCGGGGCGCACGGTCACCGAGGTTGACAATATCTGGCAATGCTTGATGAATCTAAATACCCATCCCCTTCATATCGACAACGAGTACGCGGCTAAGACGGAATTCAAGCGGCCGCTTGTCTCCAGCCTCGTCACTCTATCGATTGTTGGGGGGATGAGTCTGAACAGCACCAGCGCACGCTGCATCGCCAATCTTGGCTGGGAGAATATCAAATTGTTGAGTCCTGTGTTTGTGGGGGATACCATTTACGCGGAGAGTGAAATTCTGGCCAAACGGCTTTCAAAGAAGAGGCCTAACCAGGGGATTGTCACCTTCGAGACCAGGGGTTTGAAACCTGACGGCACAGTATTTCTCACCTATCAGAGATCGGCGTTGATTCCCTGCCGGGGTTATGATGGCCCGGAACGGGAAAACTATTGAGGAGAAAATGATATGAAAGCGGTCGTCAATAATGGTTACGGCGGTTTTGAAGTCATGGAGATTCGCGATGTTCCGGCGCCTGAACCGGGTCCCAATCAAGTGTTGGTCAGGGTTCACGCCGCGGCGTTGAATTACGCGGATACCATGCAACGGCGCGGGGAATACCAGGTGCCGGAGGGACAGACCCCAATCATGGGCGTCGAGATCGCAGGGGAGGTTGCCGGATGGGGATCCGGGGTCAGTGGCGTGTCCAGGGGACAGCGGGTCTTCGGATTGGTTGAAGGCGGCGGTTACGCGGAATATTGTTTGATGGAGCGGGAGATGGTGATGACCATCCCCGAACGATGGTCGTATGAAACGGCCGTTGCCGTTCCGGAGGCGTATTACGCGGCAAACGAACCCATCTTCCATCTCGGTAATCTGCAAGCTGGGCAATCGGTGTTGATCCATGCCGGAGGTAGCGGCGTCGGCAGCGCCGCCATCCAAATGGCGCTTCATGCCGGAGCTCATGTGTTTACAACAGTGGGTTCTTTGGAAAAAGGAAGTAAGGTGTTGGCTCTTGGAGCTCATGTGGTGATTAATTATAAAGTGCATGACTTCGCCGAAGTGATTCTGCGGCATACCAAAGGACAAGGGATTGACCTAATCGAAGATTTCATCGGTGGCGCGTATTTCAAGCGGAATATTTCCTGCTTGAAAACCGGAGGAACTCTACTTTTAGTAGGCCTTCTGGACGGGTATACCAGTGAGATCGAAATCGCGCCCGTCATCCTACGCCGGCTTCAGATCAAAGGGACCGCCATCCGTAACCGTTCGCTCGAAGAAAAGCGAAACGTGCGGGAGCGGTTTGAGGATCGTTGGTTACAGCCTTTGATCGACGGTAAGCTCAAGCCGATTGTCAACTCGAGCTATCCCATCGAGCGCGTGGCGGACGCGCATCGTGAACTGGAGGAGGGGAAGCATTTCGGGAAGATTGTACTACTCATCGATTAGTCTTATAGACTAAGTGGGCGTTGTGGACCCGGTGGACATCGTGGACTCTATGGCGGTCAAAATATTGACCGCCGCGTCCAGAGTGTCCACTGTGTCCTGGAGATACTGAATCGTGGTATAATAGTCGATTGATTTTTTCACATTGAAATTCTCATTTTGGAGGCTTTGAAACATTATGTCAAAGAAATATTTATGGATTGCTATCATCGCGTTGTTACTGGGCCTGTCGCCTCTGTCCCATTTAGACGCCGCGGTCGAATACCAGGTCGATCTATCGTCGCGTTATATCTGGAGAGGGTTTGATCTCAATCCCCAGAACAAACCGGTTCTTCAACCATCTGTGACCTTTGCGTTCGGTGATAGCGGTTTTTCGGTGAATCTATGGAGCAGTTTTTCGTTTGTTGCAAAGGAATTGGATGAACTGGATGTAACGCTATCCTATGATTTTCAGCTCTCGAAAGATATTGCCATGACAGTGGGTTTGATTCATTATGGTTGGTATTTTGTCGATGGATTCAACTTTAAGGATAACACCACCCAGGAGTTTTACGTCACACTGGGTTTTTCCCGTTTGCCGCTTGCGCCGGAGTTGACGCTCTATTATGACTTTGGCAATGGCGATGGACTTTATATCGAGTTGGG
Source organism: uncultured Clostridia bacterium (assembly GCA_964491915.1). Taxonomy (GTDB): domain Bacteria; phylum Acidobacteriota; class Aminicenantia; order UBA2199; family UBA2199; genus JAHELQ01. The sequence goes on from CAZBHS010000035.1 coordinate 38,790, forward strand.
GGTCGGTCATTCCGTCCCGTTATCTGAAGAGCTGAGCCTCGAATTATCAGCGTCTCTCGGCTACAACGATCAATTATGGATTGGCGATTCGGGCTTGAGCGATTTGAATTTTGGGGCTTCTGTGCCTTTCAAAATCGGCAAGGTCATCATCTCTCCTTTTTTGAAAATGACTCTGGTTTTATTGGATGCTGTGAATCCAGGGATAGACAATGAAATTTATGGCGGCGCCTCGATTATTTTTTGATTGGCGATGATCCGGCCAACACTTCCGCGATTAGGCGGGAGAGTTTTCCCTCGTCGTAGGGTTTGAGGAGGAAGGCTTTGATGTCGATGTCTTTAAAGCTGTCTTCTTGCTTCATTAGATTGTATTGGGTGTGCCCGGTGCTCATGATGATGGGGATATCGGGCCGGATAGTCAATAGCTTTTTTGTCAATTCCAGGCCGTCCATGTCGGGCATATTAAAATCTGTGAGCACCATGTCGAATTGGCCTGGGGTGAGGTTGAAAAGATCGAGAGCTTCGCGGCTGTCGCTTGTGGCGGTAACTGTATAGCCCAGGGATTCCAGGACTGTTGTTTGGGATCGGCAGATGGCTGTTTCGTCGTCCACCAAAAGGATACGTCCCTTGCCTTTTACCGAGGGTTCGTCCGGCTCAGTGGAGTTGGCAGGTTGTTTCGCTTTGTCCATCAATGGCAGATAAACGAAAAAAGTCGAACCTTTTTCGGGAGAGCTTTCAAAGCGAATGGTCCCGCCATAATTTTTAACAATGCCGTGCACCATGGCCAATCCCATGCCGCTCCCCTGGCCTACGGGCTTGGTGGTGAAGAAGGGTTCGAAGATCTGGTCGGCGATATCGGCGGGGATGCCGTGCCCGGAGTCGGCGATGGATATTTTGCAAAAGTTACCGGCTTTCAGGTTGTATTGATTTTGGGCTTCAATGTTTGTTTTTTCCGCCGCGATGTTCAGGGTTCCTCCGGTTTGCCGCATGGCGTGATTGGCGTTGGTGCACAGGTTCAGGAATATTTGATGGATTTGCGACGGATTGGCGTGGACGAATAGATTGTCGCTTTCGATGTGGGAATGGATGGTGATGTTCCGGGGGAGGGTGGCGTTCAATAGCTTGACTGTTCCGTCGATTGCTCCTGCAATGTCCACCGGTTGGTTTTTCAGCTTCACCTGGCTGCTGAAGGTCATGATTTGCTCCACCAATTCCGAGGCCCGGCGAACGGCTGTTTTTATTTCCGTCATATTTTCCCGTGTGGCGCTGTTTTTGGGGAGGTCCGCCATTACGATGTTGCAATAGGCGAACATCGATGTCAAAATGTTATTGAAATCATGAGCGATCCCTCCGGCCAGCGTTCCGATCGCTTTGAGCCGCTGGGTGTATTGGATGTGTTCTTCGAGTTTTTGTTTTTCTTGCCATTGGATCTGGAAGGCGTGGATGAGTTGATTGGCGCTCTCCACCACATCTTTGAAATCAACGCCCACAGAATCCGGATTGCCCCGGACCTGGAGATTGCCGCCTAGAACGTCCCGGATCATCTCTTCTAATTGGGCGATGGTTTTTTTGATTCCGTTGCCGATAAAAATAGAGATAATGGACGAAATAAGGATGACCACGATAATAGAGACCCCAAAGAGGAAAACGATTTTTTTATCGAGCGCTCCGGCAATGTAATTGTCGATCTCCTTTTTTTCCACCTCCGCCATCATGGCCCATTTGACGCCGCGAAGATTGATAGAGGTATAGGCCGACAATACTTCGCGCCCCTGGTAATTAGACAGGATGCCTGCGCCTGTGTTTCCCTCCAATGCTTGGCGGGACGCGTCGGTGTCCACTCCGTTTCGTTTGACTGTGCCGAAAAAAGACGCGTGCACCGAATGGTTTTCGGGATCGATGTACGAATCGGAGCGCATTTTTTTATCCGGTCCTACCAGGTAGGTTTCACCCGAGTGCCACATCCCCGACCGTTCACGCATGATGTTGTCGATGGAATCGATGGATATCTGCACCGCCACGATGCCAACGATGAGTCCTTCCTTTAAAATCGGCGCCGCCAGGAATTGGGCGGGCGCGTTATTGGAGGGGGGGTATGGTTTTGTGTCTGAAAGAGAGATTTGTTTATTTTTTTTCGCCTCGAGCCACACGTCCCGCAGTGAAGATTGGACGGTGCCGATGCGGATGCCGAAATCGGATTCTTTGCGGACTGTAAATATTGTGTCTCCATAGTCGGCGTCCATGAGGAAGAAATCATAATAACCGCTCTTGACGATAAGGTATTTGAAGTAGTCGAAGTAGCGGTCGTGAACCGTGCGATAGGCCGGCGGGGCTTCGAAGACCTCTTCCAATTTACCTTTAAAGCGCTGCAGTTGACTTCCTCCGGCTTTGTTGAACGCATATCTGAGATCCTCGTAGGCTTCTAGTAGGTGGGGATTTTTGGAGAAAATCGAAATATCGGCGATTCTCTCGTTGAAGAAATTATTGATTTGCTCCCTTTTGATGTTTCGCACCGATTCCAATTGGCGGAATACCTGGTCTTGCAGTTGGGCGCGGGCTGTGCTCAGGCTGACGAGGGAGATAATCATGGTGGGGATCAGGCCGGAAACCAGAAAGCTGAGAATCAGCAATATGCGTATGGAAACATCCCGGACCATAATTAAAAAATCTTGAATTTGTAGCCGACGCCGCGGATTGTCTCGATGCAATTTTCGGCGGCGCATAGTTTCTTCCGCAGGCCGGAAATTTGGTAATCGACTGTGCGTTCCGTTATTTCGTAATTATCGAACCAGATCTTGTCGAGGATTTGAGCGCGGGTGAAGACAATATTCGGTTTTCCCGCCAATAAGAGTAGCAGGTCGAATTCAGTCTTCGTGAGTTTTACAGGCTTGCTGTCCACCATTACTTCCCGGGCGTCCGGGTCAATGGTGATGCCGGGAAACTTTAAGCGGATAGCGGCGCTCGATTCTTTGGCTTTCAGCTTGCGGCGAAGAACGGCATGGATGCGGGCCAAAAGGATTTCCGGCTCAAAGGGTTTGGTGATGTAGTCGTCAGCATAGTCTCGAAGCGCGGCTGCGATATCTTTTACTATCTTTCTCCCAGTCAGCATTACGATAAACACGTCCGCAGTGTGGGGGTTGCGTTTAAGGGTCTCGCAAACTCCGAAACCGTCCATCCCCGGAAGCGTGAGATCTAACAATACGAGGGCCGGAGGATTTTGGGCGGCAATTTGTACGGCCTCTTCGCCGGTTCGCACCGGGATGACCTCGAATCCTTCGCTTTTTAAAATATAAGTGATACTTTTTTGCAAGCTTTCATCGTCTTCGACAAATAAAATGCTGGCGTTTTCCATTAAACTCTTCATTCGTTAGCTTTTTTTAGGATTTCGTTTGCTTTTGGAGGGAATTTTGTGAGAGGGGCTGGTGTGCAAATTATCCTCAAGGTTGAATGTTATCATGGTTTTTGGGCCAATGCAAGCCGCTTGGGAAATTGGCTGGGATATTGGGTTTCGAGTGACTGTGGGAAACTTTTTTTGAAATTCCCAACAAATCCCCACAAAAACCCAAAGAACACCTGGTAATAAAATATAGATGAAACCTAGAAGTAAAATTTTCCACTCAAAAAAAATGGAGGCAAATGGATGAAACGATCGAAGAGCACCCTGTTGGTTCTGATCTTGTTTTTATCATGTTCGGTTTGTACCCAGGCGCTCACAGCCGGTGTCGAATACCAGGTGGATGTAGCGTCAAGGTATATCTGGAGGGGATTCGACCTGAATCCGGATAATAAACCGGTTTTACAACCCTCGCTCACCTATAGCTTTGGTGATAGCGGTTTCGCCGTCAATCTCTGGAGCAGTTTTTCTTTTGAAGCAAAGGAATTACACGAAATCGACGTTACGCTTTCGTATGATTTTAAAATGCCGGAAGAGTTTTCCTTGTCTGTGGGCTTGACTCATTATGGCTGGTATTTCAATGATGGGTTCACCTTTAAGGACCACACCACCCAGGAATTTTACGTGGCGTTCGGCTTGCCCAAATTACCGTTGGCTCCCAATTTGACCGTGTATTATGATTTTGGTAATGGCGATGGATTTTATGTGTTGCTGGGGGTTGGGCATTCGATAGCGTTGTCGGAGAAGCTCAATCTCGATCTGTCGGCGTCGTTAGGGTATAACGGTAAGCAGTGGATCGGCGAATCCGGTTTGAGCGATCTTAATTTTAATGTGACAATACCGTTCAAGGTCGGGAAAGTGACGATCTCCCCATTTTTTAATGTAACCTTGATATTGTTGGATGCAGTCAACCCGGATGTGGATAACGAGATCTGGGGCGGCGTGTCCTTTGTGTTCTAAATTCTTTTGGAGGATTCTATAATGTTAAATTCAGGAAACACAGGCTTTATGCTTCTGGCTACCAGCCTTGTTATGTTAATGACTCCCGGCCTGGCCTTTTTTTATGGCGGATTGGTGGGTAGAAAAAATGTTCTGACTATTATGATGCAGAGTTTTGTGTCCATGGGTATTACCACGATTTTGTGGTTTACCGTCGGCTATTCGCTGTGCTTCAGCGGCGATGTGGGCGGTATCATCGGCAACCTGGATCACGCGTTTTTGAGAGGCATCAGCCTCGACCAGATGTTCGGCGACGGTTCTACCGGTATTCCTCTATTGGTGTTCATCGCTTACCAAATGATGTTCGCGATTATTACGCCGGCGTTGATCACCGGAGCCTTTACCAACCGGGTTCAGTTCAAAGCCTATTTGATCTTCCTCGTTGGTTGGCTGTTGTTCGTTTACTTCCCCTTTGTGCATATGGTTTGGGGAGGCGGCATTTTGGCCAAATGGGGCGTTCTTGATTTTGCCGGAGGAATTGTCGTTCATGCAATCGCCGGTATGGCGGCCCTGGCGTCGGTTTTCTTTGTTGGCAAACGGAAAATTGAAGACAAAGGGATGCACAGTGTGCCGCTCATCGCTTTGGGGACAGGTTTGTTATGGTTTGGCTGGTATGGCTTCAATGCCGGATCCGAGTTGCAGGTTGACAGGATTACGGCCCTCGCCTTCCTGAATACCGATTTGGCAGCTTCGTTCGCCGCCATTTCCTGGCTGTTGATCGAATGGTACCGTGAGAGAAAACCGAAGTTTGTCGGACTCTTGACCGGCGCGGTGGCTGGTTTGGCCACCATCACTCCGGCCGCCGCTTATGTCAGTCCTACCAGCGCTTGCCTGATCGGAATCCTGGCGGGTGTGGTGTGTTATTTCGCCGTTGCTCTGAAAAACAAATTGCAATGGGATGATGCCCTCGATGTGTGGGGTGTTCATGGAGTTGGTGGAACCCTCGGCGTGATCGCCCTTGGAATTTTCGCCTCCACCGCTGTCAATGAGGCCGGAGCCAATGGGCTTTTGAATGGCAACGCGACATTTTTCTTCAAGGAAACCATCGCGGTCATCGGCGCCTCTATTTATGCGTTTGTCTTTACCTACGGCATGCTGTTCTTGATCAATAAATTTACGCCGGTGAAAGTGAGTGATAAAGATGAAGAACTTGGTCTCGATAACGCTCTTCATGGTGAAAGCGCATATGAGATGTAGACGATACTTTCTTGTATAAATTCTCCCGGGTAAGTGGTAAAAATAGAGCCGCCCTGGAAAGGGCGGCTCTATAAAATTATTATAATCGTATATTATTCAGCTCTTACTGAACCTGTACGATCTGCCACTGTTTGTCGGTGTTGCCGTTCCAGGTGTATACGTAGACGTAACTACCTGAACCGGTGTCCAGCGAATATCCATTGGCGCGGTTATCCAGTCTGTAATAACCGGTGCCGAGGTCGATGATCTGCCACTGTTTGTTGGTGCTGCCATCCCAAACATAATTGTAGGCATAGTTACCGGAGCTGGTAGCCAGATCGTTCCCGTTGTTACGGTTTTTCAGACGATAGTAGCCGGTGCCGAGGTCGATGATTTCCCAATGTTTCTCGGTGCTGCCATTGTCAATAAAATGGTAGACATTACTATAGCCGGGATTGATATCCAGGCAATAGCCGCTGGCGCGGTTGATGAGTTTGTAATAACCGCTCCAGGTTCCGCCGCCGCCACCGGTGGTGTCGGGGTAGGTGACATTTAAGGTGTAGCCGCTGGTGGATCCATTGTAGCCCACTACCTTGACATAATATTTGCCTACCCAGTTGGCTGTCCAGGAACCGGATTCCGGATCGGCTGTGGTGTATCCACGGGCCACATAGTTAACTGTGTCCGTTGATTTGTAGAGATACCAGTCGAGGTCCGCGCCGGTTTCGTGGTCAACGCTGACAGTGATGGTGCCGGTGTCTGCGATGGTGAAATGGAACCAGTCCACATCACCGGAGTCCGCGATTTCAGCGTCGGCGTAATTGGTGGCTGAATCAATGGGACCATAGGCTTCGCCGGCAGAGTCGTTTGATTCATATGGATCTTCTTCCACGCCGCCGCCGCCGGACATGAAATCAAATGTAATGATTCCGCTGCCTTCGGAGATGTTGGTGATAGGTTTGTTGGTGTTGGCGTTTGCCCAGGATTTTGCATTCGGAGTGGTGGTGTCGGTGAAGGAGGTATTGTTGGCAGTTCCGGGGAAGGGATCTCCGCCGTAATTGGCGGTGCTTCTCAGGTTATCGGCTTCTTCAACATCTAGACCCTGGTGGCTGGGATTGGCGTTTACGGTATTGGAGCTCAATCCATCGATGAAGTTGCCGTCCACATGGAAAATGAACAAACCGTGTCCGGGGATGTAAGCGTCCCATCCAGTCTGCTGGCGGTTTTCCAGAATGAAGAATTCGTTCGAGGTGGTGGTGTTGACTCTGTAGGATTCATTGTAGTCGCCGGTGTTTCTCAAGGTCAAGCCGGATGCGGTGCTACTGATGGTTGTGGGAGTGGTCCAGCCCAATTTCCATTTGGTGTACATGTTGTGCTGCGCGGGTGTGTCGCCATTGTTGTTCCAGGAGCCGCCTGCCATGACATCCCATTTTTTGAGGTCAAAAGCCGAACCGCCGCTGCTGGTGCCGTCGGTGTCATAATAATCGGGAACGCCGATGTTATGGCCGAATTCGTGGCAGATAACGCCGATGGAGGTGATGGTGGAACCGGAGGCTCCACGCAATTCGGGAGATGTGGCGTAACTGCTGATGTAAACGCCGTCATAGGTTTTAGCATAGCTGCTTAAATCCCATGAGTGGGACCAAATGGTATAACTCGGGGCTCCGGCTTCTTCACCGTAACCGGCATGGATGACATACAAAGAATCCATGTTGCCGTCGTTATTGTTGTCGTACTGGGAAAAATCAACGCCGTCGTTGTTGGCGGCTGTAACAGCTCTGGAGATATAGTCCCGCACATTGGCATCAGCGGCGGACATGGTCATGTTGATGGCGTAAGGACCCACAACGTCAGTGTCTACGTCCAACTGGTTGTAGGAGTTATCCAGGTAGTAGGCGTTGAAGCTGCTGCTGCCGACATTCATGATGCTGTTGAAGTCGCTGTTGCTCTTGACAAAGGATTTGTCGGTAAAAGAAGCGAGGATCACCAACATTTTCCGGCTTCCGGTGCTGGGGAACGCGTCGTCGATGGGACCGAATTCGAGGTTGGCCATGTCTTCGCCTTTGGCCTTGGATTTGTCATTCCATTTGTCTTTGAGGTTCTTTTTCTGTTTGTCGCTGTACTTGAGGCTTTTTGTGATGGCTTTCAGGAAGTTCTTTTCTGCGTTGGTTCTTTTGTCTTCATTGTTGGCTTTGGTTGTTGAGACCACCAAATCCTGATCAGCGGAAAGTACGGCATAGCAATACATTCCCGCTTCGTCTTCAAGCAAGGTGTAACCATCGGTGGAACGGGTGTAATTGATTACCTCGTCACCGATTTTGGTGATGGTCAACGGGGTACCGTCGGGCTGTACGATATCGATGGGACCGGGTTTGGCCATAGAGTACTGAGGGGCAGAGATTTGTTTTTTGTCGCTGGAATCCACTGTGCCGATGAAGATGGTGAGTGCGAATACCAGAATTGTTGCAAAAAGCATGACATTCGATTTGCGAATCATTCTTTTTTGCCTCCTTTTTTAATTAATTTTATGTTCGTGATTTCGTCATATACATTTATTAGAGCTGTTTTCAACATGTAATTAAAAATTAAAGCCAGATAAAGACCAAAAAAATAGTATTTAACGTAACGTGTCCAGTTATATTTCAACCAATTAATGATAATGTAGTGGAGGTTGGCAAGTCAATACTCTAAAAGTTGTATTTTTGGTATTAGAGTAGAACTAAATGACTACTTTAAAGGAAATATTGTCAAGATTCCTCCAAATCCGATGTAAAAGAGAAGTGATCCGATGACACATCCCATGGCGATCGACCAGAACGCTTTCCCTTTTTTTACATTGAAAGAGATGGCGAGAATTGATCCGGTGAGAGCGCCGCCTCCGTATGGTAATGCTGATATGGCGACAATTCCGGGGGCGCCCCATTTTTTTATTTTTTCTCTCCATCCGGGAGCCTGGATTTTTCTCCTTTTTATGAAGTGAAGTTTTGAGGCGAAAAGGTCAAAAAAATTCAACAGGATGAAGGTTTGCGCGAAGTCGCTGGCGATTACCAGCGCGGTGATCTCAAATAGAGTGAAACCCGCCAACAGGCCGTATGGAAATGAGCCCCGTTTTCCCAGTAGCGTTTGCACGCCAATGAAGGTTATTATTTTTATGGCGCTACGCATGTTTTTCTCTGAACCGGTATTGGGATATTCTGAGATACTCGTCAATGACTGTACGGTTTATTGAGCTCCAATTTTGCTGCCTGGCATAGCGGATTCCGTTCTTTTGGAATTTTTTATAGATGTTCCGATTATGAATTAATTGGAGGCATCTTCCAAAAAATAGAGTTTGGTTCTTGGCCGGAACGACAAATCCCGCGGTCGCCGTTTCAACGATTTCCCGGCAGCCGCCGATATTTGACACCACCGCCGGCACTCCGGATGCCAGTGATTCCAGAACCACATTGCCGAACGCTTCGGTTGTGGAAGGGAAGAGTGATATATCGGCAGAAGCGTATACGGTTGAGAGTTCTTCACCCTTCAGGTAACCGGGGAATTTGGCCTTCGGCATTCTCTTCTGTAACTCTTTTTTGATGGGGCCGTCTCCCGCCAGGACGAATACAGCTTCTCCCGGCATGTGTTTTTGGAATTGTTCGTATACGTTGATGAGTGTTTCCAAATCTTTGTACCACACGAAGCGGCCGCAATAAAGGATCACTGTTTTTTTCTCCGCCCCCCATTGCCTCCGTTTGGATTCGGATCTGAAGGATGGGCTGTATTTCGTCAGGTGGATGCCTCTGGACCACAATTTTACAGATTTGATGTTGTGTGACCGGAGATAGCGGGCGATAATGGTGGTTGGCGCCAATACAACTTCACTCTGATTGTAAAACCAATCGAAGTATCGCCACATTGTATTTGATAAAAAGTCCAGGTGGTATGAGGCCAGGTACGAGGGAAAGTCTGTATGAAATGAGGTTAACACAGGTATGCCCTTCTCTTTGGCGTAGCGCATCAGAAAAACTCCAGCCAGATCGGGGACAGTGATATGCATGACGTCGGGACGGAAACGATCCAGTTGATCTCTGAGCCGGCGGTTCGGCAGGGCGATCCGGTAGTCCGGATAAATGGGACATGGAATGGATGAGATGATGTTCAGGCTCAAGTCTTGTCTTTTTTGCGGGGTGAGTTTCAGCGCCCAAATTCCGACTCTGAAGCCATTTGTCAATAGAGTATCTGTTAATTCATACAGGCATTTTGTGGCTCCGTCCTGGTCCCGGTTAAACATTCCTGGGTATATCGCAACGTTCATGTCGCACCTCCGGGAACTAATATGCGGTGGAAACGCCGCCGGGACCATGGGGCTGAAGTCCTTTTTTTTACAAAGGGACTTTGGTCCCGCGGATTTACTTTTTATATAAAAATTGCTATATATAAAGGATGGGGATTGTGGAACTGGGATTTTATTTTTTGTGGTTGGGCCTTTCGGCGCTGACGGTTGAAATTTCTTTCCGCTTGTTCAAGCGATACCGGCACAAATTTCTGCACTACTATTTATATTATAATATCTTTTATTATATATATGGATTTTTAAACTTTACCGGGCGCCTCATGGTGTCCAGGGTTTTTAAAGGGGCGCCCCAAACACTTCACGCCGCAAGCCAGGTGGTTGCCGTAACCGCGTCTCCAGTACTGTTTATAAGTTTTTATTTCGCTTTGCGTTGGATACGGCAATTACTGGGGAAGCGGGTTCCCCGCGTGTTAAAGATAGTATATTGGATTGTCCAGGCGGTTGTGTTGGCGGCCTTTTATTATGCCGTGTCACTTCTGGTGGAGGTGAAAAGTTACGATCTAGCCGGACCTATTCTTGAAGGTTTGACTGCTTTTGAGTTGGTGCTCGTGTTTGCCATTCTCGCCCAATTGTATTTTGGGGGCGGGGATATCGCCGATTTAGGACGGAAGCGGCTAATTCGTATGCTTGGCCATTTGTATTTCGTAGGTTTGGGGATCATGGTTGTTGCCGGAAAATTCATCCGCCTTCCTTTCTATATTTATCCCGACCTGCTGTCGCTGCAAATACTGGTTACCTCTCTCTTCTTCTGTCTCAATCTTCCGCCGCTTTTGTATTTGGTGGTATTTCTCCGCAAAGGACACGGGGAATGGGGCATTCTTCCCCCAAGTCCCGACCGGATGGATACTTTTTGCAAAAAATACCACATCACCGACCGGGAGCGGGAAATTGTCGAGCGGATCGTCAAAGGCAAGACCAATATCGAAATAAGCGACGAATTGTTCATTTCCATCAAAACAGTCAAGAACAATGTCTCCAATATTTACAAGAAGACCGGCGTAAAGAATCGCGTCCAACTGAACAATCTTCTTCGAGGTCTGTGATCCGCGCTATTACCTCGCATCGGCTTGAGTGTCGTCGTTAGTTAGTGGAGGATCGAATCAAATTTTTGTGTGTTGTCAGGGGGGTTCTCCATTATGCCTAAATCTAACAACGCAACACTAAGATAAATCTAAATAAAAAATATAAGAAAATGTTGACAAATTATTATAGTTATACTATCATATGTTTGAAGTTGAAAATTAATGATTTAGGAGGATAAAATGACTTTAGTAACCTGGAAACCTATGAGAGAGTTTGATTCGATGTTCGATCGTATGAATCGTATGTTTGGCAGCCAATTCGCTGGAGAAAGAAGTGAGCAGGAGTACACGGCGGGAGAATGGTGTCCCTTGACTGATATTTATGAGACAGAAGAAGAATATATTTTCAAAGTTGAAGTTCCCGGGCTGGACAAGAAAGACGTCAACATTGAAGTGAAAGACGATACCCTCTGGATCCGTGGAGAGCGGAGAGAAGATGTGGATGCCAATAAAGACAACTATCACCGCATCGAGACCCGTACCGGAAAGTTTTCCCGTTCGTTTAGATTGCCCCGCGGAATCAACCAGGAAAAAATCAAGGCCTCGATGAAGAATGGAATCCTTGAATTAAAAGTAGCCAAATCCGAAGAGAAAAAACCTAAGGCCATCTCGATCACTTAAATGTTATATGAGCTGGTGGGCTGGCGGGAGTCCTAAAAGGCTTCCGCCGGCTCTTTTTTTTATATTCAACCAAAAAATTTATCCAGAAATATTCCAATGAATGTTAAATTTTGATCTAAATAGGTATAGACCTCTCTTCTGAGGCTATTATAAAGGGGAAAGGATGTAATGTACCCGTCGTTACAAAAGCAAAAGAAGAGAAGAAATGGTAGCGGGGGTAGGATTTGAACCTACGGCCTTTGGGTTATGAGCCCAATGAGCTACCAGACTGCTCCACCCCGCGGCACCAGACTGTAATTGTACAACATCATGTGTTGTTTGTCAAATATAGAGGGGAATATAACCTAAATCAGGGCATACAGCCTGGTATTGCGGCTTTGAGTTTCGCGTACGCCCCAATTTGTTGAAAAAGTGTGAAATATTTTTTATTTTTTAGTAACCGATGGCGCATCCATCCTTTCGGGATTCGCTGGCTCCCAGCAAGATGCCGCGTCTATAGTCAATCCAGATTCCCTGATAGCCGCCGTAGCCGCCTCTGGCTTTAGAAATCTGGTGACCAAGCCCCTGCAATTCCTGAATCACCTGAGGAGAAATCCCACTTTCCAATAAAACAGTACCGCCGTCGCGCATCGTTCCGCCGCTGGGTTGGGATGAACCTGAGTGGCGAAAGCGGGGTGCGTCGCCGGCCTCTTGAATACCCATGCCGAAATCGATGATATTGAGCAAAACTTGAACGTGCCCCTGGGGTTGCATCGAGCCCCCCATTACCCCGAATGTGAATACCGGTTTTCCTTCTTTGGTGACCATTGCGGGGATGATGGTGTGGAACGGTCGTTTGCCCGGTTCGAATTGGTTCAGGTGACCCTCTTCGAGGCTGAATAAACATCCCCGGTCCTGGATGCAAAATCCCAGCCCGTCCGGTACATTGCCGGAACCGAAACCGGCGTAATTGCTCTGAATCAATGAGATGGCGTTGAGGTCTTTGTCTACCACTGTGAGATATATAGTATCTCCATGTTCCAACCTGGGATCGCCGGCAGGTATTTTACGGTTGGCCCGTTTGGAATTAAATAGTTTGAGGCGTTGGCTCGCGTATTCCTGGGACAGGAGTCCGGGGATCGGTAATTTGTTAAACGCCGGGTCCGAATAAAATTTTGCCCGGTCCTCGTAAACTATTTTTTTTATTTCTATGAGGGTGTGCAAGTATTCGGCGGAATTGTGCCCCATGCCCTTCAGGTCTAATTTCTTGAGCATATTGAGCATTTGCAATGCCGCGATCCCCTGGCCGTTGGGCGGAAGTTCCCATACGTCGTATCCGCGGTAATTGGCGCTCAATGGCTCCACCCACTGCGAATGATGCTTCTCGAAATCTTCCATGGAGAAATAGCCGCCCACTTTTTTTGAATATGCGACGATTTTTTTTGCGATTTCGCCTCTATAATATGCGTCCCTACCTTTCCGGGCAATCAAGGCGAGGGTATCCGCCAGCAACGGATTCTTGAAGATGTCGCCTTTTTTAGGCGCGATGCCGCCGGGGGCGTAGACCTTTTGAAAGTTCTCGAAATCTTTGAAGCGGCGAACGGAAGAACCCCAATAATAAGCGATCAGTTCAGTGAGAGGGAATCCTTCGCGGGCATATTTTATCGTCGGAGCCAATATGGTTTTCATCGGCAATTTACCGAATTTTTTATGCAATTCAAACCAACCGTCCACGCAACCGGGCACAGACCAGGATAGGGGGCCGTCGTAAGGAATAGACTCCAGTCCCTTTTCTTTAAACACTTTCATGGTCAATGCCCTGGGCGATCGTCCGCTGGCATTGAGGCCCGATAGTTTCTTGGTTTTGCTGTCCCACACAATGGCAAACAGGTCGCCGCCGATTCCGTTACTCGTAGGTTCCATCAATCCAAGCGCCGCGTTCACCGCGATGGCGGCGTCAATGGCGTTCCCGCCTTTTTTCAAGATATCGATGCCGATTTGCGCCGCCAACGGATGACTGGCTGCCACCATACCATGTCGGGCGATTACTTCCGATCGGGTGGCGAACATTTTGCCGGTGATGCGGTCCGCCGCTAAAGCTGTTGATAATAATAAAAGGACAAAAATAGCAATCAAACTCATTGTTTTCATAGACATACTCCTCTCCGGTAAAAAAATTGAACAATCATCCCTTCAACTATACCGGATTTAGGTTTTTTTGTCTATGGGCAGCGATTGTATAAACGGCACAATGTTTTCATCTGCTTCAAGATAACCGGACCGAGACAGCTCCCGGTCATTTTCCAGCGCCAATTGCCTGTGCTTGTACCGGGGATATTCATCCGAAGTTCCGAGTTATATCCCATCAAATCCTGCACCGGTATCAAAGCCAGATCCGCCACGGAGCTCATGGCCAGCCGGATAAAGTGCCAGTGAAAAGAATCCCGATCTTGAAGATCCAGATATTCCATGATGTAGCCTTTCAGTTCGTCGTTGGTCTCGTCTCCGTAAAACCAACCGTTCGACGTGTTGTTATCGTGGGTGCCAGTGTACACGACGCAATTTGTTGTCTTGTAATTGTGAGGTAGATAAGCGTTCCGGCTTTTGAAGTCGAAGGCGAATTGCAACACCTTCATGCCCGGAAGATTGAATGCGTCCCGAAGCTCTTCCACCTCTTTTGTGATGAATCCCAGGTCTTCGGCCAAGATCGGAAGTTCGCCCAACTCCTCCCTCAAAAATTTAAATAACCCTTGTCCTGGACCCGGTAGCCATTCTCCGTGTTCCGCTGTTTCATGCGAAGCCGGGATGGCCCAATAGGCTTCGAAGCCTCTAAAATGATCCACCCGGATCATGTCTACCAAGTCCAAAAGATGTCTGAATCGTTGCGCCCACCATTGAAGTGTGGCGGGATTCAATTTTTCGCCGTCATACCATTTATAGAGAGGATTGCCCCAACGTTGTCCGGTTTTACTGAAATAGTCGGGCGGAACTCCAGCCACAAACGTCGGCGTTCCATCCTCCTCATCCAATTGAAATATAGCCGGATTGGACCAGGTATCTGCGCTGGAATAATTGACATAAATAGGAATGTCGCCAATCAAGTGGACACCCTTTTGGTGGGCGTAGTCCCGCAACGCTTGCCATTGTTTGTAAAATATATATTGAATGAATTGCTCCAGCTCGACCTCGATTGCCAATTCATCGCGCCAATGTTGCAACGCCTCTGGAGAGCGGACGGCGATATTTGGGTCCCATTGGCTCCAATCGTGAGTCTCGAAATGATTGCCAAGGGCGGAAAATAGAGCGTAATCATCCAGCCAATCTCCCTCCTTGAGGCAAAATTCATCAAATGTTTTAATGTCGGCGGCGACTGCATGCTGGGTAAAGTTATCGAATGCAGTCTGCAATGCCGGCTCAAGATATTCACTTACCGCGTCAAAGTCAGCGAAATCTTCATCCAATTCCGGCAATCGGGCTACAATGTCTTCTTTCATCCAGGGCTCTTTTTGCAGGCTATGCAAGCTGATAAACAATGGATTGCCGGCGAAGGTGGACAACGCCGCGTAAGGAGAATACCCAAAAAATGATGACACCGGTCCGAACGGCAAAATCTGCCAATATGATTGCCCCGCCGTCGATAACTGGTCCACGAATTCAAATGCCTCGGGACCGAGGGTGCCGGCGCCGTTGGGTCCCGGAAGAGATGTGATATGTAGCAACAAGCCGCTGCTCCGTTTTATGTTCATACCATGCTCCGCTAGTTCTATTTTGTGGTGTCCCTCATTTTATACTTTTTTTTTGTTAAAATCCACTAAACTATTTTTATGCAAAAAAAAGGCCCCGCAAATCGGCATTTAAACGATGCCGTCCCGCGGGGCCTGTTCCGGTGCAGGCCTATCTGTTAAGACTGGAAGCTTTTGGCTGCGCTCAACATGATGTCCTGGATGCGGGGCACCACTTCATCGATGTTGTCGATGATGCCTTCGCGGATCATCATGTTGTCCAGCAACTGCCAGGCCATATTTTTTAGCTCCGTAGCATCGGCTTTCGCTTTGTGAATCCGAACCATCTCTTTGATGAGATCATTGTCGGGATTTATCTCAAATACTTTCTGCGCGAAGTTGTAATCCTGGTTGGTCATCTTCATGATTTTCTCCATTTGGATCGAAGGGCCGTCGCCGCTTCTGACCAAAATACACGGACTGTCCACCAACCGTTTGGAAACTTTGACTTCCGCCACCTTTTCGCCGTAAATGGTCTTGAGGTAGCCTACAAAGTTCTCCACGTCTTTTTTATATTGTTCGTCTTCCTCTTTTTTCTCTTTGCTCTCGTCGTCCTTTTCGTCATCCAATTGGATGTCCGCGCTCTCAGCCATTTTAAACTGTTTGCCGTCGTATTCCCTCAGGTGGTCCACTGCGATTTCATCCAGAGGTTCGGTTAGAAAGAGGACTTCGATATCTTTTTTCTTGAATGCCTCCAGCGCCGGGTTTTTGGTCAGGAGATCGATGTCGAAGCCGGTGATGTAATAGATGAATTCCTGATTTTCATCCATGCCTTTGACGTACTCTTTCAGGTCGATGTATTCGTCCTTACCCTTTCTGGAAGAGTGGAACAGCAATAGATCCGCCAATTTTTCGCGGTTTTCGAAGTCCTGGGTCAGACCCTCTTTAAAGTGTTTGCCGAAATTTTTCCAGATCTTGAGATATTTTTCCCGGTCTTTATTTTTGGCTTCGGTGAAGTGATCGAACAATTTTTTCAACACATGCTTCTTGATTTTGTCGATCATGACATTGTTCTGGATGGTTTCCCTCGAAATGTTGAGAGGGATGTCCTCGGAGTCGATCACGCCTTTCACGAAGCGTAAGTACTCCGGCAAGATGTCGCGGCTGCCTTTCTGAATCAAGACTTTTTTGCAATACAGATCGACGCCCGGCTCGGATTTCATGATGCCCGGTATTTCGTGGGAATTACGAGGTACGAACAGTACGGAATTAAACTGCACCGGCGCGTCGGAAGAGAGGTGGAGGTAGCTCTCGGGATTGTCCGGGGAATTGTCAAAAAACTTGAAGAATTCGTTGTAATCTTGCTCCTCTAAACTCGATTTAGGCTGCGTCCAGATAGCTTCTTTGTTGTCGATTTTTTCATCTTCCAGGTACAGGGGGAAGGGAACGAATTTTGAATGGCGGGAGATGATGTGTTTGACTCTATATTTTTCCAGGTATTCGGATTCATCTTTTTTGAGCAACACCTCAATGCGGGTGCCGCGAGTTTTTTTCGGAGTGTCTTCGATGGTGTATTCGGCGCCGCCTTTGGATTTCCACAAGAGGCCCTTGCTGGACTTCCGGTAAGAACGGGTGTAAATGTGGATTTCCCGCGCCACCATGAAACTGGAGTAAAAACCCACGCCAAATTTTCCGATCATATCCATCTGATCTTTTTCATCGGATTTGGCAAGTCTTTTCAGAAAGTTTACAGTGCCTGAATGAGCAATGGTACCGATGTTTTCGATCAATTCCTTTTTAGTCATGCCGATACCGGTGTCTTCAATGATTAATTTATTTTTTGATTTATCAAATGATATGCCGATCCGCAGTTCGGCATCCTTGTCAGCGATCTCATGGTCGGTCAGGATTTCGAATTTAACCTTGTTCAAAGCGTCCACAGCGTTTGAAATCAGTTCCCTGATAAACACCTCTTTGTTTTTGTACAGGGAAAAGACCAGGATCTCTAGAAGTTGCTTGACCTCTGATTGAAATTCAAATTTTTCTGCTTTTTTTTCCGTCATGTTTCCTCCTGAAAAAAGACATATTTATTTATATAATATAACATAGTCTTTGTCAAGTTTTTCTTAGTAAGAGCACTCACATATATTTATTGCAAAAAAACACAGACTTCTGGTGTGTAGTGGAAAAAGAACGATTGGATTTAAGAGAAGATTATTCCAGAAGCGATGAGACGTAGACGATTTCGATCCCGTCAGCATTGATTTTATCGATGGAATCCCGGATGCCCGCGAAGGTCGTCCGGTATGGATGACCGATGGCGATGGCCTTACCGTTTTTCTTCGCCTTTTGGATCAGGCGGGTGATCTGATTGAGGGTGTACTCGTAGGTGGTGTCGCCATTGCCGATGTCCTCGAGGAATATATCACGCTCCGCGGTTTTTATGTTCATGGCTTTGGCGGTTTTATACGCTATTGTGCGGGGCGTGGTCCTGGAATCGATAAAGAACAGGCCTTCGCGTTTCAATATCTTCAACACTGTGGTCATTTTCTGTTGGTTCGAGGTGATGAGAGAACCCTGGTGATTGTTGGCTCCCTTTGCGTAAGGGATGATGCGCCTGGCTTTTTGAAGCAACGTGCGAATGTCCGCCTCAGTGGATTGGCGAGTGATGAATTGATCGACCGTGTAATCGATTGTATGGGAGTTGATCGGCTGCATCGGCAAATGGATGAGGCTCTCGATGTTGTACATGTAGATCTGCCGGGCTTCGTCGAACGCATAGGGGGAGAAGGGAAGAATCGAGGCGGTGATGGGGATGTCGAGTTTTTTCAATTCCGACGCCCCATAGTCGTTGTTGCCGATATCATCGATGATGAAGGCTATTTTAGGCTTAGACACCGGCTTCCGCCTGGGTGGCGGGGTGATTTTTTTCGTCGCGCTCGCTTCTTTGAGAATGGTCATCAATATAATGTGGGTGATCTTTTTCCCTTTTTGTAAATTATATAAATAGAGAACCCGGTCGTTCAGTTTGCGTACCTCAGCCGTCGCCAATGAGAGGCCGCGAGGCAGTGATTTTTTTATTTTAGCCACCAGTGATTTGTGTTTCGACTCCGGTGTTTCCAATTTTATATGGCATGTCTGGCCCGCGTCTTTAAAATAATCGTATTTCAACTTTTCCTGGTTCAAAAGTGTCAATAGCCGCGAATCGACTGAAATTTCCGCCGGTTTTTCCTGTTCCGGCCTATCTATGGGGATGAGTTTGCTAAACAGGAACGATGGTTTGCCTTTTGAATAATCGATATATTCCAGTAAACAAACGGTGATGATCGCGATGGTGATAAATGCCGAAAATATTAATGCAGTGGATTTTGTTGAATTTGATTTTTTTTTGCGTTTCGGGGTCATTACTGATTGTGCAGCAATCGGTTGCAGGCGGCAATGAGTTGCTGATCCTCCATTTTTTCTTGTTCTTCGTGGGGTAATACCCCGGTGTCGCAGATATTTTTACCATTCAGGAAAAATTGCCCTTCTGTTATCAGCAGGGAACTGCCGTCGTCCAGAGATATCTCTTTTTGCCGGGTCGCCATACCCGGAGTCGGATTGCCCACCAATTGGGCGCCGTTTTCTTTCAGTAACCCGGCCAGTAATTCGTTGTACATGATTGTCGAGGCGCCGATGATGACCGCGATTTTGTAATTCCGCCCGACAGTGGACGCCAGCGCCACCTCTTCCTCTTTCAATTTTGTCTTGAGAGTCAACGTCCCTTTGGCTCCGGGTCCGAAAAGCAGACGGCACACCTCGATAAACGATTCAAAGTCGCCGCCGGAGTAGCGTCTCAAGTCAATGATGAGCCGCGATGATTTCCCCGCCAACGCCCGTTTCAAGAAACCAACGCTGGGCTCGTCGATGGCCGGCAACTTTATATACAGCGCTCCGGATTCCAGTGTTTCCGCCGACAGTCCGACCTTTTGTTTCCCGGTTTCCAACGAAATTTTCTCGGGCTTGTCTGAATTCTCTTTAAATACGATTAACTCCTTCTTTTCAGAACCTTTAGACAGCAATGATAAATACATCTCCCAATACGACAGGGAGAACAAGCTTTTACCGTTTACCGCTTTAATGACATCGCCGCGGGCGAGTCCCGCTTTGTCGGCCGGAGAATCCTTGACCACATCCGATACGTAAAAATAGTTCATAATACGCTGCCCAAAAATGCCCGCGCTGTTGGCGGTGCCGCTTTTGTACAATTTGTACATCAACGATTGTTCCGCGTCCAGATAAGCGGAGCAGCGGTCGAGCGCCCGCATCATGGCGGTGAACGCGCCGGGAAATTTTTCCGCCGGATCTATCTCTTCGACATAACCTGTCTTGATGTGTGCCGATACTTCGGAAAAAAGTGATAAATACCGGTAATCGTCTCTTTCAACCCTGTGCCGGCTATCGTTCTTTGTTCCGGCCAATTGGAAAAATAAGACCAGAGCAAGCGTTGCCAATATTATTTGAATCGCAATTTTTTTCATATGTTAACCTTGTCGTTGTATTTTATCACTTTTTTGCCAGCCACTTCAAGGGATCCTGAGCATCAACTTTTCTGCGGATCTCAAAATGCAGCGCCTTGGTGGCGGTGGAGCCGGTGTCGCCTACTTGCGCGATCACCTCCCCGGTCCTGACCGAGTCGCCCTTCGTTTTATAAATCTTGCCGCAATGGCCGTACATGGTGTGGAACTCTTTGGAGTGCTGGATGATCACCAGATTGCCGTATCCTTTCCAGTAATCGGAGAAGACCACTTCGCCGGCGTAGACCGCGCGAATGTCGCTCGAGTTCCCCGGTTGGATCTTGATACCGTTGTTCAGGGTATAGGTGCCGAATTGCGTGCTCCGCTGCTTGCCGAATTTCGACAGGATCTTCCCCTTCAGCGGCCATTTCAACTTACCCTTCAAATGGTCGATGTCGTCGATGTGAAAGTGCTGCCTGGTGGTACTGCCGGAGATCATCTGGTTGAGATTGTCGGCTTCGTATTTCAATTCGTCCAACAACGTACTGTATTCCTGTTTGTCCTTGTTGATCTTCTTGATCAAATCCAATTTCTGCCGTTTTAATGACGCGATATTTCTCAACGCCGTGTCTTTCTCCCGCTTCAGGGTCACCAATCTCCCTTGCTGCACTTCCAATTGGGACTTCACCTCTTCCAACGCCTTCATGTTTTTCTTGACTTTATCCAGTTCCCCCATTTGCAGCTTGATGAGGGAGAGGAAGTATTGGTAGTTCTTGAACAATTGGTTCATGCTGTTGACGCGGGTAAAGAGTTTCAAATAGGTCTGGCCCCCGACCTTGTAAAGGATGCGCACCAACGTGCGAATCTTATGATGAGAGTGCTCGATTTCCATCACCAACCGGGTTTTTTCCCGCAACTTCCGCTGGATCCGCCCATTGACGGTTTTCAATTGTATTCCAAGGCGATTACTCTCGATTTTCTCCTTCTCATACCTCAATTCAAAGGCGTAAATATCGTTCAAAATCGATTTCTTCTCATTCTTCAGCCGCCCCAACTTCTGATTGATCTCATCCACCTGCCGGGTAATGGCCTCCAATTTCCGCTCATTACTCTCACCGGCCAAATAGCCGGACACAACGATCCCCGCCATCATCAGCAAAGCGACTCGCCCAAGCATCTTACCAAATCGTCTCATCAAAAAAATCCTCATCCTTCATCCTCGCCACACACATCCAACAAAAGACAAAGAACCATTATACGACATTAAATATAATAGATAAACCCACCCCGCTCCAATTCAACCAAAACACAACGCGAAAAATCAACCCGCCTGTCCCCAATCGTTTTCATATCGGAAAACACAGCCCTCAATCTCCGCCGCCTGTAACACCACCAATTGCTTCCGTAACACAATCACCGGCATCGATAACAAACTCTTCTCCTTGGGTAACAAAATCTTCAGAATACGAAACAAAAGCATGTGCTTCCATAACACATCCCGTACAGCGGGTACGCCACCCCGTACCTCCAGTCACACATCCCGTACACCGAGTACGCCACCCCGTACCCCCAGTCCCACATCCCGTACGCCGAGTACGCCAACTCGTACCCCCAGTCCCACATCCCGTACAACCAGTCCCATATCACGTGCAACCAGTCCTCGATGCCAATAAATCCTACCCTGCGCCTCAAAGGTTTTGTTTCTTTAAGCGCCTATCAAAATTGACTAAGAGTTATTTTTTTTATTTTCTTCTCATAAGTATTGAAAAAATAATCCCTCTTTTTTATACTTACGTTTCCATATCTGTTAAATGTCGTAATAAACAGGAAACTTTTTAGATCTTACCAGGAGATCTATCCAAAACAAGGAGGCAATCATGAACCGCCCAAAGATCCGCCCAATCATAGGATCTATCCTACTATTCAGCATCATCGCACT
>CAZBHS010000036.1:0-59854 GCA_964491915.1 uncultured Clostridia bacterium
CGCCTCCCATTCGAAGCGCTTTTTCTTCCGCCGCCGGGGGTAAATCACCTAATCGAAGCGCTTTTTCTTCCGCCGCCGGGGGTAAATCACCTAATCGAAGTACTTTTTCTTCCGTAGCACATGCAACGACGCTCAATCGTGATGCTTTTAACGATAATCCCCCGTCATCAGCTCTCACTCCCTGTACTTTTTCTTCCGCTGCCGGGGGTAAAACACTTAATCGTGATGATTTTAACAGTAAATCCCCGGCACCGGCTCTCAACTCCCATACTTTTTCTTCCGGGAGCGGCGCAAGAGAGTGTAAGAAAGGACTGGCGGTACGGGAGAACGTACTGGTAGTACGGGAGAACGTACTGGTAGTACGGGAGAAAGGACTGGCGGTACGGGAGAACGTACTGGTAGTACGGGAGAAAGGACTGGCGGTACGGGAGAACGTACTGGTAGTACGGGAGAACGGACTGGCGGTACGGATGGAAGGACTAGAAGTACGGGATATCGGGATTATCCTAAGGATTTTTTAAAATTCCTTATGGATTTGCACAATTCGCATAAAGAAAACCGCGAACCTCATCCAAATATCAGAAAATCAGTCCATCATCTCCGGCCTCCTGAAATACCAAATCAATCACAGGTTAACCATTCCCTAAATACCCTAAAACCGCTTCCAATCAGTCAAATAAAAAATGATTCACTCTGCATGGCAGCTACAGCGAAAGCAAATAATTTTGCCCCGAGCCTTGTACAAAAAGGCGAACGAGACCTGGCAGGTCTTGAGTGGTTTTTTGACTTTGGTTTTTATGACTTTGTTGTCCAATGAAGAGAAGCGGATTCCGGCTGCTCTTCATACCTGTTCCCAGATTTGGCATCTAGCTAACTGATCTCCATCGTTGTGCAGTACCGATTTATTACTGAGTATTAAATAATTTATCATGTTGACAATATTTTTCTGACGAAATAAAATAATATATTCTTTCCAATAATAAAGGAGGCTGAATTTGCTTGTATGGGATTCCGGTTTTTTGCGTAATTTTTTGATTGAGAGAAGTCGAGAGCAAATATTTATGGGCTAAAAGATAAATAAGAGATGACAAAAGCTAATAAACTCGAATGTATACTCAATAACCTCTTTCAGCAGGTCGATGACATTAGGGGAGCGCTGCTTATAAAGAGAAATGGACTTTTAGTACAAATCAACGATTCATTGGATAAAAAAAAAGCTGAAAAGATTGCGGCCCAATCGTCAGTTGTACTCGAAGCGTCAAAGCGATTTAAGACGAACCGTTTGTCGGGAAAGTTGGAGAATGTTTTTACTTCCGGCCCAAGCGGCGATACCCTGGTTTTTCCAATCAAAGAAGACTATGCCCTCATAGCGGTCACAGGCGTAGACCCTATGCTAGGGATGGTGCTCTTGGAGTGTCAATCCTCCGTGAAAGAACTAGAGGATGTCTTGTAGGCTATATTTAATAGATATGTTCAAGCAGAGTAGTGAAAGGAAAGCGAGCGGCAATAAAAAAGTATTGGCAATTGCCCCCAATGTTTTCCGCATGATGTCATGGATATGGCGGTCTTCTTTTGAAGACCGATTTACCAGTTTTGTACGTTTGAGAGGAGGCCAATTTTGGGGCGCGAAAAGAAACAAGAGGGTATTATATGAGACTTAATGGGGAGATCAAACATGGCGACAAAATCTGAACAAATAAAACATGAACTTGATCGGTTGGTGGGGGCGACTGGCGAGATTCAGGGAGCGTTTCTAGCAAGAGATAACGGATTGCTAATTTCAACGAGTCATTCATATGACCAAAAGAAGGCTCAGAAAGAAGCTGCTCAGGCCGCAATTCTATTTACTTATGCAAAGAGGTTTTCGGACGGTGTAGAAAATGGGGGGCTTCAGAAAGTGCTTGTAAATGGAAGCGATGGTGATACGATTGCGCTTCCGGTTACGGAAGACGTTTTTCTTGTTATCTCAGCTTCAAAGGATCCAATGTTGGGGATGGTTTTCATCGAAGCGGAAGCTGCATTGAAAAGAATTGTCGAGACAGGCTTACTGGATTGATTTTGAGGAGAGTTTTATGGTTGTACGGGTATTCTTTTTTTGGATTCCGGAGAGATTATGTTGGAGAATCGTGATGAAATATAGGGACTATGTTCTATCTAAGATACTTCGCCGGTGGTTTTGAAGATGTTGTCGGTTTGCAGCGAGTGTTTTGTGTTCATTATTATAAGCGGTGCGGGATTCGATCATAAAGTAAGCCTACATTTGATTTAAATTTTAGTATTCAGGAGGAATCATGCCAAATCCATTTAATCCGGGAAATCCGGTTAATCCGGATCTATTTATTGGGCGAGAGGAAGAGCTGTCGCAGATTGTGAGCCGGTTAAAAGCGTATGGGCAATCCACATTACTCAGCGGGGATTTGTGTGTCGGTAAAACATCGCTCTTATTGTATTTAATGGACAACAAGGTTCAAAATGAATTTTTTGGAGATGAAAAAGAACATTATGTCTTCAGTTTTATAGATGCTCAAACCCTGGACGACGAGTTACAACCGTATCAGTTTTGGGGAAATCTTTTTCAATCGGTGGAGGAGTTTCAACAGAACGAGAGCCTCTCGAAGGCCATCAATGAAATGCGCGAGGAAACCAGGAAGGAACCCTTTACCACCAATCGATTCGTGAGGAATTTGATAAAGAAAATTGGAGATGAGGGAATGAGGCTTGTTTTGATCATCGATGAATTGGACTCCTTCCTGGAACATTCGCATTTTTCAAAAGCGGGTTTTTTAGGCAATTTGCGAAGCCTTACCATGAATAGCAACGGCGCATTGGCCATTGTCGCTGCATGTTGCTTCCCGATCTTTCAATTGGATAAAATGAGTCGCGGGAATATAACTGTGGGCTCTCCGTTTTTCAATTTTATGAGCCAGGTCACGGTGGGCGCATTTAGTGAAGGGGAAGTCGAGTGTTTACTAAAAAGAGCAAAAGGGAAATTTAATAAGGAGGCGAAGGAGTTTATTAAGGAGCTTGCCGGCGGACACCCACTATTGTTGCAATCGATTGCATACGAATTATGGTATGAATTTGAGAAAGACACGTCAGAGAGGAGAGATCCGGTTGTTTTGGGAAATGAAGTACGACAGTCTATGAAGGATAAAACTTTTTTGTTTATGGAGGATAATTGGAGAAAATGGACTAAATATAAAAAAATGGCAATCATTTATGTTGCAACCATTCAGAATTCGCACGGTAATAACCTGGAAGATTCGGATATAGAAAAGTATAGAGAAGAATTCACCCAACTGAAACCTGAATTGCGCGATCTTCAAAACCAGGGGTATATTAAGGAAGACATTGACAATGAGCGCTATTTTATCCCTTCTCAAATTATTCTGGAGTGGATCATCGAAAAGAGCCGTGAGTTTCAGCAAGAGGAATAAATAACGCTATGGAGGTACAAAATCCCTATGTCGTAGGGAACCCGGTTGGTTATACAGATGCATTCGTCGGTCGTTTCTATATATTTGACGATATCTTGAATATGATACACCATAAAACAGATAATGGAATTGTGATTTTCGGCCAAAGACGGGCCGGTAAAACATCCATTCTTCATAGGCTAAAGAGAGTGTTGGAAGAGGAACATGAGGAGGCAAAGCCTGTTTTTATTGACCTAATGGGGAAATGTATATTATGTCTTGACGATGTGCTTTCTGATCTGGCTTTTGAGATTTCCGATTCACTCGGAGTGGAGCGTCCCCAGAAGGCTCAAATCCACTCAAGGAATTTCATCCCCTGGGTGAAGTCTATCATTAATAGTCAGGATAAGAAATTGGTTTTACTTTTTGATGAGTTTGATGTTTTAAATGATGAGCAAAAAGGGATGGCTGGAGAAAAGTTGTTTGCCTATTTAAATAGGCTTTTCAATATAGATTTAGAGAAAGTGAAAGTTGTGATCGCGGTTGGCCGTGATATTCTTGACCTGTATAATCTTCTAGGGATTCTTGTGAAAAATTTCTCCGTAATAAAAATATCGGTTCTAAACAAGCCTTATGCTATAGAAATTATTAAAAGATCAGAAAAAGTGAAATATGGCAATTTAGTATGGACCAGGCAAGCGGTTGATGCGATTCTCGAGTTGACAAACGGCCATTCTTACTTAACTCAGCAGCTTTGTTCTTCAATTTGGTATAATATTTTTAAGAAAAGAAAGAAGCCGAAAAGAAGAATATTTTCAACAGACGTTCATGACAGTATTGCGGACGCCATGTCGCATAGTCAAGGTGCTTTGGAATGGATCTGGGATGGGCTATCTCCAGTGCAAAGGATCATTGTCGCAGCATTGGCCAGCGAAATGACATCGGCTGCTATTAGTGAAGAGAGATTGCAGGAGATCCTTGATCGTATAGGTGTCCGCGCATGGATGGATCGTTTGGAAAATGATCCCAAAGATAAATTCTTTACAGACGAATTAGTAATCTGGGATATTTTAGAATACAATAGCCAAAAGAAAGGGTATTTCTTTAAGGTGGAATTTTTTCGGCGTTGGGTGTGTGAGAATAAATCCATTGCTAGGGCTTTTGATGAGTTGGACCGAATAGATGAGAGAGCCCATGATTTATTCAGGAGAGCAAGAAAGTTTTTTGAAAAGAAAGATATTGGAGAGGCATATAAGTTTGTCTGCAAGGCGCTTGATAGAAATCCAAATCATTTAGAGGGAATAAAACTAAAAGCGAGGATTTACATTGTAAAGGGAGAGGAGGAAAAAGCTGTAGATGAATTAAGGAGATTGCGTGATTTCTTGCCTGATGAAGCCGAACCTTACCTGGTGCAAGCTCTACTCGCTCTGGCTAGAAAGATCGACAATGAAGATGAGCGACTCAAAATTTTTAATGAGGTTTTAGAACTTAGACCTGAGAATAAAACGGCGTTGACAGCAAAACGAAAAATTTTTGAAGCGCGTGGGGACAATGCGTTGAAGTATGGGGACTTTGAAGCTGCAATAGAATCGTATAGTGACGCCGACCTGGCGGATAAGGTTGCTGAAACAGAAAGATTAAAGGTTTTATCAGAAAAGTTAGAGTATCTAGATAAGATGAAACAGGTGGAAAACTACCAAGAAGTTTTAAACGTTTTGGAAAGCCTTAAACGAGATTATCCGGAAGAAGGAGATTGGCAATTACAAATCACTGAATACAAACGCAAGAATATTGTCGATGTGGAAATCTATCCTATTCTAGAAAAAATGAAGTCTGAGAATCCAGAGCTATTGAATATTTCATTAGTTGACGTTATCGGAAACTATTCGTTGATCTATCCCTCCAGGGATCCAGTAAGTTTAGAAATTGTCGAATTTACTCGCGACTTATTCGTTGGGCTTGAAGAATTAAATGAGACTGATGAAGAAATGGATTTTAATTGGATATTTTTTGAGACGATTGCCGGGAAGATTTGGGTTGTGAGATTGAATCATTCTTTTTTGCTGACAGTGCTGTCTGCGGATGATATGTTCCTCTCGATTATCATTAGTGGTTTTCATGAAATCCTTGAGGATTTGTCTGAGAAAATTAACTCTATTTTTAGTTAGTTACTAAATAGATGGTTTTACTTCAATGTAGGAGGATCGTGATGTGTGATTTGGAAACGCAGGAGTTTCGTAAGGCCTGTTTTCGGTTTGAGTGCTTGTCTGAGAGCTAGGTATATGAAAAGATCCAATCCTTATATTGTCGGAAATCCTGTTGGTGCTACAGACGCTTTTATAGGTCGAGAAGCTCTTTTGAGAAATATTTCAAAAAAAATCCTAGAAAAAAATAACTGTGGGACTATACTTTATGGACCCAGAAGAATTGGGAAAACTTCAATTTTGAAAGAATTGGCGTTTCGGCTGGGTGATTGGAGCGGTTATCGTCATGTTTATTTGGATCTTCTGGCGGTTAGTCAAATAAGCATGGAAACCGTTTTGGCGGAATTTTCAGTTGCAATTGCGGATGGTCTTGGAATTAAACACCATGGCTCAACGATTAGATGTGAGGATGATTTTAAACGTTGGCTCGTTCAAGTGCTATGCGATAAAGAGATCAGGATGGTTTTATACTTTGATGAATTTGATGCTTTTGAAAGTGGTCACTCCAACTCTGCGAGAGAAGATTTCTACTCTTTTTTACCGAACCTTCTCAATATAGAGCGTGACAAAATTAGAGTAGTAGTAGCTTTGGGTCGAAATTTTAGCGATTTTGGCGTGCTAGATGAGTTGTTTAACCATTCTTTTCTTTTAGAACGTGTTTCCTTGTTTGATTCTATTGAAACCGAGGCTTTGGTTCGCCTTTCGGAAAAGCGAGAGTGTCGGGGAGTAAAATGGAGCCTGGAGGCCGTCGAGAACCTTTATTGTAAAACAAATGGGCATCCAATGTTAATACAGTTGATTTGCTCATACTTGTTGCATGCATTTAATAAGACAGGGTATGAAGGGGCCAACGAAATTACAAGTGAGTTTATTGAGGTCTGTTTTCTTAAAATATTTAGAAAGGGACTGAATGATTTAGATTGGCTCTGGGATGGCCTAACTCCATATCAGCGTTTTTTACTGGCTATTCTGGCCGAATCGAATACTGAATTTCTTACTAAGAAACGATTGTCTGTTCGTCATTGTTCAATGAAAAAAGTTGATATTGGAGGATATAGTTTTGATCACTCGATAAACGGCCTGGTTAATTGGGATATCATTCAATACGTTGAACCTGAGGATGGATTTCAATTTAGGGTGCCTATCTTTAAAGAATGGGTGAAACGGTTTTATCCTGTTGAAAGAGTTTTATTAGATCTGGCTCTTTGAAGAGTAATCATTCTTTAGTTTGCTGGATTTTAATTGTCGTTGGACACACCCGTGCCTTAAAACCGGGAAAGTTCCTCAAATCATGAATAAGAGGCAGTGTCATGGTGCGGTTTTTTGACATTGGTTTGGGGGGGTGGTAGAATTTGGTTTTTGTGATGAGGTGATTTATGGGCCGGTTTGTCGGTGTTTTGGGAATTCTTGTGTTTTTGGGGATTGCTGTGTTGTTGTCTAATAACCGGAAGCGGATTCCGGTTAGGACTGTGGTGTTGGGATTGGTGACTCAGTTTGTCATCGCGGTGTTTATGTTGAAAACAGCGGTTGGCGTTGTCATTTTTGATGGGGTGAACCGGTTTTTCGTGAAGTTTTTGAGTTATAGCGACCAGGGGGCGAAGTTTTTGTTCGGTTCTTTAGTGGATTCTCAAGAGATTGGGGCCATCCTGGCGTTCCAGGTGTTGCCGATTATTGTGTTTGTGTCGGCGGTGATGGGGATTTTGGTGTATCTGGGCGTGATTCAGTTTGTCATCAAATTAATGGCGCGGGTGTTTTACAAGGCGCTGAAAATAACGGGCGTCGAGGCGTTTATCGCGTCGTTGTTGATTTTTATGGGGATCGAATCCATCACCGGGACAAAGGATTATATCGAGACGATGAACGAGTCGCGGGTTTTTACCATTATGACGACGTTTATGGCTACTATCGCCGGGAGTGTGATGGCGGCGTATATTAGCTTTGGGGCGTCGGCTGGGCATTTGCTGACCGCTTCGCTGATGAACGCTCCGGCGGCGATTTTCTTTTCCAAGATTTTGATCCCGGATACTGAAATCGGCGAAGCCGATCCTCTGGGGACCATTAAAATGGAGCGCAAGGAGAGCAGCGTGATCGAGGCGGCGGCCAACGGTACTTCCCAGGGATTAAATTTGGCGCTTCAGATCGGCGCCATGTTGATCGCCTTTATCTCCATTGTCTATTTGCTGAACGATGTGGTGGGGATTTCCGGCTTCTCGTTGGAGAAAATACTGGGTTACGCGTTATCGCCGGTTGCGATCCTCATTGGAATTCCGCCGTCTGAAGCTGTCGAGGTGGGGAATCTGTTGGGGATCAAGACGATTTTTACCGAATTTTTAGCCTATTTGCAATTAAAGGTCCATATCGCGCAGCAAACTTTGTCGCCCCGTTCCATTGCCATTACGACCTACGCGTTGTGCGGCTTTACCCATTTCGGTAGCATCGCCATTTTGATCGGCGGCATCGGCGCATTGGTACCGGGCCAAAAACCTGTGGTCTCGCGCCTGGCCATCAAGGCGTTGGCGGCTGCGTTTTTAGCTCTCATGACCACGGCGGCGATCGCGGGTCTGTTGATATAGAAGACCGATATCTGCGAAAAAAAGAAATTCCCGCCGCCGTGTCCTTGCAATAAACGGCGGTTTCACATACAATACTTTTTTAACAGAAGATATTCCTTGAACAAGGAACAATCGATTGAAATTTCTATAGATGCGTCCATGATGCAAATGACAGGTATTTGAAAAAATTGGAACTAAAGGGAAACAACATCCTGGTGACCGGTGCCAGCGGTTTTTTGGGCGGCCGTATTGTCGAGATTCTGTGCCAGAACCATTGCCATGTCCGCGCTTTGGTCCGCAAAACCAGCAACCTGAAACGCTTGCAACCGCTGCCTGTTGAATTGGCGGTGGGGGAATTGTCCCAGATCGATTCGTTGAAAAAAGCTGTGCAAGGGCGGGATGTGGTGGTTCATTGTGCCGGGAAAGTGACCGATTGGGGCTCGCGGGACGAGTTCTTCAAGGTCAATGTCCAGGGGACGAAGAATCTGCTGGATGCCGGTTTCGCCGCCGGCGTGAAGCGGGCGGTGATGATCAGCTCGTTGACGGTGCTGGGCATTCCTCGCCGAGAGGTGGTTCTCGATGAATCTTCGCCCTTTGACCGCCGTCCCCGCGGTTATTACAATGAGTCGAAAATCGAAGCGGAGAAGGTGGCGAGGGAATACCGGGATAAAGGTTTGCCGACGGTGATTGTGCGACCGGCGGGAATTTGGGGACCCGGCGATCCGGTCTTCTATCCGCGTCTGGAGGCGTTGGCCCGCCGCGGTTGGCTATGCCGGATTGGAAGCGGAAACAATGTGCTTGGAATGTCCTATGTGGACAATGTGGCCGAAGCGGTGGCGAGCGCCATTGAAGCTGACAATCCCGGGCCTCTGTACCACATCGTGGATAACGAGGCTGCCACTTCAGCCACACTCATGGCCCGTGTCGCCGCGCTTGCCGGTTGGCAGATGCGTTCGTTTGGAATGCCCTACTGGGTTTTGCTTGGCGCGGCATCGTTTCTAGAGTATGGTCATCGGCTTATGCGAACATCATCTCCTCCACCGTTGACCCGCTACGGTCTTCGGCTGTTTGCCTGCAATGGACGCTACGCCAGTGATAAAGCGAAACGCGAACTCGGCTATGCCGGGCGAGTCGGCTTCGAGGAAGGGCTCCGGCGTTTGGCCGGTTGGATTGGAACTATAGGATAGAACACATGAAAAAAGGTGAATATGAACAAAAAAAATATTAGAATTGAAAGCCTGGGAGTGTATCTTCCGGCGAAAAAAGAGACCACTGAGCATTTGGTGAATAGCTGCCGTCACAAACCCATGATGGATCTGGAACGGATTACCGGCATCAAAGAGCGGTGTGTGGCGGAAAACGAGTACGCGGTGGATTTAGGTGTCAACGCGGCGAAGCGGGCGCTGGCCATGTCGCGTCACAATGCCGAAGATATCGATATGATCATCTCCGCCTCCATTTCCAAACACCATAACGACGGTATGATTACCTTCGAACCTTCCACCAGCTCCATGTTAAAAAAAGCCCTCGGGGCGAAAAACGCGCAAACCTTCGATGTGGTCAATGCCTGCGCCGGAGTTTTTAATGGAATCCTAATCATGGAGAGCCTGCTGCGGACCGGCGCTATCAAGCGGGGCCTGGTGGTTTCCGGCGAACATAACCGCCCATTGGTGGAAAGCGCGCTGGAGGAGATCAAACATAGCTTTGACCGGCAAATGGCGTCCCTCACTCTGGGCGATTGCGGCGCGGCTATGATTTTGGAATTGGGAGACGATGATTCCCATGGTTTTCACCACATCGATATGGTGACCGGCGCCAAGCACAACCACTTTTGTTACTCCCAACCATCCGCCCGCGGCACCGGCGGCATTTTAATCACCAAAGCAGCCGGTCTTCAGCAAAAAGGGGCGGAGCATTTCCCCACCTATTTGAAGGATATTGTGGACCGCACCGGTTGGAGCCTGGATGAAATCGATGTGGGCATCGCCCATCAGGTGTCGGCCCGGGCTATCGCCCATGGAATTCGCGCGGTGAATCAACATGTGGGAGCCAAATTAGTCGATTTTTTTGTCACCAATGTGGCAAAGTACGGCAATACCACCACCACGTCCCATTGGGTGGCGCTTCAAGAGTTCATGCTAAACGGACATATTCAAAAAGACCATAAATTACTGTTTGTCAGCGGCGCATCCGGTATCGTGATTACCCATGCCACCTACACGATGGACGATCTGGCGGACCGCTACAGGGCCCATTACAAAGAGGAGAACTAAGATGCAGAGATACCGGATAGAAAGTATCGGAGTCAGTTACCCGAAAAAGGGCGTTATCAAGGGATCGTTGGAGCAAGCGGTCAAAGCGGGCAAGCGTTGTCTCGCTTCGTCCGGGCACCGGCCGTCGGAGGTATCGGTATTGATCAACACCGGTATTCACCGGGACGGACATTACGCCGAACCGGCTGTGGCCTGTTTCATCCAGAAAAAATTGGACATCAATCCCGAATTCCAGCAGCGGAAGACAGTCTCGTTCGACTTGCAAAATGGAGCTGCGGGGATGTTGAGCGGCGCCTTCGTGTTGGCCAATATGATGCAATCGGGGGCAATCCATGCCGGTATGGTGGTTTCCAGTGAAGGGAATTACGATCATCAGCCGGACCCCAATTATCGTTACCCCGCCAGCGGCGCCGCTATCATGATGGATATTTCGCCGGTCTCCAGCAAAGGATTCGGGAACTTTTGTTTCAAAACCTTCGAGGAATACAGTGATTTGTATACCTCCGCGGTGAGCCTGAAAGAGAAGAAGGGAAAAATTCTGATCAATCAGAAGCAAGAGCTGGAAAAAACCTATCTCAAATGCATCCCCCAGGTGTGGGAAGAACTTTTGCAAAAGGAAGGCCTGGCTCTCGATGCCGTCGATTTGGTCGTCCCCTCCCAGATTTCGCCTTCGTTTGTGGGCAAACTCCCCAAGACTCTCGGCTTGCCCAAAGAGAAGGTGCTCGACGTAACCGATTTTATCGACGACACCCTCACCACCTCGCCGATTCTCGCGCTCCAGAGGGCCATCGACAAAAAAATCGTCACCAAAGACCAAACCCTCGTCTTCCTGACCGCCGGCTCCGGCCTCACCATCGGCTCCGCTGTGTATTATTTTTAAGAAAAACATTTTTTTCATTCTCCCGTATTAGAAAGTAACATATAGGGGGAAACATGAAAGGAAATCAAGTAAAAAGAACAGATGGGGCAGTCTATTGGATTGCCATGTCGCTATTTGCGGTGTTTTATTTAGGTGGGCTATATCTGCCTGGAGGAACCAACCGACCGCTGTTCAAATTTGGAGTTATATTGTCTGTGCTATCCGTGGCCATTATAGCTCTTGCCATTTATTCATTTCGAAAATTCGGGAAATCTGAAACGCGATTCAATTTCAACCGCTCAACCGTTTTGGTCAGGCAAAATATCTACGCTGTCGTCCGTCATCCACATTATTTGGGATTGATGGTCCTGTCGATTGGATTTATGGCCTTATCCCAGCATGTCGTTGTGTTAGCCGCCGGGCTAACGTTCAATATTTTTATTCTTGTGCAAGTCTCAAAAGAAGAAGAATATTGCCGGGAAAGATTCGGGGATGCCTATGAACGCTACGCGGCCACAGTACCGAGTTTCAATATCTTCGCCGGATTGTGGCGCCGCATGCATCGAGCGACCATCTAA
Organism: uncultured Clostridia bacterium; assembly: GCA_964491915.1. Taxonomy (GTDB): domain Bacteria; phylum Acidobacteriota; class Aminicenantia; order UBA2199; family UBA2199; genus JAHELQ01. The sequence continues at coordinate 11,883 of CAZBHS010000036.1, forward strand.
TCTCCTGCTTCGGCCTATCGAAGCTTTTTCAGAAAAAAGGGAAACATCTAGAGAATAAACACTTGACTTATTGTTGGGAATAGTTTAAATATCTAGGTATATGTTAAGGGTGAAAATTATTTTTCAAAAACAAAATATGGGGAATTTCAACAAATCCAGTCACACGTATTTTTAACATTTATAAATTAGGAGGTAAGGATGAGAAAGATGGAAAAGATCCTCAGAATGGTCTGTATCTGGGGAATTGTGTGTCTTACCGCTGCTACTATATTACCGGCGCAACGGGTGGATATCAGATTGGACGAATCCACTTACAGTGTTGCCGCCGATAAACTAAAAACAGTGGGAATGGGACTCATCGATCAAAAGATGAGGGAATTGAAAGCCAACAGTTGGAAAGTGCAGGCCAACATCGTCGCGGTCGGCGAGGACTATGAGGCGGGCAGTCTCAATTACAAAATGGAGGTGATGTTTCTACACAAGGATACCTACACGGCGGAAATGAGAACTATTGATTTTTCACTGGTTGGGGGACAGACTCAGAAGGTGAAAATCATCCGGCCTGCCGTTAAGGCGCTTGAAATCATGGAGAAGAGACCGCTGCTGCTGAATTGCAAAATGAAGCAGGGCATCTTCATCAAGCCGGGAGGCATACTCAAATTGGAGGAGAAGCCTCAAATCGATCCCGACAGGATTCGGCCCCGCAGAATGACGGATCGGCCTATGGTTCTGAGTAGACCGGCCATGCAATTGAAGAAAATGAACCTGCAAAACTCGGTGAAAATGATCAGAAAAGCTGAACTGGCTCCTATATTCTGGTGGACCGCCAAGGGGCTGGCCACCACGCCATGCGATACGATTCCCACCGCGGTCTCCGGCACTCAGACTGTGTACAAAACCTTTGCGATGGCATTTGGGAAAAGTTCCGCCGCGATGCGGCTGGGGAGTCCCTGTACAGTCAAAGGGGTCTCCAATTTCTTGAAATATGATTTTCGTCTTCTGGCCTGGAATCATATCGGTCATGGCTGGCCGGGGGGCATTGTCTTGTGGGACGGTTCACTCACCGCCGCCATCATGCAAGCGCTCGATCCCCATAAAGGGATCTATTGCGCGGTGTCTTTGATCAATTCCTGCAATACCTTTAACGATCCGTTGAAAGCAGGCTTTCTGGCTAACAATCCAAGAACTTATATCGCCGGAGCTATTTCTCTGCCGATCGGTCCTTCGGAAAAAGTGGACATGTGTTTCTGGGAGGAGGTGCTTCTGAACAAGAAACCCATGGCCGATGCTCTGGCTGCATGCAGCAAGAAGTACAACCTCGCCGGAGCGTTCGGACTGGCGGGCGACGGCGGATTATTCTGGAAATAATCTCATTGATGTAACAATTTAACGTAAGGGGGCTGGAGTGTATTTTATTAAAAGATTAAAGTTTGCTTTTATTATTCTATTTGTATTTACTGGATTGATCACGGCGAATCTTCAGGCGCAGGGAGCCGATGATGCGGTATGGGCGTTGGTGGAACGGGACGCCATTCAGACAAGAAATCTGATACCCGTCGTCAACCACGCCGCCATGTTGGTGAACATGGGGAAAAAAGAAATCATTGTATCCATTCATTCGCCGTTTCCTCCGGGAAAATACCGGCACGATAGCCCCTTTACCGCTTTTGGCAACGACTCTCTCCTGGGGGCACCGATGTTCGCTCCATTTACAATGCCGGTTAAACAAACGCAGGTGCTCGAAAAACCGGAAGCGATTGTAGACGATTCCGGGGCCAGGTTCATTTGGAAAGAGGTCAAATTACTACCGGAACACGCGGTCATGGCTCAATACGATTACTATTACGGACCGCCGGCAGTTTTTTTCGAGGACAATGGTATGGACATTGCGGGGGTGCGGTTGACTCAGCGATACTCGGTGGAAGAAACCGATGGGATTTACCGCTTCAAATTTCATATCGATATGAAAAACGCCGGGACAGAAGACCTCGAGGAGATGTTCTTCCGGCTGTTCGTTCCCCATGCGGTATTACCGGACGGGGGAGACACATGGAAGGTCTTGGCCGAACCGGTGGAAATCTGGTCCTCCGACAACCTTTCGGTTAGCGAAAGCAGCATCATCGACGGCTTCGCCCGGGCCGCCCGCGGTATCGACGCCTCCGTGCCTATCGGGATCATCAAAGCCGGGGATGAGATCAGGCTGGTGTTGCAAATGGACATCAAAAAAAAGGCGGATACCGGGATCATCTATCCCATCATGAACATTCTGGGGCGCCGCAAATCGGCTCGCCTCTGGCCTCCGACACAGATTACCGGACTCAAGCCGGGGCCGGCCAAACAATTTCATTATCTGTTTTATAATCTGGTCATTGCCGACCGCTTCGCCTGGCAATTGGAGCGGTCGGGTGTAAGGATTGTCAAGGCGGAATCATTATCCAACTAAAAATCGATCCTTTTTCTTTTCACCGAATTATTTGCTTTTTCTACGAAGCGGAATTGAGACTGTTTGGACGCGGAAGGCCGGATCGTTGGGATTGTGGCTCCAGGGGCGGGCGCAAATGGCGAAAGAATTTTGCGCCAGCGCCGGCGCTTCCTTGATCGCTTCCTCATCGGTCCAGCAATATCCCGTCACCTCCAACTCATACTGTGTATCCCCAATCCGCGACCTCTTGTTGTTGCGGATTGGCGAGTATCGAGGGCTGATCTCATGGCGAATGGTGAGAATTTTCTCTGAGTCATTGATTTGGAACGTCTTGCGAATTTTGCGCAGCCCGCCTAAATTCCAAAAAAAACCATTCACCGGTTCAAACTTAAGTGTATCGTGAAATTTCTCATGACCATTGACAACAATTTTATGATCGGCTTTGATGTTATCGCCGTAAAACGTGACTGTCATCCGGATAATCGCCCGGCACGCCCCCTTCTTTGTACCGAACCCATCTTCAACCGCCGGACGCTTCCGCGGCGATTCCCTGTCGATTCCGACTCTACCCCAGGCATGATTCCCATAACCAATCACCGCCGTAAAAATCCACACCGCGGCCACCGACAACACCGTTAACGCGATCCCTCTAAACAGCTTCCCTCGTTTCATTCATCCTCCAATTCCGTAAACATCCCATATCCCGGACATCATTAGGTTTTTCCGACACCCAACAACACACACCCTATTATACGTCATCCAAACTCCAAAATGGAAGCCACTTGTGAAAATTATTCAAAAATTTCCTATTGTTCAGTTTTGTTATGATTCAGATTGTTCCGCCTTTTCTGTCTCCCGTGTTTCCGGTTGCCTCTCCTCTTGAGATATCCGCTTGTTTTTTTTCTCGAGATATTCTAGCCATACGGGAATGAGGCGGGGAGCAAGCCACACCACCGGAAAAAAACCCGGAATCAGTACTGCCCAACTGTTTCCCGATTTCAAAGCCAGAACGAGCCCCGCAAAAATTGAGCTGACTGCCACAACCATATCCGGATTCACTTCGATTTTATCGGGCGGTTGAGTGTTTGCCGGCTTCTTTGTTGTGACCATTTGCGCAAAAATCCAGCCGAATACCGCAGTGATGAATATGATAAAAAGGTAAATGGGTTGGCTCACAATTGTCGCTAATTTACCGGTTATGTCGCTTTTGTCAATGATGACAAGGGACGTCAAGGTCCCAAATATCAATCCTAAAAACATTCCTGAGATTCCACGCATATGTCTCTCCTTTTTCTATTTCCGTCATCTAATATATAATAAAATTCAAGATCTCATATGATCGGTCATACGCCGGCCGGACCAGATCACCTGGGTGATGATTCCAATCAACACTGTGACCGCTGAACCTAGAATAATAATCCAACCCAGTATCGCAAGGTAGAGGAGGAGCGGCTTTAGTTGTGGAATAGCCTGTTGTCCCGACATCGGGAGGAACAAAATGAGCAACATCTCGCCGAAAATGGACGAAAAAATCTGCGTCAGGATCACAAACAACACAGACCGGGATATAGGTTTATGGTTTTGCCCCTGGGTGAGGATCTCCCAATGGAAGAGCGCGATCCCAGCCAGGAAGGAGACAATCCAGAACATCAGAAAATAGTTCAGTGAAACCAGAGATAAAGCCAGCAAAATAATTGAGAATAAGATGATTTTGCTTTTGGCGTCCCGCTCCCGCTGCCGCGCATCGATATTGTAAAACTCTGATATCCGGGAGACTCTATCGGACCGGCAGTGTGTCGAGACGGTCATCAGAATATCAAACAAGAAAATAGCTACCATCATGAGTAATAGATAGCGAATGAAAAGATAAGGGACCGATTCCAGATCGAATTTGACGATACCGTTTGCCTGAGACATGGCGTCGGCATCCTTGAGAGCCAATGCCGGCGCGATGGCTACATCGATCCATCTTTTTTGAGGAAGATGGAAACTTTTTTTCTGATCTTTCACGTTTATAATGTCTGTGTGTAAAAGCCGGCTTGCCGGAGAGGAGGTAATTTTTTGAAAATCACCACCAGTGAAAAAATTGGGCACCAGTCCGATTGTCATCAGAATCCATCCCAGCATTCCAATCAACACGAATTTTGGGATGATTTTTCCTACCATGCGGAACAATGCCCACCAAATGCCTCCGATTACAACTAGCGCTCCCGCCACCAAAAGGATTTTCAAAACCTTGAATTCAGGTTCGATATTCAAATAAAGGTACCAAAAACCCAGGAATAAAACGAACGACGCGACAGCCAGAGCGCAGGCCTTCAGGATGTCCCGAAGCCGCAGGATTTTTTCCACCGCATAGCGCTTCATCAAATTCTCTTCGACTTTTCTTCGTAGATGCGATGTCTCTTTATTCATGGTTCTCCCAGGCCAGGCCTCTGTAGATCCGGTACATGTCTTTTTCGATCGCCACTCCGAAAATATCTTCCAGTTCGGGACAGACATCCACCAGATTGATATAGCGAATGAGAATTTTCTCCATCAAACCTGAAATCTTGTAGGGTCCTTTCTTCTGTCCTCGATTCTCCGGGAATAATTGCTTGAGGCCGCAATGATACGTCAACCAGAGGGAGACGCGCCCGCTCAGAGAATGTTGGTGCCTCGACAGTGTGTCGATATGAGGGAGAATCGTCTGCTCCCAGAACTTCTCGTCGGTCCGCATACCCTCCCTGGTGAGAAAAACGATGGCCCAGGGATAGTGACGTATCACATGATCCGGCACTCTCACAAGATCGAGAAGTTTGAAAAGGCACTCGATTTGTTCTGCGGAAAAATAGCGGTACCCATGGGACAACAGCCAATGGTACAGAAGGAGCAGATTCGGGAAAAAATATGAATGGGGTTTTGAGGATCCCAATTCTCGAAGCCGGGTTCGATAGTCTTCTTCAACTAGACTATTGGATAAATACTCCAGGAATGGTTCGACTTGTTCTTCAATTTTCGCCCTTCCGATTTTTTGCCGGAATTCCTCAAATGAATCGTACCTGACGAATAAAAAATCAATTACTTTGTCTACGCTCATCTGCCGCCTGTCAAGAGGGAACGCAAGCGGACATCTTCGATCTCCCGCATCCAGTTCCTCAAGTATTTTTGCCAGAACGGCGATTCGTTTTCGATGCCGAAAAACAATTTATTGATAACCGCGCGGTAGGTAAAATCCGGTTGGCAATGGTCGTCTTTCACCAATTTTTTGTAGGCCTCCAAAAACCGCATGCGGTTGATATTCTTCGATAACCCCCATAATAAATCAAATAACGCGCCTGGATTGCAAGTAGAGTGAGTGCTGCCGATACGGGCATCCGCGCTGCGTCCCTTCATAATGACAATATCGGCGCCCGCTTTAACGGCGCTGTCTATAACGAACGGCGACTGTCCACCGGTAAAGCCGATAATGAAGACCTCTTCATCGATCTCTTCCCGCAGAAATTTGATCAAATTATCCCCTTTAATCCGGTTGATGTTATTTTTTTTGAAAAGCAAATCAACAATAAAAATGAGTTTGTTCACAGATGGAGTCGAATGTTTCTTTTTTTTATAAAGATTATCTACGGTAACTTTAATAAGTTCTTTTGTGTCTGTTTCCTTATAGTTTTCATCGGATGGCCTTAGCCATAGACGGTTTGGCGCATCCTGGTCATTTAATTTTGATTCTAAATCTGCTAGATTTACTACTGGCTCTATCCCAAGGCCCCAGCGAGCATTAAAATCCTTCTGGTCGTCGATAAAAACCAACAACGAGTCTTTATCCAATCTCGACCATATCTTCGTCATCACGTCTTTGTCGCTTCCGAGACAAGCCAACGGTACAAAGGATTCCGCCTGCTGGTTTTCCCGGAAAGCGACGGCGGGAATCTTTTTTGCCAGCCACTCCGGATCTCCATTAAATTGCTCGTCCAGGTGAAATTCCCCAAGGTCCAGCAATAAATTCGACCAGGCTGATTTGTATTTCCTCTGCCGGTCGAGTTTTTTCCCATCGTTTTCTGAGACATCCAGGTTAAAATCCGCGTGCTGCGCTCTGTCAAAAATCCAGGTAAACAGAGGGGCGTCTTTAATGTCACCGTTATAAACAATTCTTTTTATATTTTCGGTCTCAAAATACGTCTTATCCGGGAACAGACATTTCAAAATCTCTTTGTATTTTTTTGTATCGAGAACATAGGCGCCGAGCGCGTTCTCCAGGTCATCCAATACCTCTTGATCATCCCCGTCATCACCCGGCAATTCAATCACGCTGTCCACCGCATCCAGGGTCTCTATTTTCCCAATATTCCCAATTAATGGTAGTTTCAATATAGGCGTCACATCATTCGGCATCCTGGTTTCCAGTCCTTTTTTATAAATTTTTATATTAAAAATCTAATTTAAATAGCCGTACAGTTTCCCGAGCCAGAGCTTTCCCTCCAGCAATTGGGGGTGTTTTTGATAGATTGTCTTGATTCTGTAGCGCAGGGTTTCATCGTTCTTCAAACCCAAACGGAGGGCCGCCTCCGTCTTGTTGCCCATGGTCTGGGCGAGCGCCCACTCGGCATACTCCACAAACAACCGGTTCTGCTCCTCATCGATATCCACACCTTTGTCGTCAGTCTGGCGAACCACAGCCGGCCGTCCATTGTCCCGGATATCCACCGGAAGATGCCTGGCCTCCACCTGCTGCGAACGATCCATTCCCGCCCGAATCAACGCCGCTTCCACCACATTGCGCAATTCCCTGATATTTCCCGGCCAATGGTAGCCATTCAAAAGAGCCATCGCTTCCTCGTCCATTTGCCGGGGCGGCTCGCCCATTTGTTGGGCGAAGCGGTTGATAAAATAGGAGATCAATTCCTCCAAATCCTCTTTCCTCTGGCGCAACGGAGGAATCACCAGATTATAAACATTAATGCGAAAGTACAAATCCTCACGGAAGCGTCCTTGCTTGACCTCTTCCTGGAGGTTCTTATGCGTGGCGCACACCAATCGCGTGTCCACCACCACAGGTTTGGTGGATCCCACCGGACACACAGATTTATCCTCCAAAAACCGCAACAACTTGACCTGGACCTCATGAGTCAAATCTCCGATCTCATCCAGAAACAACGTCCCCTTATGCGCCACCTCAAAATAACCTTTCCGATCCGTAGTCGCCCCGGTAAAGGCGCCCTTGACAGAGCCGAACAACTCCGCTTCCACAACCGTCGGAGACAAACTGGCCAGATTGACCGCCACAAACGGATGGCGCGCTCTATGCGACAGATGGTGAAGATAGCGCGCCGCCACCTCCTTGCCGACGCCGGTTTCGCCATTGAGGAGAACGGTTGTATCGAACACCGCGATACGGGCAATCTCTTCCTTCAACAACCGGGTTGTTCCAGAGTTGCCGATAAATTTAATTTCTTCTGCAACTCCGACACTGGCTCGCACACGGCGAATTTTGTCCAGATGGCGGCGTAGCAACACTTTGAGCTCGCGAATGTCCATTCTCGCTTTGATAATATAGTCGCTGGCCCCTTTGCGGAAGGCGTCGATAACAATGGCCGGATCCTCATACCCGCTCAACATCACAACCGGCAACAAAAGAAATTCTTCCCGTAATTCCTCCAGAATTGCAAAACCCGATGTATCGCCGCTGGAGAGTTCACCCGAGAAGTTGATGTCCAGCAATACAGCATCCACCTTAAAGAGCAATTGCTCCCTGGCTTCGCGGCGATTGGTGGCCACCTCGACGTCAAACTCCTTGCGCAACGCGAACCGCAACGAATCGGCAAACGCCTGATCGTCGTCAATGACCAATATCCGTTCCTTCATCGCCCGCTCTCTCCGCTATGTCTCATCGCGCTCCGGTATATGGTGAACCTTCATCAACTCGAGCAACCCATCAAACGACCTTTCCACCGGTTCTACCACATCCTTCTCCGGTTCACCGCCAAGGCCCGGCTCACGCAAAAAGGCATCCACAATATTGATCGCCAGGTCGATAGCTCCAATCTCATCCTTCCACGGCAAAAACTCCAGAATCCCTTGATAGCGAACCATCCGTGACTTCAGTTTTTCCAGTTGCTCCTCAGCCTTCGAAAAAAAATGCTCCGACACATCCCCGAGATCGTCTCCGTCCCGCAATTGAATAATGCCGGTTTTTATATAATAAACAATCTTTCCTAATATTCCTCTAATATTCGCACTGCCATGCCCATAAAAAAAAGAGGCCACCATATCCCGCCCCGAGCATTTATCAGGAATCTCCGAATAATCAATCTTTTCCGTGTTCAGCAACCTATCAATCTGTTCAAAGGTGTTCCCTTCCAAACAAAGGGTCACATAATAAGGCAACCGCCGGAACTCATCCTCGACTCCCAACGCCATCACCTTCCAGGGCCGGTTCAACCACCCCCGAAATCCATAATATTCCAACCAAAGCGGAAACACCTCGACAAAATCACCATCCCCCGCTTCATCCATCATCACCGGCGACTGAATCAAAACCGCCTCATCCGTTCCCTGAACCTCAAGATCCGCCACCCCAGCCAAAATCGCCTCGACAAACTCCTTCTCGCCAACAATCATGACAGTCTACGCATAAGCCCAGGCTTTTAGAACTTTCAATACTTTCATCCAGTCAGTGTTTTCAATCGGCCCATCATCACATGAGTCAATGAATTCTCCTATCTCATTTGGGGTAGATTTATATAAAACGGATTTTATTCCGCCTATTCCATGCTCAATTTCTGCTCTAACATGCTCCTCATACGTTTCTATTTTACTAGAAACTACTTTCTCAAATCTTTCTCTCAATTTTGCCAGATCGTACTTTCCTGTTTTGTAAGCACTTTCAAGATAAATGCAAAAGATCATATAAGAATTAAAGAAACGTATCCGCTCTTTTTTCATCTGATTTTCTTTATATTCCGAGCCCCAGATTTTAGTTAATTTTTTTATTGAATTTTCATCTATCTGCGATTTATCATTAATCTGTTTTAATGTCTCGTTGAGTTCCCTAGCTTCTCTACATAATTCGTTGTCACGGTCCCGGCAACCTGAAGAGAATGGAAATATCAGAATATCTTTTTGAGAATCTATTATGTCCAGATCAACCTTTAAGTTATTAATTTCGTTTGCGAATTCCGAGTCATTGTTGCACTGGTCAAAATGGATAAAAATATAATTTAGTACTCCAGGGACAATACTTTCTGAAATCTTTTCTATTATTTCTGGGGGTAAATTCCTCTTGATCACAAAATCCGCACACTCTATTTCTTTATCCTTGTCTTGCTTTATTATAATTATATTATTGGTCTTTTCCATAGCTTTTCACCACCATTTATTTAGCTATCACCCTGAATAACATTCTAGTTAAAACAAATTTGCTGATAGGCCTTGAAATCAGAGTTGTTTCAATATTCGAGAAGGGGAGAAATTTCGAATTGGGAGGTACATTGTCCGGTGTTCCACGACCGGATGTGATAATGACATATGGGAAATATTTTTTTTTCCATCTATTTATTTCCTTTTCAAGGTCCACTTTATCTCCAAGTTTGTCTAGAATCCCCTGATGGATTATAAAAAAATCGAATGCATCCTTTTCCGCTTCACCTTCCACATCTTTGAAGCTATTTAAAAATAAACCGTCTTTTTTTATAAATTCCTGGATGTCATCAGCGCCTTCGACCAATCCCTGAATATTGTTTAGAACCCAGATCCCCTGATTGTTGAGTTCTTCCTTTTTTTCTTCGGAGTCCATGAATTTGGCTATTCGTTCATCGGCTATCAATAGTTTTACTAATCCATTTTCAGCCAAAGATAGTAATAATGAAGTGTTCTGGATTTCATCCTCACTATTGAGCGAAGATATTATCGGATAGTGAGGGGATGCACCGGATAAGGCTTCATAATAATGATACGTCTGTCCATCGGCCTTTTGGGATAGTCGAGCCCCTGGTGCGTCGCGAGACAATTCTATCTCCCCATGTCGATAGTATGAAATTAGTGGTTCGCTTCCTGTCAGTTGTGAACTCAAAGAGAAATTCCTTTCTTGGTTTGATTGGATCTTGCTGCCATCCAACTTGTATGAGGCCGGCATTTTATGAGTCGAGCGATCTGAAAATAACCGATGTGCAGCTATTTGATCCAGCTCAAAGAATTTTTTAATGAAGTCTTCATAAGAGGGGCGGTAGATTTTTACAAGGTTTTCAGAAATACCTTTATATTCCATGTTATTAATAGCATTTTTAACTGAAACCGGGGTGATGGAGGAGGAATTTTTAATAGCCTCAACTAGTGCATGAGGGCGACTTTTGAGAAACACTTCAAAAGGCATCATTAGTATTCTTTTTAATTCGTCATATGAATAATCTAGTGTATCTTTTAAACGGAATAGATCCAGAATTATTTTGTCCAGGTTTCCTTCGATATCCTTTCTGTGATACTCTTCTGTTTCATCGATTTTCAGGGTCAAAGAGAAATCAAATTCTCGCTTTTCATTAAATATTTTTAGCCAATTAGCGTGTAGTAATAATTTTCGGAGTTCCAGCTTTTTCTCTGAATTTAAGTCTTTGACTTTTGAAATGGGCAGAGAGAGCTCTGTCTTTTCTGGATTTATATCTTCTTTTTTTATCCAGAGGATTCTTTTTTTTACCCAGGTCTGAATATCTTTAATTTGTTCTTCTATATCGGTTTTTTCTTGGTTGCTTTCACTCCTATTATTTTGAACCAGCTCCTCTCCAATTATTATAATTTTCCCTGGCATTCGTTCAATGATTCTAGACAACCACTCGAAGGTTTGCCCTTGGTTTAGTTCGCTATCTTCGTTTGCCTCTTTTTTGCTGGCAAATTCCTTAGCAATCGCCATTTTTAGTTTATTAAGATGTGTTTCCACGGGAGCTGTGTTGAATAAATATTTAATTGCATCAATAAATAGGTTATCTTGGGAGCCGTCGATGAGTAGGAATTCATAATCGAGAGGTTTGCGATTAGTTATATATTCATCCAGATCTTCTCCGATACAGTAAATCCCATGCTTTTTGAGATCTTCAGCATCTTCAACTCCATCAAAACAAATTGGTCCGCATTTAACCGCCATTTTCCACCTTCTGCTCTTCACAATTCGAGTGTTTTTCTACCTCGCCTACAAGTGCCACTGCCCTCGGCTTTTTGATCCAAAAGCGATATCCCAGGAAATATGTTTTTTCATCTTCCCCAAGCATCTTCTCCACACCTTTTTCCGTGACGGGTACTGCCTTGATAATCATTTGTGGATAACCGCTATCTTGTTGTTTGTTGATGTCAGTGATGATATCGCCCGAATCTCCAATTTCCGCCGGAGTTCGGTTTTGCAAGAAACCGGCGCAGATTTTTAATTCCGCGATTCCCCAATTTTCCTTTTGCAATTCTCCGGTTTCCCCTACAAAGGATTTTTTGAGATAACTGTTCATCTTAGTTACGAGCTCTGGAACATATTCCTCTTCCTTTTGGTCCTGACTATCTTGCGGTTTATTGTTAGCCTGTTGTGGTATGTCATCCCAAATTGTGGCCCAAACATAATCTTTGCCATCCATCTGGTCTATTCTGATGCTGATGATTAACGGTTTGTTCTTATCTGCTCTGGCAGCGAAACCATGTTTAGCGGAATTGCGAATCACGTTCTCGATGATGACATATATGGCATGGTAGCCGACAATTCCACCCGGAATTGCCAATTGCAAGTCATCGTCGAGTGATCCCATTTCACTATCATGCACAATTATCCATTGGTCGCCTATTGCGGTTCGTACAATTATTTTATTGGACAAGTTTTTTTCTGCTTCATCTTGTTCCGGCCATTCGTAAGCCCGCAATCCTTCCGAAACACCGATACGATCCAGCATGACATGGTTTTCATAAAAAATGCGCATGACCTCTTTGTTAAAGTAGGCTGGGTAAGTCCATTCGGGAAACTCAGTCGTGATCTGAGCAATAAAATCCATCCGGTTCTGCAAGTATCTGAAAAACACATTCAGGTCCGCGCCTTGAGGTCCACCCATTTCACCATTGGCCACCAGATCCGCAATGACATGCGAACCAAGATTGTGCGACATATTTCGCGACATAATGGCAGCGATTGAGGATTTAACGCTGTATTCTTTGAAGCGCTCCCTTATTTTCTTTTGGTGGTCCAAGAAAATGGGCTTCCAGTCTATCTCTATGTAACGTATGAGCTTTTTGATTTGGTCTTCGGGGTATTCAGAGCTACTACTATCGCCGTTTATTAAATCAATTTTCTCTTCCCGAAGAACGAAGGTAAAAATAAAATTTATAAAAATGCTTTCAACTATGTCTTTTGAAAAAATAGGGAAATACAATATGATTAATTTTTTTTCATCTTCTCCTTTTTTTCCTGTCAATGTTTTCGGGGATGTCTCGTGAAAAATCTTCACGTAATCTTTCAATAGCTCAGATTCTTCTGGTAGTGGGTCGATTTCTCTAAACTCAAGATTTCCCTCTTCTGTTTCAGTTATTTGAGATATAACGAGATTTTTAAGTTCTTTTTCTACTACAATCTCGGCTACAGATTTGATTTTTTTATCTTGTAGCTTTTTTAGAAATGGATCCCATTGGTCTAAGTTTGTAAAACCTACTGGCTTATAATCGGGGAATTCAAATTTGTTGATATAAGAGATTCCGCAATAGTAGAGAATCATGTTCTGGAATTTAGATTTGATTACTTCCTGCATCAGCGCACTATTTATTATTTTTAGACCGTGGTTGTTTTTTTTTGCTTCCGATTCATTGAGCTTTGGAGTAATGTTTGAGGAGGAGTGGTAGCCTTTTTTATAATAATGTAATGAGAATCTATATCCAAACGGAACCTTTGTGTTAAATAGGTTTTTTTCTTTTTTGTTTTTTTCGATTTCCTCTTTAAACTCATCTACTATTTTATCCTTGATCCTCTCTCTCATTGGTGCTTCTTCTAGGCCAATGCTATGAGCAGAGAAAATTGGTTTCTCAATCAAACCCAATAGATCGTCAAAAGTTATCTTCTTATCCCATATACTTGCAATATTTTCCGATATTTTATAGAGACCTTTCTCTTTATACCACTTAAAACATTCCTCCTCGTTGGTTGCGGTAATTAATTGATCTGAGTAATTTCTATAGCCGTCCCGCAGAGCGAAAAAATATCGCCAAAATCGTTTGTGGAGAGCCTGCCTTTCTTTATTGAAATTTGCTTTTTCCTTATCTTCTCGTTTTTCATCCCAGGTTTGATAGGTATCCCAGGCCTCATCATCTGTTGAAAAGTTCCCATCCATGTATTTCAGGTAAAGAATGGGAAGGAAATGCAGGATATAACAGCTATTCATGCTAGCGATTACGCTATCGAAAAATTTCTTGGGCTCTTCTAGATAGTGGATTGTTTGAGCAAATAAAATTATATTGATCGTTTTTTTCTCTTGCTTTTTTTCATATACCTCTGGCATGAACGCAGCCAGCTCTTCTTTTATCTCAGAATGCTTGTTAATGTCATTTGGGCAGAGCTTTATGTCAATGCCTTCTTCTTTTTTAATTCCAAGCTCGGCTTTATGGACTTCTAATTTCTTCAACATGGCTTGAGAACTGTCTACTCCAAATATTTTTATTTTGGGGCTCTTACCGGAGTAGCCTACGATAGTGGATTCAAGTTTTTTCACATAAGGTAGTGTGAATTTGCCTGCGCCGATGCCGAAATCAATAATATTAATTTGAGGAGGTTCGCAATTTTTTGCCCAAAGGTTTTCCGGGAAGAATATCTTCTTGTTAATATAGTCAAATGCCGGAGCAAATTTTTTGGGGACTTCTTCTTTGACGTTTGTGACTAAAAACTCTTCGTAACGTTTTACTACATCTTCATCATCAAATAAATTACCATCTGGGTATCGTGTGTCGCTTGGATTCATTTTGGTTGGTAGGGTTTTGTTTTCCCATTTTCGAATGCCTGTAGTTTGATGGAGACTTGTAGATCGCCGTTTTCGTCGAATTTTATTTGGGATTGGGAAGTTCCGGTAAATGTGTTCTTGAGTAGGTAATCGGCCACTGCTGTGGTTGTTTGATCTGTGTTTTTTAATGCCAGGTAGAGTGTGTTTAGGGAGTCATAGGCATAGAATGCTTCGTAATGTGGGTTTTTCTCATAGGCGGCCATATATTTTTTGTAAAAAGAATTTTCTTGTAAGTTGACTAGATACTCTGGGACAGTAAATATTACGTTTTCGTAGAGCGGGTAATCGTTGGGTCTTACATTGAGCATCCCTAATCCGCAGACTAGTTTGGGTAGATTTTTTTTGGTTCGCAATTCCTTGAAGATAGCAGGAAACGATTGTCCATAATCGCTTAAAACCAAAACGTCCGGGGAATCGGCTAGTAATTTCGTTATGGGATCCTTAAAGTCTTTTGTAATTGGTTGGTATGTTTCCAGGATAGGAGTGGTAGATCCGTCAGCGTTGGTGAGCTTTTCTTTAATTATGTTTGCGTATTTAATGGCGTGGGCGACATTGATGATGAACAATTTTAGTTTTTTGGGATTCATTTCTTTTATCAATTCGATCTGCGCTTCTGTTTGTTCTTTAAATCCGTAGTAAAGGCGGAATACATTGGGGCTGGATTTGGCGATTTCATTGTCTACGGAACAGACAAACATTGTTACGCCATCTTTCTCAATATGAGGTAAGATTGATTTGGCGATCGGATCCAGGGAAACATAACAGTATTTGATTCCATCAAACAACATTTTTTTGTAAGCTGTCAAGCCATCTTTCGGAGTACTTTTACTGTCATATATCTTTATTTCAATCTTTTTTCCTTCATTGCTTGCGTTTATCTCTTTTTCCAATAATGTGATCGCGTTTTTTCCGTTCTCTCCAAAGAATGCCAGGTTTCCAGTTAAGGGGAGGATGGCGCCGATTTTTATGGTTTGAGCTTTAGGTGGAGGTGGGGCTTTTGTTTCACCTGTGCAGGCCCCCATCGAGAATAGGAAAATTGTGATGATGAACACTGGTATTAATTTGAATAGAACCTGTTTTTTCATTTTAGATACTCCTTAGCTTAAAGTTTCTTGTTATATATAGAATGCAATTATTATTCCAATGCATTTTTTGTTAGTTCTCCGAAGAAGAAGGTTCCTAGGTCGGTTATGGTGGTTAGTTGGGTGGAGGGTTCGGTTCGGGCGATGGTTCCGTTTTTTAGGAGGGAGACTCGATCCGAAAATTTTACGGCTTCGGTGACCTTTTGCTCGATGAGGAGGATGCTGATGGGGGAGTTTTGGCGGATGGTGGAGAGTAGATGGTACATTTCGTCTACGTTGGCGGGCGAAAGGCCGGCCGAGGGCTCGTCGAGAAGTAGTAGTCCGGGCTCTTGCATCAAAATCATCCCCAATGCCAATTGATGACGCTCTCCGCCGCTGAGCGACGACGCTTGCTCGGTGAGGCGTTCATTCGTTAAGAACGGCAACATCTCCGTCATCTCTGTTATTTTAGTATCCAGGGCGGTCTTTGTCAAGCCTGCGCCGCTGATCTCCAGGTTTTCGCCCACCGAGAGATGTGGGAAGACTGCGCCGCCTTGCATGAAGTAGCCGATGCCCAGTTTCTTCAGGCGGTAGGGCGGTAGATTGGTGATGCGCTTGTCGTTGAAGTGGATGTCGCCCTGTTGGGCGGGCAAGAAGCCCATGATGGTCTTGAGCAACGTCGATTTGCCGGAGCCGTTTTGGCCGATGACAGCTAGTACTTCGCCGGGGTGGACGCGGAGGGAGAGGTTCTTGATGACCGGGCGTTGGTTGTAGCCGGAAAAAATGCCGTCAATCCGTAAAATTTTCGCCTCCCTGTATGTGGTTCTTCTTTTTTTCATTCATGTTATCTTCCTAAATAACGGGCGCGGACCGTTGGATTTCCCAGAACATCGTCGGGGGTGCCCATGGCCGCGACTTTTCCTTCGTCCAGGAAGTAGCAGAAGTCCGCCACCTGGAGTACGAACTCCCAATTATGCTCGATGAGTAGAATCGAGTCGCCGTTGCCGGCCATGCGGCGGATAATGGTCGCCATCTGCTTGATGATTTCGATGTTGACTCCGGCTGTGGGCTCGTCTAAAAGGAGAAGCCGGTAATCTCCCATAAACAACCGCAAGAGAGCCAGCAGCCGCTGCTGGCCGTAGGATAGCGTGTGGAAATACTCGTCCTTGCGGTAGGTGAACGGGTCGTCTCGAGGAAACATTGCGCTGAAGATTCCCAGGGCCTTGGCCTGTTTTTCTTTTTCCCGTTGTTTGAGGTATGCGCGCCGGAAAACGGACTGGAAGATTCCTTCGCCGCAGGGCTTGTCGTCGGCGATGGTCATGTTGTCCAGGAGGCTCAGGTTGGGGAAAAGGTGATTCTCCTGGAACAGGCGGCCGATTCCCAATTGGGCGATCTTGTGGGGGAGCATTTTTTTTAGTGGTACACGGGTTCCATTGGGGAAGAAATGAATTGTGCCGGCGTCAGGGGCGAGAAAACCTGAAATAATATTGAAGAGGGTGGTTTTGCCCGCGCCGTTGGAGCCGATGATGGCGGTGATTTTCCCCCGCTCCACCTCTATGTCCACATCGTCCAGGACTTTGAAGCCGCCGCTCTTCTTTGTTTTGGCGAAGGACTCGCTGATTCCTTCGAGCGAGAGAACGTGATGGGAATTGTGGCTGTCAACGGATCTCATAATCCCCCCACAGCCCTTTGGGGCGGAACATCATCAATATCATTAACAACAGACCGTAGATGATTTGCCTCATATTGGCGGCGATACTGTCGGGCATACCCAGGAAACGGAGAATTTCCGGCAGCAACACCACAAATACCGCGCCGGCGATGGATCCTCGCACTGTACCGGCTCCTCCGATCAGAACCGCGGAAACTATGAAGATGGATTCGTCGAGGGTGAAGCTGGTGGGGTCGATGTAGGAGACGTAGGTGGCGTAGAGAAAGCCCGACACAGCGGCCATCGCGCTGCCGGTGACAAAGGCTTTGACTTTGAATGCCGTCACATCCCGGCCGATAGACAAAATTCCCACTTCATCGTCCCGGATCCCTTTCAATACGCGTCCGAAAGGGGAATGAACCAGGCGGCGGAAGAGGAAGACGACGATGATGGTGGAGATGACGCTCAACGCCAGGAAGCCGGGAATCCCGGAGATCTCCACAAGGCCCAGGATGTTGGGGGCCGGAATACCGGGGATGCCGTAGGGGCCGCGGGTCACATCCACCCAATTGTATAGAATGGCGAAAACGATCATCTGGAAACCAAGGGTGACCAGAACAAAATAATCCCCTTTGAGGCGGATGGAGATTTTGCCGATCAAATAGGCCAGAAGGGCGGTGCCGGCAATGGCGAACAATAAGGTGGGGACGAGGGTGAAATGAAATTTCATCAACGCCAGGACCGATAGGTAGGCGCCGATGCCGTAAAACGCCGCGTGGGAGAGGGAGAGGAGGTTGGTGTAGCCCACCAGGAGATTCAAGCCCAGTGTCAAGACGATATAGAGGTTGACCATGATGAGGAGGTGCAAAAAATAATTCATACTTCCCGCCTCCGTTCTCCGATAAATCCATGGGGTCTGAAGAGCAAGAACAGGATCAATACGGCGAATGTGGCGGCCTCGACCCAACGGGTGGAAAACTGCCAGACCACCAACGCCTGGAGGACACCCAGGATGAAGCCTCCGATAATTGGGCCTTCGAACCGGCCGATGCCGCCGATGATGATGGCCACGACGGAGGATAATAGTATGGGCATGCCGACGAATGGGTCCATGCCGACGTCTACCGCTGTCAACACCGAGGGGACGGTTACCAGTAGGGAACTGGCGGCCATCAGCACGAGTCGCATGCTCCATATATTGATGCCCATTGCCATGGAGAGACGCTCGTCGTCTCTTATTGCCCGGGTGATCTTGCCCCAGCGGGTCAATTTCAGGAACAATAATGTGATGATGATAAAAAAGAGCGAAATAAAAAACTGATAGATTTGGGGGATTGTTATGATCAGGTTTCCAAATGAGACTGAGGGTGAGATGCCCTGGACGATGACTTTGACTTCGTTGCCGTAGAGCATGGCGATCAGGTTGACGATAACGATCGTCAGGCCGATGGAGGCTACCAGGATAATATTGAGCGACGATCGCCTTCGGGACAGAGGGCGGTATACCAAACCCTCGATGACCAGGCCCAACATCATCGTGGCGATGGCTGTGAACAAAAACGCCGGCAACCAATGCTGGTCCAGCAGTCTGTAGAAGGAGAAGAAGAAATAGGCGGCGGAGGTGTAGATGGCGGCGTAAACGATGTGGAATATACGGGTGGTGTTGTAGAACAGGGCAAAGCCGAGACCGGCCACTGCGATCAAGGCGCCTTTCACAATTCCGTTAATCAGTAGTTGGAATAGCATAGTTAATATTCAATGCAATATTGTTGCCAGGTGCGCTATTGAACATGCTTTTTTAGGATCGAGCGCATGTGGAGGATATCGATGGGTTTTTCGAAGAAATATTCGCAGCCGATTTCCATTGCTTTTTGTCTGAAGCCCATGTCCTTATAGGAGGACATTACAAAACCGTGTACGCGAGGTTGGTTTTGGGCGAGCCATTGGAGGATTCGCAAGCCGTCCTGATTGGCGTCGTCCTGTTCGTCGAGCCGGACATCTAAAAGTGCGGCGTCGAATGATTTTGTTGTCAATGTTTCGATTGCCTCCTCGTAAGTGTAAGCGGTGTGAGTTTCAAACTCTTTGCGCAGTGCGAACGCCAGAGAGTCGGCATAGGCCCTTTCGTCATCGACGATTAATAATAGGTGATGTTTAGCCATTTTTTTTTGCCTTCAACTGGAATACTACAGAATCTTTTTGTAAAAAGCAAGAGCGAGGCGGCCGGGGGGCCGCCTCTTTAGGGAGGGAAAATTTATTGAATGTTTATCGTGTAGTCTTCTACTTCGCCGTAGGAGAAGGTTTCGCAAGGGGTGGGGGCGGCGTCGTATTTCATGGTGACGCGCATGCGGGTGGTTCCGGTTAGGGCGGTGGCTGGGATGGTTAGGGTGCCTGATACTGTGGAGGTGCTGGTGGCGGCGAAGACTTGTTCGCCGGTGTCGTCGAAGTCGCCGTCGTGGTTGGTGTCGATCCAGACGCGCCAGTATTCGGTGTAGGTGGAGGAGGGGAAGGTGGGGGTGAGGGTGACGTTGACGGTGGAGCCTTTGCTGGCGGTGGCGATTTGGGCGGTGAAGTCGGAGTAGTTGGATTGGCCGGATGTGTGGTTAAGGTCGGCGATTTGGACGCGGGAGATGTATTCGTAGCTGGAGTCGTTGGAGGTGGAGTCGCAGTAGGTGATGGGGGTGTCGGAGACTGTGATGTAGGCGGTTTTGGTTTCGTTGTCGCTGCCGGCGGAGTTGGCGGCGGTGAGGCTGACGGTGTAGGTGCCGGCTGTGTTGTAGGTTATCGAGGGATTCTGGGCTGTACTGAGTGAAGGGGTGCCGCCGTCGAAGGTCCAGCTCCAGGAGAAGGGGGTGTTGGTGGAGGTGTCGGTGAAGGCGATGCTCTGGCCGGTGGTGATGGAGGTGGTGTCGGCGGTGAAATTGGCCACCGGGGGATTGACTGTGCCGGCGACGATTTCGACGGTGTAGTCTTCCACTTCGCCGTAGGAGAACGTTTCGCACGAGGTTTGGGATGAATTGTATTTCATGGAGACCCGCATGCGGGTGATTGTGCCCTCGGAGCCCGAGGGGACGCTGAAGTTGCCGCTGACCGCGGAGGTGCCGGAATCGCTGAACACTGTTTCGCCGGAGTCGGTGAAGTCGCCGTCCATATTATAGTCGATATAGATTTTCCAATATTCGGTGTACGTGGTGCCGGAGAAGTCGGGGGTGAGGGTGACGGAAGCGTTTGTGCCGGCGGTGATTTGGGCTGTTTGGGCGGTGAAATCGGTGTAACTGGAGGAGCCGGAAGAGTTGTCCAGGTTGCCGATCTGCACTCGGGAGATCCATTCGTAGTTGGCGTTGTTACCGGAGGAGGAGCAGTAGGTGATGCCGGGGGAAGAGCCGACTGTGAAGGTGTGGGGATCGGGGGCGCCGATGATGGGGTGCTTGCGGATCTTTCCGCCGGTGTCGGCGGCGTAGATGTAATAGCCGACGACGCTGCCTGCGGTTTGACCGGGGATTGTGGCTGTGTAGGTGTTGCCGCCCGAATGGGTCATGGATACGGAGGTGTAGCTTCCGCCGTCCACTTTATAATAGACCTTGATGTTGGATGTATCTATGCCGTTGCCGCTGTAGGGGATGAGGTCGGCGGTGACGGTGTAGTTCGCTTGCACCGGTTTGTCGCCCAATAGGGGCATGTGGTTGATGTAGAGCATGTCGGTGTCTGCGATCCCTTTGGTGCGGCAGTGAAGGGCGTCGGTGGATTGCCAACTGCCGGATACGCCGGTGACGGTGTAGCCGGGCATGGCGTTCTCATAGGCGGTGATGGCGGCGGAATCGGCGGCGGAGCCGGTGATGGGGACGAATACTTTGGTGTTGAGGATCAGGGAGTTGGTGTAAGGTTGGTCGTCGGGAGCATGAACGCGGTAGACGCGGTAATTGGTGCCGTAGGGCGACGCTTGGTTCTGGAAGTAGGTGGCGATGGCTTCGTAATCGCTGTAGCGGTAGTCGCTGGTGGGAACGCTGGCGATCATAATTTTGTCGGTGGCGAGATATTTGCCCCAGCAATCCACGTGTTTGATGTAATCGTCGAGCGGATCGTCGGTGACATGGTAGGTGGTGATGCCGAGGTTGTCTTCCATTCTCTGGGCAATCTGGGTATGGGTGAGGGAGCTGTTCTCGTCCCACACCAAATCGGTGGAGACGGAGATGTTCTCGCCGTCGGTCATGTAATTGCCGCCGGCCTGCACCAGATCCATGCTGTAGAGGCTGATGCCCAGGAAGGTGGCCACTTCGGACGGGATGGCGTTGTCATTGTAGCGGGGGCGGTTGTAGGTGAAGTCCACGATACTGATGGCGCCGTTGCCGTCGGTGACGAACCATGGGCCGTAATCCCGTGTCCAATAGGAATCGTGGGGGGCGTGGATGAAGTCGCAATTGGCGAGGTTCACGCTATTGGAGCTATAGTAGTTGCGCACTGTCGTCTCTTGCGAGGAATTGTCCACAATGGTGGTAACGATGGCGTCCTGCGACATCTGGGCCACCAGGGAGACCGGGATGCCCAGGGGGTAGGCCACCAATACGCCGCGCATCGGTTCGAATTCGGCGATATTGCGGATGGGGCCTGGGGGCGCCGCTTGAAGTCTGCCTGCCAGCTCTTCCAGATAAGCGGGCATTTTGGCTTTTTCTTCATCGCTCATGCGGTGGGTGAGTTTGGCTTGCTGTCCAAAGGCCGGTAGTGTCGCGAATAGTGAGAAAATCACCAGTAACACGAGGGTTACTGGGAGTGAGAAACGTTTGAAGTCAGTCATATATATTCTCCTTTTTTTATCGGTTTCCATTGCGTAATGGTCTCCTGTGAAATTGATTCATTATGGTCGTGAGGGGCGCTGATTGGCGTAATTTAGTCCGGAATGGTCGGGCGTTTCATTTCATCCTCCTGTCTTGCCTCTTGCTTGCTTCCTTCCGTAAGATATCATTATATTATCTAACAAATAAATGTCAACAGGGTAATTGTCATTGAATGTCTCTGGAAAAAATTTGAGATTCTTTGGGGCGGCGTTGTATCTATTAATGAGGATGTGACTAATGAGAACTATGGTTTGTGCAATTATGTTTGTTTTGTTGGTTGGTTTGATCGTAGGGCCTGGAATTGGATGTGCGCCCGGGGATTCTGGTGTTGAACCGGGGGATCAGAGTGATAATGGCGACAATAATGATGATAATGGGGATGATACCACACCTCCGTCGCAATTGTTGTATCCTGAAGATCTTTCATATCAAGGGGCGTTCCGTGTGCCCGGTGGTTCCAATGGTACCGATTGGGAGTGGACGAGTCCCAGCGGCGGCATGACCTATTATTCCGATTCTTTGTTTGCCACCGGGTTCGCGTTGGATATGCAGATATCGGAGATATCTATTCCGGAGCCGAAGAATTCGCCGCAAAAAGATCGCTCCGCCTTGAATGTGGCGGCGACGATCCAGCCCTTCCACGATATTATCGGGCAATTGGTGAATGTTCCGGCTCTGGAAATCCCGCGGGCGGGGTTGCAATACCTGCCGGCGCAAGGGAGCCAGGCGGACGGGATGCTCTATTTTTGCTGGGCCGGCCATTTTCAAGAGCAAGGTGTCTCGCATGGCTGGTGCCGGACGGATCTCGATGACGCGCAGGTGGCCGGCGGTTGGCATGTGGGCAATTATAGAATTTATAGCGTGAACGATTATATGCTCGAGATTCCCGGTTATTGGGCTGAAGAGAATACTCCGGGATTGCGGCTTGGAACCGGAAGATTCAGAGATGGCGGCTGGTCGGGGCAGGGGCCGTCGCTCTTTGCCATCGGCCCCTGGAATCATGGCAGTCCGCCGGCGACGGGTACGCGTCTGGATGCGACGCCGCTGATTCTCTATACCTCTACCGAAGATTTCGACGCTCCCCAATACACCATGAATGATTACCACCATTCGGATGAATGGACAGGAGGCGCCTGGGTATCCAACAATGATAAATCCGCGGTGATCTTTGCCGGAACCAAGGGGACAGGTGATTGTTGGTATGGGGATTCAAATGGGCCGTGCCTTGATTGCGCCGGCGAGCGGGGCTGGTGGAGCGACGGCTTCGAGGGCAGGTTCATCTTTTATGATCCGGCTGATTTGGCGGAGGTGGCGCAAGGGACCAAGCAGCCGCATGAACCGCAACCTTACGCGTTTTTGAATATCGATCCACACCTGTATCATATTCAGTCTTCGCAGCAATGGTATCACACCGGAGCCATGGGTTATGACCGGGAGAAGGGAGTCTTGTACTTGATGGAACCCCATGGCGACGGCGATAAACCCCTCGTTCATGTGTGGAAGATCGAATGACGGCTTTATTATTTGACACTCACTCTATGATGGGCTATACTCTTACATATTTTAGTTAAATATTAATTTTAGGAGATATGTTTGAGGAGAACCATGATTTTTAAACAAATTTCATCAGGCGGAGACCGTAATTTTTGTTATCTTGTCGGTTGTGAAGAGGAAAAAATGGCGGCGTTGATCGATCCCTCCCCGGACCCGGAACCCTGTTACAAGGAAGTGCGGGACCTGGGAATGGAATTGGCCTATGTCATCAATACCCACAACCATTTCGACCACACCGGCGGCAATGAATTTTTCATCAAAAACACCGGCGCCAAACTCGTCACCCACACCAGTTGTATGGTGGGGGAGGTGAAGGTGGAAGATGGGGATACCCTGGAGTTGGGGAATCTGGAATTGACCTTCATCCATACTCCGGGACACACGGACGAGTCGATGTGTGTGTTGGTGGAGAAAGAGTTGGCCACCGGAGACACCCTGTTTGTCGGCAAAGTCGGCGGCACCTACTCCCGCAGCGCCGCGGAGGTTGAATTCGAGAGTTTGCAGAAACTTCTCGAATTGGATGATGATATCCGGGTGTGGCCCGGCCATAATTACGGCGTCAAACCGTCGTCCACCATCGGCGAGGAACGGTCGGGCAATCCCTTTCTGCAGCGGCTTGGTAAGTTCGACGATTTTTTCTGGCTGAAGGAGAATTGGGCGCAGTACAAAAAAGAGCA
Organism: uncultured Clostridia bacterium; assembly: GCA_964491915.1. GTDB lineage: Bacteria > Acidobacteriota > Aminicenantia > UBA2199 > UBA2199 > JAHELQ01. The sequence goes on from CAZBHS010000036.1 coordinate 36,055, forward strand.
TGGAATCCAATAAAGCGAGACATTGGTTCGAAGATTGGTTCGACGAGAACTATCTCTTGCTCTACCGTCACCGTAATTGCGAGGATGCCAAAGCGCAGGTGCGATTGATTCTCGATACTCTCGATATTCCCCGATGCAGTTCGATTCTCGATTTAGGCTGCGGCGAGGGGCGGTACACCCATTTGTTTCAGAATCATGGCTACCGGATCTTCGGTATGGATTTGTCGCAGTGCCTGGTGCGGGAGGGACGGAAGCGGTACGGCGATCTCGATTTGATTGTCGGCGATATGCGGGCGATCCCCGGGTGTTTCGATGTGATTGTGTCTTTGTTTACCAGTTTCGGTTATTTCCCGACAAAACAGGAGAACGAAGGTGTTCTAGCCTCTGTCTACGAGGCGTTGAATCCCGGCGGCTGGTATTGGCTCGATTTTCTGAATCCTTCGTCTGTATCTAAGGGTCTTGTGCCAGAGACGGTCTCGCAACTACCCGGCGCTATCGAAGTAACGGAGAAGCGCAAGATCGAGGGGGGACGGGTTGTCAAAGATATCTATTTCAAACGGGGCGGCGATGTCACCCGTTACAAAGAGTCCGTGTCCCTCTATTCAAAGGATGAATTGGTTGCTATGCTCGAGAATGCGGGTTTCGCGGTTGCAGGTTGTTTCGGTGATTACAGCGGAGCCGGTTGGTCCCCGGACACACCGCGCACTATCCTCTACTGCCGGAAAAAATAATGCCGAAGACGATTGTCACCGGTCAGCAAATCGGTTTGTTAGGAGGCCCTCTGTACACCGCGTACAAGGTTTTGGGCGCTGCTTTTAGGGCCTCGGAGGTTTCTGGCGAGGCGATTTATTGGCTGGAAACAAACGACGCCGATTTCAACGAAATCAATCACATCGATTTTCTGGACTCCGGCGGCAATTTGCGGACCCTGACCTGGGATATTGATAGTCGCGGTTATTCTTGCGGCTTGATGGAAATTGACGATAAACTGCCGCAATTATTGGAAGAATTTTTCGCCGCTATCCGGCAAACGGAATTCACCCCGGCCCTCAAAGAGCCGGCTCTCGATTGCTACCGGAAGGGACGAACTCTGGGCGAGGCGTCGATGCAACTGGCAAAGGATTTGTTCGCCGGATTTCCCCTTCGATTTTTTGATCCCATGGATGAGGATTTCCGACGGTTCTCCCGAAGGATTTTGCTTCGGGAGGCGAAGAAAACGCCTGAAGGACAGCAGTGTAATGTGTTTGTGATGGATGGACCCAGGCGGCGGGCCATTTTCCGGGAACAAGACGAGTTCCGCTTCAGGGATGGAGGCGTCGCCGATATCCGCGACTTTCCGTTGGTCCCCAATGTTTACACCCGGAGCGTGTGTCAGGATGCCTACTTCGCTTCAGATGAATACATCGCCGGTCCCGGCGAGGTGAAATACCTGGGGGAGATGGCATCGCAGTATTCCTTCCATGGGGTGACTGCGGCAACAGTCGTTCCGCGAATGTCGGTCACGTTGGTGGAGCCGAAAACGCGGCGATTGTTGGGAAAAACCGGTTTGACGGTTGAAGAGGCGCTGACTGGGAGCCGGGAGGACTTGTTGAAGCAATTGCTGCGGCACGAGAGCGGCTTCGATGTGACGGCGGTGACGGAAGAGGCCAATCGTCTGACCGAACGCTTTCTCGATGATATCGCCGCATTGGGCCTGGATGCCGGAGATTTGCGAAAAAAGATCGCCAATGAAATCAAGGGGGCCGCCGGAAAGCGGAGAGCCCGGGAAAAAGAACGGCATCAAACGCTTCTGCGCTCAACCGGCCGATTGTATGACGCTCTCATGCCCTTCGGTAAAAGGCAGGAACGGGTGTTCAACCTGTTTTATTATATGAATCTCTACGGTGGGAAAGATTTTGTCCATTGGTTGTATCGCAATTATAATTGGAATGTGGAGATATTGGAGGTAACAAATGCTTGACGTGTTGGTATTCGGCGCCCATCCGGATGATTGTGAAATTTTTATGGGGGGGACTATTTTATATATGAAGTCCCTGTCGTACAACGTCGGGGTGTGCGATTGTTGCTCCGGCGAGGCGGGAACTTACGGCTCGTCCGACACCCGCCGGCAGGAATTGGAAAATGCCGGCAAGGTGTTGGGATTGGACGCCCGGGAAACTCTGGATATGCCGGACGGGAATATTCGCAATACTGAAGAGAACCGCTTGAAAGTCATCGATGTGATCCGCAAATACCGGCCGCAATTGGTGTTTTCCTTCCATGACCACAAGACCCGTCATCCGGACCATGGCCACGTCGGCGATATGGTGCGGGAATGTAGCTACCTCTCGGGGCTCGAAAAGATCGAGACGGGGAATTCTTCGTTCCGGCCCTCTTCGTTTATTTCGTTTCCTGAGTTGATCCAATATCGCAGGCCGGATTTTGTGGTGGATGTGACGGATTTCTGGGAGCGAAAACTGGAGGCCATCCGTTGCTACCATTCGCAGGTGACGCTTCCGGGGGAAGACGACAGCAGTACGAAGACATTTATTCGCTCCAACCGGTTTTGGTCCGTTTTGGAGGCCAGATCCACCATGGCTGGAGCCATGATCGGGGCCAAATATGGGGAGCCCTATTTCTCCGTCAATCCACCACGGATAACGGATCCACTACAATCGCTCAGGAGGGGATTTGGATGAATATTGTAATCTTGAACTATCACCGCATCGGCGGCTCGGGAATCGTCGCCTATGAAATCGGGCGGGCAATGGCGGAGGAGCGCGGTCACACGGTGCACTTTATGGGGCTCGAACCTCCATTCCGCCTCAAACACCGGTTCAGCGACAGCTTGAAATTCCACCGCGTCTGGGTCAAGGAGTATCCGGTCTTTGATTATCAACCCTATGACCTGGCTCTGGCGTCGCAATTGTCCGCTATTATCGACCGCTGCAACATCGATGTGATTCACAGTCATTACGCGTTGCCCCATGCGATTTCGGCTCTGTTGGCCCGCGATATCGCCAAAAAGAAGGTCCGGTGCGTCACCACCTTGCACGGGACCGACATCACCGTTGTGGGAGCCCATCCCAGTATGATGAATATCACCCGCTACGCCATCGAATCCTCCGACGCGGTAACCGCGGTCTCCGACAGCTTGAGACTGGAATCGGAACAGAAGCTGGGGATATCCGCCGGTAAGATTCACACCATCTATAACTTCATCAATCCGCAATTTTTCAATACATCCATCAAGCCGGTCCGGGACAAAGAGGCGGACGGCAAAGTGGTGATGCTCCATATTTCCAATCTCAGGCCGGTGAAGTCGCCGTTGGATGTGATCAAGATCTTCCATGGCATCTCCAAAGGTCTGAGCCGTCCGTCTGAGTTATGGATCATCGGCGAAGGCCCGATGCAAGAGGAGATGGTCCGGTTGGCGGAGACATTGGGCGTGGCCCAGCAGGTGCGCTTCCTTGGGGTGATCGGCGATCTTGGCGAGGTGATTGTATCGTCCGATCTATTGCTTTTGCCCAGCCGGCAGGAATCCTTCGGGTTGGTGGCGCTGGAAGCGATGGCGTGCGGAGTGCCGGTGGCGGCCAGCCGGGTGGGCGGCCTCCCGGAAGTGATCGATGACGGAAAATCCGGGATATTATTCCCCCTGGGGGATATTGACCAGGCGGTGCGAAAATCTCTGGAGATTCTGGAAAGACCGCTGCGGTACCAGGCAATCCAAAAAGCCGCCATCCGGACTGTGCAGGACCGGTTCCCGATGGAAAAAGTCCTCGATCAGTACGAGGCGGTGTACAGGGGGGACTAGATTAAAACGCTCAAAACATTGATCCCGTACCTGAAGCGGTATTGGTGGGAGCTAGGTCTGGGTTTCTTTTTTATGATCGCCCAGAATTACAGTATGATGCGGGTGCCTGGGTTTTTGCGCCACATTCTGGACGAGATTTCAGGCCAAAACCGGACGCAGATCATCCGCAAAAATATGCTCTTGACCCTGATTTTTATCGCCATTATGGCTGTGTCCCTTTTTTTAATGCGCAAACTGATTATCGGCGTCTCCCGCAAAATCGAATATATGATGCGTAAAGATCTGTATCATCGCCTTTTGTCACTCGATTTTTTGTTCTTTCAGGAAAACGAGACCGGCGATCTCGTCTCCCGATTCACCAACGATCTGAACGATGTGCGGGTGCTATTGGGACCGGGGGTGATGTATATCCCCAACTCCATTAGCCGTGTGCTGTTGTTCCTGCCGGTGTTGGTGCAGTTGAGCGGTTTGATGATGGGGATTATGGGCGTCATGCTTGCGTTGTTGGTGGTCTTGATCATTACCTTGCTGCCCCGTTTGCGGCCGTTGTATCGCCGCATCCAGGAAGCGATGGGCACCATGAACAACCGGGTGTGGCAAACGATTACCGGCATCGCCACCATCCAGCAGTACAGCCTCGAGCAGATCGAAATTCAGCGCTTCGAAGCTTTGAACGAAGATTACGTGCGGGATCAGATGGCGGTGGTTAAATTGCGGGAGTTTTTCTGGCCCTTTTTTGTATTTCTGTTTACCCTGACTGAATTGGTGATTTTGCTGGTAGGCGGGGGGCTCGTGATGAAGGGTGAGATGACCCTCGGGCAATTGTTGCAGTTTACCATCATGACCGCCTATTTGACGTTTCCCGTGTTGTCGCTGGGCTGGATAATGTCGTTGATGCAGCAAGGCATCAGCGCCATGAACCGCATTAATTACATTCTCCAATATCCGCTACCCGAGAGCGGCAAGCAATTGCCCTTGCGGGGAAAGTCGATGGAGTATTCGCTTCGCAATCTACGATACCGCTATCCCGGCTCGGAACACAACTCTCTGGAAGGGATCGATTTAGATATCCCCACCGGGCAAACCATCGGCATCACCGGTATGGTGGGGAGCGGGAAGACAACGCTTCTCAATATTTTGGGAGGACTCTTGAAGCCGCCGGCCGGCACTGTGTATGTGGATGGAAAAGATATATTGGATGTGGAACCCGACACTCTGTACCGCAATGTGGCGGTTGTGTCCCAGGAACCGTTCCTGTTTTCGCGAACTGTGGCGGAAAATATATCACTGGGATTGGATGAGCCGGATATGGTTACCATTCGGGATTCATCCCGCAAAGCAGGGCTGGAGAATGAGATTGATTCCTTCGCCGACGGCTTTGAACAATTGGTGGGGGAACGGGGTATTACCCTGTCGGGCGGACAGAAACAGCGAGTGGCCATTGCCAGGGCGTTGGTGAAATGCGCGCCTGTGCTGTTGCTGGACGATCCCCTCTCCAATATCGACGCCCGGACAGAGGCCAAAATATTAAAAAACCTAAAAGAACTTCAATGTTATACGCTGCTGGTGCTGGTGTCCCATAGGGTCAGCGCCCTGAAGCACGCGGACAGGATCTATGTGATGGACGGCGGCAAGATTGTCGAGCAAGGCAGCCATCGGGGATTGCTGAAAAAAGATGGCTTGTATGCCCGGTTGGCGCGGTTGCAACAAATGGAGACCAAGAATGGTTGAGCGCAAACTGGATTGGAATCTTCTAAAACGGCTCTTGCCCTATCTTCGCAACTATTGGTTCCTGGCTGTCTCGTCCGTCGCCCTGATGGTGTTGACCGGCATTGTCAGTGTGCTGCATCCCTATTTGATCAAATACGGCATCGATCAGAATATCTCCAAAGGGGATGTGCCGGGACTTTGGAGAACCGCGTTTTTGCTTTTAGGAGTGATGCTGGCCTCTTTTGTCATCTCCGTCTTGTTTGAATATACTGTGCAGTTCTTGGGGCAGCGGATGCTTCTGGATTTGAGGCTGGATTTGTTCAGGCATGTACTGGCCCTGTCCAGGGAATATTTCGATCGCACCTCCGTAGGAAACACCCTGACCAATATCACCAATGATGTGGAGGCTATCCGGGCTTTTGTGTCCGAAGGTGTTGTCACCGTCATAGGAGAATTGCTGAAAGTCGGCTTTATCCTATTGGCCATGATGCTGGTCAACTACAAGCTGGCGCTGCTCACGTTTTTGACGCTTCCCTTTTTCTTCATTGCCACCATGCTTTTCCGCAAAAGCATTCGCACCGGCTTCAGGGGTGTGCGGCGCGCCAACGCCGATATCAACACCTCGCTGGTGGAAACCATCACCGGTATCCGCGAGATCATACAATTCACCCACAAAGACAAGAGTAAAGCGTCGTTCGAATCGTCGAACCGCCATTATCTGGAGGCATATCTCAGGGTGGTGCACGCCTATGCCCTCTATTTTCCGATATTGGAAATTGTCTCCAATGCCAGTCTGCTGATTATTCTCTGGTACGCCCACACCTCCATCGGCATTAGCGTGAAAGTGGGAGAGATTTTCGCCTTCTTTGCTTACATCAATATGTTCTTCCGGCCTCTCAGGGAATTGGCCGAAAAGTTCAATATGTTTCAATCGGCCATGGCTGCATCCGAACGGGTCTTCCACCTATTGGACACCAAATCCGCCGTAACCAGCCCCAGCTTCCCCAAACCCGTGCCGCCCCAATTCGCCGGGCGCATCGAATTTCGCGATGTGACCTTCGCGTACAACCCGGAAACACCGGTGCTGAGAAATGTCTCATTCACCATCGAACCGGGTGAGAGGGTGGCGTTGGTGGGATTCACCGGCAGCGGGAAAACCACGATTATCAATCTCATCAACCGCTTCTACGATATCCAGCAAGGGAGTATTCTGGTGGACGGCGTGGATATCCGCGAGTACAGCCTTCAGGATTTGAGGAAGCAAATCGCAGTGGTTCCGCAGGATCCCTTCCTTTTTACCGGGACTATCGGCCAGAACATATCGCTCCATGACCGGGAATTGACGATCGAAGAAATCCGTCAGGCGGCTCACAAAGTAAGCGCCCACGAGTTTATAAAAGCGCTGCCCCGCCAATACGATGAAGAGGTGCTGGAAGAGGGAAAGAAGCTGTCGGTGGGGCAAAAGCAATTGCTCAGCTTTGCCAGGGCCGTGGTGAGGAATCCCTCGATACTGATCCTGGACGAAGCCACATCCAGTATCGATTCACCAACGGAAAAACATATAGAGGCAGCCACCCGGGAACTCATATCCCGGCGGACATCCATTGTCATCGCCCACCGTTTATCCACTATCCAGGCGGTTGACCGGATCCTGGTGTTGCACAAAGGCCGGTTGGCGGAAGTGGGGACCCATCGAGAGCTCATGGCGCTGGAAGGAATATATTGCCGCCTCTATAAAACGCAGGCCATGTCGTTGGTGTGATGTGTTGATTTTTTATATTTTTATGTTATATTAGTACCATTATGCTTACCAAGATGTCTAAATCCATGATTCGTAGGAATATGAAGAAATTGATCCTTATTTTTACGTTCATGCTGCTGGTGGGCATTGTGGGGCTATTTTTGGCCATCAGGGACATTAATTCCAGGTATGAGACCAGTCTTCGCTCTCTGGAAACTATGGAAAAGAAAGTGACCGGTCTAGAAGATGCTGTCAACGACAAGGACGAAAAGCTCCGGCGTTACCAGTTTATGGAATACAAATTGGAAGCCTTTGATAAGCGGTACCCACTTTTTTCCCAGATTGTGGATGTTGTGTACGACAAGAGCGGGAGCTATGGATTTCACCCGGATTTAGTGTTGGGGATGATGCAGGTGGAAAGTTATTACAACCCCAAAGCGGTGTCCAATGCCGGCGCGTACGGCTTGATGCAAATCAATCTGGCGGTGTGGAAGAAAGAGCTGGATATCGATCCGGCACGCATTTTCGAAATCGGCTACAATGTCGATTTGGGGCTCACGATTTTGAAACGGTATTATATCGAATCAAAAGGTAACATCCAGCGGGCGCTCCATCTCTATAACAACGGATACAAATACAATAACACCAATTATCTCACCAGAATCAACGCCGCTCTCCTGGATTCCAAATTGGATAATCTGGTTGCGTTCAAGCTTACTCAATAGTCTTAACGGGTCGTTTCCACCACCAAGTCCGCCCCGCAGGAGACGACGCGGATCCCCCCCCTTGTCGCCGTGGACAAGATTGGAATGGACAACTCCTTGTGATGGGCGATAACGTCCCGATGGGGGAAGCCGAACCGGTTCCCGGCGGCGGTGGATAAAATCGCCACCTCCGGTTTCACACATCTTAAAAAGTCTATACTCGAAGATGACCTCGATCCATGATGTGGTATTTTGAGAACATGGGCTTTGATATCCCGGCATTGGGATTGAACCAGTCGCTCTTCCACCTCCCCCTCGATGTCTCCGGTGAACAGGAAGGTATGATTCGGATTTTCAATTTTTATTACAGTGGAATGGTTGTTTTTGGAGAAAAAAGTCTCTATCACTCGCGGTGGATAGAGGACTCCAATTCTACAATTATCGACCTTTTCGCTATCGCCGGCAACGACGTAGCGGATATCGCACGATGGGGGGCAGCGGTGAATCAATGCGCGGTAGCAATTGTCCTCGCTAGCCTTTGACGAGATCCACAGCTCTTGGGGATTTATCAAATCGATGATCTCGGTGATCCCATTGGCGTGATCCGGATGAAAATGAGATACAACGATCCATTTCACCCGGATCTGTTTCTGTAGTAAAAACGGCAGCACCAGGGCTTTCCCCACTTCGAAATTCCCATTGATGGCCCCGCCTCCGTCCACAAGCATGGCGTCGCCTTCGGGAAATACAACGCATGCCGAGTCCCCCTGACCTACATCCAGGTAATAAACCTCCAATTGCCCGGGTTTATAGTAGCCGGTCCCGACAATCAGAAAGAGAAAAATCCCAAGTAAGGGAATGACAGAGCACAACCGCACTTTGCCCAATTGTTTCCCGGAGGTGGCGAACCCAAACAGAATCAGTGCCGCCACCACTAAAAAGAAAGGCGGAGCAGGCCTATGTATATCAAACGCCAACAGCTTGTGGAATACCTCCACCAACAAGAAAAATAGCCTGAGTAAGGGATCGATCACGAAGACGACACCTTCCGACAGACTGTGGGAAACAGGAGCCAGAGGGATCAAAAGAATGGATATCCCTAATATTACCGCCGTTAACGGCAACAAGAACAAACCCGCGAGGATTCCGGCGAAGGAGTATCTCTGAAAATAGTAAAGGGATAAGGGAAAGGCCGCGAGAGAGGCCGATAGGTTGGCGGATACCAGTTCCACCGGGTAGCGGGGAATTTTTTTAAAGCGGTCGCTAAAAAGTCTTCGTCCCATAATGATTGCCGCGGTCAGCGTGAAAGATAGAACGAATCCCGCATCCAAAAATTCCGCCGGATTCATGATCAATATGACCAGGCCCGCGGCGGAGATGATATTGAAGATGTCGTAATCGTCGTAAACAATCCTGGCCCAAAAGATCAGCGCGGCCATGATTACCGCCCGTTGGGCCGAGACCTTGAATCCCGACAGCGCCAGAAAAACGAACAACAGGATGGCGGTGATGATATTTCTGGCGCGATAAGATACTTTGCACCATTTTAAAAACAGCAGGGAGAATAGGGCGATGATCCCGATATGGGCGCCGGAAATTGAAAAGAGGTGGAAAATGCCCGCACTGAGCAGCTTCTCTTTCTGGAGGTTTTCCATCCGTCCCCTGTCGCCCAATAGAACGGCGTTTAGAAATACACCCTCAGGCTTCATCCCTCCTGATTGGGTGGAGTATCTTCTGTTCAGCAGCCGGGCGATCGATTGCCGCCACGCGCCGATGACTCGCCAATAGAAAGGGCCTCTTTTTTCCCGCGACAATAACAATCTGGATTTGCTATAGCCTCTATAATGAAGGTTGCGATAGAGGTAATAATTGCGCGTTGGATTCTTCTCAAACGTCTCGTTGAACCGCAAGGGGTGGAGCGTTGTGTCGATGCGGAGCTCGTCGCCCCGGCAAAGATCGTCGAGAATTCCCTTCACATGCACACGGGCGTTGAAGCGCCGGGGAATTGAGCGGTTGCCGGTTTCGATGGTGTGGACCGCAATCTCCAACATCGTGTGATCGTCCCGAACACCGGGGAAATCCAAAAGACGGCCGGTGATTGTGACATAGTGGTCGCGCGGGATGCCGGTTTCGATCTCCTGGATATACTCGTGTTTGTGCTTTTGGAATTGAAATCCCATAAGCAGGGCGATTGACAGGGCGATGAAGACATAGCTGGCGCGGTATTTTCCCCCGGCGTAAAAAATCAATGCCGTTACGAATAGCGGAATCACCAGGGGTTCGAGTATCTCATAATAGGGATTTGCCGAATGAACGATCATTAATAGGCACAGGGCGGCAAGAAAGATCGGAATGAACACATTTTTCATTGTTGCGGGCACCAGAGCTTGGGCCGGGGAAGTATTTCCCGGCCCGTTTATTTCCAATGGGATGATTATTTTTTAACTTTTAACGCCGCTTTGATGAAGGGGAAGATGTCTCCGTCCAACACCCTTTGGCTACTGCCGATCTCGACGCCGGTACGGTGGTCTTTGATATTCTGGTAAGGATGAAGTACATAGGACCGGATTTGGTTACCCCAGGCAATATCGCCTTTGGTGTTTTCCAATTTTGTCTTTTCTTCCTGCTTCTTTTTGAGTTCCAGGTCATAAAGACGGGCCTTTAAAATCTTCATCGCGCTGTCTTTGTTTTGATGCTGGGACCGTTCGCTCTGGCATTGCACCACAGTGTTGGTGGGGAGATGGGTAATCCTGACCGCGGAATCTGTCCGGTTGACGTGCTGGCCGCCGGCGCCGGATGCCCGGTAGGTGTCGATTTTCAAGTCCTTGGCGGTATCGATCTCGATTTCGATATTATCATCCACCTCTGGGTAAACGAACACCGCTGCGAAAGAGGTGTGCCTCCGTTTATTGGCGTCGAAAGGAGAAATCCTGACCAACCGGTGGACGCCGATTTCGTGCTTCAAGTAACCATAGGCGTAATCCCCGCTAAAACGGACGGTGACGCTTTTGATTCCCGCCTCTTCACCGCCTAGTATTTCAAGGATTTCGGTCTTGAAATTCATGCGCTCTCCAAAGCGGAGAAACATGCGCAGCAAGATTTCCGCCCAATCGTGGCTTTCCGTACCTCCTGCCCCAGGGTGAATGTTTAGAAAGGCGTTGTTGAAATCGTTGGGACCATTGAGATAATTCTTGATCTCAGTTTCTTCGATAAATTCCTGAAACGATTCTATTTCACGTTCCAATTCTTCGTGCAGGGATTCATCCTCTTCCACCAGGTCAAAGTAGGTCTCGATCTCGTCGATGTCCCGGTCGAATCTTTCGCCGAGGCCCAAAACGTTTTCCAAACGTTTCTTTTCCTTCATCAATTCCGCCGATTTTTTGGGATTGTTCCAGATGTCTGAGTCTGCCAGTGATTGCTCTATTTCAGAGAGCCGTTGCGATTTTTTAGCAAGGTCAAAGATACCCCCTGAGATCAGAGGCCTTCTTGCGTAGATCATTGAATTGATTCTTTAATTCTACAATTTCCATAGCCTTATTTTATATTGAATCCCGGAATCAGTCAAGCGGGTCCCAGGCTTTGGAAGGTAAAAAAAAGCCCCACTCATTTGGAGTGGAGCTTTTTTTATTAATTTTAGAAAATTCGGTCGTATGTTATTAGTAGTTTACATAGCAGGCCGCGTAACCGATTTTGTTGCAGCCGTATTTGATCCACATGAAGCCGTTTTCGCCCCAGCCGGTGCCCCAGGAGTTTTTCATCAGCCATGCGCCTTTGGAATCATCCCAGCCAACCAACTGGACCGCGTGGTTAACGCTCCATACAAACCAGGCGCAACTATTGTATACGCCGCCGGTGTAGGCCTGGAAGCTGCTTGTGACATAGACTGCCACTGCTACTGCGCCATGATTGTAGATGGCGGTTTTGATGGCTGTGGTGGTGGGCACGCCGCTGCTGCTGCCGACATAGGCCCAGCTATTGATGCTGTAGGGATACGAACAACCGGTGTAGCAAGGTTCGTCTGTGGCGGAATAGGGGAAGCAGGATTCGAGGGCGGCGCCGGGATTTACATGATAATCGAACGCGAACCAACCGCCGTTGCAACCCCATCCGTCGGTGTTGCAGGAAACCAGCCACTGCTCCGACAGATCCTTGTGAACGCCATCCTTTCTCAGGATTTCACTCTCGGTCTGGGCGCAGGTGCTGAAGGCCCAGCAGCTACCGCAGCTAGCCTGGTTTTTGATGGAAGTGTAATAGCCGGTGTAGGCAGAAGGCAGAGCTTCGGTCATTGTCAGCTCTTCGGGAGCTGTGACATAATTCTCTTTGGGAAGCAGGTTGGGATTGAATGTGCATAACTGGTCGATGGAATACTGCATGGCCGGGTTCGGACCGACGGTATAAGTGTAACCGTTGGCATCGATCTCTGCTCGCATTTCGTCGAGAAGCTGCTGCATTTCAGCCCGTTTCTGGACCGGGTCGCCGCTTTTGGTGAACGCTTGCATTGTGGGAACTAAAACGATAGCCAGTACTGTAAGTACAGCACATCCAATAATTAATTTTTTTAACATTAGGTGAACCTCCTTTATTGATTACCTAAAAAGTTTAAGCAAATTATTAAGTCCCTTTATAACATTTCTTACTTACGTTTGCGCCTGCGGAAAATTGTAACTCCAGATGGACTAAAAAGGCAATCGGTCAAAAGGTTGATATTAGGTTGTAGGAGGTTGATGGCGGTATACAACAAAAGTCTTATGGATCTTGGTAACTCTGGGTTTTGGCAAAAAAAAACCCCACCTGGAATCAGGTGGGGCCTCTATTAAAGCTAGTTAAGTTTGATATTTTTCTTAGTAGTTGACATAGGCGGCGGCATAACCAACGTTGTCGCAACCATAAGCGATCCACATGAAGCCGTTTTCACCCCAGCCGGTGCCCCAGGAGTTTTTCATGAGCCAGGCGCCTTTGGCGTCATCCCAACCAACGAGCTGGATGGCATGGTTCGGGCTTTTCGGTCTTCTTCTGCAGTCATTGAATACACCGGAGGTGTAATACTGGAAGGGGGTACCAACGTATACTGCGGCGGCAACGGCACCATAAGTATAGATGGCGTTTTTGATATCCAGGGTTGCGGCCATAGCATTGCTGGGTCCAACATAGGACCAACTATTGATGCTATAAGGGAAGGAACAACCGCTGATGCAAGGTTCGTCGGTTGCGGAATAAGGGAAGCAAGATTCCAGGGCAGCGCCGGGATTTACATGATAATCAAAAGCGAACCAACCACCATTACAACCCCAACCATCGGTGTTGCAGGATACGAGCCACTGCTCGGACAGATCGACTGTCTGGTTGTCGTTTTTCAGGATGGCGGTTTCGGTCTGGGCGCAGGTGCTGAAGGCCCAGCAGGAGCCGCAGCTAGCCTGGTTTTTGACGGGGGTGTAATAACCGGTGTAAGCGGTAGGCAGAGCTTCGGTCATTGCCATTTCGGCGGGAGCGGTGACATAATTTTCAACCGGCAACATATTGGGGTTGAAGGAGCAGAGCTGATCGATTGAATACTGTGCTGCGGGGTTCGGGCCGACTGTGAAGGTGTAGCCATTGGCTTCGATATCAGCTCTCATGGTATCGATGAGCTGCTGCATTTCAGCGCGTTTCTGGATAGGGTCACCGCTTTTGGTGAACGCCTGCATGGTGGGCACTACTACAATGGCGAGCGCGACTAATACAGCGCAACCGATAAATAATTTTTTAAACATAATGTAAAGCCTCCTTTATTAGGTTTAAGTTTCTGAATTCTCTAGATCCGGCTTATTAAGGGATTATAAGCCGGCCTCTGAACTCAAATCCATTGTACTCTCTGGGTAATAGGTATTCAATCAAGCAAAGGTTGGATATTTGGTTGTATTTTGTTAATGGTAGATACAACGAAAGGTTTAAACGAGGGGTAGGGGGTAAAAAAACCCCACCCGGATTCGGATGGGGTTTTTATTAATATTGTCAGGATATTTTGATGCTTAGTAATTTACATAGGCGGCGGCATAACCAACATTGTCGCAACCATAAGCGATCCACATGAAGCCGTTTTCACCCCAGCCGGTGCCCCAGGAGTTTTTCATGAGCCAGGCGCCTTTGGCGTCATCCCAACCAACGAGCTGGATGGCATGGTTCGGGCTTTTCGGTCTTCTTCTGCAGTCATTGAATACTCCGGAGGTGTAATACTGGAAGGGGGTACCAACGTATACTGCTGCTGCTACGGCACCATAAGTATAGATAGCGTTTTTGATATCTTCGGTGGCGGCCATTGCATTGCTGGGTCCAACATGGGCCCAACTGTTTATATTATAGGGGAATGCGCATCCGCTGATGCAAGGTTCGTCTGTTGCGGAATAGGGGAAGCAAGATTCCAAAGCGGCGCCCGGATTGACGTGGTAGTCAAATGCCCACCAGCCACCATTACAGCCCCAGCCGTTGGTGTTGCAGGATACGAGCCACTGCTCGGACAGGTCTACTGTCTGATTGGTGTTTTTCAGGATGGCTGTTTCGGTCTGTGCACAGGTGCCGAAAGCCCAGCAAGAACCGCAGGAAGCCTGGTTTTTGATGGGAGTATAATAACCGGTGTAAGCTGAGGGCAGAGCTTCGGTTATTGCCATGGCGGTGGGGGTGGTTACATAATTTCCAACCGGCAACATATTGGGGTTGAAAGAGCAGATCTGATCGATTGAATACTGTACTGCGGGGTTCGGGCCAACTGTGAAGGTGTAGCCATTGGCTTCGATCTCAGCTCTCATGGTGTCGATAAGCTGCTGCATTTCAGCGCGTTTCTGGATGGGGTCGCCACTTTTGGTGAACGCATCCATGGTGGGTACCAACACGATGGCTAATGCTGCCAGGGCGGCAAAGCCGATGAACAATTTGGTAAATTTTTTCATTAAAAGACTCCTTTGTTGTGAGAAAATTTAATCATCCGATCGAAAAAGATACATATTTTAACAATCGTTATACCTATTGTATTTTTATGGGGAAAAAATAGCAATCAAGCTAAAGTTGTATTTTTGGTAGTATTTTAATTTTTCTGGATACATCTAAAGTTTTAATTTTGGAGATTTGGAGGGATAAAAAAAAGCCTCACCCGCCAGGGTGAGGCTTTTTTTTTATTAGCGTAATTTTTTAATTCTTAGTAAATTGCGTAGCAAGCGGCATAGCCAACGTTGTCGCAACCATAAGCGATCCACATGAAGCCGTTTTCGCCCCAGCCGGTGCCCCAGGAGTTTTTCAGGAGCCATGCGCCTTTGGCGTCATCCCAACCAACGAGCTGGATAGCGTGGTTAACGCTGCGGGCATTCCTTTTGCAGGTATTGAATACGCCGGAGGTGTAACCCTGAAAGTAGCTGGTAACATATATAGCAGCAGCCACACCACCGTAGTTATAGATGGCGGTTTTGATGGAGTCGACAGCGGGTACGGAATTACTGGCGCCAACATAGGCCCAACCGTCGATGCTGTAGGGGTATGCACAACCGCTGATGCAGGGTTCGTCGGTTGCGGTATAGGGGAAGCAGGATTCCAGGGCGGCGCCCGGATTTACGTGGTAATCAAAAGCGAACCAACCACCATTACAACCCCAACCATCGGTGTTGCAGGATACGAGCCACTGCTCGGACAGGTCTACTGTCTGGCCGGTGTTTTTCAGGATAGCGGTTTCTGTCTGGTCGCAAGTTCCAAATGCCCAGCAGGAGCCGCAGCTTGCCTGGTTTTTGATGGGGGTATAATAGCCGGTATAAGCAGCGGGGAGCGATTCGGTAGTAGTCAAAGCTTCGGGAGCCATTACATAATTATCAGGCTTTACCAAATTAGGGTTGAGTGAGCAGAGCTGGTCGATGGAATACTGCATTGCGGGGTTCGGTCCTACTGTGTAAGTGGCACCGCTGGCTGCAATTTCGGCTCTCATTGTGTCCATAAGTTCCTGCATTTCAGCGCGTTTCTGGATGGGATCACCACTTTTGGTGAATGCCTGCATCGAGGGGATAAATACTAAAGCAGCCAATACGGCTACACTGGTTAGACCTACAAACCATTTTTTCATGTTGTTACTCCTTGTTAAATTTAGTTTTCATTAAAAGCACAATCTCCACCATTGTAAGGATCCGCCCCCAAAAACACAATCGAGCGAAAGTTGTAAAAAAAGTTGTATTGTTAGTTTTTTGTTAAAAAGGGAATACGACTTAAGGTTTATTGATTTCAAAGAAACGATAATATATAGCTTGATTTAGAACAATGATTTACTAACTCAAAAAGCACACTTTTATTCAAAGATGATGTATCCCCGATAAAATTTTGTTTATCTAACAATCCAGGCAAATCCTCACCCCCAAACGAAGCCCCGCCTCACCAGCGGGGCAGAAGAGTTTCAACTATCTGATGAGTATTAGTAAATGACGTAGTTTGCGGCGTAGCCGATATTACTGCATCCGTATTCGATCCACATGAAGCCGTTTTCTCCCCATCCTGTCCCCCAGGAGTTTTTGATTCGCCATGCGCCTTTCGTTTCGTCCCAGCCGACAATTTGAACCTGGTGGTTTAGGCCTGAATTATTGAAGCAATTGTTGTACACACCTCCGCTATAGCTCTTGAAATGACTGGGGATAAGTATCTGGTCGGGATTAAGAGGATGCATAATGTTTGGGTCCACGTAGACTCTTGAAATGACAGCTCCATAAGTCATAATCGCCAGTTTGATGTTTTCGTTGTCGGGAATGCTGGAACTGTTGCCGACAAAAGCCCAGCTCTGGAGGCTGTAGGGGTGTGGGCAGGGATCACAAGGTGGCGGCGGTGGAATGAAAGCGAGAAGTGAACTGATATTATAGTCGCAGTCGCAAGGGGGGTCGTCGGCCACATATGGATAGCAAGATTCCAGAACCGCGCCTGGGCTGACATGCATGTCGTGCATGAAGTATCCGCCGCTACAGCTATACTCCATGATGTTACATGAAACCAGGAACTGTTCCGAAAGATCTACTGTCACGCCGTCTTTCTTCTTGATGGCCGTTTCGAACTGGGCGCATGTGGAAAATGCCCAACAGCTACCGCAACCTCCTTGGTTTTTGACCGGAGTGTAGCATCCAATATAATTGAATGGGACAGGCTCGAATGGTCTCGATAGGTTTTTTTCCGATTCCGAAGGTTGAATGAGGTATTGGGTGGGAATATTGATGTCGTTTATTATTGGGCAGAGTTCCTCGTTGCTATACTGCAACACCGGATTGGGGGCAACTGTGTAAGTTCCGCCATTGGCCGCTATTTGAGCTCTCATTCTTTCGAACATCCGTTCGAGTTTGTTGTGCTTCTCAATGGGATTTTTGGTGTTGATCCCTTCGAGGGAGGGGAGAAAGGTGAAGGCAGCGATGAGTACTGCCAGGGTTGAAAAAAAGAATAATTTTTTCATTTGGTAACTCCTTATTTGATTTTATTAAAATCTATGGTGAAAAGTAGTGCCTGTCTCGGCGGGGGGGTAATGCGGCTAGTGGTTGAATATTAGTAAACGGTGTGGTTTGTGGAATAACGTGCGCTGTTTTGGATTGGAATGAATGTTGCTAAAATCAAAAAAACATAAAAATATAGCTTGTTTCATAGTTTCACCACTCTAATGTTAGTTGTTTTAACGAGTTGATGCAATCGGCCGATAGTTGTATTTTGGGTTGTATCTATTGAGTTTGGGATGCGACTATCGTTGTATGACGGGCTTTGGGAGTGAGAACAATTCGAAGAGGTAGGTTCCCGGCTGAGGCTGCCATTGGGCGCTTTTTGTCAAGATCCCATCGATGCGAAGCTTGAATTCGTTGGGATTGGGGAGGACGTCGAAATGGCGGTGCAAGAAGTAGAGGCCCCTCACGAATTCAGGTTCGATGTCCAGGGCAGCCAGAGCTTCCGCTCTCGCTTGTTCACGCTCTCCAAATTCCAGTAGAATCCCGGCCTTTGTGAGTTTGATAAAGGGATTGTAGGGGGATACTCGTTGCCCCGCCTCGATAGGAGCGAGAATTTCTTTTTTCAGGTTGGGGTATTTGACGCCCTTGCTCAAGAGGGTAGCGAACAGTTCGGCTTCCAGCATGTAAGATTCGAGATGATGGGGATTGAGGCGATGGGCTTGATGGATATTGTCCAATGTCATGTGGAACGCTTCGAGGTTGGAGGTTTGCTTGAAAACAGTGAGGTAAACGACGGCTTTCCGGTAGGGCAAGTCATGGTTCAGTGGATTCAGGTATTGAGCTGTGTTCAGGAGATTTGTCGCCTTGACAATATCCGTCAAGTTTTCCGACCGTTTCGTCAGGCGCTGGCTCATGAAGGGCAAGATGTAGAGGATGGCGTATAGGGCCAGGAACAGGAACGTTACAACAAATTTGTGGTGAGTGGACAGACTATGAAATTTAGGTTCGCGCTCAGATAGCATCTTAATGAGGAAGAGGAGCAAAAAGAAGAAAAAGCTTCTGAATACAAGGTTTATGAAGAGGGCCTGAAATAGTATATATAATACAATAACCTTTGATATGTCGAATCGTTTTCTCGAGAGACAGGTATAGAGGATGAAGAAAAGAGAGAGTAAAAGCGCCAGTATACCGAAGAGACCCATTTCGGCCAACAATTTGAAATAATCGCTGTGAGGCATGCGGGGCGCTTTGAAATAATTGGCCGGTCCTTTTTTTTGCTTGAAATTGTATTGCTTCGAGACCCGGACAAAATTGTCCAGGCCCACGCCTGCCACCGGGTGGTCCTTGAATATTTCGACGCACATGTTCCACATGTCCAGGCGGTTGGCGGAATATGGATCTTTGGTGAGGGAGTAGGCGAACATGTTTTTGATGGGATTGGGGATAATGAAGGTGAGGATGACGAACACGATGATGATGGGGATCCATTTTTTGCGCTTCAATAGGATCATATATAAGGTGAAGATGACGATCCCCAGGTAGGAGGCTTTTGATTCCGAGATAAACACACCGACCCCGTTGATGATCAAAAACATGGCGTCATAAAGATTCACTCTTTCTATCAAGCGGGAACACGCGATCAAGACTGCGATGCCGGAGGCGATCCCCTGATAGATGGGATTGCCTAAAAAGAGATTCTTTTGCTCGAATAAGGGGAAGAATTTGATGAAAATATGAAAGAGGGAGAACGCGGTCAAAAAATAGAGTAATACGTTGATGTATTTTATGTGATCCCTGTATTCTAAAAAGAGGAAAATCAGGTAAAAGCTGATGAGAAGAAGGTCTGCGAAGAAGAGGATGGATTTTAGATGATAGGAAGAAAAGAAGATCGAAATCAAGAGAACAAGATTTAAGATTAGCGTCAGGTATGAAAACCGGGAGAGGCTGATGTTTCGCGACAACCAGATATTGCGGAGACTAAAAAATATCATGAACCCGGCCGTCATTGTGAAGTAGAGGTATGATGTCTGGGAAGGGTAAAAAAGCGTCAATGCCAGGATGATCCCGAATTCAACGCCTGGATGCGGATAACTCAGCTTGTAAATTAGTTGCGATAAATTCATACCACCTCTTGTATTCCTCGTTGGTTTTGCTTCTTCTATACGCTACCGAGGCTTGATAATAGGATGACAAATAGTGTTGCCCGGCGTAGTTGATTTTTGACAACAGATAGTTGACCAATGGAGATTGGGGGAAAATGTCGTGTGCCTTTTGTAAATAATACTGTGCGTCTTCCAGCTTTCCTTCGGCCAGTCGCAATTGCCCGTAACCGGTCAGTGATTTATAATTGAAGGGATTCACTGTAAAACTCCGCTTGTAACTGGCCGCCGCGTCAGCGGGTTTTTTTTGACTCGCCAGGAGATCCCCTTCCCGCTGATGTGAGTCTGAAACGAGAAAAAGGCCCATGACCAGGATTAACGGAATCATCACTATTGGCGCTAGCTTTGGACTACCCTGGTGTCTGCGGTATAGTTGGGACAAACTGACAACCAATAGGATGGACGCCGGTAAAAAATAAAATCCGATATCGATAAAACTATAGAGAAGTAGAGCGCTCAGGATTGAAATATACACGGCCTTTTCCCGTTGGAATTGCCTGAAGAGTTTTTTTCTCCAGCAGTAAAGCGCCAGTAGTAAAATGAATGGAAAGAAAAGTCCGGTTTCCGCCGAGAGTTGCAAGAAAAAATTGTGGGCATAGATGGAATGGGCCTCATTGGATTGGGTAAATTCCGATACGCGTGCTTCATAATTGCCCAGTCCGATTCCCCAAAAAGGAGATGCTTCTATCATACGGAAGGCCTGGCTCCAATGTGAGAGTCTCAGTTTGACCGGATCGAGCTTCCGGGCCTCGGAGAATCTCAATCCCACCAGCAAAAAAAAGACTAGCGCCAATGACATGACGACCGGTGCGATATATTTGAGTTTTAAAATCCCGGTCAAGAGAAAATAGAGGATCAATCCCAGGCCAAGGCATAACATGCCGCCGAAGGATTGAGTTAGCGCCAGGTTAAAAATTCCCAGGACTGATAGAACGATCCAATAGAGTCGATATTTTCCCGAGTGGATGATGAAATGAATGATAAACAGTAATAAAACAGCGCAAATTATCGCATAGAGGGTCGGAAGGGTGAAAAGCGAGAAGATCCGCCCGGTTTGGAGCCGTATCTTCAACGCCTGGGAGTAAAAATCGTTTCCCACAACCATGTTTTCCAGATATATGGGAAACAATAGATATCTCTGGATAATGCCGTAAAGAAATATGATAGGTGAAATGCCGCCCACTGACAGGCGGATGATCCGGTTGAGGTCGAAGCGCCTGAGAAAGAAGAATAGTGTGATGAGTAAGATAAATTGAAGGGCCCCGCGGAAAAAAAGGTATTTGACCGGGGAAATGGAAAAATTAAGGAGTAAAAAAAAAGCGGCCGGAACTAACATCCAGCCGCTTTTTGTCATCTTATACGGTAATTGTTATTCGATAATTATGCTAACCGAGAACTATTTGGTCTTGGGACCATACACGAACGAACCGTTGGAGAAGATAATGTCCAAATCAAAACCGCCGAGTGAACTTACTATGTAAGTACCATACTGGGTCCAATCAACAGCACTACCATCTCTACCACCGGAACCTACTGAATAGATGTCCAGATTGTTTGCGTCGCGAGCATACTGCCATGCGAATCCCCAGCCATCGCCACCCGGCATTTTTTTGATGTGGAACGGAACCAGGTATACGGGACTGTTCAGGATGTCGGCCGGAGCGATACTCATATCGGTGATATAAGATTCAACAGCGGTACCGATGGATTTGATGTCTCCCATGGTGGCTTTCTGTTTGCCTTTCTGCAAAGCGGTCAGCAAGTTCGGAATAGCGATTGCAGCAACAATACCAATAATGGCAACAACGATCAATAATTCGATCAACGTAAAACCTTTTTTATTCATAAAAAAACCTCCTCGTTTTTTTAACGTACACTTATTCCAAAGCAATTTCTGTGCCAAAGTTTATAACCTTTTGTTTAGGTGGTTTCCGCAAAAGGGGAATACTTTTTTTATTAAAATTTGTCAATGGAAACGACAAAAATTGTCAATGTGCCGCGCCAAAATTTATACTAGCGCTTTTTTTTGTTAAAATCTGCGCATGAGTATATTAAAAGATATAGAGTATTGGAAAAGGGGAAGGGATTTTCTAGGGGTCGAGTATCCTGTTATTTCCGGCGCCATGACCTGGATCAGCGATTCTCGCCTGGTCACGGCCGTCAGCGACGCCGGAGGGTTCGGTGTGTTGGCCGCCGGGAATATGCCGGTTGATCTATTTGAACGGGAGATCAAGGTATTGAAGGCGAAAAATGTCAACTATTTTCCCGACATACCAATTTTTGTCGCCGGCGGAATCGCCACCGGTAAGATGATGGCGCATCTTTTCTTGATGGGGGCCAGCGGAGTTCAGATGGGGACAATTTTTGCCATGGCTGAGGAAAGCCCCGCTCATCAGGAATTTAAAAACAGGTTTAAGAAGGCCCGCGCTCGAGAAGCGTTCGCCACCCCTCAATATGATTCGTCCCTTCCGGTGGTGGCGGTCCGGGCATTGAAAAACAAGGGAACCCAGGAATTCGGGCAATTGCAATTGGAGCTGCTCCAAAAAATGAAAGAGGAAAAACTCACCCGGGTAGAAGCTCAATATGAAGTCGAAAAATTCTGGATCGGCGCCTTGAGAAAGGCTGTTCAGGAAGGGGATGTCGATTCCGGATCGTTGATGGCGGGACAGAGCGTCGGTTTGATTGACCAGATCAAACCGGTCCGGCAAATTATTCAGGACATGGTGCGCGAAGCGGAGATCGAGGCGGAGAAAGTAAAAAGGATGTTGACCTGAATCTAAGAAAAGAGGGCTCTCAGATTATAAATAGTCGCTGGTTGTCGAAGCGGCATTCGCATAATATCGATGGCGAACCGATATTGAATTGTCTGTGGAAAAATTTTATCTCTTTGGAAAGTTTTTTTATGTTCAGGAAAAATGATTGAAACGAGGTTTTGATTAGGAGATGCACTGGATGATGGCGCTGGACCTCTTCACCGTAGAACGGGAATCCATAGGCGGAGAAGACAACGCCATCCCCATCGACTTGCCTCAGTTTGACCAATAGGACCAGGATTCCTCTGGAGGCATTCGACAAAAGAGCCGGTAATTCCCATGTGCCGGGCTTTATAAACAAGTTTGAAAACTTCACCTGGGGGAAAGGGGATTGAGGGCTTCGAAATCCGTTGCCCGACGACCAATGCCGGTTATGGGCGGAAACGTCGATGTTTGAAATCGGGGTGCGGAAAATCCCTTTATCTATAATATAGTGGGCGTCGGTTTGAATTCCTTCATCATCAAAGGGTACTGATCCACTCAAACCCGGTTGGGCCTTGTCGTCCACTATGCTTAACTCCTTTGGAAAGTGAAGTCTGGGATTCCGTTTGCGGGGAGTGTATTTTAGATAGCCGGCAAATTCTTTGAGTATCGAGGTCGCGGCTTCGGGAGCCAGCGCTATGTATTTATGGTCCGCCGCCGCCGGCGCAGGATCGGCCAGCGAGTCAAGCAGGCTGGCGCCCCGGGCGATCAAGCGGTGGGGGTCGATGTGCTGGAAAAATGGCTTCCTTTCGTTGATTTCAACGATATTATCTCCATAATGAATTGTCAACACCAGGTTGAAATATGTCCGTTTGTATTTTGCCGTCAATCCGTTGCTGTTGGTGATGTATACTTTTTTTAGGGCTTTTTGCAGTTTGACCCCTTTTAATTCGATACCCCGGAACAAGGAGATGTATTCGTCGATTTGCGCTGCCAGCGAGGCGAATTGGTTCTCCGGCCATTGTTGGATGATTGGATCGTAGATTTGGAGGTCCGATTTTTTGACTGTGGAGGGAAGTAAGTGCGCGATATTACGGGTTTTGTCCGGGAATCCCGCGGCCGCGATATTGGAAAACGCCTGTTTGGCGGTGGCGGTGGTGGGGTCTGAAATAATAAATCCCTGGGGATCGCCGATTTCTTTGAAACATCGGGCCGAATAGGTGTCGCCGGCGGACGAATGAACGGATAACGAGCCGTTGATTCGATGAAACTCCTCTTGTTCGGTTTTTTCACGGTGGATTTCGGTGGTGGAAAATCCACTTTTTTCGCCCAGGCTCAGTAAATGTCTAATCATGTCGCTCCTGGCAGACCTGGAGGTTCTCGATTTTTACAGTCGGTTGCCCCACCCTGACATTTAGAACTTGCCCTTTTTTGAAGCAATAGCTGATCCCTCTATCGAAAGAAAAATCATCCGCCGCCATGGTCACGGAATTCAAGGCTTCGCGAATACTTCCCCGCACAATGACCGAACCCAGGGGTTTT
>CAZBHS010000037.1:0-49472 GCA_964491915.1 uncultured Clostridia bacterium
CTTCCGTCCGTGTCGCTCTTCCGTCCGTGTCGCTCTTCCGTCCGTGTCGCTCTTCCGTCCGTGTCGCTCTTCTTTTTCCCCGCTGGATTTCAGCGGGGAAAAAGTGTAAAATAAAACCATGAAAACCTTTGTTGAAATAAATAAAGAGAACCTACTGCACAACCTCGACACCTTCCGCCACATCAGCGGCAAGCCGCTGATGTTCGTGGTAAAAGGCAACGCCTACGGACACGGATTGAAGGAAATAGTAAATATTACCAAGGATGTAGCCGCCATCGAATACTACGCCGTAGACTCCCTGGACGAAGCGCTGTATGTAAAACGTCTCTCCCAGGATAAAAAAATCCTGGTGTTGGGCTGGGCGGATAAGACGGAAGTCCTCGACTTGATCGGCAACGACATCGAAATGGTGGCCCCCTCGGTGGAATACCTCAAACTCGTGGACGCGGCGGCTCGGCAACAGGGTAAACGGGCCCGTTGCCAGGTCAAATTGGAAACCGGCACCAACCGTTTGGGCATGACCGAAGAGCAACTGCTTCACGTGTTGAAGGAACGCCGCTTCGACAACATCGACATCACCGGCATCTACTCCCATTTCGCCAATATCGAGGACACCAGCGACCACTCCTACGCCCGCGGCCAATTGAAACGGTACAACGACTTTTTGGCTAAGATCGACAACCACCGCATATTGAAGCATTTCTCGTGCTCAGCCTCCACATTGCTGTTCCCCAAGACCTACTTCGACATCGTGAGAGTGGGAATCTCCGCCTATGGGTATTGGCCCTCCAAACAGACCTATGTCTCCTACCTGGAAAAGATGAAACGCCTTCCCATCGACCTGAAGCCGGTGCTCTCGTGGCACACCCATGTGGCGCAGGTAAAAGAGATCGACAAAGGGCAACACATCGGCTACGGCCTTACCTACAGAACCTTCGGCAATGCGCGGATGATCGTGGTTCCGGTAGGCTATTACGACGGATACGACCGCAAACTCTCAAACTCCGCGAACATTATCGTCAACGGCCAAAAAGCGCCGGTCCGGGGCCGGGTGTGCATGAACATGTTCATGGCGGAGGTCACACACATCGACGGCATCGAGCCCGGAGACCGCGTAACCCTGCTGGGGAGCGGCAACGGCGAAGAGATCACCGCCGACCACCTGGCCGAATGGTCAGGCTCCATCAACTATGAAGTTCTGGCCCGCGTCAATCCCCGGATTCCCCGCGTCGTGGTGTGACACCCACCGATAACTTGACTTTTTTTTTCACTGTTTTATAATAAAAACTCAAGCCAAATTAAGGAGAACCACAGTGGGAATTTTAGACAAAATTCGTGGGGAATTTATTGATATTATAGAGTGGTTGGATAGCACCAACGACACCCTGGTATACCGTTTCCCCAGGTATGAAAACGAAATAAAATATGGTGCCAAGCTGGTGGTACGGGAAAGCCAGGTGGGCGTATTTGTCAACGAAGGCCAGATCGCGGATGTGTTCGATCCCGGCACCTACACCCTGGAAACCCAGAACATGCCGATCCTCACCACCTTGAAGGGTTGGAAATACGGTTTCCACAGTCCGTTTAAAGCGGAAGTCTACTTCGTCTCCACCCGCAACTTCACGGACCAAAAATGGGGCACCAAGAACCCGGTGATGATGAGGGACCCGGAATTCGGCCCCATCAGACTGAGAGCCTTCGGTACCTATGCTTTGAGAGTGGGCGACGCGGCAAAATTGATCCAGGAAATCACCGGTACAGACCACAACTTCACCACCGATGAAGTCACCGATCAGTTGAGAGATATCATCGTCACCCGATTCACCGACATCCTGGCGGAGAGTAAAATCCCGGCCCTGGATCTGGCGGCTCAATACAACGAGTTGTCGGAGGCGGTCAAGCAGAAAATATCGGAGGAATACGAAGAGTACGGACTGGAATTATCAAAGTTCCTCATCGAGAACATCTCGTTTCCCCCGGAAGTGGAAGAGGCCATCGACAAACGCAGCAGCATGGGCGTTATCGGCAATCTCAACAATTATATGCAGTATCAGTCGGCCAAATCCATCGAAGACGCCGCCAACAATCCCGGCGGAACCGCCGGCGAAGGTATCGGACTGGGTATGGGATTCGCCATGGCGAACCAGATGGCCAACACATTCAACCAGCAGCCGGGCCAGCCGCAGCAACAAGCCCCGCAGCAAGCGGCGCCCCCCCCGATCCCCGGTAATGTCCAGTATTTTGTGGCGGTCAACGGCCAGCAAGCGGGTCCTTACAACGAGCAGACCCTCCAGCAGATGATCGGCCTCGGCCAGATCACTCCGGACACCCTCGTATGGAAACAAGGGATGCCCCAATGGGCCAAAGCCTCCACAGTCCCGGATATCGCAAAACTGTTCCCCCAGGGACCGCCGCCGATTCCAGGGGCCTAAACCTGGCAGATACAGATGAAAGACCAATTTAATAAAGAGGCAAATTAGAAACCATGTCTATGGATGAACGAACAGAAAAGACAAATCAGGAACTAACATGTAAAGGTTGCGGCGCGGTTCTGCAATTCGCTCCGGGCACCACAAACCTAAAATGTATCTATTGCGGCGCCGAGAATCCCATCGAGGGTTCCTCGGCACCCATCGATGAAATCGATTACAACTCCTTCCTCAGCTCAGAATACGAAAAAGAGGAAAAGATCGAAGTGGCGTCGGTCAAATGCAAAAGCTGCGGCGCCTTTGTCACCATGAAACCCAATGTCACCTCCGACGATTGTCCCTACTGCGCTTCCAGTATCGTGGTCTCCGGCGGCAGCACCAGCAAAGTGTTGAAGCCCAAATCCGTACTCCCTTTCAAAATCACCAAAAAGCAGGCCAGCACAAAATTCCAACAATGGATCAAAAGCCTGTGGTTCGCCCCCAACGCCTTGAAAAAGAACACCGCCAACGAAAAACTCGACGGCATTTACACTCCCTATTGGACCTATGATTCCAGCACATACAGTAATTACACCGGCGAACGGGGAGACTATTACTATGTCACCGAAACTTACACCACCACGGAAGACGGTAAAAGCGTCACCAAAACCCGGCAGGTACGGAAAACCCGCTGGACGCCGGCGAGCGGAAATGTATCCGTCATGTTCGACGATATTCTCGTAGTAGCCAGCCAATCCCTACCGGCCGACTATGTTCAAAAACTGGAACCATGGCATCTCGGCGAACTACTCCCCTTTGACGACAAATACCTCAGCGGCTTTCGCACCGAAACCTACCAGGTGGATGTCACCACCGGCCTCGCCACTGCCAAAACCATCATGAGCGGCGTCATCGACTCCAGAGTCAGATCGGATATCGGCGGCGACGAGCAACGGGTCCACCAGGTCAACACCCGCTACAGCGACATATCCTTCAAGCACATTCTACTGCCTATTTGGATCAGCGCGTACCGGTTCAAAGACAAGGTATATCGCTTCCTGGTGAACGGCCAGACCGGCGAAGTCCAGGGCGAACGCCCCTACAGCGGTTGGAAGATTTTCTTTTCGATTTTGGTGGCGGCGATCATCATCATCACCATTGTCGTATTGCTAAACAATAAATAAACGCAATCCCAGCGCGGCAGGAGGCCAATCACTCCTCCTGCCGCACTACGGCGAACCGGAGTGCGAAGAAGAGGATGCCCAGAGCCAGAACGATCCAGGCGATCCCGATCAAGAGCGCCAGGTTGGGAATCCCCAATAATTGGGCGATGGCCCGGGCGTCATTGCCGCAGGCCTGATGGACGATTAAATCATCCTTGATGTCGATAATCACGTAAAGACAACTGGCAAGTCCCAGAAATTTGAGGAAATAATCGTGGAATTTGTTCGGCAAAATTTTAGCCGAAATCATCAAAAACACACCGGCCGCCAGACAAAACACAATACCGAACACCTCTCCGGTCTTCACCACCCAATAGGAGAGGACAAGCATCACGACTCCGATGGAGAAGGTTATTTTCCTGTCCACGCGGCTCATGGAGGCCAGTATCAATATCAGCGCCCCCCAGAACATGCTCCCCAAATAACCGGCCGAGGCCACCACCATCTGCCGCAACACACCGGAAGAAGCGGGAATGCTATACTGGCAATAACCGCCGATTTGGGGGCTGATCTGAATCTTTTCGATTTGCCCCCCCATCGAGATGGCGGCGATGCCGTGGCTCAATTCATGAAGCGCCACCACAAATAGTTTCACCGGATAAAGAAAAACAGTATTCCAAAACACCACCGCCGCCACAAACATTATAGTCAAAATAAAAATATTGGTTTGAAACTGTTTTTCACCCGTCATTTCATCTTCTCCTCGAATAATCTATACTAAATTGGTAAGCCAGTAACAACGCTGCCGCGAAACAGAATGCCGCCAAAATAGTCCCGGCGGTTCGCAACCCCCACAACGGTAGAAGAAACGCGCCGCTCAAAATCGCCCCCAACGCCGCTCCCAGATGGTCCGCCGCATCGATGACTCCGGCCGAGCGTCCGATATTTCCCTCTTTGCTATTCACTGTTATCGACATATTCAACGACAACGGAAATATCGCCCCCACCAGAAAACCGACAACCGCCACCAGCCCCAGCAATACAAGAGCCGCCAATGTCCCGCCCGGAGCGCTCAACTTGAAGAAAAATGGAATCAACAAGGCAATGGCCATCATAAAGAGTTGCAATCCTGTCAACACAGACAATTGCAGGGCGACTGTGATCCCCTTCTTCCGGTGAAGGATCCTTCCGGCCCCCCATGCCCCCAGCGGTAGCCCCGCCATGAACAAGGCGATAATCAAGCCGATGAATTGGTACACATAGCCAAAAATATCCTGGAAGGCGGCGATGATCAACAACTCGAGAGAAATCCCAGTAAAACCCGCCACCGCCACTCCGGCCACCACATCGATGCCCGGAGGCGAACGCCTCTTCCGGAAAAACATAATCATTGCGATACGGGTCAAAAAGAGGATCAATAGTATAAAAAATAAAATTCGCAACCCCCCCTTCCCCGGCACAAGCGAAGTCACATCGCTTTTACCGGCGCTATTCCAGCCTAAAATCCTATTGTAATAAAAAATAGCCAGAGGCCGGTCGTCCGAGTTGACAGACTGGAGCGGGGACTTTTCCAGAGATTCTCTGAGAAATTGCGTCTTTTGCGGAGGATACAGGGAGCGAAACAGAACCCCCAGATGGCGGGGCTCGACGCCGGATCGCCGGTAGCGGCCGGCTAAAACCGAAGGGTCGTCGGATACGACGCCCTCCTTAAGACTGCAAAAAAAGAAATTCTCCTCCCCCGGCGCCACCACCACAAAGGGAAACACCCGCTCGAGAGAGTTGTAGATGATGGAGGCGTAATCGCCCGCCAGGCCGCCGACATAATTCTCAGACGAGGTGATCCTGAGGGCCAGCGCTCCGCCATCCGCCAGGATGCCGGCGATATCCTCAAAACACTCTTTGGTATAGAACCGGTTCAGCAAGAGCGAGGACGGCTCGGGCATGTGGATAAACACCAGATCCATCTTCGTTACCGGATCGCCCTTCATTTTGGCGAAACGATTGATCAACCGCCGCCCGTCTTCAATTTTTAGGGACAGACGCGGATCGTTTAAGATATCCCTGTCCTGCGGCGATAAAAAGTCGCGAATCACGCCGATGTACTCATCATCGATCTCCACCGAGACCAACGACTTGATATTGTATTTCAATAAATGCTTTCCCAATCCCGTCAGTACTTCGCCAACCACCATCACCCGCTGGGGCGCCGGATGCTGGGCCATCAGGTGGGCGGCCATGATCAGATGGTCATTCTCCTCCGGCATTACAGCGGCGAACTGCCCATTGGTATAGAAGAAATACTGCCCCATCATCTCGCCCACCGCGATATTCTGAAACCGCGAATCAATGGAGCGACGCAACGCCGGACCCGACGAAAAGCTCTGCCAGCGGTCCATAATGGTTTTTCGCTCCAACGCCCGGTTGCCGCCGGGGGTCAGGCTCAATAGATTGACCAACAACACCAACACAATCAAGGCAATCCACACCCGCCTCTTCTGTCTTAGGCTGTCAAGCAATATCATAACCAATAGCGGCGCCAGCGCCAGCGACACCGCGGTGAATGAATCCACAACCCCCGCCAAAAAGAAACTGAACACACCGCCGCCAAGAAGCGCGCCCCCCGCTTCGGCCACATAGACCGACGACACATGCTTCACACCCTCCTCCCGGTCGGAACCTCCTGTCCCCAAGCCGGCGGCCAGCGGAAAGGTGAATCCCACAAAAAACGCGAAGGGCATCATCACCAGGGCCCCAAATAGCAACACCTTCAAAAACGGAATATAGGCCCCCGGCGAGGTCCCGCTCAAAGGGTAAAGGTAACGGCTCACAATCACCAACACATGGGGCAACACCGCCATTACCAGAGCGGATCCAATAAACAGAGAAAGCGGGCGGCGCAAACGTCCGGCAACCTTCCCTCCAACCAACGCGCCGGCGAACACCGCCAATAGCCAATGGCCCATAGACACACCGAAGACAATCTCGTTGCCCATTACCACCACCAGCAATTCCCGCAGCAATACCGACTGCACAATCACCGCGTACAAGCCGATGCAAAAAAAGATGAAATGAATTCGCCTCATTGGTTCTTGGAACTCACATCCGGCCGCAGCGCGGCGCTGGAGGGATACCGGCGGAAGACGCCGATAGTGGTCAAGCGTCTGCCGCCGGCGAATGTCGAGACATTATAGTCCCCCAATCGCCGGTTTGAGTCTGCAATCTCCATAACCTGCAACAATTTATCCAGCCATTCAAGAATTGTCTTATACCACATGCTTCACTCCGGGGCTTTCCGCTTTCAACTTTCTGTATGTAGGGTAATATATTTTGATAAAAAATGCAATTTTTTATGGCGGGGCAATTATGATATAATAACCACGAGATGATGATGAAAGTAACAGAGACATCCAGCACATTCCCATCACAGCCTGTCCTCCTGATCGACGACGAGAATTACTTCCTGGAGGCGGCGGCCATGATGTTGGAGCAAGACGGCATCACCAACACCGTCACATGCATGGACAGCCGCGACGTGGACGGGATGCTGCGGCAACAAGAATTCTCTGTCGTCATTATGGATATGACCATGCCCCATATCAGCGGCGATCGATTGCTGACAACCATCTCCCGCGACTATCCCGAACTTCCGGTCGTCATGTTGACCGCCATGGACGATGTGAAACTGGCGGTTCAATGCATGAAGAGCGGAGCCTTCGATTATTTGGTCAAGCCGGTGGACGCCGCCACCTTGTGCGCCACCACCCGCCGGGCATTGAAATACTGGGACTTGAACAACGAAAACCGGCGATTGAAGAACTATCTCTTGACCGGCCAATTGGAACATCCCGAAGTCTTTTCCCACATCATCACCTCGAGCCCGCGGATGCGTTCGATCTTTCAATACACCGAAGCCGCCGCCGCCACATCGATGCCCATCCTCATCACCGGAGAGACCGGAGTGGGCAAAGAATTGTTGGCCCAATCGATTCACCGCCTCAGCAAGAGGACTGGAAATTTTGTGGCCGTCAATATCGCAGGACTGGACGACACTCTCTTCGCCGACACATTGTTCGGGCACAACAAAGGCGCGTTTTCAGACGCTGTGGAAATCCGCAAAGGTCTCATCGAACAAGCCGCCGGCGGCACGCTTTTCCTGGATGAAATCGGGGATTTGAGCGCGGCCTCCCAGATCAAGCTACTACGACTGCTTCAAGAGGGCCAATACTATAAACTGGGGTCGGACAAACTCCTCGCAACCGACGCCCGCATCGTGGTGGCCACCAATACAAACCTGCCTTCAGCCCTGGATAGGGGAACATTCCGCAAGGATCTATACTACCGGCTCAGGAGCCACCACATCCACATCCCCCCTTTGCGGGAGCGCAAAGAAGATATCCCAGGTCTCCTGGATCATTTTCTCGAAGAAGCTTCGCTCTCACTGGGCAAAGGGATCCCCTCGATTCCGCCGGAACTTCCCACACTCCTGGCCGCCTACCACTATCCCGGCAATATCCGGGAACTCCAGGCCATGGTGTTCGATGCCGTCACCCGGCATAAAAAAGGAGTCCTCTCACTCAAAAGTTTCAGGGACATTATAGGCGGACCGGCACAAACCGCGGCCCCGGTTTCCAATCCCGGCGATGTCAGTTGGGAATCTTTTTTCGACGGACGCTTCCCGTCGCTAAAAGAGGTTCAGGATTCCTTGATAGCCGAGGCCCTGAGGGTAGCGGACGGAAATCAAACCATCGCCGCCTCGATGCTGGGAATCAACCGCAAGACATTGAACAAAAAACTGACGCGGGAAAAGGGCGACTCTTAGCTCCTAAAAGGGGTGCGACATTTTTCCATGCGCGCCATATTACCCACCGGCTCAAAACACCCGCCACATTAACTATCGAGTATACTCCCGCCTCTATAGAGTAATTTTTCGCACCCCTCATCAGATCCTCTCTCACCCCTAGAGCAGTTGGTATCTGACGCTTCCCCCCAATCACAATAATGGCACCCCTTTTGCTATGTATATATCTAAAATTAATTTGGGAGAATTAAAAATGACACCCATTTACAAAAACTTGAACAAAGGGTCGGCTCTCATCCTTGTCATCATGGGGGCGATGATATTGTCTCTCATAGGAATTGTCAGCCTGTCCCATACAAGTACAGAGTTATCAATTTCCCGTAACTTCATGGCTGACAAGAGCGCGTTTTTTCTGGCCAATTCAGGCATCAACTTTGGAATAGACGAACTGCGGGGAACGATCGATCCCTCATCCGTTCAATTCGAAATCGTCGAGGGCAACTCCTCATATAAATCAGGGGCCATTACGGACATCGGCGCCCAGTATGTCACTGGATTCAAAGACTTCACCCCGCCGCCGCCGGTTGGCGTATCCATCGAGATGGGAGGCGACGCCGGCGTCCATTTGACAGCCTGGGACCTCGTGGTCTCCTCGAAGCAATCATTGTCCAACAAAAACACCGCCCGAAAAGAGATCCAGGCGGTAATCGCCGTTTTATCGGCTGAATATTAAGGAGGAATAACCATGACAATAAAAAAAGCATTACTATTGGTCTTCATCCTATTGTTGATCTACAAACCCGGTATCTGCTGGGACGACGAAGTGCTCTTCTCCTCCAGCGGCAGCTACTCGGTATTGAAACCCAACATCATGATCCTGCTGAGCAACAACCGCACCATGAACAGCCTGGTGTACCATTCGGATTTCGTACCCGGCAAACACTACAGCGATTACGTGGAAGGCATTGTGCCGGAACGGTATCACCGCATCGTGGAGTTCAAATCCGGCGACTACTACGACCGGCAAACTGGAACCACGCATAAATTCGACAAAGGCCATTTTCTTACCTATTATGTCACTGATTCCAGTATGTCCGATGCAGCGCTGCTAAAGGAGAACACCACCCACATTATTCCCGTGACTGAAACGGCGCACGACGGAGTGTTCCTGGTGGATTTCAGCGGCATCAATGGAAACGCCAACCCCATTTATATTTTCGCTGAACCGGACGGCGGCAACGACGCGCTCATCGACGGTGAATTCCTCAACTTTATGATCTACTCAGCCACAGCCGAGCAGCGGGCCGTCTGGAACCATTTCCAATTGTACGGCACCTGGGATACGAATGTTACAGACGACATCGACGGCGATTACGGCATGGCCTTCAAAACCCGGATGCGGGTGGCCCGGAAAGTCATGACCGAAACCTCGAACGCCATTTACGATGAGTATGACGCAGACACAAATCCAAATAAAGCATACCCCCGGGTCGGATTGTCGGAATTCAGCGCCGACGAGGGGATCCATATGACCCACCCCTGCGACCAGAAAAGTAGCTCGGTATCCATGGCCAGTATGATCAAGAGTATTCTGGCGGACGCCGACGCTCCAATATCAGAGGCATTTGCCGAGATATGGGCCTATTTCCGTTTGGGCGGAACCCCGAGTATAACAAATTTTGCACAATTCAAGGCGTTCCCCGATTGCGGCCCGGTAGCCTCCTCTCCCATCTCCAACTGGTGCCAGCTCAATTTTATCATTGTCATCACCGACGGTCTGCCCACCAAGGACACCCAGCTCAGAGACCTACCTTCGGATACACTTTTTTATATCCAGCCGGACGGAAGCGCCCCATGGGGCGACAAGGACGGCGCTACCGACGACGACGATACAGGCACCACATCAGAGGGCGGAACTTATTATCTGGATGATATCGCCGCTTACGCTTTCAGAGAAGATTTATACCCCGACGACAACGCCACCATCCAGGCGGACAGTGACTTTGAGCTTGTGTATAAAAATAAGCAGTTTATCTATACCTATGTAATCGGTTACAACGCCGACCATCCGTTGCTGGCTACAACCGCTGAAAACGGAGGCGGAGAATATTTTACCGCGGAGAATTACGAGTCGTTGACCAAAGCCATGAGAAACGTGATGGCCAGTATCGATGAAAAAGTCAGATCATACGCCGCCTTCGCGGCTCCCAAATACTCCCTGACTTACGGCGACCGCCGCGGGTATGTGGCTACATTTGTTCCGAAAACCACCAGTCCCACCTGGGAAGGGCATTTGAAATGTTACAAACTGACCGAGCAGGGTTTCTTCCCGGATTTGGAGAATCCCGGCGATATGTTTTTGTGGGATGCCGGCGCTCTGTTAACCCAACGGACCACCGCCCGTAACATCCTCACCGAAAACGGCGGGAACTTCATTCCGTTTAGTACCTCCACATCCTCCACAGATCTCTCCCCATTTGACTTTGGATTCAATAGTGGAGACGCGGCAGTGGACCTTCAGAATCGCGACCAGGTGATCGATTTTTATCACGGAAACAATTCCCTCGGCTGGAAACTGGGGGATATATTCCATTTCGGCCCCATGGTGGTCGGCGCCCCGTTGAAATGGAAAGCTGAATTTTTACCCGGCTACCAGGCGTTTTTCGACCATTTCACCGAAACAAAAACCGAGACGGTAGAAGGTGTAACAAAAACGATCATTGTGTCGAAAAGACCTGAAGTGGTCTACGCCGGGGCCAACGACGGCATGATTCATTGTTTTAACGTGACGGACGGCGAAGAGTTGTGGGCGTTCATCCCCCAATCGTTTATCGGCAAACTAAAAAATTCGGTCGAGGGCATTACCGACCCCCCGGTTCACCAATATTTTGTTGACGGAAAAGCGATAGTCACAGATATTAAAATCGGTAACTCCAATACCTGGGAAGATTGGAAAACAATCCTCATCACCGGGATGGGATCCGGCGGCAGTTCCTATGTAGCCCTGGATATCACAGATCCCACCAGTCCAAAATTTTTGTGGGAATTCTCAGATGCCAGCTTAATGGGCTTTACCGAAGCCAAGCCGATTGTGGCGGACATCGCCAACGACGGCGGAGTGAACGCCAAACAAGTGCCCGCCGTATTTCTATCCGGAGGTTACGACACGACCGAATCCGTCGCTACAAAAAACACAGTTGGGAAATCATTCTTCGTTCTTCACGCCTACTATGGCTATCTCATAAAAAAATTCTACTATGGCGGCTCCACCTCCAATCCCGACACAAAAGTGGACACTCATTGGGAACACACCAATTCGGATTTCACTTACAATTTCGTCGCCCCTCCGACAGTTCTGGACTACAATTACGATGGCGTGGCGGATGCCCTTTATATGGCTGAAAGTGGAGAATACACCGGAATTAAAGGCGGAGGAGGCAGCATTTGGAAGATCAACCTCTCCAACGCTCCGCTGACCTGGCGGCCCACAAAAATATTCAAGGCGGACGACGGTCAGACGCTTTATGTCTCCCCGACATTAGGCTTCGATAAATCCTACAACCTCTGGCTCTTTTTCGGAACCGGCCACCGGCCGAAACCCAATGATCCGGACAACCTGACCGGTCAGTTTTTTGGGATGGTAGACAACAATGCCATATCGACCACTTACACCTCAGCCAATTTTAAAAATATCACCGGGCTATTTGACGGCACCAGTACCGACAATGATTTTAGCCTCGATCCATCAGCCAGCGATAGCGCAAAGGGTTTTTACTTCAATTATGTCTCCGGCTCCCGGGAAATATTGTTTGAACCCAGCCCCCTGTTCCTGAATATGGATATATACTTCAACACCTACAAACCGACCGCTTCAGATACAAAAATCGCAAACCCCTGTATTTCCCAGGGTAACCAGAGCCTATATTACTTTAGCCTGGACGGCGCCGGAAGCACCATCTCCATAGAGGGCGCCAGTGTAACCGGCGGGAAAATCCAGGGTTACGGATCACTGTCCGGCGGTAAATACAACGTCTACATTGGCGACGAAGAAGCTGGAAGCGTCGGCATTAAATCCCAGGATACAGTCGATATCAGCAACACCTTCGGCATACTGTTCTGGACGGAAAGAAAAAAATAAGCTTATCAAGCGATACAGTACCCCGGCGGGAGATGCAAGCCCCCGCCGGGGCTCCTTTCCCAAACGGAAATTAAGCCCCTCGAAAGATCAATGTAATCCGGCCGGTGAATTGCCGGTAATCGTCTATTTCAAACTCATAGCAATGCGGTTCTACGCGATTCCCTTGCAACTCCACCATGTATTTTCCGATACTGGAGTTACCTTCCCCAGGAGTGATTAGCATCCGGTCATCATAGAGATCCACTTCGGAAAACCCTTCGTGAGCGGAGATGATGCGAACAGCCGCCACCAGGAAAATTTTCTCCATGCCCTGCGGCATCGCGCCGTAGCGATCTTCCAGATGAGAGCGTACCTCGCTCAACTCCTGTAAATCCTTCGCGTCGATGACGCTACGGTAAAACGATATTCTCTCGGTTTCGCGACGAATGTATTGGGACGCAATGGAATAGGAGAAATGGATGTTGAGTTTTGTTTCGCTGCCTTTCTCCTCCTCGCCTTGCAGCTCCTTGATGGTTCGCTGCAATAATTCGAGATAATAATCGTAGCCGAGGGCTTCGATGTGGCCATGCTGCCGGTTGCCCAATAGCGAACCAGCCCCCCTGAGCTTGAGATCGAACTCCGCCAATTTGTAACCGGACCCCAAATCCGAAAATTCACGGATCGCCTCGAGCCGCGCCTTCGCCTTTTCGGTGATATCGAACGAATCCACTAGAAAATAGGCGTAAGCCTGGTGGTTGCTCCTGCCGATACGTCCTCTAAGTTGGTATAACTGGGTGAGACCGAAGCGGTCCGCGTGCATAATGATCAACGTGTTGACCGAGGGGATATCGATGCCGTTTTCGATAATAGTGGTGGACACCAGCACCCGGAATTTCTTTTTGGTGAAGTCCATGATGTTTTTTTCGATGGCATCGCTGCGCATTTGGGCATGGATCACCTCGAAAGACACATCGGGCAACCACCCTTGCAGCCTCTCTTTGAAGCTGTAAATCTTTTCGATATTATTGTAAACGACAAAGATTTGCCCATCGCGCTCGACTTCATTCAACACCGCGGACACTACCAATTCCTTTGATAAAAAGCCCACATAATTTTTCACCGCCAACCGACCGAGCGGCGCGGTCCGGATGATGGAGATATCCTGAAGCCCGGCCATCGAAAAAGAAAGGGTTCTGGGAATCGGAGTCGCCGTCAAACTCAAGACATCCACCTCTTCGGAATCTTTTTTGAGCTTCTCCTTCTGGAATACGCCGAAGCGCTGTTCCTCGTCCACAATATAGAGTCCCAATTGTTTGAATTTGACACCCTTGGCCAACAACGAATGAGTGCCGATCACCACATCGATCTGCCCATTCTCAAGGTTGTCGTATATTTCCCGCCGTTCTTTCCCCGTCACATTCCGTGATAGAAGCGCGATGCGAACAGGGAACGACGCCAATCGTTTTTTGAAGGTGTTGAAATGCTGGAAGGCAAGGATAGTGGTGGGACACAACACCGCCGTTTGTTTTCCGTTCATGACAATACGAAACGCCGCCCGGATCGCCACCTCGGTCTTGCCGAAGCTGACATCGCCGCACACCAGGCGGTCCATGGGAAAGCCGGCCTCGAGATCCTTGAAGACATCGTTAATAGCCCGTCTCTGATCTTCGGTCTCAACGAATTGGAATTCTTGCTGCAGCCGGTACTCCATATCCGGTTCCGGCATGTGGCTGCGACCCTCGATGGATTTTCGTTTGGCGTATAAATCCAGTAGCTCCCGGGCAAACGAAACAATACTCTTTTTCGCCCTGGATTTCTTCAATTTCCAGGTTTTACCCCCCAGGCGGTCAAGATTGGGAGTGGAGCCTTCAAAGGCCAGATACTTGTTCAAATCTCCCAGTTCATACACCGGGATATATAAAAATTCATTATTCTGGTATTCGATTTTTAAAAATTCGGTGGATTCCTCCTCGTTGTCCGGAATCCAGATGCTGTCATATCCCAATTGTTCGAATTTACCGAATCTCATGCGGGCAAAGCCGACGAACCGCCCGATACCGTGGCTTTTATGGGCCACCAAATCTCCCTTTTGCATATCCCCGACAGACAACTCATTCTGACGACTCTTTATTTTTTTAGGTTGCCTCGCCTCTTCCCGGAATTTCCGGTGCCCAATAAACATGGCGTTGGTGCGAGTGTTTTCAATAGAGACCGGAATCGGTAGATTGAACACCTGGAAATCATCGAGATAGGGCTTCAATTTAAATTGCAAATCGCCTTCGTTAGATAATACCACCAGATGATACCCCATTTCGGTAATCTTCTCTTTCAAACGCTGCATATCCTCGACATCCAGTGAATCCACGGTCTTTTTCACCGGCATGAGCTCCATCGGACCCGAGATATCATCGAACACTTCATCGATACTCAACACATTCTCGGGATCCAGAGGGAAATCAAACGCATCGTCAAGAGAAAACCCTTCAAATTCAGGATGTTTCTGAACAAACGTCTGCAAAATTTTCCCGAATGCTTCCATTAGCTTCCGGTGCTCCTCAAGGACGCCGGAAGCGTCGGAGACTACGACGCGGCACCCGCCGAGGATTTCTGGCAAGTAAAACATCTCATCTTTTGCCCCTCGCAGATACGAGAGATTATCGTCATATTCCAGGAAGAACTTCGTAAAGGGTAATTGGACTGAGGAGACAGTCTTGATGGAGGCCTGCGTGTCCACTTCGAAAAGACGAATCGACACGACGCGGCGGGCTTCGAATTCAAAGCGCAGGGGATTTTCGCCATCCGCCGGATACACATCCACAATACTACCCCGCCAGGCCACCTCGCCCTGTTCTTCCACCATGTCCTTGACCAGGTACCCCATGTCCTTGAGTTGTTCGATAAAACCGTCCCGGTCGAGTTTTTCTCCGGTTTTCACAGGGATAAAGAACAATTCGAAGAGTTCGGGAGGTTCAATTTGAACGCTCAACGCGGACAACGTCGTCACCGCCAATACCCGCTTTGCGTTATTCATCGCCGCCACCAGACCGGCTTTGTGGGTAACGGCTTTGAAATCGGTATCGTTATTTATAAAAGGGTCTTCAAACGGCCTCGAGTAAAAACATACCTCAACACCCTCGACTTCGAGGAACCGCAGCCAGGCTTCGAGACGTACCTTCAACCGGGCCGCGGTTTCATTTTCCTTCACGATCCAGACAATGTGTTCATTCGAGAGCGCCGCAATGCCCGCCACATACAATTCCACCAGATTCCGGTCTCCGCAATTGATACCTCTGGTGAGGGGAGAGCGCAACTGATCCATCATTTCGGGGCTGAATACTTTTTCGAGCATATGACTATTATACAATATTTTTCAGGAAGATATCACCCCGCCGCCAGAATAGCGCGAACCGGAATTCTTGATTCTCCTGGATTTCCAGCAAAAAATGCACACCCATCATTATTTTCTCTCAAGCAATGGGCGGAGGTTGACAATGCAATTTTTTCATGTTAATATTTAACCAAAAGTTTTAGAAACTCTGCTTGAGAGGTGACACATGACAACAAATAAACAGCAAAAACGAGTGATTGTCTTTTCAACTCCCACCTGCACCTGGTGCCGCGCAGTCAAACAGCATTTAAAAAAACATCATATAAAATTCAAAGATATCGATGTGAGTCGTGATGAACGGGCGGCCCGCGATATGCTCCGCAGGACCGGCCAGCAGGGCGTCCCGGTTACCCTGATCGATAACCGGCCTATCATCGGCTTCAACAAAGAATTAATCAACCGGTTATTGGATATCAAATCTCACTAGTAATGAGAGTGGGGTTCCCATTACACGCTCTTCAACTCCACCAGGTGATTGAGGATTTTCAAGGATTTGACGGCGTTTTCGACATTGTGGACGCGAATAATGGAAGCGCCGTTCAAGATTGCAATTACATTGGCGGTGATGGTTTCGGCTTCACGGTCAAAGGGCGTTTCTTCGCCGGTGATTTGTCCCAGAAAAGACTTCCGCGATAAGCCCATCAGGATGGGGCAATCAAATTGTTTGAACTCTTCGAGCCTATGGATGATCTCTATGTTGTCCTGGAGGCGTTTGCCGAATCCGATGCCCGGATCGATGATTATTTTCTCTTTTTTAAGGCCTTTGGCAAACACATAGTTGATGCGATCCCGGAAGTACTGTTTGATCTCCTCAATCACATCCTGATAAGTCGGGTCTTTTTGCATGTCCTCCGGCGTCCCCTTGATATGCATCAGTATAATAGGGACATCCAATTCGACGATTGTCGTCACCATCTGGTCGGTGAAACGCATGCCGGAAATATCATTGACCATATCAGCCCCGCCCTCCAGAACAGCGGCGCGAGCCACGCGGTCTTTGTAGGTATCCACCGACACCAGGACCGGAAACTCCTCTTTGATCTTCTCGATCACCGGAATCACCCGGTCCATTTCCTCTTCGATTCCCACCTTCTGGGCGCCGGGTCGCGTACTTTCACCACCCACATCGATAATATCCGCGCCATCGCCGATCAAAGCCTCAGCCTGCCGCACCGCGTCTTCAGGATTAATAAATTTTCCGCCATCCGAAAAAGAATCGGGGGTAATATTCAATATCCCCATGATCAGGGGTTTTGAACACTCAACAATGCGATTTTTTAAAAATAATTTCATCGTATCCCATCCTTCACACCAAACTACTATCGAAAGATTATACTATAAAACGAGCTCTGACTTTAAATTATTGTTAATGCATCCACCTTGATCCAACCGGCGATTTGGGCCGATGCGGTGACCTGATACCAATCCTTGTTTTTCTCGATGATACGAACTTTCAAACCGGGATTCACCTTGAAAAGAATCGTGTTCTTCTCCCCCGGTCCGCTACGTAATTCCGATTCCGGGGCGACCACCACCGCCACATCCCGTTTGTTGAACTCGTTCACCCGGGCAACATGATAAAAGGCGACGATGATGACGAGGATCAAAAACACCGAAACTCCATACGCCACAATCTTCGTACGCCCGCGCAATAGCCATAGGAAGATGAAGATATTGAACGCGGCAATCGCCAACACCAGGAGCCACGACACCAAATCCAGAGGAATGGCGGATTCCAATCGCAAAAACACACCCTCGATAAAATCCGGTTTTTCAGGTGGAACCACATCCTTGAACAAGCGGTTGACCACCTGGAGATTTTTTTCGAGCGACGGTTCGAAGGGGTTGAGCCGTTGCGCCCGCAAATAATAGATTTCCGCCTGGATCGGCCGATCCAGTTTAAAATGGCAATTCCCTATATTGTAATATAATTTCCAATTCTCGACATCATCCTCTAATTTTTGATACAATTCGAGGGCCTGGGCGAATTTCCCCTGCTCGTACAATTCATTCGCCCTGGAGAAGTCTCCATTGTCCATTGTTCCGTATATAAACGGAGCGACAGTAAATACAAGGATCAAGACGATAATCGGGTGTTTTGAATGTCTCATTTTATTTTGCTATCAATTCTCTTTAAAATTTCTATGATGGTGGTTACATCTTTCCGGGTTTCTGAGGCGGATTTTTTTAGCGGAGAAAACTTCGCAGAATCCGCTGCTGTTTTTATTTGCAAGAAGAGGGTGCGGTCGCGGCCTCCGATTTTATGCCGGTCAAACAACCCTTCGATTGCGTCGCGACTGATTTGGGATAAGCCCAGTCCGGTCTTCTGACTGAGGTAGCGTTCCAAAATTCCGGTGATTTCTCCATATTCCTTTATTTGCTGAAGATCTTTCGTGATTCTTAAGAGTAACTTCTTGCGGTTCAATAATTCACTATTGGCAACCACCCGGTCAAACACAAACATTTTGAGGGCGAATAAAATGTTCAGCGCGAACGGCAACACCAGCAAGAAAGTGAACAGTCCGGACCCGTAAAAAGTGGAATTTTGGTCGCGCATGGTTCCCCGTTTGATAAAATCAATATCATCCCCGGTTTTCAAAATCTCTGTTTTCGGTATTGTGAGAGCGTCCGCCCGCTTTTCTTTGGTACCGGTAACTTTAATTGTGATCGGAGCGCTGGAAACAGTCACGACGCGGTTTTTATCGGGATCGAAATATTTGAAATCCAGAGCGGGAAAGGACATAATTCCGGTTTTTTTGAATGAAACCGGAAGCTCCGCCTTCACCACGCCTGACAACCGGTTGCCGTTCATATCGAAATTACGGGACAGCTTCGGTGGGAACACTTTGTAGGATTCAGCGCTGGAAAACTCGGGGGGATTTACAGTCTTGATATTCCCATCGCCCCGTATCTTCATCTTCACCGCCAGGATATCATTGACATCCACCTCGATTTTGTCTGTTTCTACTTCAAAACCAAAATTCCCCACCGGCAGGTTTTTAGCGGCTGCGGGCAACGGTAGAACTTCAATCTCCAATTCAGGAGTAGAGCGGGTGATACTACGTGGACCGGAAAAGAAAAACGCTGAATCCGCCAGGCCCACTTCAAATTTCATGGGCGCGATTTTCAGC
Source organism: uncultured Clostridia bacterium (assembly GCA_964491915.1). Classification (GTDB taxonomy): domain Bacteria; phylum Acidobacteriota; class Aminicenantia; order UBA2199; family UBA2199; genus JAHELQ01. The sequence goes on from CAZBHS010000037.1 coordinate 19,006, forward strand.
CGCCCGGTTTTGGTGGCGAACAACGCCGCTTTTCTGATTTTATAAACCTGGTAGGTCTTGCCGTCAATCTGCCTGGCGTTGCCCTCAATACTCCGGGGAACCGGGTACCATTCCTGCCAAAAACCCGATACTGATTGTTTGCTCAATGGGTTGACGGATTCTACCCGGTTACGGGTATAAAGATACACAGTATAGGTTAGTTGTTCACCCTTGAGCACCCGCTTTTTAGACACCGATGCTTTCAAGAATATATCGATGGGCTGCTCTTGCCTCTGTCTCTGCCGGTTCATTCTATCAAACGGAGACGAGAAAAAATCGTCGTCAGCCATATCGAACAAAGAACGGCGGCGTTGCGGCGTTTGAGGAGCCACGCTTCCATCCACCACTTCGATAGTATATTCCTGGGTTTTGTATTCTTTCCCCTGGTATAGAAGCAGCGCTGAAGGGATGGTCGCCCGTCCCTTTTTCTGGGGTTGCAAATAATAAACGAAATGGGTGGAATAATTGGCGACGCCGTTTACGAGGCTTAATTCGCTACTCCGGGAGGTCTGGGACACCTTTAAATCCTTCAAACCGGATAAATCCGGCGCCGGAGGATTTTGCAAACCTTTTACAGTGACAGTATAGACCAGTTGGTCATCCAAACCGACCTTATCCGCGTTGATGGAAGCTTTGAATTCCACATCGGCGGAATACGCCGCTAGCGGTAAAAACAATACTAACAGGAAACAAATTGTCGTGTTCTTCATAATTACCAGTCTTTCTCTTTTTTTGCGATGCCAATGGCACGTTTTTTCTTTTCCAGTTGTTTCTTTTCGTTTTGATTGAGATATTGCATCAAATTCTGGTGTTTCTCTTCAGGTTTTTGCTGCCGCTGGTTCTGTTGGTTTTGATCTTTTTTATCTTGATCTTTTTTGTCTTGATCTTTTTTGTCTTGATCTTTTTTGTCTTTGTCCTGATTCTGCTGGTCTTGCTGCTTTTTCTGATCGTCAATTTTTTTGAGAGTGATTTCGAAATTCTTTTTGGCATCGACATCCGCCGGGTTCGCCAGCAAACTCTTCTTATAGCTCTCTAGAGCTTTGTCGTATTGCTCCATTCGAAAAAACGAGTTACCCACGTTATAGGACAATTGTGAGGCGGGGATTTTGGCCTTCTCCGCATCGATACCGGAGAACTCTTCCAGAGCCTCTTTGTACTTTTCCATCTGATACAACGCGCTGGCGGTATTGTTTTTCAGTTCAGGAAGATCCGGCTTAATCCCTTTGGCGGATAAAAATTCATTCAAGGCTGTTTCAAATTCCTTACTCTCATAAGCTTGAATCCCCTTGAGATTTTTGCGGGCCGCCGGCTCAAACCAGTGCCAGCCCAACAAAAACGGGCACAAAAAAAGGATTGACAGAATTACTTTTTTTTCCATTTTAATCTCTTTTCCGTTAAACACATCTCGATCAATAATAAGATTATACCAATTATCAAAGGATAATGAAACCGTTTCTGCTTCTTCATGCGGACTTTCTGGGAAAGAACCCTGCGTTCAAAATTTTTCAAGCCTTCGATAAAGCTATCGATAGAAGCGGAATCGGTTAAACGGAAATACCGCCCTCCGGTGGCGGAGGCCACTTGAATCAACGTCTCTTCGTCAAGTTTCGTTTTCACGATATTTCCTTGCCGGTCTTTTTTCCAACCGGTGACCTCTCCCTCAGAATTTTTAACCGGAATGGGGGCGCCGGAACGAACGCCGACACCAACGGCGAACACGATGACTTTCTGCGCGTGAAACGCCTCCATTGCGTTTCGCCAGTCTTGCTCCTGGTCTTCACCGTCGGTGATGAGAATGGCAATCCTGTTGTTATCGCTCCCTTCGGCAGAGCGGAACGACCGCAACGCCAAAGCGAACGCCGTGGAGAAATCAGTCCCCTGTTCCTCGTCGGGACTGATGACCGACGCCTCCACCATCAACTTAAACGCGTCGTAGTCAATGGTGAGCGGACATTGCACATAGGGCACGCCGGCGAAATTGATCAATCCCACATAATCGGTGGCAAAGTTATCCACCAACTCCGTCATCAATTGCTTCGCCACCACCAGCCTGTTCGGTTTGAGATCTTCCGCGTTCATAGAGTTCGAGGTATCCAGTAAAAACATCATCTCAATACCCTTGACATCAAGACTTTCGAACACATCTCCCCATTCGGGACCCGCCAACGCCAATATAAAAAAAACAATGGCGAGAATCACCAGGGCGGCCTTGAAAAAATCAATTTCCCTGCCGCTACGAACTCCTAGCTTTCCAAAGGCGGTACTGGAAACAAACCGCCCCAGAATGGTTCGTTTCTTGTTGTAATTATACACAACCAGAATACTGAATGGGATGAGCAACACAAGTAAAAAAAACGCTTCAGTATTTGCAAACCGCATTGATTATCCACTCCTAAAAACTACATTATACCAGAATATCCCCTTAAATTTCAATTCATCGGCATCCGATATGCCAATTAAATACAAAATTTTTTAACCATCCGCTTGAATCGGGACACAGTTTTTCTACTCACTGACCGGCGACCATACCGTAAGGAGATAAAATCCTCGATGATAGGCTGCCAGTCGGTACGCCGCAGAGGGAATGTCTCCTCGAGCCTACGCCGGAAATCCAGCGGCCCCTCCCACGGACGAATGGTCAAACCGGCGGCCGCGCACTTGCGGCAAAACAATCCATACCATCTCACCAGAGGATCCGCTTCACCGCCGCGCCGTTTCAGAATTTGATTGACAATGAAGCCGCCGAAAAAGATAAACACACCGATCATCAAAATAGAAACAAGCCAGCCCATATTTTTTAGGCCCGCCTCCCCCATCACATTCCGTTGGGTTTCGAGATCGTAACTGATAATCCACAGATTCCAATGATTGTCAACGGTATCCCAATAGTAGCGGATGTTCTGAAGCAACCGTCGCCAGACGCTCCTGTCCAGGGCGCGGCGGATGGCCTCGTCGCGGTCCGCCCCATCCATACCGCCAAAATCTTCCAAAGCGCCGGTCACTCCCATGCCGTATTCGATCCGTTCAGGCGCCACCACAGATGTGGGATCCACCCGGATCCACCCGTCGCCTTCTATCCAGACTTCCGACCAGGCATGGGCGTCGCTTTGCCGTACCAATAGATATTCACCCACCGGATTGTATTCGCCCCCATGGTATCCCACCACAACGCGGGCGGGAATACCGGCGATTCGCATCAGCATGGTAAAGGCGCTGGAATAATGCTCACAAAAACCTTTGCGCTTGTCGAACAAAAAATCGCCCAACGGATCCCGGCGATCCAAATAACCGGGATTTACAGTGTAAACAAAGCCATTGTCCCGGAAATAGTCCAACGCCGCTTGCGCCACCTGCCTGTCCCCAACGGCGCCGTCCCGGAATGATTGGGCCAGTTGCCGGAGCCGTGGATTCAACCGCCTTGGTTTCTGCAAACACCATTTGCGGACCACCGGACTAATCTCTGTCGCCGGCGACGGCCCCAATTGCGACACCACCTCGTAGCGGCGGTGGGTTTTGATGGGTTTGGGGGCGCGAAAAATATCCCCCGGTAAATTATAGGCCCACTCAGGAGTGACCACCGGTCTGTCCAGCGCGAAGAGCCAGCGCTGCGTATGGGGCTCTATCAAAATCTTCTGCCGGATCGTGGGGCCCTGGATATTTTGCCGTGAATAACGACGGTCCGGGAACCTGCCCTGAAACCAATACACACCGTCGGTATACCATAACACAGCGCCGCGGAAATAACGGTCCTCGAGGGCGGGGGGATCTCCATCCGGGAATTCCACCCGGAACGCCAGTTTCTCCGAGCGGGCGATATAGGCGATGAAGCCCGGACGAATAAAACCAGAGAATCCCGAGTAGCCGGGCGCCCGCCCCCGCTGGGGGATATTCAGGAGAGGCCCGGATGTGCGGGGGAAAAACAAGAACAAAACAGCCACAAACGGTAACGTGAATAGAATCGCCCTGGCGGACCGCTTGATAAAATACCAGACTCTAGGCTTTTCGTTCGGCGGTAATTGGATCCGTAGTACGGCGGCGGTCAAAAATATCACCGCCAGGATGGTGAACATCAAGATGGGGATGGTCTGGTCGTAAAGAAATATTCCCAAGATTAAAAAATAACACAAAAAAATCACCAGGTTGAAGTCCCGGTCGGTTTTCAATTCCAATAATTTGAGGGAGGCCAACAATATCAGCGCGGTGATTCCCGGATCCCGTCCCCAGAAGGTCCGGTAGGAAAGAAGTATCGCCACACAAATCCCAAACGTCACCATCAATCTGATCCACCGGGAGGGCAGGGGGAGGTTGCGAATCTCCAAAAAATAACGCCATCCGGCGATCATGAAGGCGCCGATCACAGCCCAAACCGGGACATTTTCAATATGCCGGCTCACAGTCAATAAAAAGCCGGACAACAACCAACCAAGCGCCTGTTTGCTCACTGGAATGGGGGGAATCGTCAATCCTTTGGTCTTTGTGGTCATGATTCACTCCCATAAAGAGCCAACGCCCGCAAGCACTGCCGCGTATGTTTGGAGCCGGAGGTGGGATCGATAGTTGTTCCGGGTATTCTCAAACCATACTCCACATTCATTTGATCCGCTTCCAACACCCAACGGGTCAATTGGGAAATTCTACCCTCCAGGTTCACACCGCCGGCCACCTCCCACGAAAACCAGAGATCGATACGGCCGCCGCCGGTAAATTCCTTCACCGCCTTTGGGCGACCGCGGGCCACCGCTTTCCAATCGATATGACGTTGCGACTCCCCTTCGCGGTATGGCCGCAACCCCGAAAAGTCGTCGCCTCCCTTACTGAGATGCCCGTCGGCGTAATCGATTCCATCATCGGCGGCTTCCGCCTGGGGCCAGGAGAGAGAACCAGCCGGTTGTGGATACACTAAATAAGGGAGATTAAGACGTTGGGTGCGCCATACCCGGAAAAATCCAAAGGGGAAACCGGTTAAAAACGACACGCCGTCCAACGCGAACATACCGCGCTTGCGGGCCGGGACCAGAATTTCCAATTCGGTTTCCGAATGAGGTACTAGTGAGAAGGGTCCGAAAATTTGAAGATCCGATTCCTCCCCGGAGGCGGCAAGATAAATTGCCATCCGTTTTTGCGAAGAATTGTTCCTCACCTGTAGCACGAACTCCACCTCGCTTCCGGCAAACGCCGGCTTCGCCTGAACAGACAAAATCTCCAACCCGCGAATATTGTTCCTGGTCTGCAACCAGGCCACCACCAACAGGCTGAATATCAAGAAGCAAAGGATGTAGGCCATATTATTGCCGTAATTCATGGCCCCCACCAGCATGGCCATTACAGTCAATACAAGGATCCGCCCTGCAGAGGTGAAGCGTGTGCGATACTTTTTCTCAAACACTGGGATTAATGGAAACCATCTCAATCAGATGCCGGCTGGCACGGTATTCGCTCCCTTTGATTCGGGTGCCTTCGGGATCCAGCCGGTGTTCCAGCACACTGCCGGCCACTGCTTGAACATCTTCGGGCAACACCATATCGCGGCCTTCGGTCAATGCCCAGGCTTTAGCCGCCTGAAGCAGCGCGATTCCCGCCCGGGGAGACAATCCCAGGTATTGTTGCGAATTATTGCGGCTCTTACCCAGCAAATCCTGAATATAATCGAGAATGGCGTCGGAGACGAAAATCTCCCCCACAGCCCGCTGCAATTCCATTAAACGCTCAACTTTGATCTTCGGACGGGTCTGCCGCAACATATCGCTCCGTCTCTGGCCCGTCAGCAGTTTCCGCTCCGCTTGAAAATCGGGGTATCCCAGGTGAATCCGCATCAAAAAGCGGTCCAATTGGGACTCCGGCAATGGAAAGGTGCCGACGTGATGCCGTTGGTTCTGGGTGGCGATGACGAAGAAAGGTTCGGGCAACCGGTATGTCTCGCCATCCACCGATACCTGCCGCTCTTCCATCGCTTCGAGCAAGGCGCTCTGGGTCCGCGGCGTGGCGCGATTCAACTCGTCCGCCAATACCATCCGGGCAAAGACCGGTCCTTTGTGAAATTGGAAAGTCTTGAGATCCGAGTTAAAAACAGATACTCCCACCACATCCGCCGGCAACAAATCGCTGGTGAATTGGATCCTGGAATAATTGAGGTCCATGGTTTTGGCGATTGCCTGGGCCAATGTGGTTTTCCCCATTCCGGGGATATCTTCGATCAGCAAGTGGCCGCCCGCCAGCAAGCAGGTAATGACTAGACGCACTTCCCGCCCCTTGCCGAGTATAATGTTTCCGATTCCATCGATAATGTGTTTGATTTCTGTATTCATAATGTTTATCCCGCGCTCCTTGGGGTACTTTCCGGATACCTTAAAAATAGGATTAATACGCTATAATAGGGCTAATACGAAATGATAACGAAAAAGGTTTTTTTTGTCAAACCGCGTCTCGATCATCAGCCGTCACCTTCCCCCGGAACACCCTGTGCACAAAAATCGAATAGGCGATCACCACCGGCATACCGATGACCGCAATCAACGTCATCACTTTCAACGTCAACGGACCGGAAGAGGAATTGAAGATCGTCATGCCCGCCCCCGGATCATTGGATACCTTCACCAACCTGGGAAAGTGAACCGCCGCGATTAAGCCCCATACATTGACATGGATCAACGAAGATGAGAGAAACAATCTAAAATCTTCTCCTCTTTTCAGAAATAACCGCACCAAAAAGAGTGCCGCAAAAACCAACAAAGCAAATACCCATGCCAGCCAGCGGGAAGCCGCCCCTTCAAGTACAATCGCCCCCATAATGAGCATTACGGTATAACAAACCAGGAATCCCCACCCCAAAAAAGAGGTCAGGGCCATTGCCCGTTTGCGCAAAACTCCGCCGGTTTTATGCACCGCGAACGTACTCCCTTGAAGCAAGAGGGCGTAGAAACCGACTAAACCTGCGACCAACGGAAAGGGACGCAACAACGTGAAAAAGCTTCCGGTAAAATCATTGGCCTCATTCAATGGGATTCCTAAAATAACATTTCCCAGCGCCACTCCATACAGGAGCGCCGGCAAAAAGCTACCGACAACAAATGCCCGGGTCCAGAGTTTGCGGTTGCGGGGATCGTAACTCCAGAATTCCAGGGATACAGCCCTGAAGATCAGGCCGAAGAGAACCAGCATCAACGCCAGATAAAAACCGCTGAACACAGTGGCGTACACCGCGGGAAAAGCTGCGAAAAGAGACGCTCCGGCGGTAATCAGCCAAACCTCGTTTCCATCCCATACCGGACCGATGGCGTTGAACAGCGCCCTCTTTTCTCCGTCGTTTTCCGCGAGAAAGGGCATCAACACTCCGATTCCCAGATCATAACCATCCAGAATCGCATATCCGGCAAACAAAAAGACAATGATATAAAACCAGGCAATCTGTAGAAATTCCATTGCCGCTCTCCTTTAATATCCCTGCGGGGTCAGAGTTTCCGGCCCCTTATTTACAATTTTAAAAAAGATCTTCAGAAAAATCACAAACAACAAACTATAAATCAAGGTGAACATGATTAACGAGAAGACGATCTGCCAGGCGGGTACCGCTTTCGATACAGCATCGGCGGTCTTCAGCACCCTATACACAGCCCAGGGCTGCCGCCCCACCTCGGCCGCGATCCAGCCCACCTCCATCGCCGCCACAGTGAGCGGCGCCAGCATGATGAGGCCGATAAAATACCAGCGGGCGGTCCATATTTTGTTCAATAAAACCAACAAGCCCCCCAACAACGAAAAGCCGATAAACAACATTCCCAGCGCGACCATAATATGGTACGACGTGTAGGTGATCAAAACCGGAGGAATTTCATCCTCTGGAAAAGCGTCGAGCCCTGTGACCTCCGCGTCCCAATCAAAATGGATCAAATAGCTGAGAAGCGAGGGGATTTTTATCTCCACATAGGTTTTTTTGTTTTTTTGGTCCGGTATCCCAAGCAGAGACATCGGCGCTCCGGTTTGGGTTTCCCATAACGCCTCGAACGCCGCCATCTTCTCCGGTTGGGTTTTGCTGACCTGCAAGGCGTGCATATGGCCCTGCGCCAATTGCAGAACAGAGGTCAGCGCAAACAAGGCAATAGCAATCACTAAAAGCTTTTTCGCATATTCCACAAACCGGCCCTTCAACAAATACCACCCGGCAATGGCCCCGGCAACCACCGCGCCGGTGATCCAGCCGCCGATAATGGTGTGGAAAAAACGAATCATCGAAGAGTGATTGATCGCCGCAGCGAAAAAGTCTGTCAACACAGCCTTGCCATTGACCAGCTCGTATCCCGCCGGCGTCTGCATCCAGGAGTTGGCGATAATGATCCATAAACCGGATAAATGCGCGCCGAGACAAACAAAAAAGGCGGACCACCAATACAGCCGGTTCGATACCCGCTGACGTCCGAAGATCAGGATACCCAAAAACACCGATTCCAAAAAGAAGGCGAAAATCCCTTCGGCCGCTAACGGGGCTCCCAAAATATCTCCCACCATACGGGAATATTCCGCCCAATTGTTGCCGAAAGCAAACTCCATCACAATGCCGGTGGCTGTTCCCAACACAAAAACCAGACCGACAATTTTCACCAGCATCGCCGATAATTTCCGGTAAATTTCGTCGTTGGTCCTGGCGAAAAAACTCTCCAGAATCACCACCATCAGAGTCAAACCCAGGGTTAGGGATGGAAAAATAAAGTGAAACCCAACAGTCAAGGCAAACTGAATTCGGGCCAATAGGACCACATCCATTTTTATCTCCTCCTCGTCGTAATGTAAAAAATTACCATGATTCGAAAAAAAATGCAAAATTCAGGAATAATATTTAAACGATGGGATCTACATCCAGCGCTTCAAATCGTCGATTGCGGAAACGGGCGATTTTGGCCCTTTGATGGGTGTTCAAGAAATCCGACACCCAATCGAAACGGAATCCCACCCTCTCGGGAAGATGGGCATCCGACCCGGTGGTAAAAGGGATTTCAGCGTTAACAACCATTCGGGCCAGGTCTAACGAAGGATACGGTTCCCCGATGGCTTTGTGCAACCCCGAAGTATTGATTTCAATACACATCCCCGCCTTCTTCACTTCCGCCAACACCTGCGACACATCATCGCGGTTGGTTTCCAGCACTGGGAATCCGGTTTTTTTGATGAGGTCGATATGTGCCACCACATCGAACAATCCGGTCTGGATCCCCTGAATCATAGATGAAAAATATTCACGGTAAATCTTTTCCATCGGTTTATCCGGGAAATGGTATCCAAACACCCAATTGCCCTCGGGCCAACCGGCGACAAAATGGATGGACATCAACGCCAAATCAAACGGATACCGCTTCAAAAAATCCTCGGTGAAGCGCTCGAATCCCTCGATATAATCAGCCTCGATCCCAGTAAGGATCTGAATCTCCGGAAACATCCCCCGGGCCCGTTCAATCTCTTTCAGATAGATTTCAATCTCATTCATCGCCATCCGGTGGTGAGCGTCATAATCGCCGGGAAGCGGGATATGATCTGTAAAACAAATCTCACGGCATCCTTTTTTCACCGCCCAGGCGACATAGTCCTCTACCGCGCCCTCGGCATGGCCACAAAGACGGGTATGCACATGATAGTCAAACATGGTTCAATACCCTACCACAAAGACTCGTCACTGTCAAATTCCCGGAAATCGCCGACTTCTCACCTCGTCCAAATAGATTTTTTTAATAGACATTTGCCCGATGAATTGATAAAATGTCGAATGACAATCAGACCGGAAAAGGATCAATATTATTTAGATATCGCAAAAGTGGTGTCGGCCCGCTCCACCTGCCTCAAGGTGTTGATGGGAGCAATCATCGTCAAAGAGGACCAGATTATAGCCACCGGATATGTAGGGTCGCCCCGTCATACTAAAAGCTCCATCGAGCATAAAGTATGCCTCCGCCAACAACTGAACATCCCTTCCGGCACCCAATACGAACTCTGCCGCTCGGTTCACGCTGAGCAGAACGCCATCATCAACGCGGCGCGCGCCGGAGTCAGCTTGTTGGGGGGAGACATGTTCATTTATGGGGAGAACCGTAACGACGGCAAGGAAATAAACGCGGTCCCATGTTTTATATGTAAAAAAATGATGATTAACGCCGGATTGAACCGGGTCATCTGCTCGTCCAGGGAGCCGGGCAAAAACTACAAAATTTTTTATATAAAAGATTGGGTGGAAGACTGGCGGATTCACGACATCATAGAAGATAAAATCAAATATGGGCAATAATACAATTCAGGATATTCCAGAGTGAAACAACAACCATGAAACAATTACGCATTGGATTAACCGGAAGAATGGCTTCAGGAAAAGGCGAAGTGGTGAAACTCCTGGCGGAACGAGGTTACCGTTACATCTCCCTGTCCGATATTGTTCGGGAAGAGGCAAAACAGGAAGGAGCTCCCGTCAATCGGGAACACATGCAAAATATCGGGAACCGCTTACGTCAAAGCGGCGGAGCAGGCGTTCTAGGCCGGCGGGTGAAAAACAAAATCGAGAATTCAGACATTTCCCGATGGGTGATCGACGGGATCCGCAACCCCGCGGAGGTCAAAGAACTGAGGCGATTGGAAGGATTCCACCTGCTGGGTATCGAAGCGGATATTCCCGTGATATTGGAACGCATGAAATTGCGGAACCGGGATACCGATCAGATGCCGGAAGATGAATTATTGAGGCGATTGGATAGAGAGTGGGGAATTGGAGAGCCGGAGAATGGACAACAGGTCGGTCCTTGTATGAAACTGGCGGATTTTATTATTCTCAACAACTCTTCCATCAACCACTTATCAGTGGAAGTTTCAAGAATCCTCAATGATCTGGAGACACAACATGACGAATAATAGCGCTGTATACCCGGGATCTTACGATCCTCTAACCAATGGTCACATCGATATCATCGAGCGGGGCCTCACGATTTTCGACAAAATCACAGTGGCGGTTTTAAAGAACCCCCAAAAAAAACACCTCTTCGACCTCGAAGAACGGCTGGAAATGCTCCATCACACGTTCGACGACAACCCGAGAATCGAGGTTGATTGTTTCGAGGGACTGCTGGTTGATTATTTGAACAAACAGAACATAAAAACAGTTGTTAGAGGCTTACGTGCGATTTCCGACTTTGAAGTGGAATTCCAGATGGCGCTGATGAATCGCCGGATTGACCAGGACATCGAGACCATATTTCTAGTCCCTTCGGTCAACTACTCGTTTCTCAGTTCCCGGCTGGTAAAAGAAATATACCAGTTAGGAGGCGAAATTCGCCAGATGGTCCCGGCATTGGTGGACCAAAAACTCAAAGAAAAATACCACAAGAAATAAACTACCTGGACAATTTTTGATTGATGAGCGTCGCTTGATACGCGGCGCCGAACCCATTATCGATATTGGTGACAGTCACACCCCCGGAACAAGAATTCAACATGGACAACAAAGCGGCGATTCCATTGAAGTTTGTTCCATATCCCACAGAGGTGGGAACCGCGATCACAGGAGTCGAAGTCAATCCCGCCACAACAGAGGGCAGAGCGCCTTCCATTCCCGCTACCACAATAAGCACAGTGTGCTCGTTGAACGTGTCCTTGAGATCAAGAATCCTGGCCAGGCAAGCGACACCGACATCATATTCCTTTTCCACCTGGTTGCCAAGGTAACGAGCCGACACCACCGCCTCCTCTGCCACCGGTTCATCGGAAGAACCGGCGGATAATACCAATACCGATCCTTTTACCCGCACCTCCGGCGCCTTGTCGAAGGTGGCGATTTGTGCCTGTTCATGGTAAATCAAATCCTGATGCGACAGGTGAAGGTCGTCGAAATACTCTTTCTTTAATTTTGTCACCAAAATCTCTTCACCCAATTCTTTATATTTTTGAACAATTGTCTCTAACTGCCGCAAGCTTTTCCCTTTTCCGTAGACAACCTCTGGAAGTCCACGCCGCAATTGCCGGTGAAAATCGAGCTTGATGTCCCCCATATTTTTGTAGGGCAAATGCTCTAAAAATTTAGCGAACTCCTTTTCAGAAAGCTCGCCCGACTTCAATTGCGCTATTTTTTTACTTATAATCTCGTTCATCTACGCCGCCTACGGGTTTTCGCGGTTGGTCATTGTTTTTTTTGTTGAAATTGTTTTTCCATAGTTTCTGGCGCGGGAACAGCGGGTGGGGCCGGTATGGGAATTTCACCTGGCCGGGTTCGACGCCGACGACATTCTGCCAGCGGTTGTTGCCCAGCCCATTTTTGTACGCATATTGAATGAAAGAGACATCCGCCACATCAAATCCCATCACATGGGTGGCCAGGGAATCGGCGAGAACCACATCCTCGGAGGCGATAGCGAAGCCATGAAATACCGGACTCCCTTTGATCGGCCCCTTGCCTTCCATGCCGTACAAACCATCGATGATAACAAGATTCGGCGCTACTTCCCGCAACAAACGGGCAAAATTCATTCCGGCATTCTCAACCAGATGAAAATACTTCTGGCTGGTGGAAAAATTTATTTTCCGGATCTCGGTCCTGGTGGCGCCGAACATCAGTACCCGCTCCTCCGCTTTCACATAGCCTATAGTATTGGGAATGGATAAAAAGACAGGGAAGATATTATGGGTTTTAGGCGGCACAACAGTGATGATATAATCGGCCTCTTCATAACGGGTATAATGGATCTCTTTATCTCCGTTTACCGTTTGAACGGTCATCGTATGATTATGCGGAAGTTCATCGAGATTTACCAGACGGGCGCCGTTCAGCTCAACCTCTTTATAGCGGAACTTGTAAAAAATATCCCAGGTTGTTTTTCCAGAAAAATATGCGCCGTCTGACCCTTCGATGACCGCGATATCTGAAACTCCAAAATTCTCTTTTAGATAGAAAATCAAAGCTTCAACGGTTTCGTAATGGGTGTTGGCATAAATTTCCCTGGATCCCGAGAGGTTTATTTTAATCGCTACGCGGTCCGTTGATTTAAGATCCATTGTGGGAGCGATCGTATCCATGATCTTGCTGACAAACAAGCTCTGCCTGGTTTCTTTTATTAATGCAATTTCTTTATGTCTCATTTTGTAGGGATTATAACATTAAAAACAATTGAAAAGCAAACGAACACTCTGAATATCAGCGAACCGACCGCACTAACCGGACATAATTACTGTCATATGCGGAGCGACCGTACACATCGCCGGTATTGAACCGAACCAACCAACGACCGTCATTTTCGAAAATATCCGAGGTCCAGATCCACCGCTGTTGACCGGAAAACACCGAATCAATATACAAACCTATGCTGCTCATTTGAGGTTCCAGTAGTGATGCGCCCTCTTCCAGAGTAGGCAAACGCCAGTCTTTATAGCCCGCGTACCCCTGCTGGTTGAGACGATTCATCCATTCCAGAGCGTTTCCGTAATTCATGTGCTGGGGCGCGCCCCCTTGCAACCACATCAACCCGGTGGCATTATCGACGACCACAACGTCGCCATTGAGGACTTTTCTCACATATCCATTGATAAAGTTACCGGACTTATTGTCGTAATTATCAAAAAAATTCCGCTGTTTAAGCATCGCGGAGACCTGGGTTTTAGTCATAGCTTGAGGATTTTGCCTCAATGTCGTTTTCACCATCCGTTGCACCGTCTTTGTTTGCGCCGGGCGTACTTTTGAAGACTGATAGCCGGCGATTTTATTTCTCGCCTCGTCTGCATATCTTCCGTCGGGGTAGCGGCGAAGATAATTCTGATAACTGCGAAGAGTATTTCTGAGAGTGGCGCGACGATACGCTTCGTCCTCCTTGCGCGCCTCCGCCAGACGTATCCGTTCTTGAATTCTATCTTTTTCAGCCTTCTCCGTCAGTTTTTGCTCAATATTTTGTTCCAGTTCCATCAACTCATACGTTGACTTTATCTCCTTTGCCATCAACAATTTGTTTTTGGCTTCGTTATAATCTCCCGCGTCGAATTCCGTTCGGGCATCCGCCAGGTACTGGGCGAAATCTCTTTTTATCTTTTCTTTTTTCGCTTCTTTGACTTTGGCCTCAAACCTGGTAAGTTGTTTTGTCATATTTATGGCTTTGGCAAGCGCAATCTGCTTGAGAGCTTCGTCGTGTTCTTCAGCCTGAAAAAATTCCTGCGCTTTCTGGAAATATTCATCGTATGCGTTATCTTTTGCAATCTGCTCCGGAGATTTATTTTTTTTCTTGCGATTGCGCTTGGGGCGGGCCGCCGGTTGTCCATTTTGTCCCTGGGCGGTTTGTACTTGATTCTGGCCAGGGGTATCGATGTCGATTTCGTCGCCGGAGTTCTTGGTGAGGAAATAGGCGGTCAACCCCAATAAAAACACGCCGACAACCACCAGTACAACCCGCACCGGATCAGCGAAAATATCGGAGAAAAGCCCGCCGGATTTAGCCTTTGCCTCTTCCTTGTATGCGGATTTATGGAATGACCGGGGGGCGTCGAGCGAAGAGTCCATACGGCCGATTGTCGGTTTGTTAAATTCTTCAATTTGCTCTTTCGATTCGAAAAGAGGCTGCTCTTCCGGTTGGGCCGCTGACTGGGAGGGCTGTGATATCATATTTTTCGGATTTTCCAATAGGGTAACCAGTTTATTGGCATCCTGAATCCGGTATTCGGCCTCCTTGGCGAGCATCTGTTCCAAAAGCAACTGATATTGTCTCAAATCCCCTTCCAATTCAGGTATTGGGTTGGTTTGATGTTTGGTTGCGGCTGAGCCGGCGCTATCCGTCACAAACGGCACTTTACCGGTCAACATTTCAAAAATTACAATTCCAAGAGAATATATATCTGTGCGAGCGTCTACCGGTAAGTGCGCTAATTGTTCGGGACTCATATAATGGGGATCTAGTCGCGGCTGCGAGGTTTCAAGTTGAAAATCCACACCTTCGGGGATAATGGCGAAATTGGTCAATACCGGAGTCCCGTCCAGACGAAACATGATATTCTGCGAATTGATATTGCGGTGCGCCAACCCGTGACCATGAACAACCCGTAGACCTTGAGCCATCTGTAACGCGATATCGAAGCATTCAGCTTCGCTAACCGGCTGGACATCCTTCCCCACCTTGTCTCCCGTGGCGCTGGAAGCACCGTCGTTGATCTCATTGCTCTCCAACACCCATTCTTGTGCTCCTTCGCCGCCGGTGGAAGAGACTCTGCTTTTCAACGTGGATTCGAGATACTCAGTGACAACGCAATGACAATCACCGTCATGGATAACATCGAGAATGTACGCTATATTTTGGTGATGAATGTCTCTTATTTTTTCTATTTCCTGGAAATATGCGTCCCTGAAACCTGCATCAACGAGAAATTCAGGCTTGAACACTGTAATCGCTACCAGTTGATTCAGGGCAAGATCCACAGCTTTGTATATTGAAACATTCTCGTCCTGATTTAAAACCGATTCAATCCGATATCCATGGATATCGGGCATTTCAGCTTGATCTGTCATGCTTTTTTCTCCTGTCATATATCTCACCGCCTTCTGCAATTATTTCATAAAATCGATACAAATACCAAATCATGCTTTTCTGATAATATTGCCATAACATCCGTAAAATAATATTATATTTCTTTGGGAAAAAAAGTCAAATGTTTTGACAAAAAGTAAAAAATATTCGAGACATGAAGCGGATAACCGCATTTATTAAGCTTTAATATCGGCCCTTTATAACTTTTTTTCATACAAAAATAAATATTTATCGAAATATATCTTGACAGAATCTGTATACTGATACTAGAATAAAAACATGATCCTCGATATGATTTTTCGGGAACATTTGTCTAATTCTGAATTAATAAGTTAAGAGATTTTAGGAGATTTTTATGAACGAACTAATAGCGGCAAACGACTCAAATTTTGAAATTTTGTTAAACGATAATAAAAGTGCCATCATCGTGGATTTTTCATCTCCCACGTGCGTTCCCTGCCGGTTGCTCGAGCCCTCTTTAAAAAAGATCGCCAGCGATCACTACGGTCAGGTAAAAATACTGAAAATAAATGTCAATGAAAGTCCCAGGACCTCGTCCCGTTTTTTTGTCCGCAGTGTTCCCACCCTACTTTTTGTCAAGAACGGAAGCGTCATGTCCCAGATTACCGGCGCGGCCCCCAAAGCCCAAATCGAAGCGAAACTGAGGGAAATACTATAAAACAAGAGGCTTCATTTGAAAACGGCATTATTGGCAGAAAGGATATCGGATAAGACAATACAGTGCAACCTGTGCGCGCACCGTTGCAGGTTGCAAAAAAATAAAGTGGGGATTTGCGGTGTGCGCAAGAATATCGACGGCACATTATACTCCCTCAATTATGATCGCGTAGCTGCCACCCATATGGACCCTATCGAGAAGAAGCCTCTTTACCACTTCCTTCCGGCATCCACATCCTTTTCCATCGCCGCGATGGGATGCAATTTTTCCTGTACCTTTTGCCAAAACCATTCACTGTCAATAGTGCGGAGCGAGAGGGTATTCGGCGAACCGATCACACCGGATGAAATGGTTGAACAAGCGCTCTTGGCCGACGCCCAAAGCATTGCTTACACCTACACCGAACCCACTGTCTATTTCGAGTTGATGGTGGAGACAGCCAAACTGGCTAAACTGGGGGGCCTAAAAAACCTGATGGTCACCAATGGTTATATGAGCGAAGAGGCGTTGGCGGAAATCCAGCCCTATCTCGACGGGGCCAATATCGATCTGAAAGCGTTTAACGACAACTTTTACAAAACCTATTGCGGCGCCCGTTTAGAACCGGTAAAAGAAACGATCGCCCGCATGAGCGAAGCGGGAATCTGGGTGGAATTAACCACCCTCCTGATACCGGACTTGAATGATGATGAACGGGAGATCCATGAAATGACCAAATTCATCGCCAGCATCGATCCCGGCATCCCCTGGCATGTTTCCAGGTTCTTCCCCCAGCACCAATTGACAGATGCCGCCATCACTCCGGAAGACAGCATTTACAAGCGCCTGGAGATAGGAAAAGCGAATGGGATTCAATATCTTTACGCCGGGAATATACCGGGGGATAAATGGGCCCATACCCATTGCCACAATTGCGGCGCCCTATTGATCAAGCGCAGTGGATACAGCACCCGGGTGATTGACATCAATGGTGGGAAATGCGGGAATTGCGACGCTGCAATCCCCGGCATCTGGAAATAAACCATTATCTATTTGAGTATTTCGTTGTAGATACAATAGGTGTTGGAGGGTTCGATAATCACATAGAATTTTACATCCCTAATCATAAATGTAAATTTATCCTCCAAAACCTTACTCATCGCGTTGATTCTTGTTTGGTGGGTTTTGGGCTCAATCAATATCACAAACAAATCCGCCTTCTTGTCTCTCATTTTGGGGGGAATCGTCACTTCAACGGTACGGATCGTGGCATTCCCTTTCTTTTGCTTTTTGACTTTTTTATATTTTACCCGCACCACCTTGCCCACCATCCGGCTCCAATCGCCCCCGGTGGCGACATTCAGGGCGAAGATCTTTTTCTGAACCTTATCCATCTTCAGATATGGCTTCTCTTTTTCCGCGTGATTCAAGGTGTGAATCCTCACTCCGTCCCGCTTGCAATTCACCACCAACTTCATCTGCTCCTGGGTGACGGATCTGGCGGAGAACACCAATTCGTAATAGGCGGCGGTGGTTCTTTTAATGCGTTTGACAATCTCCACGGGTTTTGAACCGGCAAAATACTTTCCGCCGCTCTCATCCGCTAAAAACATCATACTCATTTCACCCGATTGGCTCTCGTCCATGGTATCGTTTATCCGCTGGGGATTGATGGTGTACAGCACGCTGCCGCCGTAATTGACCGCCCGGACGATCTCTTTTAGATAGTTCAATAAAAATGTGGAAAACACGTTCTTATCATCAAACACAGTGGGAGCGTCTTGCTTGAATAACGACGCGAACTGCTTCGCTTTCCCCTCCAATCCGCTGGAGTCGGAATGGGATGAATTGCTTTCTCCCAGGGAACCGGGTGAACCGAGCAAGTCCTTCTTAAAGGCCCCGCGGTAAACACCTTCGGAAATCAAAAACACTACCTTGGGTTTGTTGATGGTTTTCAGAGCGTACTTAAATTGAGACATAGCGGTGGTGAACCGCTTGATGTCCGACTGGTAGCGCATTTTGTCGGCATCCATCGTATGTTTCTGAACATTTTTGAAGGTTTCAGCCTCCGCCCGGGCATCAACCATGCTATTGAAAGCTACGTTATCCATCATCTTACGGCTGGCGTACAATTCCTTGGACCAGGTGTCGATGGGAGTCTTCATTTGATTCAACTCTTTGAGCAATTTTTCGGGATCTTCTTCCGGCCCGGCGATATATTTGATCCCACTCTGGGCGGTATTCTCGACAATAACGAAACTATCTCCCGGTTCCCGCTCCTTCACCAGGTTGATGGCGATCTCCTTGGAGCGGCGGAATCCCTGGGAACTATTGAACATGGAATCCATGATGATAAACTTTACCCGCTCTCCGGCTCCGGAATAAACTTGCGACGGTTTCCGCTGAACCTCACCCTCGGCGGGCTCTTTCTTCGCCACTTCGGATACCTCTTCTTCATTTTCGAATTCATAACGGCGAAAAAAGGCGATATCCACCGGTTCGTCATTCACGAATAATTCCAATTCCTCTTCCTTCAAATCATAAACCGGTTGCCCCTTGCTGTCCACTGCAAAAATCGGGACAACAATCACATTCACCGCCACTTCATATTTCAATGGTTCCTGATTCGACTGCCCATGCGCTACAAATTGTGTAACAAACATCAGCAGACAGAGCGTGACAATCGATAACGCAATCCTACTGGTTTTTCCTGAACCAACCATTTAATCCTCCTCTCGTTTTGTTTTCCACAACATTTCGTGTCATACCTCAATGTAGCAATAAACATTCCTGACATCGGTAGGGAAATACGTCCTCAAAACCGGACACGACACAAACCTTGTGTCACCTTCCCAACGTTACTATCTACGTTTTTAAACAAGAGATTCGGAAATTCTTCGTTTGCCGCTTATAGTCTATTGGTGATACCGTAGGCGGCCTCCGGCTCGATGACGACGAAATATACATCTTCCCGCTTCTTGCCCTCCAGGGTCAAACGGACCGTGTCCCGGCCTTCGACCGAAGAGATATCTATGTGTGCCTCCTGCGTCTTGGGTTGCAAGCGGACTTTGCAGATATCCAGAGGTTTGTTCCTCAGTTGGAGAGGCAATTCCACCTCTATATTTGTGGCCACCATCCCCCTCTTCTTGGCGCGGCCCAACACTTTATATTTCGCCGGTAGAATGGAGGCGTGCATCCGGCTCCAATCCCCTTTTTTAGCCACATCCAGAGCGAACAACTTTTTCTGCAAGCGATTCATCTTACCGTATGGCCGTTGCATTTCACTATATTTAATCGTGTGGACTTCGATGCCGCGTCGCTTGCTTTGCATTCCGATACGCAGCCGCTCACCCATCGCCGGCTCCGGAGTGAACAGCAATTCATAATAGGCGGCGGTGTTCCGTTTGAATTCTCCGGCAATATCCACTGAAGTGGAGCCGGCGAAATACTTTCCTCCACCGTGGCGGGCCATGGCCAAAAGACTGGATTCCCCCGATTTACCCTCGTCTTCCATATCCTCCAATCGTTGGGAATTTACTGTATACAACACTCCCCCCCCCTCGTTCACCGCTTTGCCGATGGTTTGGAAGAATTGCGCCAGATAATTGTTGAAACGGCTCTTATTTTTCTCGTAACCGCCCCTCACAACAGTATTGAAGGATTGGCGGGCCACCCCTTCGGATATCAATAACACCACCTTCGGTTGAACAATGGTTTTGAGAGCGTATTTGAAACGGGCGAAGGAGCTACCCAAACGGGCGATCTCCGCCTTGTATTCCATCTCTTCCGTGATGGATTGATTCAAGAAATACAAACGGGAACGCCCCCAGGCGCTTCGAGGAGGCCTATTGGCGGCGGAAGTGGAGCTCCAATTTTGACTGGGCGCAAGCGCCGTGTTCATGGTATCATACATAAAATCGAGCTTCCGTTCCTGTAATTGGCTGATATTGTCGATGGTCCCGAGGGTCTCTTTTTTGCTCTGATTGGGACCGGACATAAAGCGCAGATCTTTTCCCGGCGAATAGGTGAGCACCACAAATCGATCCCCCGGAAGACTCTGTTCCACAATGTTCCTGCCAATGTCTTTGGCCCGGCGGATCCCTTTCCAACTGGAGAACGCTTGATCGAAAACCATAAATATCACCCTGTCCGGCGCAGCCGGCCGATCCACCTTCGTACCAAGGGCCAGCTCATCTTTACCTTCTTCAGGAGGACCGAATTCATATCTCCGTAATTGAAGTATTTTGGTGGGTTTGCCGTTAATAAAAAGGGAGAGGTCCCTCTTCTTTAAATCCAACACCGGGTTGCCGTCCGCCGCGACGGCATACACCGGCACCAGCATCACATCCACCTGTACGTCGTACTTGAAGGACTCCCGGATAATCATTTGGTCCATACTTTCGGCTTCGGGTCCTTGCACCAGCGTCTCTTCAGCCGGCGCCACCGGCATGATGCGGAAGGAAATCTTCGATTCCTCGACTTTGTTTTTCAGCAATTCAACGATCACTGAATCCCGCGGCTTCACCGTCACAACCTCCTCTTTGATCTTGCGATCGCCGCTGAACAATGAGATGCCGAACTCGATAGCGTCCCCATCGGAGGTTATGCGGGGTAGCAGTTCGATGGTATAAGGAATCATGGATTCGGCCTCAGCGGAGCGGAATCCGAATTTGAAACTTACCACCTCTTCAAATTTCGCCGTCAAAATGGCGGATTTTAACGGTACCACCTCGCTGTGGGTGATTTTTAATAAATCCACCTTTATATGGAACTCTCCGGACCCGACATCGATCACTTCAGTCAATTCCCCTTCATCCAGGTCGTTGTGGATTTTGAAAACGAGGCTATCGGGCCTCTCATCCCCAAGAATCAAGCCTGTACTCAATCCCAACACGGCAATCATCACGACTAGACTTATTAAATGTTTCATTTTTTCTCCTCCCTGGCCACAAAAATTCGCGGCTCTTCCACCGGTTCAAACCCCTCCGCCACCTCATCCAGCAGAATAAACTCCGCCTGTTGTTTGGCCACCAAATAGGGTTTCTTTATTCTCGACAACTCCCGGTTTTGCAACACCAATCCCACAATCAACGCCGCCAACATAACAATCAAGATCACCATGGCGGTAATGGGGATCCGGACAGAAACGCCGAAAAATTGTCGCAATGCCGTCATAATATGAGATTTTTCCCTTCCGGCATCAGGCACAGCGAATTCCTTTCGAGGGATTTCATCCGGCCGCAACAACACGAGCTTACTGTCTACAAATGCCACCTCGTCGCCGATACGCTTCAATTCCGCCTTACAAAAGGGGCAGGTATCGATATGTTCTTCGATGATGGCGGCTTTTTCCGCCGAGAATTGGCGGTCAAAATACCTGGTGAGTACGTTCTTATCTAGACATTTCATGGTATGCTCCTTGTTGCATCCTCTTCATCAATCGTTGGCGGGCGCGGCTCAAGATTTTCCCCACCGACGAGACGTTGATGTCGAGGGCGCCGGCGATCTCATTGTACGAGAGATTCTCTTGATAAAGCCCGAGGATAGTTCGATCCCTCAACGAAAGGCTGTCGAGCGCCTCTCTCACCAGCTTCGCCTCCTGGGCTTTCAAGCAATGACGTTCGGCATCGTTATCGTCCACCCCTGCAAAGAACTGTCCGCTCATGATTTTGCGAAAGGTGGTGCGCCGCTTGAGCAGATTGCAGGTTAAATTAGCCGCCACCCGGTAGGTCCAGGCTTTATAGTGATCGAGGCCGCCATTGCCTTGCAGGTACTCATACAGTTTGAGAAAGGTCTCTTGAGTCAGATCTTCGGCTTCGGCGCCATTGCCTGTCATCCCAAAGATGAAGCGGTAGATGTTGGCGTAATAGGCGCGATACAAACTCTGAAAATCCTGTTGCCCATCGTTCTTTTCCATTTTTTATCCGTTTCCTTCCGACTAAGGTACTAAAACAATCAAGAAGGGGATTTGTGACACCCCAAACAAAAAAATAATTAAAATGTCAGTCGGCGGAGGCGATATTGAATTTCAAACGGAAGGTGACATCTGAGGTTGTATCCATCGGCGGGAATTCTTCGATGAGGGAAAGCTCAAGGTATTCTGTGATATTGAAGCCGATGTAGACGAGATAAGCGGCATTCATTAGGTCCCCGGACTGAAAGGGAGTGCTGCGCCACAAAACGCCGCCGAATACGCCGCGATAACGAAGCCTCAACTCGGAGGTTAGGATATGGTTATCGATCTCTTCTTCCAACAACCATTCGGGGGTTTTGAAGAATGACGCATGCCCCGCCAGATCGATGGAGAAATCGCCGGCGGTGTATCGCATCATAAGGCCGCCGGTAAGAAACGGGCGGTCGCTGGAAAATCCTGGAGTGGACTCGAGGGGGATTCCCACCGAGACCCTGGCGTTGAAGAAGAATCGCTCGTCTTCGTATATATTGGCCACGATACCGGCAATCAAAGGGGACGAAACGGTTTGGTTTTCGTTGTAGCCGAAGTAGTTTCTGAAGGAATACTGCACCAAATCCTGGGGAAACGCGTCGCGGCCTCCGACACTCAGTCCGAACATGTCGTGGAAACCGATAATCACGGAATCCAGAAATCCACCGAAATAAAACGTCACCCGGTAAAACGCCTCCAGGGTGAGGCGGTTTGTGAGGCCGTACCTAAAGCCGATGACATTGCTCGATGATTCCATGTCCGCGACAATGGTTCTGGCGTTGTCGAAAACATAGGTGTTGGAGTAGTACATGTCCAGGCTCAAGGAGAAATCCCCTTGATCGAGGACCTGATTGTCCCAATAAGGGAAATACGACATGGACTGGATGAGGGGAAACTCCACGTCGAGCGCGCTAAGCGCCGACGAGGATATCAACAGACAGATACAAACGAACAATATACTAATGGTACGTTTCATTTATCATTCCTTTATAATTTGATTGATTGCCAGGTCTAAAAATAACACACTCCGCCCGCGGTTTCAAGAAAGTGGACATTGCGGACCCAATACTTCGATCACCCCGTCCAGCGTGTCCACAGCGTCCACCTTTCCCCAGGCCGCCTGGTTGGATAATTCGGCATTGCCGCCAAACGCGGGAAAGATGTTGTGAGGCGCGCCAAAGTAGTCGCCAACTAAAGCACAGGGTCCCGCCTGAATCATTATGCGCCGGCCTTGCGCCGGCGCTGTCTTTTAATCTAGAGTTGGCCCTCGTCTTCCTGATAGGAGACCATCTCCACCGCGTAACTGGACTTATTGTCATAGGAAGAGAGGTAGACATCTTCGAGAACCGGGATCTCCTCTTTGTCGATGGACTCTGCGTGTTGGGTTTGGTTGTGGGCATAGATAGGCGACTGCGGTTGAGGGGTGGGTCCGAAGAGGAAAAAGCCGAACAGGAATCCCATGATGACGAACACTACAGAGCTTGCAACCGCCACGCGACGATGCACTTTCTTTCTCTTTATCTTCGAAAAAACAGCGCTCTCAAAACCGCCGTCCAGTTCGTCATTTATTGATACTTGCTTCAGCAAACGGTCTAGATCCTGCATTTTCTTCTACTCCTTCCTTATTCTTTTTTTTTAAGGGACGGTCGTCATCCGGCGACTCGAGAAATCCCCTCAATTGTTTTTTCCCTCTGAACACCAATGTCTTGATTGTACCCACCGGTTTACCGAGAATCGTGGCGATCTCGTCGAACGAAAAGTTCTGAATCTCCTTCATCACCACCGGAATCCTGTATTTTTCCGGTAATTGGGCGATGAGTTGCTGGACAATAATCTCGTTCTCCAGGGTTGGCTTGACTGAGAAATTACCCTCTTTTACATCGGCCAGGGAAAACATATATTTGATCTTATTTTTTCTGAATTCGCTCCGGGCGAGATTCGTGGCAATGGTGTATATCCAGGAATTCAAATTGTCGGTCCTGAGGGTGTGGGCTTTAAAATAGACTTTGACAAACGTGTCCTGGGTCAATTCCTCAGCCAGTTCACTATTGCCCACAAGCACGCGGAGATAGTTGTATATTTTAGTTTTATACATGGTCATCACCTCTCTCAAGGCACTCTCGTCTCGTTTTTTTAATCCGTCAATCAACTCGTCCATATCGGTATATTAAATAGAGTGCGTCCATGCTTTAAAAGTTTCATCTCCCGCGCGATTTATTTTATTTTTTCTAAAAGCGGTTAGATGTAATCGCCATCCATCCGTTCCAGATTACTAAACTTAGTGTATTTATCCTGGTAGGCCAGTACAACTTTTCCAGTCGGGCCGTTCCTCTGTTTGGCGATAATCACATCCGCTTCGCCCTTACGTTCGGTATCTTTATCGTTCTGCTCTTCCCGGTGCAAAAAAATGATCAAATCGGCGTCCTGTTCGATGGCGCCGCTCTCTTTCAAATCGGAGAGCTGGTATCTTGGGCCACCCTCTTTACGGGGTCCCCGTTGTTCCGGCGAGCGGTTCAACTGGGCCATCGCCACGACCGGAATCTCCAGCTCTTTGGCTATTTCTTTTAGCGACGAACTGATCACCGCCACCTCTTGAGCCCTGGAATCACTCTTGCGCAATACATTGCCGGTTACTTTGATCAACTGCAGGTAATCGACGAATATCACATCGAGTCCCCGCTCGTTTTTTAACCGCCGAGCCCTGGTTTTCATCTCGACAATCGACAGGGTGGCTGAATCATCGATAAACAGCTTCGCCGCTTCCAGCTCTCCGGCAGCCAATTCGATGGCGTTCCATTCTTTCTGGGTAAAATGGGGTTTACCGCTCCTGATGGCGGACATACTGATCCGGGATTTTAACGCCAACAACCTCATCATGATCTGGGTTTTGGACATCTCGATGGAGAAAAAACCCACCGAATAGCCGTTCTTGGCGATATTATCCGCCACATTCAAAGCCAACGCGGTTTTTCCCATCGACGGACGGGCGGCGATAACAACCAGGTCGCCTTTTTGAAAGCCGCCGGTCATGGTATCCAACTCTTCGTAGCTGGTCTTCAATCCTCCGCTGTCCCCATGCTTCTGAATGTTCTCGATCAGTCCCATCGTCTCGGGGACAACATCGCTGGAAGCATGAAAGCCAGCCTTTACGCGGTTCTCGGAGATTTTGATGATGTCTTCTTGCAGCTCATTGAGCAAACTTTCGGTATCGGCGTTGTGCTCCACGCCTTTGCGGATGATCCCCATCGAGGTGAGAATCACCTTGCGAAGCGATGCCCGGTCTTTGACGATCTTGACGTATTCCTCGATAATGAGGTTGGCGGGAATTCCATCGATCAGAGAGTTGATATACTCGTACCCTCCGACGAACTTGAGCTCGTTCTTCTTTTTGAGATGACCGGCGACAGTGACTATATCCGCCACGCCGCCGTTGTTTACCAGATAATCGACGGCGGTGGAGATGAGTTTATGGGATTCACGGTAAAAATCAGCGGATGTGATCTGGGAAAAAACCTCATTGGAGTAATTGTTATCAATGAGCATCGCCCCCAGGATGGCCCTTTCGGCAAATTCATCATTCGGTAAAGCTTTATCTAAATCGCTATTCAGATTGTCGGCCATTTACCTTTGCCTCAGGACCAACTTCCTGGTTCGATGGCTCATTGCTTATATATTCTCTGTGTTATTCTTCGTCGGTTGCGGGCTCTTCAGTTTCTTCGGTAGTCTCGACTTCCGCTTCTTCCTCAACAGCTTCAACGTCTGGGGCCGGCGCGGCAACTTCACCCTCGCCGATAACTTCGAGTTTCATCTCGGCCTCTACATCCTTGAACAACTTGATCTTGAATGTATAATGGCCGACCCGCTTGACGGCTTCATCAAAATGGAATTTTTTCCGCTCGATCTGAACACCCATTTCTTCAAGAAGATCCTGAACCTCATGGGGGGTAACCGAACCGAAAAGAACGCCGTTTTCACCAGCTTTTTTGGTAATCTTGAGCGACAGGGCTTCTAGCTTCTGTTTCTGCTCTTCAGCCGACAGCTTCTCGATTTCCATTTTTTTCTGGTGTTTGGCCTTGCGAATTTTCATCAAGTCGATATTGTGCTTGGTAACTGTAAGAGCCAATTCCCTGGGTAAAAGATAATTCCTCGCAAAACCGGGCTTCACTTCGACGGTATCGCCGACTTCACCTAATTTTTCTATATCTGCGTTCAAAATAACTTTCATTGTTAACCCCTCTTAGGCTCAACGAATTTCAGCATAGCCATGTGGCGGGCTCTTTTGATGGCCGCACCCAATTGTTTCTGGTGATAGGCGCACGTTCCGGTGACTCGACCGGGGAGGATTTTACCTGTTTCAAGAGTATACTTTTCCAGTACTCTGGCGTTTTTAAAATCAATAACCTTGATCCTGTCTTTGCAAAAGCTGCAATATTTTTTCCTGGAAAAATAAAACTTCTTCGAACCTTTGTGATCAGAGGAACGATTATTCTGCATTTTTCTCCTCCTTCTCTCTCGGACTACTTTCTCTCTCTGTTTCTTCCTTCTTTACCGGTTCCTGGGATTTTCTAAATTTCTCTACCTTTTTCCACTTCTTGACCAATTTGTTGCTCTTCCTGAGCCGTTCGTCCAACCGGACCACGATGAACCGCAACACTTTTTCACTGAGTTTCAAGCGGCGCTCCAACTCAGCGATGGCCTGACCGTCTGAAGTCAGCGTGATGAAGGTATAAAAACCGTCATCAAAATGTTTGATGGGATAGGCAAATCTTTTACGTCCCCAATCATCGACGTGTTCGACTGTACATTCATACTTTTTGATAATCTCAAGAAAGCTTTCGGTAAACTTCTTGACGTCTTCTTCAGTTGTTTCGGGATTCAAAATATACCCGAGTTCGTACTTTCTTTCCATTGTACCTCCTTACGGTTTTAAACAGCCCCCACGCATGGGAGCAAGAAGATCACTCTATTTAAAGTTCTTCTTTTATTCCTCATTATTCGGCAGCGGGAGTTACAGCTTCTTCGACTTCTACTTCGCTCTCTTCTTCATCGGTTGAGGAAGCGCCGCCCTTCGTCGCCACGAGGCAGACAACGACACTGGGATCGGTCATATACTCAAGACCTTCAGCCGCCGCTTCAAGATCCTCGATCTTGATTGACTGATTGGCGTGCAAATCGGTGACGTCAACCACGATCTCGGCGGGAATCTTAGCGGGAAGGCAACGGACATAGACAGACCTGGTGATAAAGTCGAAAATACCATCTTCCACTTTAACGCCCACTGCCTCGCCGGTGACCTTGATCGGAACATGGACCACAATCGGTTTATCCACATTGATACGAATCAAATCCGCATGAATGATATTATCGGATAAATAATCCCACTGGACCTCTTTCAACATGGCATCGACAGGTTCTTCTTTGCCGCGTTCGATTCTCAGAATCGAGTTCATCCCTTTCGCAGTCTTCATGATGCCTTCAATCGCATCTAGATTGATGGAGATGGGAATGGAATCTTTATCGAGACCATAAATAATTGCCGGGATTTTGCCGTTTCTCCTGAGCTGTTTTGATATCTTTTTCCCGACCTCAGTTCTGGATTCAGCACTTAATTTCAAAATATTTTCCATTTTTCGACCTCTTTACAAAAATAATTTTGACACGGACGTTTCGTTGTGTATACTGCTTATTGCCTCAGCAAACAATTTCGAGACAGATAATACTTCTATTTTGTCGCACTTCGCTTTCTCTTCTGCCAGGGGGACGGTATCCGAAATGAATATTTTTTCCAGGGGGGCGGATTGAAGTCTTTCGATCGCCTTGCCGGAAAGTATACCGTGGGTGCAAACGGCGAATACTTTTTTGGCGCCGTTCTTCTTCAGAGCCTTTATTGTCTCTTTCATTGTCCCCGCCGTGTCCACTATATCATCCACAATAATGGCGTTTTTACCTTCTACGTCGCCGATAATGTGCATTATTTCCGCTACATTCGCCTGTTCGCGCCGTTTATCGGCAATGGCGAGCCCCGCTTTGATATGTTGCGAAAATACCCGGGCCCGTTCAACTCCACCCGCATCCGGAGATACCACCACTAGATCGGAAAGATCCATTTCTTTATTGAAGTAATCGATAAAAATGGGAAGGGCCATTAGGTTATCCACGGGATTATTGAAAAAACCCTGGATTTGGTTCGCGTGCAGATCGACAGTCAAAAGCCTCGAGAATCCAGCGGTCTCTAGAAGATCCGCGACCAATCTAGCTGAAATAGGAACCCGCGGCCTGTCTTTACGATCCTGCCTCGCGTAAGCGTAATAGGGAACGACAGCGGTAATACGCCGGGCGGATGCGCGTTTGAACGCATCGGCCATTAGCAACAATTCCATAATATGAAAATTGATATCCGCCGTGAACGTCTGGATAACAAATACATCGGCTCCCCGGACATTTTCCCAACTCTGGAACCTGATTTCACCGTCAGAGAATGTGCCCAAACCGCATTTGCCGAGATCTTTGCCAAGGTGGTGAACAATCGCATTGGCTAACTTCTGATTAGAAGAGCCAGCAAAAACAAGAAACTTTTCGCTACACATTTTTTCCTTTTATATGGCTGGGGCGGGAGGATTCGAACCTCCGAGTGTCGGCTCCAAAAACCGATGCCTTACCGCTTGGCCACGCCCCAACACTATTTAGATAACTTTTTCTATCAATACTCCGGCAAATCAGTATGTTTGGGAACAGCTCCTTACATTTTTCCACATCGTCGTCTTCCAGGAGGGCATATACAGCCCCGCCGCTTCCGCTCATATGCACGCAACTACAACCTACATTCCGCATCGTATCCTTGATGTGTTTTATTACAGGAAATAATTTGAATGTAACATGTTCCAAATCATTTTCCAGGAGATCAAACTGTCTTGACCCAAAAAACTTCAATATTTTACTTTCAAATGGAGTACTTGTCAAGGTATACCGAGAAAAAATCTGGGCGGTAGACACCTTCACATCCGGTACCACCACGCCTATCAAGGACTCCGGAAGGTCGTCGAGAGGGGTCGTCGCCTCCCCGATCCCTTCGGCCAGGACCGTGCCTCCCAACAGAAAAAACGGCACATCCGCCCCCACGGCAGCGGCGATTTTCACCATCCGCTCGAAGGAAATATTCAAATGAAAATATTCATTCATAAACAATAAAAGTACCGCGGCATTGCCACTCCCGCCTCCGAGTCCCGAACCGGCTGGAATTTTTTTATCGATGATCACCTCGAGGCCTGTGTCCGATGGAAGAGGGACTTCCCGTTGAATCGCCCTATAAGCTTTTGCCACGGTATTGGTGTCATCCCATTGAATGGATGGATCCGACCCCTTCAAAATCAATCCTTGTTTGTCGCGCACTTCGACCTTCATCTCGTCATGCAAGCTGATAGTCTGAAAAATGGTTCTCAATTCATGGTAACCATCCGGCCTCTTGCCGGTCACTTCCAGACCAAGATTAATCTTGGCAAAAGATTTCAGGTAAAACATCCCCTATTGTACCACATTATTCTCAGGAAAAAATTGCGGATGGGAATAATTTCAAGTATAATACCATTGAGTGTCAGTGAGAAATGAGAAAAAAATTAACTTTAACCATGATTCTGTTGATGTTGTTGGGGCTTCCGTATTGCGGATACCGGCTGGCGGGAACAGGGAAATACATCCCCGACCACATCAAATCCATCGTCATCCAAAACTTCGATAACAAGACAAGCCGCTACCAGGCGGAGCAATTTGTCACATTCGCGGTACGGGAAGAATTTTTGCGGCGCAGCAAGTTGCAGTTGAAGGAGAATCTCGGAGAAGCCGATTCATTACTTGAAGGCGAGATTATCGGTTTCGACGTTATCCCCATGAATTACGGCAATGATATTTCCGCCAACACCTTCCGGGTCATCATCACCATCAACATCAAATTTCTCGATCTAAAGAACAACCAGACCATCTACGAGAGTCAACGGATGACCTTCACCGACTCGTATGAAATCGATTCCGGAGATTTTTTCGCCCAGGAAACAGCCACTCTGGAAAAAATTTCCCGCGACTTCGCCTCCTCCATTGTTTCTTCGATTCTGGAAAACTTTTGATGGGCAAAGTATCTTACTTTGAAGCGTTGAACCGGATCAATTCCGGGAAGGGACAATTTCCTTTCACCTTCTTGTACGGGTTCAATGAATCACTTGGTGAGAATGTGGTCCGGGCGTTGGTAGACCAGTCGATCGAAAAAAAATCGGATTTCAACGCTTCAATACTCTGGGCCGGGATATGGGTCGCA
>CAZBHS010000037.1:49482-58783 GCA_964491915.1 uncultured Clostridia bacterium
CTCGAAAGCGGTAGCGACCATAGCTGGGAAGAAATTATCAATGAAGCCAACAGTTCGAGTTTTTTTATTGAATCCCGGAAAATCATCATCGTCATGATCCGGGAAACCAGAAAATTGACCATCGACAAAACCTCGAAAGATCTATTAAAAAAATACATCCAGAATCCGAACCTGAACTCCACCCTCATCACCTACCTCTCCCTCAACACCATGAAAGACGACTTCAAGCAATTAAAAAAGCAAAAAATCACCGCGCTGCTAAAAGACCTGGAGTCTCCCCACACCCTGGCGGTGGATCTGGACAACCTCTATGAACGGGAAGTAAAAAACTACATAAAGTCCTACTTGAAGCAGAGGGGCATCACCATCACCCCTGCGGCGGTGGAAAAAATACTGGAAATGAAAGGCGACGACCTGGCCTCCATCATCAACCAGATGAACAAGTTTGAAATCGCCGATATCGCGGGCGAAGAGCGGGTGCTGGATGCGGACGACGTTGATTGGGTGATTACCGGTATCGAATCCCACTCCATTTGGGACCTTACAGAAGCTATTGAAATCGAGGATATCCCCAAGTACTTGAAAGTGCTGCAATACCTCTTTGTCAACGGCATCAAACCGGCGTTCATCATCGGCACCCTCATCACCTATTACAACAAAATATTCACCGCCAAATTCCTGATGAAACAAAAATATTCAGCCTCGGAAATCGGAAAGGCCTTGCAGCAACCGTCGTTCATTCTCGACAAATTTATCCGTTCGGTTCGCAACTTCTCGAAAGCCCGACTCCTGGCAATCCTTGACATCATCTACAAATTGGACTACGAGTCAAAAACAGCGTCGGAGGACTCCGCCTGCATCTCGCTGCAAAACTTCATCTTTCAAGTCAAACTACTCAACGAGTAGACCCGCCCAAACGGAATCCAATAGCATGATAACGGCAATTATGATAGAATGAATCCATGAATTTTAAAATGACGCGCTCTAAGCTCTTTATCCTGATTATCGCACTCATCCTGGTTCCTCTCGGCGGCCAGGACTTCCTGTCGGAAATTCAGAAAGAAAAAAACAACTATTTCCTACTGGTTCCATTCTATTTTCATCAAGGAATGCCGGACAAAGCCGAGATCCTCATCGACGAATTCATCGAGAAATACCCCCGCGACCCCATTATGTTGACTGAAAAAGCGGTTCTTCTCAATCAATTCAAAAACAAGCCCGACGAAGCGCTCCGGTTGATCGAAAAAGCGAAAGAGATCTATCCGGCATATTACTACACTAACTTTCTGCACGCGTCGATTTTATTCACTAAATTCATGACCGCCCAGGAGCGGGACGCCGCGTTATTGGAGGAGGCCGCCAAACACCTGGAAACATCGATCCGGGACAATGACGGTTTGTTCGAAAGCCTCTACCTGGCGGGTATCGTTTATTCGGAATGGAACAAACCGGAAAAAGCCAACCACTATTTCAACCAGGCGGTCAAGCTGCGCGAGATCCTGCCGGTATACATATACATGTCCTACAATTACAAGAAGACCGGAGAACTGGAAAAGGAGTTGGAAACATACCAAAACGTCCTACGCCTGGATCCGGGAAACCAGGGGGTCAAAAAGCCGATGGCCGAAGCCTACCTGAAGAATCAGGATTACTACCAATCTTACCTGACCCTCGCGTCGGTGGAAGAAAAAAATAGAGACGCAGATTATCATTCCCTCATGCTGGAATTGTTGTCCCGATTCAATATGAATGAGCGGACCATCCAGACCTTCCAGGTTCTCTCCAAAGACGACGCGGTGTTGAAAAAACTCTCACTCAGCGCTATCTATCATATCATCTACGCGTTCGGAAGTCTCGGACGCCTGCAAGAGGCTCGGTACGTCTTGATAGTGGCAGAAGGAGTGTACAAACGTGAAAAGGACCTTCTAGCCGACATGGCGGAGCTCATTAAACGATTTCTGGACAGGAAAGAAATAACGCCCGACGATGCCCGCTTCAATTACAACCTATATATTATTCTCCATTTCTATAAATCCCAAAAAAGATACAGGGAAGCGGCCGCTATGATTCAGGAGATGTCGGCTCAGAAGACCGATCTGGCAATGTCCCTCGAACTGTGCGACATCCTGATGAAGCAAGGAAAGAACAAAAAAGCCGAGGCGTTGCTCTTGAAATTGCAAAAGGATCATGGAGAATCCGCGGCCTGGCAAAATTTCTACGCCTACTTTCTGGCTTTGAGACAAAAATCCCTGAACCTGGCGCTCGAATTCTCCAAAGCCACTCTGGAGAAAGACAGCCAAAGCCCGGCCTACCTCGATACCTGTGGATTCATTCTTTTTAAAATGAGAAAATACGAAGAGGCCCGGGAATACCTTGAGAAGGCCTATGCGAGGAATCCCTTCGACCATGAAATAATCACCCATTTGGCGGAGTGCTATAAAGAATTGAAGCAACCCCGGAAAATCCGGGAAGCGTACAACCTGGCCATCGAGCATGGCGTGGACTTCAAAGGGGAGTTACAAAAAGAATTGGAACATGTTGACTAAACGACTCGCGATCCTCCTTTTATTATCGTCTCTGGTCATTTCTTGCGGCCGGTTCACCCCCGGGACAGAGCCGGGACAGCAGGGCTTTTATCACGCCCTCACCGTTAAACTGAACATCAAGCTCTACCGGGAAAATCGCAAGGGAAGCGGCAAAATTTTGTGGTTCTTCGACCAATCCCGCGGCAAGATGTTATTCCTCTCCCCATTGAACCAGGTCTATTTCGAATTGTTGGTGGAAAGGGAGAGAGCCCTGTTGATCAGCCGCAAGGAAAAGAAGTATTGGAGCGGAGCATTCTCCCACCTGCTAAAGCGGCTCTGGAATCTCGATGTCAACTACCGGCAATTGTTGGCGCTGGTCAACGAGGGAGCGATTCCCCGAAAAACCGACAACCCAAAACCAATGGTTTTCAATATCGATAAAAGTCAAGATAGCGGACATCCCTCAAAAATTGAAATCATCAGCGACGATGTGACCCTGAAACTTAAAATATCCAGAAGGAAACCAAGAAGCGGCCGCCTGAAGTTCACTCCTGAATTAAAATCGTTGAAACGGGTGGGAATCGAGGAAATTCTCTCCTTGCAATATTGATTTCCATAGCCAACGGGTTTATTTCCAAATAGAAAGGGAGCATTTTTTTTATTTTTTTTGGGAAATAATCACAGATGAATCTTTAGACCTCGAAAGGGCTGATAAACTTAATGAAAATGATAATCATTCCCATACCGTTAAGCGCTTAATTTTTTATTGATTTTCCAAATAAATGAATCTATTATTGTAGTGATGATACATTTAAAGTTAATCATCAAATTATTTATTTGTCGTATGAAATCTTCAATACTATTTTCAAATGGAGGGTATCCCAATGGAGGAAAGAGATTCGACAGGTGTCATTTTACCTGATTCCTCTTTAAATTATTTGGATTCAGTCGATTTTTCAGCGGTCGAGAAATATGCTAAAGGAATCCCAGGGGTCATCGAGACATGGCGCTCTTCTTCATTTTCGCGATCAAACCCCGATACGCTCGCTTCAAAAATAAGAGAAAGGCAGGTGAAACGAATTGTAATCGCCGGCGATACGCCGGGTCTGATGAAGCCGTACGTTGCCAGGGCAATGGCTATCGCGGGTGTAAATCCCGAAAGCATCGTACTGGCGAATTTTAGAGAACATGGAGCGAGCGCCGCTTCAGAAACCGATAGAGCCAAAGGCGTTTTATTGTGCGCCGCTCTTGGAATTCCATTCGCGGCGGCGGCAGCCCCAAAAGAGGTTCCGGTTCACCCGGACACCCTGGTAATCGGCGGAGGCATCGCCGGTATACAGGCGTCATTGGAAATCGCCAACGGACAAAAAAAGGCGTACCTATTGGAACGTACCGGTACGATCGGCGGCCATATGGCGATGTTCGACAAGACATTCCCGACATTGGATTGCGCCGCCTGCATCCTGACACCTAAAATGGTGGAGGTGGGCCAGCATCCAAACATCGAGTTGATGACCTATTGTGAAGTCAAAGGCCTTTCCGGGTCTCCGGGAAATTACAAGGTAGAGATCCTGAAAAAAGCCCGGCGAGTGGATTTGGCCACATGCATCGGTTGCGGGATTTGTTCTGAAAAATGCCCGGGGCAGGCACCCAGTGAATTCGACTCCGGCGCCACCATGCGTAAAGCGATCTACATTCCATTCCCCCAGGCGGTGCCGAACAAATATCTCGTCGATGCGGAAAACTGCCTGTATTGCCAGAGCGGCAAATGCGGCGTGTGCGCCAAAATCTGTCCCGCCAAGTGTATCGACCTGGATGAACAAGACCAAATGGTAGAAATCGAGGTGGGAAACATCGTCCTGGCCACAGGATTTAAAACCTTTGACGCCACAAGGGCCGAGCAATATGGTTACGGCAAACTTCCCAACGTTGTCACATCCCTCGAATTCGAACGGTTGGTCAACGCGTCCGGTCCCACAGGCGGCAATATCAAGTCGCGGACCCAGGACAAGAAAGGGAATTGGATCTTTTCCGGCGAAGGAGACGAACCGGAGAGCATCGCCCTCATCCATTGCATTGGTAGCCGGGATGTCAATTATAACGCCCATTGTTCGAGAGTGTGCTGCATGTATTCTCTAAAATTGGCGCATTTGGTGCGGGAGAAACTACCGCAGGCGAAAATTTACGAATATTACATCGACATGCGGGCCTTTGGAAAAGGATACGAAGAATTCTACGATCGTATCAGAGGCGAAGAGATTCACATGATCCGCGGCCGTACGGCGAAAATTGAACGACAGAACGGAAAACTGCTGTTACGGAGCGAAGACATCGCCAGCGACAGTTTACTCGAACAAACCTTCGACATGGCAATCCTGGCTGTGGGGTTGGAACCTCGCGAGGATGCCGCGGACCTGGCGAAGATGCTCGGGATCTCCATCGGCGACGACGGATGGTTCCGTGAAGCGAATCGTGCGGATCCCACAGCCACCATGGCCGGAGGTATCGTCATCGCCGGAGCCTGCCAGGGGCCCAAAGATATTCCCGACACAGTCGCCCAGGCATCGGCGGCGGCATCGCGGGTTCTGCAGAGTATTGCCAACGGTAAAGTGAGCATGGGATTGAACGATGTTTCGCTCAAAAAAATTGAAGCCCGCGCACACGAGCTTTCCGAAAATCAAGGAGGAAACCATGAGCAAACGGGTAGACGCAAATTTAATAAATGATTTAAAAAAATATGGTGTCGGCGATTGGAATGCCTGTTTTCATTGTGGGAATTGTACCGCAATCTGTCCGTTGACAGAGCAGGGTTTCCTGTTTCCCCGTCGTGGGATCCGGGCCATGCAGATGGGTTTGAAGGAGAACCTGGCATCCGTCACAGATCCCTGGTTGTGCTATTATTGTGGAGAATGCAGCGATACCTGCCCCAGAGACGCCAACCCCGGAGAGATGATGATGTCGCTCCGGCGCTTCCTGACCTCCATCTATGACTGGACCGGACTCTCAGGATTGATGTACAAATCCAAAGCCGCTCACGTTTCATTCATGATTCTTCTATTCCTGGCGGTATCCCTGGCATTTGTTATATTCGCGGATTTTAACATTCCGATAAACGAGCAAGGATTGGTGCCGATCAACTCGTTCGCACCGGTACCGGTCATCGCGTTGGCAGACCACATATTACTTGGGATCCTATCTTTTTTCCTATTGACCAATATTTTCAACATGTACTTAAAAATCGTCCGAAAAGACAAGACGCTTAAAATCCCACTATGGCTTTATATCAAAGAAATTCCCAAAGCGGCGTGGCATTTTGTCACCCAAATGCGTTTCGCCAAATGCAATAGAAAGGTATTGTATTGGATCAGCCACCTGTTGATCATGTCGAGCTATATCATCATGTTCACCATGATCATCGTGTTTCTCGGTTGGTTCCAAACAGAAGAGATC
The DNA here is from genome assembly GCA_964491915.1 of uncultured Clostridia bacterium. Classification (GTDB taxonomy): domain Bacteria; phylum Acidobacteriota; class Aminicenantia; order UBA2199; family UBA2199; genus JAHELQ01. Next base: position 55,458 of record CAZBHS010000037.1, read on the forward strand.
CACTCGGTGTCCCACCCACAGAGATGGTTGGGATACTATGTGACATTCGGGTTCATTTTCGCCACCCTTTATTATTTTTTCGGACGAGTCAGGAAAAAAGACCAGATATTCAAGTTTTCCCATCATAGCGACTGGATTTTTATCTTCTTGCTCTTCATGATCGCCCTGACCGGGATTTTGATTCACATTTTCCGGTTAATGGGATTGCCCCGGGCTACCTACATCATATACGCATTACATCTAGCGATAGAAGTTCCGATGGTGGTGACGTTCGTCGCCTTTTCCAAGTGGTCCCACATCGCGTACCGGCCTTTCGCCATCTATTTTTCCAACCTGAAAAAATCGGCCCTGGCACTACAAAAAAACGGATAACATGTAAAAGGAGAGAACCATGGGAAAATCAAGAATAGGTGTTTATGTGTGCTGGTGCGGCAGCAACATCGCCAAGATGGTGGATGTCGAGGCTGTGGCGGAGGGTATCGCCAGGTTGCCGAACGTCGTCATCTCCAAAAACTATAAATACATGTGTTCCGATCCGGGCCAGGATTTGATTATCAGCGATATTAAAGAGCAGAAATTGGACAGAATCGTTGTGGCGGCATGCTCTCCCCGAATTCACGAATTGACCTTCAGAAAAGCGTTGAGTAACGCCGGTTTAAATCCCTATCTCTTTGAGATGGCCAATATCAGAGAACAGGTTTCATGGGTTCACACAGACCGGGATAAAGCCACAGCCAAGGCAACAGATTTGATTCGCGCCGCTGTAACCCGCGTCAATTTCCACGAACCCCTGGACAAACGGTATGTGAAGATCTGCCCCGCCACAATGGTGGTCGGCGGCGGCATATCCGGTATGTCCGCGGCTCTGGAGATCGCGGACGCCGGTAAACAGGTTTTCCTGGTGGAACGGCAAGCCGGTTTGGGCGGTCTGGCGGCGAACATCGACCTCACCGCCCCATTCATGATCAGCGCGGAGGGGATGGTGAATCCCATGATAAACCGGGTGAAAGAGCATCCGAATATCGCGCTGCACACCGATTCGGAAATCGGCGAAGTGTATGGGTATGTGGGAAATTTCACCTGCACCATCAAACATAAAAAAGGAAAAGAAGAAGAGGTGGCATTTGGAAATATCATTGTAGCCACAGGTTTAAAAACATTTGATCCCGCTGGAATCGACCGATACGGCTACAAGAAATTCCCAAATGTCGTGACCTCCGTCGAATTTGAAAAAATGCTGAAAAAAGGGGAGATTGTCACGAAAGAAGGCGCAATTCCCCGCCATGTGGCCATCGTGCATTGCGTCGGCAGCCGGGACAAACACACACACGAATATTGCTCCCGCACCTGTTGTATGACGGCGTTGAAATATGCCAATATGGTAAAAACAGCGCTCCCCGATACCCATGTTTACGACTTATACACCGACCAACGGGCGTTCGGCAAAGGATGTGAGGAATTCTACGCCTCTACTTCCAGAAAAAATATCATGTTCCTGGCGTTCGACAAAGACGATTTGCCGGCGATCAGAACCGCTCCGGCAGGCGACGACTGCCACATGCTGGTGGAGATGAACGAGATCCTATCGGGCGAAGCGATCCAGGTGCCCGCCGATCTTGTGGTTTTGATGGTGGGAACCGAGGCTCATACCGACGCCAAAGAGGTGTCCCACCATGTGGGCATCAGCATGTGCGGAAACGCCTTTTTTATCGAAAAGCATCCGAAGCTGGATCCGGTAGCCACCACCACCGACGGCGTCTATATCGCCGGAACCTGCCAGGGACCGAAAGACATTCCCGACTCGATTGCCCAGGCCAGGGCTGCGGCGGCCAGGATTCTAGGCACCATATCTCAAGGCGAGGTGGAGGTGGAAGTGACCACCGCGTCGGTGAACGAAGATCTGTGCTGCGGTTGCCAGTTCTGTATCAAAGTCTGCCCTTACGGCGCAATTAGCTTCGATGAAGAAAAAGGTGTGTCCAGGGTGAACGAAGTGCTCTGCAAAGGATGCGGAACCTGCGGATCCGCATGTCCCAGCGGCGCTATCCGCTGCAGACACTTCACGGATCAACAAATCATATCACAGATCGAAGGCTTAATGTCTATGGAGGGCTAAAACCATGAGTTTCGAACCAAAAATCGTATCATTTTTGTGTAATTGGTGTTCCTATACCGGCGCGGATCTGGCCGGAACATCACGGATGGAATATTCATCCAATATTCGCATCATCAGGGTCATGTGTTCCGGCCGGGTGGAGACGACATTCGTCCTCAAGGCCTTCCGCGAAGGCGCCGACGGAATTTTGATATGCGGCTGCCACCCAGGAGATTGCCATTACCATGAAGGAAATTACAAATGCTTGCGTCGTTACCACCTTCTCAAAGAATACTTGAAGCAGATGGGAATCGATCCCAACCGGTTACGCCTCGAATGGATCAGCGCCAGCGAAGGAAAACAGTTTGCCGAATTGGTGAACGAAATGACCGAAATTATTCGCCAGTTGGGCCCATGCACCGTCCGCGAAGTGATGGACAATCTCGCGTAATTGGAGACAACAATGGCGAATGAGAATAACCAAAAACTTAAATTAGCGGTCTATTGGGGCGCGGCTTGCGGCGGTTGCTGCGTATCGGTTCTGGATGTCCACGAAAAATTACTGGACATCGTGACCGTCGCCGATTTGGTATTCTGGCCCATAGCTCTGGACACCAAATACAAAGACGTAGAATGCATGGCAGACAACTCAATCGACGTCACCCTCTATAACGGGGCGGTGCGGAACAGCGAGAACGAATATCTGGCAAAACTATTACGCCGGAAATCCAAAATCCTGGTGGCTTACGGTTCATGCGCTCAAATGGGAGGTATCCCCGGATTGGCGAACTTTTCCGACAAAGAGGCCATCTTTAAACGAGTCTACGAAGACAGCGAATCCACGGTGAATCCCGATAAAATTCATCCTCAACCGCACCACGACGTACCGGAAGGGACCCTTGAACTCCCGGTGTTCTACAATGATGTCCGGCCCCTGGACCAGGCGGTGGAAGTGGATTATTACCTTCCCGGATGCCCGCCCAATAGCGAGAGATTACTGGAAGTCTTCGGATTGATCGCCAGCGGCGCCGAACTTCCACCCAAAGGCTCAGTGGTGGGGGCCTCGGTCAAGCCCTTGTGCGACGAGTGCAAACGAAAGAAATCAGATCAGAAACTGGTGAAGAAATTCTACCGCCCCTGGGAGATAAAAGACGACGGAGAGACCTGCTTTCTCGAACAAAAAAGGAAAAGGGGAATGGGGGGTTTGGGACAGAAGATGGGGGATGGGAGCTAT
>CAZBHS010000038.1:0-58605 GCA_964491915.1 uncultured Clostridia bacterium
CCATTGCCCAACGTATCTGTAACATATACCGACGTATGTGTTACCCATACGCAGGAATGTGTTACCGATACCGACGTACGTGTTACACATGCCAACATTCGTGCCACGATTGCGGGGCAAACCATCCCGTATCCCAGTCGTATCAACGTTATGTTCAATGATGTAAAACGGGGCCGAATGTTCCGCGAGAGTTTTTATAAAAAGCTTCCAGCATCTCAAAATTTGTGAATGGCTATTCTTGAAATAGTCCATGAAAATTATTTGGAAAAAAGGCTAGATGGAGTAATAGGCCGAATGCGAGTCCAAGAATTCCCGAAAGTAAAAAATGGTTCATATTTTGGATGTAGAAATAACTAAAAAGAGAACATAATCCTGATGCGGAGAGTAGTAATGTGATAACCCCAACTGCGCGATTCTGTATCAAAGGTTTTAATACCCAAACTATTGTTGAACCAAGAATCGCTGTACAGATTCCAGTTATAAGAGATAGTTTTTGGGTTGGGACTATGCTTATGTGGGGTGAAGCAAGAGAAGAAATGTTGTTTGTAATGAAAAAAACGGACAATACGAGACCTGCCCACCATCCAGCAGAGGCAGATGTCTTCTTTTCTTGACTAATAGTTCTGTGTATGATCACCCTGCCGAATACAATCAACGAGATCATTGATAATGGAAATATTATCCAATAAAGAGTAACGGTAACAATTATTGCTGCATGTTGCATGTATCCATCCTATTCTTGCCCTAACAATTCTACGATAGCTTTCGTTATTGCTGACGAAAATGTTTGAGTTTTTTCTAGAGATATTCTATTGAAAGGCTCATGTTTAATTCTTCCAGGCCGAATTACAAGTTTCTAAATCTGAAAAGCATATTTAATTTGAAAACTAAATATATTGCTCACTTGTCCTATTCCATGAGGGGAAAGGCACCATGGTATTAGTGATAAATTCTAATTTCCACGTGGGTAGCATCATAATTGAAAAATGTGTTTGGGCATGATTGGGATATTATATTTTTTTTATCAACTTTATATTTTAAGTTTTTGCGAATCCAATCTGATATTGTTTCTGCTCGTCTTTTTGCAAGCTTTTTATTTTTCTTAATCCAGGCTTTTTTATTTGCACCTTTTCCAACTTTGTTTGCGAATCCCATTACGCAAATTTTGGGTGAGACATCATCATTTTGCTTTTTTAACTTATCGATGTAGCCTTTGATTTCTTCGCATATTGACCTTAACTCATTTTCCTTGATATGCCTAGTTAGCTCTACATTTCCACTCCCGAAATCACTTGTTCTGGCAAAAAATAAGTTGAATTTCTTGCCTTCTAGTTGTTTTTCTGTATTATGATATCTATCTAGAATCTGAGAAAATATCGATGTATTAGTAATGAGTGTATCTTTTCCTGATATTCGAATCCAAATGCCATTTGTTTTAATACTAGAGATGTCATCTCTTTGTTCATCCTTGTTGTTGAAAAAAGTGAATCTTACATACGGGTAGCATTGCTCATTGCCAGAATTGCTTTTGCCTCGCATTGTTAACTCTTCTCTATTTCGGGGGAAAGTTTCTTTAAACAATAATTTGTTATCATTTAGTTTTAATAGGTCATTGATTTTTTGGTTTTGTATTATACCGGATAATTTAAATTCAAACTTTGGCGGGCAGTTAAATCCTGAAGTGATGAAGTTTTTAAATTCATTTACCACATTTCGTGTCTTCAGAGGTTTGGGGACAGTAAAAAGTCGTAGTTTTTCTGACCCTTCTAAACAACAGCTTAGTGAGATATTTTGAATAACATTTGTTGTTTGTTTCTCTCTATGGCAATCTAATTTAATGATGTAAAATGATATTTTATTTTCAGGAATGTCTTCTGATAAGAAACTATCTTTGAGTTCTTTTATAAAGGAGTAATCTTCGTCCATTAAATATTCCAATGAAAGCGATACCATATTACTACCTGATATCACTTGTGATTTACGATCTGTGTTATCATTGTAGAATTTAATTAGTGCCTCATTTATTTTAGGATCAAATCTAATCTTATCTGGAAGGATAGATTCACTATTTAACGAATCCCAAATGAAAAAATGGTATCCTTTCCAAAATTTAGTTCTATCCTTCACAAAAGAATATTCTGGGAATTCTACTTCACCTACTTGTTCTAAAAATAATTGTAGTTCATTCTCTTCTAAGTGGTAGTAAACCTTTCCGTTGTTTTTTTCATATGCAGTTGAATTCAATTGCAAATTTGCTAATAGAAGACAAAAGAAGAAAATGTATAATAACGATTTTTTTTTCATTTTAACCTCCGGTTTATGATTTAGTGAAATTTTCGTAAGTGTCATATTTTCTTTTGGTTGCTGGATAATCATATCCAATTATTTCGTAACCAGCTATTCTTATTTTTATATAAGCCCCATCAGTGATGTCACCTCTGGAGGGGAGTTCGTAGTTTGATAGTGCTTTTTGTAATTCATGGAAAGAAAGGGTTTCTGACTTGCTAGAGGCTTCAATTTTAATTGGGTTTGGTGTCTCATAGTCATCTGATTTAGTATGATGTTTTATTACCTTTCCATTTTTGTCATAAAGAGAAATTTGCCATTTAATTTTAACCTTTCCTTCAATATCTACTTCTCCTCGATTATGTAAAACGAAATAAAACTCCATCTCTTGGTTACTAATTAAATCTCCCCTTTTGATCTCTATTCCATCATTTCTTTTTATTCTGTGTTTAATTTTGTTGCCTGAAAGTAGGTATAAAGTTGTTTTGGGTGATTTGAGGAACTGGACATACTCTTTAGTTTGGACCGCGAGTTCTTTTGTTTGTTGTGACATATAGTGAGTGGAGAGTGCCATAAGGGCTGTGACAATTGTCGAAGTAATAAGGAATATTGTCGAAATTATATTCCAAAAAGATTGCTTGCGAAGCAGTTCTTTCAAAATATATTCAGCACGTTTCGAACTTTTTTTAAGAAAATTATTAGCTAGATTTCTGAATCCTTGTAGGTATCGATGCTCCTTGTATAATAAAAAGGGCAAATTATTTTTAACTTCATCTTTTATTTTTTGGACAGTGGTTGTGGAAATGTTGTTCAGATCCGCAATTTCTTGATCGTCTTTATCATTTATAATTATGTCCCAGATGACATCTTCTTTTTTACTTTTCGATAATTTACTCAATTTATTACCTCCATCTATTTTGGCTATTCATTGGTATCTGTAGAATATTAGTAATTCTATTCGACGGTTGCGTTCTTTTTTTTTGGTGGAATAGTTGTGCCAGGTGAGAATCTCTTTGGAGTAGTGTTTTTCGTCGCCGGTGCGTTGGACGGGTTTGTATTCGCCGTAGGAGCTGATGGACATTAGGTTGTTGGCTGGGTCGATTTGGAGGTCGTTTTTTAGGAAGTTGAAGACGGAGATGGCGCGCATGGAGGCTAGGTGGAGGTTTGATTGGAATTGGGTGGGGGTGGGATCGGCATGGCCCTGGATTTGAATTTCTCTGATTTTAGGTAGGTTTTCTTTTAGAATTGTTCCGACGCTGCGGAGGGCGGTTTGCCCTCGGGAGTTCAGTTCGATTTTGTCTGGGGGGAATAGGACGTTGCTGCTGAAGGTGATTTTTTGGAAGGTGGGTTCGTTTTTGATGTAGATGTCGCCCTCGTCGCCGTTGGTTGAGGTGGTGATGAGATAGATGTTTTCTTTTTCATCTTGGAGCTTAGGCTCTTCTCCGAAAGCGTTGCCGATAGAGTTGATGATCTTTTTTTGGTTGGCTTCGACGTGACTCAAGTTGATGGTGCCGACATTTAATATGGCGGAAACGATGAAGAGGGTGAGTATCAGGATGAGGACAAAGGAGAGCATCAAGTCGGAGAATGAAGGCCAGAAATTAAAATCCAGAATGTTTTCGTCTTCCATGGTTACATTCTCCCACTCTGGGATTTGTCGTTTCCAAACAATCTTCTGAAGAAACTCCAGGGTCCGTTCTTTTGATGGTTATAGAGAGGCTCGATGTTGACCTTGTCGGAGTATTCCTTCGCCAATTTCTTCATGCCCATCTGCTCCATGCTTTTAGCCAGGAATTGCACCGCGCCGGCCATTTGATCGACGTTCTTTGCCACTAGAAGATTTTGCTGCTCCTGGGCTTGCGAATTTTCTTTCAATTGCCCGATCAACGCTTCCATGTGGGATGAAAGCTCACTTAAAGGTTTGAGGCTTTCAACGCTCTCGTCGCGTTTTTGAAAGGAACCCTCGAGTAATTTTACCGCTTTTTGAAGGTCGTTCACCGAAGAGGAGAATGTCGTCAGGTTTTGGCCGAGATTTTGAACCTGGCTTAGCGAATTGCTGAAGAGGCCTATTTTCTCAGAGAGACTCGTGACTCCGGTGGCCAATATGCCGGACCGGTCCGCCAGGTTGCGGTTGGTTTCGGAAAGATGATTGGCGAAGCCGTCGATCTTTTCCATGATTTCCTTTTGGGAATTGTCCGATTTTTCTGAATAGGCTGCGAACTGCGTTATGAGCTCGTTGGAGACAGTTGTGGTTCGCTGATTGAAATTATCCACGGTATTTGCGACTCTCTCTGCGGCTTCTGTAAAAGGTGCATCGAACGAATTAAAGCGTGTTACAATGTCTTCAAGATCTTTTCGGATTGAACATTGAAGATCTTGAAGGCTAGCTGTCAATGGACCGCCGATGGTTTCAATCACTTCTTTGTTGCGCTCGGCCAGACTTTCGTATGATTTTTGGGCTGCCTCCAGTACTTTCTCGATATTGGCATCGATCTGATGCCGGTGGGTGATATATGTATTCTCATATCTATTTAGAATTTCATAACTATTCTTCAATTGTTCACTCTGCCGTTCAAAAGCCGAATTCGCTTCGTCTTGAAACGTCTGTGAGTTGTCGATGCTGCTTTGCACTCGGGACTGGAAACCTTCCGATTCCTGGATCATTTTTTGATACAGGTTATGAAGATGATCCTGAAAAGATGATAATTTTGTTACACCGTCTGTAAAGCTACTGGTAAAATTCTGGAGCTCCGCAGCCGATTCATTCATCTTGCCCAACGTTAAATTGGAGTTTTGGAGTTTTTCAGCTAGCTCTTCGACATCCGGGCGGATGGTTTTTTGCATCTCGATAACATTGTTAATGGCCTCGAGGTTTCTCTGGATTTGCTCCTCTCCGAACTTTAATGTACCTAGCCACCGTTGGGAACGGGTCAGGAATAATTTGGGAACCCAGACTGAAAGTGTGAGGCGTTGGAGTGTATTCTTCAATGGAGTGCAAATCGCAGATAGATAAAAGCTATAAATAAGAACGCCCAGGACGGTTGTACCGACACCCCAAATGCTGGGGGCAAACGCGGTTTTTAAGTATTCGTAGAGTTTCTTTAGACCCCCTGCAAGTTCCGCGGTTGTCCCGTCGGTCACTCCTTTGCCTAGAACCGGCGATAGACCGGTAAGACTATCCGCCAGGCCGATCAATGTACCTAATAGGCCCAACACGAGAAAAGAGGCGAGGAGGGATTTTAGTAGGTTGTTGCGGCGGAAGATTTCCTGGTTGGTGTACTTGATCAGCTCTCCAATATCTAAACGGCTGTCTTCGAGACCGGCTCGAAAAATGGTTCTGATGTGTTTGGCGATTTTCCCTGATTCATTGATTCCCTTTGATTTGCAAAACGAAGAGAAGGCTGTCTCGCCTTGTTCTATGAATGATGGTCCGGGCACTGGAACCTCTTCCACATCTTTCTTTTTGGCTCCCGTCTTTTTCGGTTGATTTTCATTCTGTTGTTTTTCCGTTACAATCTGTATGAGAGAGTTACTCAGTTGTGTGATGTCACTCAAGCTTTTAATTGTTGACTTTTTTTTGAGTAAACTGATACTGTTCCAGACTAGAATTACAGCCCAAGTCAGAAAAATTGCGACGAGAAAACTGATAATCCCGATAGCGATAATATTTTCCGGCATTATGTATTCTATTATGTTCATTTTCCTTCCCTTTTGTTCATTTATTTAAATTTGTTGCTATGTATTGTCATTGGGATTTTCAAACCTGATTGTTCCCTGGTAACCTTCTTTAAATTCCCACGATTGCATATCTTTTTTTGTAAAGAAAGCAGGTTCTTTTACCTCTGCGACCTTATTACTGATGTCTGGATTGAAATTATGGCATTTAAAGAGGCGGCTAATCGCGGTGACTTCATAATCTGGCTGGTTGACAGTTAATTCAAAATAGGGGAAAACCGCGTATAAGGTTTTCCCCTCTTCTCGCAATTCGACCACCATAAAAATACCATTGTCCGAGGTTCCAAAAATTGGTTCAATTGAGAGATTGCGGCGGCGTTCCATGGCATTGGGCACATCGACTTTAATTGGAGAGAATTCTCGTTTAAATCTATATTGAGCGTCTGAATCATGAAGGGACTGATTGTACATCATTGTACAGCGTGCGAGGGGGGAAGCGGGATAATCACCGGAAGGGGATTCGGTCCTTTGGGGTTGAATCATCTGATAGGATGAGGTATTTCCCAGTTTTGAATTAATGATGGCGAGTAATTCCTCTCTTAATTTTTGAATTTGAAGATCGATGTATTGCTGCATTGACCGATCATGATCGGATGTCGCTTGAGATAACTGTTTTTTTACCTTTTCTACTTCTTCTTCGAGGTGATTATCGGACATGGGGCGCTTCTCCTTTTTCGCTGTTTTGTTTATTTTTAGAAGTAGAGAGAATGCGATTATCATAAAGATAAAGGTTAATAACAACTGAATTGCCGGGGCGACTGAATTGATCAAATGAGTAATGTTGTTGAAATTATCCATTGTGAATCCACTTGTCCACTTTGATTTTCAGCATTTCTCTCAGGCCGATCAAAAACAGAGGCTCGATTCGGATCTCTTTTTCATTGGTGCCTGCGATGTTAGCGAGACGTTGGTTCACCTGTTTCCGGGTTTCTTCGAGCAAATTGGAGTTTTCATCCACCGGCCATACGCCGCCGTCTTTTGCGTGTTCATTGAAGGTGTTGATGAATATTTCCAATTGTTTCAGCTTCTCTGGAACCTTAATCCCGGATTTTAGCGTTTTTACGGATAGAGTTGTATCCCAGTTCATGGATTGTTGATTTGCGTCTTCAAACGATTCGCCGGCTACAAACAATCCTTCGTTGAATTGATCCTTATCGACCGTTAATGGGGTGTTATCCTGGACCAGACCATATGCCACTTCTGATTTAGGTTTCGGGCTGAGTTGGATTTCGAAATCATTTTTCTTGAAAGAGTTAAACGCTTTGCTGAATGTCTGCTTTAGTAATTTTGTGATTGGACTGCTGGATTTGTAATTTCCGGCCGAAAGCCAATGGAGTAATCGCGAACCGTTTCCACCGAGGTAGATATTCGGCAGCTTATCTTCGTAGAGTTTTCGGGAGGCCAATTCCCGGATTATCAATCCAATATAGTAGAACAGCCCCGAAAGCCCCAAGGCAATGAGCTGTTTGAACTCTTTCACATTGGTCTCGATTCCCAGGTTTGGAAGCTTTCTAAGCATTTCCTCACCCTTTCCTGTGATAAAAGCGTCAAGCTGCGCGTAGAACGCAATTTCGTTGGCTTGTAATTCCTTCTGCAAGAGGGCGGCAATCTCTTGTTGTTCGCAAAATTCGAGAAGGAAATTTGTGTTTTTCCAAACTGGATATGAGAATAGATCCCTTCCGGCAAATCGCAATGATGTTTGGGCCAGTAGTTGGTTGCTTTGTCCTTGCCAGATTGATATATCGGAGGTTCGACCGCCGATATCGACAAAAATCGCACCTTCCGCAATCGGCGCCCGGACAATGGGGTCGTTGGCGAAATATCGGGCGGAGGCGATACTCTCGCTAAAGTTTATCGGTACTCCGGTTAAGTTGTTGAGCCCTGTTTGTTCGGCGGTATGATTGGTGATTTGGTTCCAAATGTTCATAAACGCTTCTTCATCTTCGCCGGAAAATGCCGTGGGGTAGGAGAAACGCCAGCTAATGGCGGTCGCTCCATCATTTGCCGCCTCGGCGGCGCATTGCAGGCACAATTGTTTCAGGAATGAATGGGCGAATGTCCGCTCGGTTTTATCGCCCCATTTTAGATCGGTTTGGATATCGTCTTTACCTGCAAAATATTTGAAGTGATCGTTAAGGAAATAAATGTGGCCGTCCAGCAGAGGGAACTGGTTTTTTGGGGCTTTCATGAAATCATGGTAGATGCTGAGAAACGGCATCTCTTCACTCAGGCCTGGTAAGAAGTAATCATATAATTCGATTCTTTTGGCAATTGGAGTCGCGGAAACTTTGAAAAACCGTTCTTTTAATTCCATTTTGATAGGATCTACTGAACCATTTTGGCTATATACATTGGTTCCTGATGTTCCAAAGTCAATTCCAATTTTGAAACTCTTGGATTTGCTTTCCAACTCATCGGGGCGGTTAATCAGGATGATCCCGACATTGTGCGGTTCCGGTTTTTTATTCTTGGGGTCGATGCGATAGATTTTGCAATCGAATATTCTGGGGAATTCGCTCAGGAAGTTAATTTCCCGTTCCACCTCGCCGGTTTTTTCGAGAAATGTACGCTGAGTCTTATTATCAATATTCGGTGTGGCGTAGAATGTTTTTGCTCCTGTGGCGGAAAAGTATGTATAATACGCTTTCCAGTGGGGAGATACAAAGTTTGGCCATACGTCGAGAATCGGCACCGAGTTGAGTACTTCGACCTCTCCTTTTTTAGCGTTGTATGTTTTGCTGATTTCAAAGTCTTTTGCCTCATTTGGAGGCCCGCCTAGCGGAATGTTTAAAAAAACGGTAAATTCATTTTCCTTTTTTTCAAACCGGAGCCTATTGGCTATATCTTCTGTTTCCAGGTAGGGTAGAATGAGAGTTGTCAATGGGATAATCGGCGTGACCTTTTCGTCCTGATAGAAAAGATCCTCCACTCCGTCAACGTCGAGTACGCCCGGCAATGCGTTACGCTGTTTTATCAGTACCAATTTGTCGGTGAAGAATTCATTAGGCGTGCACCATCTGGCGTTTTCAAACTGAATGCCCAATAATTTGCGCCTGTCGCCGGATAGGTCGCCGGCCGAGATGCGGCCGAGAGGGATTGAGTTGTAGATATAGATATCCTTTTCTTCGACGCCCCAATGTTTGGCTACTCTTTTATCCACCAGCAGTAACGCCTCTTCCGGTATTGGTTTTTTTGAACAGGCGATTTCCAGTTGCGATTGTTTATTGATATCGGAACTGACTAAAATCGGTTTATCCAGGTATTTGAAAATCCCCTCTCTCATTCCCAGCGCGTTGTCGTTACTGAGCTCTACGTCTCGAACTTTTCCCAGGTCTGAAATAAATTGATCCAGGAGTTTTAGCAAATCATTGAATTCTTTGATGTTCTGGCGGATCCCATTGTGGTTGATGAGGGCCTGCTTTAATTTTTCAACCCAGCCCCCCATCTTTTGTTTTTCATCCTGGTTGAGATGAATGACCGGGTCTATAAGGAATTTTCCGTCGTACCAGGAAACGCCGGATATGGAGTTGCCGTAGTATGTCGCTGTACTGACCAGTGTGATGGGGGACGTCATGGCGATAGGAATGCCATTGAATAGAATGATGTATACATGTCCCCAGGTGGTATCGGCGGCAAGGCTCTTTTGGGGGAGCATTTTGCCGATGGTCGAGAGGAAGTCGAGTTCGGTTTGTTGTTTGGCGCCGTTGCCGTTTGATTCGTCCTTTTGAGGAGTTATATGTAGTGATTCGATTTTGAGGTTTTCGAAACGACGGATCTTTCTCAGGGCGAATAGGGTCAGCAATCCTCTCCATTCGCCAAGAATCCGTTTGTGTAGAGGGTGATGTTCGTCGAGCAAAGCCATCTCAAACAGGATTGGGCGGCTCCAGATGTCAGGGATGGCGTTGACTTCAAACTCTAGTTTTTCTGTATACAGGGATCGACTTAGTTTTTCCAGTTCCGATGATTCCCTGCCTTCCCAGACGCCTCTTTTTTCTATATTTTTTATCCGATTCTCCGGCCCCAATTTGGGTAGAACCGGATGAAATGTAGTATGTTGACTGGATTTGTTAATTTCTGACATTAGATTCTTCCTCCAATTTATTGGGTCTCATGGCATTTTTATACAAAGCATTAAAAAAACAGCCCAGGTCATCGGCATTTTTAGCTTTCACTTTAGCATCGCACATTTTTGTCCATAAAATGTCCAGCCCGTTGGCATTTTCCTTCGAGTCCATTGCGATCAAGTTGGCAAAATCACCCTCCCTGAATTCTTCCGGAGGCAGGAGATTGACTGTCATATTCTTTTCCTCAGAGAAGGCTCTGCTTTGCACCAGATCCAGGCTGATATCGTCTGTGGTTTTATGGATGCAGGCGACCCATTTAAGGAATATCTCGCAATAGGTCTTCATATCTTCGAGTTTTTGTTGGATCTCATTATTATCCAGAGATATTTTTTTCCGTTCGAAGAATCGGATGTACCAGGGGGAGATAAATGATTTACCGTTCTTTTTGATATCTTGCAGCATTGGGTAATATACTTTCAAATAGGCAAACGCGAATTGAGTTAAATTGCCGATTTTGTTCATGATGGCATTCCCGTTATTCTGATCGGGTAAATCTTCCCAGTTAAGGACTTTGATGTCTTTTCGCGCCACCATGTTGTACTTTAATGTGGAATAGAAATCTCCTCCTACCAGCGCATCGATGTTTTTGAAGAAGTCGATGGCTGCCAGAGCGGCGTATAATTCGATGAAATGTGGATCGTTCGCCTGACTATTGCCGCCGGCGCTAGGTTTTTTGACAGGCGTCAATGAATGTTCTCCCAGCAGATATACGGAATTGAAGCAGTCCAGGTAGTCCTGGTTGTAGTAATATTTCAATGCCGCCTGGGTATTGAGGATGAAATTCTGGGGATCCAGGCGAAATATTCTTCCGTTCGATAGTTTCTTCTCCGCCGCCAGGAAGGAGAAATAGGGTAGGAGTAGCACCCCGCCGATTTTGATGTTTTCGTAGCCTGCAAATTCCTTGCGGATCAATCGCGCGATGGTGGGCATACCTGACGCGCCGGTTCCGCCAAATATGGAACCCACTAGAATTATTTTCGAACCTTTACTCTTGCTGTCTAGCTCCACCCTGTTTTTGAACGTTTTCCATGGTTCGGATGTGTCGAGCTTAATCTTTTTCGCCATGACTGCCGCTCCAATGGAGGGGTGCCCCAGGAATCCTTCATCCAGGACTACCTCTTTTTCTTGCGGGCTGTATAAAATATCGAAAAGATGTGCCGCTGCTTCGTTTTGGGTTTTAAGCGCCGAATAATGGAAAAAATTCTCCAGGGTGGGGTTGGCGTTATCCCCAAACGGTGTCCACACGCTTGGTTTGGGAAGCATGATGTTGGTTTTGAATAGATCTATTGATCCTAATGCTAATTGACGGCAATCCAGGTAACGTTGCAGCGTGGTTTGGGCTCGATCGAGGCTGCCGTTGGCTGTGTCCGGATCGACGAATAATATATTTAGATCGCCGTCAGGCATCATGCCCGCCGCGCTGAGATGGGTGAGCGCTTCGATACATTTTGCCCCGCTGCCACCGATTCCTATCACATGATAACTCATTAGTGTCTCCTTATGCTAAATGCTAATAAAGCGTTTTTCAATTTAATTGTCTCTCCCGCCATCCTGTTACCATCGGCGCAGGAATTTCGCCCCAAGAGGGGTAAATTTAAATGCGGAAGGAGAGAAAAATACAGTCGCCAGATAATAACTCATGGTAATGTTCACAAATTGAAGAACCGCTGAAAAAAAGTAGCCTTTTTGGGCTCCCGGGATGAGCAGGATTGTTATTCCGGCTGTGACAATTGGCATTGCAAAAATGAGAAACCAAATTATTCTCCCTCCGCTTCTTTTTGAACTATTGATCTTTAAAAACCATTCAGCCGTTATATACCAGAGCAAACTCGATATCCAGGCCACGATCAATCCAATGAATCCCAGTAGACTGAATTGCTCGATCCAATTATCAATCGATATGCCGGCAATCGGATAAACCATGTCTTGCAACAGTCCTTTCTCCAATTGCGTGAGAATGAGATAGAATATAAATGCGATTCCTGTGATTCCGACTAAATTTCTAACGGCTCTCAAAGTCATTTTTTCCTCCACAGATTTTTATAATATCCATACTAAGCTTTCCTTATATAGCAATACAGTTTTGCTAGCTTAGGGTTGAATTTTTGATGCATGATGTGCAACATATTGTTTAAAAAGTTTTTTAGATTCATGGTGGTGCTTCCGTCGAAGCTGGACGGGGACTGTTGCCATTGGGGGATCAAATTTTGGTTCATGTCCCAATCCGTTACCCAACGGGGAAGCGATAAAGCTTTTTTCCCGGGTCTCAATATTGTCTTGTAGCAAAATATTCCGTTTGAAGGGAAATATTGAGGTTTGAGCGACGCGGTAAAGGATAACGTCGAACCCGATTGAGTGAAGTTGTTTATGGAAAAAGATTTTATCGCGCTCTCGCATTGTTGGAATTCATTTTTTTTGAAAAGAAACGCTGTTGTCTCGGGGAAAATCCGGCTATAATCGACTTTTATGGAATAGGGTAATTTGTCTAGGTGAATGGAAGTCTGGAAATAGGCGGTTTCCGGGAATCCTCTCAAATAGAATTGTTTAACTTCAGGACCGGACTCCCCATGGCCGATTACAGTATTCATCTCTTTTACGTTGGAAATATCAGTCAGAGTTGAACCTTCGAATGTGGTCAGACGCTTGACCAGGGTTGGGGATAGTATCAGGAAATTCTTTTCGGGAATTTGTCCCATTCCATTGGCTTCCATGTTTTCGTAGAGGTGTCTGATATCTTCGTGTTTTCCTAGCATCATGATGTAGAAGGGGCGGTATTTGGGTGGCTTTAGGTTTTGGGTGGAATAGGCGAAGGCTTTCCCCTGGATACCTACACCATAAACTTTGCCGCAAAAGGCGCTTTTTATTGCCAGAATACCTATGGCCAGGTCCTTACGGATGAATTTTTCGTTGAGTTTTTTTATCAGCAGGTTGACATCCGCATTGTTTTGAAAAAGGTCTGTGATGATGAGTGTTAGATTCGCGGTTTTAGCATTGTCGATGACCTGGTCGATGCGCGTTTTTTTGTTGAATTCGGGATCTGAGTAGAAGGCAAGTTGCGTTGCCTTCAATATCTCGGAGCGGTTGCTGACTTTCGATATTTTATTTCCGAATTTGTAGAAGGATTTTTCGCTGCCATTCGGCCATGCGCTGATCAAAGATCTTTCGACAATTTGTAACGTGCGAACATATTCGGAATCCGGTTCTCTGACATAGCCCGACATAGAATAAGACGCGTCGAAATAAAAGTCGGTGGCAATGTTTGTCGATAGCGAGGGCGCCTTCTCCAGGTCGATTTTTTCAAGGCTTGAGCATACTTCTTGTCTGCAACCAGGTGCGGTGAGTGTCAATACTGCCAAAAGGGAAGATAAAAGAATTTTTTTTATTGTCATATTTATCACCATAGATAATTTTTTATAGATCCGGTTTTTGGGCTTCTGCCTTCAAGTTGCGGTAGTGTTGGGGGGTTATGTGGTGGTGGGTTTTGAAGAGGCGGGTGAAGTATTCGGGGGAGGTGAAGCCGATTTGGTGGGAGATGGATTTGATGGTGAGGTCGGGGCGGTTGGTGAGGAGGTGGATGGCGCGGTTGAGGCGTTCGTTGCGGAGGAAGTCGCAGAGTTTGCAGCCCAGGTGGGCTTTGAAGACTCTGGCTAAGTGGGAGCGGTCTACGCCTATTTTTTTGGCGAGGGTGGCGACGGTGAGGGTGCGGAGGGAGGTGTCGGGGGAGGCGAGGATGTGGCGGACGGCTTTGTCCGGGAGGCTGGCGTTATTCATGAGGGGGCTCCGGGTAGGCTGCCGCCCTTTGGGTGGCGAAACGTGATACAAATAATTTTTCGTTCATTTGTGCAGTCCTCTACTGCTTGGGGTTAGCCGGAAAAATAAGTCGATCCTGCTTGCTCTAAAAGTATAGAATCATAGGATCTTTTATAGGGATGCGTTGGCGTGCGTGATGATTCCTCTCCTTCATCCCGCGTCCGTTTCCATCGTTATTTTTTGTTTTCATTCGCATCCCAAATTGTATTTTTTTTACTTCGTTGAGTTGACGCCTAACATTTAACATAGCTGAAATGGATTGTAAATCCTGAAAAGTGTGATATGGTTGCCGGTTGAAAAATTGGGGCTGGGGTGATTGTTTGTTTGGGCCGGGTTTTGCAACTATAAAGTCCTTTATATATTTTTTTATAATAGTTTTGTGATATTTGTGGATTCGGGATTTGTTCGATTTAATCGGGTTATTGAGGGGGTTATCGAGGTCACAAAAAGTCAAGGGGGCGGGAAGTTGTGTGTTTTGGGGGCGCTCGAGGTGATGGGTTTGGCGAGGGATGAGGCGGGGGTCTGTTTTTTTTGATTGATGTATTCGGTGTTTGGTTGAGGATGGAAGCGAGGGATGGGAACGGGGCCTCAAATTTGGGGGTGGAATTTGATTGGTTGCCGGGGTGGTCATTGGTCTTTTTTGGTGCTGGACTTGTATTTGCGGTATTTGTTGGGGGCTGTGTGGTGGAAGTCTTTGAAGAGGCGGGAGAAGTATTCGGGGGAGGCGAAGCCTATGAGGCGGGCGAGGTCTTTGATGGAGAGCTCGGGGCGGTTGGCCAGGATGGCGGCGGCGCGGCTCATTTTTTCTTTGTGGATGTAGTCGCAGAGTTTGCAGTTGTTTTCGGCTTTGAACACGCGGGCGAGGTGGGAGCGGTTGACGTTGAAGTGGCGGGCGATGGATTGAACGTTGAGTCTTCTCAGTTCTTCCTCTTTGCAACACAGCACGTGTTGGACAACTCTTTCTGATAGATGGTTGTTGTTCATGGCTCTCCCGGCCAGTTGCCGGCTTCCTGTTTTTTCAATAAACTATGTTTCCTCGTTTGCATAGGATTGTCCTTTCTCCAAATGTGGAGTATTTGTCATCCCAATTTGAGAGCTTATAGACCGCTCTCCTATTTTTATGTTATTCCCGGCTTCTATCGAAGCTCGGTCGCAGCGTTTTGCCAGCACTTATAAATGAGCCACTTCGTTCCACCTCGTGGCCCTGTGATAGTATCAATTTTGTCATAGTGGGAAATAATTGTAAATCCTTAAATTTGTGATATTTTTACCGATTTTTGGCCGGAGAGGGTAAAAAGTCTTTTTTATTGGGGCTTTGGTGCTGGGCTTGAAATGTTAAGATCTATAAATGTTTATAAAAATGGATGTATGTTTACAAAAATAGCTATGGTTTTTGTGGGGTATTGTCACAAAATGTACTGTTTGGATGTCACAAATTTGGGGGGTGGTTTTTAGAAAATGGGTTTGAGGATGGAGGTGAGGGCGATGATGATGAGGAGGAGTTGCATGTAGAGCTTGAGCTGGTGTTGGGTGATTTTGGCGCCGATGCGCAGGCCGATCCAGGTGCCCAGGAGGACGAAGGGGCTGAGGATGAGGGATTTGATGAAGGCGGCGATGACTGGGGGGCCGAACACGATGGGCATGAGGATCAGTTGGAAGGGGACGAAGATTAGGGAGAAGGCGAGTAGTACGACGCGCATTTTTCCGTTGGGCCAACGATGGGAGAGGGTCCAGATTACGAGGGGCGGGCCGCCGATGTTGGCGAATCCATTGAGGAGGCCGGACCAGAAGGAGGCGATGTGGCCCCAGATGGGGGCGATATGGTGGCGGGAGCGGATGAATCCTTGCCGGCGTAAGAGGAGGAGCAGGATGATGCAGGCGCCGATAATTTGTTTGATGAGCGATTGGTCGAGGTTGGTGGCGGTGAACATGAGGTAGATGCCGATGGGTAGGGCCAGGAGGCCGGTGCCCATGTAGGGGAAGAGTTCTTTCCAGTCGAAGTTGTCTGCCAGGACTTTGACGGCGGCGATTTTTTGGATAGCGGAGCCGGTGATGATGATCATGACGGCGACTGGGAGGGGGAATCCGAAGAAGAGGAGTAGGGGGAGGGCGAACAGGCCGTAGCCGAAGCCGGAGGAGCTCTGGATGATGCCGCCCAGGATCATGATGGAGCCGATTTCGAGAATTTCTTTGATGGTCATGTGCGGGGCTCAGGGGAGAATTTTTTCTTTGATGAAGGATGCGATGCTGATGTCGTCAAGTTTTTGCTTCGCTTTTACCGCTTCGTAGCGGGAGGTTATTTGTTTGGAGACAATCTTGTAGAGGCCGCTGTCCCGTAAGATAAAAAACTCGATTCCCGGTTGTGTGGCCTGGATGCGACGGAGGATGCGTTGGGCGTTGCCGCGGTCGCGGTAGGCGCCGGCTTGAATGACGTAGGCGTTTTGGGGAGGGGTGAGGTCTGGATATGGCTGCTGGACCGGGACGTCTGCGTTGCCGGCTGAAACAATGCGTAGGTGAACCGCCGCCGTGCCGGTTTCAGCCATTCCGATTTGTTGGGCGGCTTTGAATGAGAGGTCGATGATTCGCTGCTTCACGAATGGTCCCCGGTCGTTGATGCGTACCAGGACTTTTTTGCTGTTTTGGGTATTTTCCACTTCCACCAGGGTGTTGAACGGCAGTTCTTTGTGGGCGGCGGTGAGTTTGTGCATGTCGTAGATTTCGCCGTTGGCGGTGCGGCGTCCGTTGAATTTCCCGCCGTACCAGGAGGCGATGCCTGTCTGGAACACTCCGGGGATTTGAGGCGGGGGCGTTTGTATTTGCGGTTGATTGTCCTGTTGGGGCTCAGTGATTTGAGGCTGTGGTGTTTGATTGGGGAGTTCCGGTTTTTTTTCCAGAGGGATTGGTCGGCGCTCGATGTGATGATTGCCTGCGCAATAAGGTAGCGTTATGAGCGCAGATAATAATATCATGAATAATGTCCGGTTCATGGGGAAATTATAGCAAATCGAGACATTAGATAAAAGGCGAATGTTTGTAAATTTCCGCAAGAATGTCTTTTATTTTTTCGGCGGTACTGTGATGACCAATTTTTTCATTTTTTTGTGGAGGCCCTGGTAGGTCATGTTCAGTTCTCTGGCGGTTTTGGATTTGTTCCAGCGGTTTTTTTCCAGAAGTTTGATGATGAATTCTTTTTCCGATTTGCGGTTGATCATGACGGGAGCTAAGCGGATGGTGTCTTCGAAGTCTATTTCGTTGAATTTCAGGTCGTCCGAGAGGAGGTCGAAGTCGATGAGTCCGCCCTCGTCCACCAGATTGATGAGGCGGTTGATTTCGTTTTCCAACTGGCGGACATTTCCGGGCCAACTGTAGTTTTGCAGGATCTCGAATACTTTCATGGAGAAGCCTTTGACTACTTTATTATTCAATTTGCAATATTTCATGGTGAAATAATTGATCAAGGCGGAGATGTCCTCTTTCCGTTCCCGCAAGGAGGGGATGGTGATGACGTGGTGGGCCAACCGGTAGTAGAGGTCGTCGCGGAATTTTTCTTCGCGGATCAGTTGCTTGAGATTGGAGTTGGTGAGGGCGATGATGCGGAGGTCCACTGTGATGGGGGTGTTGCTGCCCAGTCTGTAGAATTCCTGTTCCTGCAGAACGCGTAAGAGTTTGATTTGAAGTCCCATGGGCATGTCGCCGATTTCATCCAGCACCAGGGTGCCTGTGGAGGCCATTTCCAGTTTGCCTTTTTTCTGTTGGTAAGCGCCGGTAAAGGCTCCTTTTTCGTGGCCGAACAATTCTGACTCCAGGAGGTTTTCAGGGATTGCCGCGCAATTGAGGGCCACATATTGTCCTTTTGCTCTCTGGGAGTTGTTGTGGATCAAGCGGGCGAACAGCTCTTTGCCGGTGCCGCTTTCGCCTTGAATGAGGACGAAGATGGTGCTCTGGGCAATTTTTTTCGCCTGCTTGATGAGGTTTTGCATTTGTGGGTCGGCGGCCACAATTTTATCGAAGGCCAGTGGTTCGTCGGCTTTGATGTCGATTTTTTTTGATTTGGAGGTTTCATGCATGATTTGGGCGAGGAGCGCCAGCTCTTTGGCGAATGAGAGGAGGAAGTTCTCCACTTTTTTGTTTTCATCCCGGTTGGTGTTGCTGGGAATGTAGATTAAGACAGCTTTTTTACCGTTTATTTTTAGTGTGAAGGTTGAGAAATATTTGTCCTTTTCATCAGGGATCAATTGCCATTCCAGGTCCTCTTCAAATAATTGGGGACTTTTTTTCAGGATGGTTTTGAATTGCTCGAGAACCCCGCTCTCTTTTTTGATGGACATGACGACATTAAAATCGTTCTCTTCCAGGCTGGCGAGAAAGATGCTGCCGAAATCGGTGATCACGTTCAGGAAGGAGGTGATATTCAGCATGAATTCGTGAAAGTCGGTTTTTTTAAGCCCTACGGCCAGAATGTGCTTGAGCAATTCGTTGAAAATGTTTTTCACGTATTTTGTTTTGGTGGTATCCGGAGCTTTGGCGTCTTCGCTCTTGATATGGTCGAATACCGGGATGAGTTCCTTGGCCAGCTTGAATTCTTCGAGCGAGCCGTCTCTCAATACAAAACTGGTGCCTTTGATGAAAAATGATTCGCCGATGTTGATGGTGGACTCTTTGACCCGGCATCCATCGACGTAAACGCCGTTTGTGGATTCCAGGTCCTGAATCTTGATGCAATCGTCTTTCACTTGAATGGCGAGATGGCGGCGGGATATGTAATCCTCGTTGATCACCAAATCGTTTTCCGGGCTACGTCCGATTACAAGCTCAGGTTTGTTTAGCGGGAACTTTTTGATAAAGCCTTCGCGATAGTAGAGTAGGTATTTCATGGTTTTGTCATTATAACTTAGAAAAAATTTATTTTCAAGCCTTGGGCGCGATGGTCTATAAACCCCGTTTATACTGTCTATAAAGTTTTATACGGTGGCTTTGTCCGAAGTGGGCCGATATGTGGAGTGATTTTAGAAAAATAGGTTGTTTTTGTTTCCTGATTGTAGGTGTTGACGCATTCGTATCGGTTGATTGTGTTTGGGTTTTAGCGTTTATGTGAAAACGTGTTAGAAGGGGGCGGCGTTTGAGTATTGGGATTGGCATCTTTATTGCTTTATAATTGTAATAACTTCTTTTGAAGTCTATAGACCTTTTTGTGATTTATTTTCAATTAAACATCAAAGACCGGATGAAACGCAGAGGGGGGGGAGAGAGGGAGTCTCTGTCCCCCCGCCTGCTTTGTCAGTTTTTATGATTGAATTCAAACGTTTTGCCGTTAAAATCCACTTCGACAACCGACTCAGGGGGAAGTTCGCCTTCCAAAATCAATGATGAGAGGCGGTCCTGGATTTCCCGCTGGATGACCCGTCTCAGCGGGCGGGCGCCGAGGGATGGATTGAAGCCCATTTCGGCCAGGTTTTTGATAGCCGCGTCTGTGATCTCGAGGGAAATTTTCGCGGGGATGAGCAAGCGGGAAAACTTTTTGATTTCCAATCTGGCGATGTCCTGAATCAAGTCTTTACTCAGAGGCCGGAAGGTGATGATGTCGTCGATCCGGTTCAGGAATTCCGGTTTGAAGTGACGGTAGAGCAGGGTGTCGATTTGAGCTTTGATCTCTTCGTAATTGTTGGTCTCCAAAATGATCTGCGAGCCGAGATTCGAGGTCATGATGATAATGGTGTTGGCGAAATTGATGGTTTTGCCTTTGCCGTCGGTGAGGCGGCCGTCGTCCAGGATTTGCAGCAATATGTTAAATACGTCTGGATGGGCTTTTTCGATCTCGTCCATCAGGATCAGGGAGTAGGGTCTCCGTTTTACCGCTTCGGTCAGTTGGCCCCCTTCATCGTAGCCTACATATCCGGGGGGCGCCCCGATCAATTTTGCCACCGAGTGTTTCTCCATGTATTCGGACATGTCGATGCGAATCATCGCCCGTTCGCTGTTGAAGATGAATTCGCTCAGGGTTTTGGCCAATTCTGTTTTGCCGACGCCGGTGGGTCCCAGGAACAGGAAGGAACCGATGGGGCGGTGCGGATCCTGGAGTCCGGCTTTGGAGCGGCGAATCACCCGTGACACGGCGTCCACGGCTTCTTCCTGACCCACCACCCGGTGTCTCAATGTGGGTTCCATATCGAGCAGCTTTTGTCGTTCTCCGCTCAGTAGTTTGTTGACCGGAATGCCGGTCCAGCGGCAGACCACTTCGGCGATGTCCTCTTCGGTGATTTCTTCGGTGAGGATCTTTTTTTCTTGTTGTAGTGTGTGCAGGCCGTCCTGGGTTTCGATGATTTCCCGCTCGGTGTCAGGGATGCGGCCGTATTGAATCTGCGACGCGGTTTCGTAATCGTTTTTCCGTTGGGCGTCCGTCAGTTGTATTTTTAGGGTGTCGATCCGCTCTTTGAGGTTGTTGAGTTTTTTGATGAAGCTTTTTTCCTTTTCCCAATGGCTTTTTATTTCGTCCCGTTTGACTTTGAGGGTTTCCAACCCGTCGATGAGGAGTTTGAGTTTTTCGCGGCTGTCCCGGGAATTTTCTTTTTTGAGGGCTTGCCGTTCGATTTCCATTTGCAGGATTTTGCGTTCCAGTTCGTCCAGCTCTTCGGGGCTCGAATCCATCTCGATACGCAATCTCGAGGAGGCTTCGTCCATTAGGTCGATGGCTTTGTCCGGGAGAAACCGGTCGGTGATGTAGCGGTGCGATAGGGTGGCGGCGGATATGAGCGCCGCGTCCGTGATTTTGATGCCGTGGTGGATTTCGTATTTTTCTTTGAGGCCTCTGAGTATGGAGATGGTTTCCTCGACGGATGGTTCTTTGACCAACACCGGCTGAAACCGGCGTTCCAGGGCCGCGTCTTTCTCGATATATTTCTTGTATTCGTTGAGGGTGGTGGCGCCGATGGAGCGGAGTTCGCCCCTGGCTAAGGCGGGCTTTAACATGTTTGACGCGTCCACCGCTCCCTCCGCCGCGCCGGCTCCGACGATAGTGTGCAACTCGTCGATGAAGAGGATAATCCGGCCGTCGGATTCGGTGACCTCTTTGATGACGGCTTTGAGCCGGTCTTCGAATTCGCCGCGGTATTTGGCTCCCGCCAGCAGACTGCCGATGTCCAGGGTCACCACGCGTTTGTCTTTGAGCATGTCCGGTACGTCTTCCTGGACGATTCGCAGGGCGATTCCTTCGACAATCGCGGTCTTGCCGACGCCGGCTTCGCCGATGAGTACGGGGTTGTTCTTGGTGCGGCGCACCAATACCTGCATGACGCGGCGGATTTCCTCGTCTCGACCGATGACCGGATCGAGTTTGCCGTCCCGCGCCAGTTGAACCAGGTCGCGTCCGTAGCGTTTGAGGGCTTGCATTTTGTCTTCGGGGTTGGGGTCGGTGATGGTTTGGTTGCCGCGGATCTGCATCAGGGCTTCGAGGAAGGTCTCTTTGCTGATTCCCGAACTCTGGATGATGGCGGCGGCGCCGTTTTTAATCTCCAGGATGGCGATGAACAGATGTTCGGTGGAGATGTATTCGTCTTTGAATTGCTGGGCGGAGTCCCGCGCTTTGTCGAGTCGGCGCCCTGGACTTTCGGCAATTTCTGCACCGCTTGGTCGAGGTTGTTGGCGACAATTTGGGGATCGATTCCGATCTTCTTGATGGACGCGTGCACGACATTTTCTTTGTCCTGGACGATGCTCTGCGCCAGATGCAGCGGGTTGACCTCCTGGTTTCCGTGAGTCGCCGCCAGGCGCACGCTTTGTTCTATGGCTTCGTTCGCTTTTAAGGTAAATTTTTCTCTATCCATGATTCCTTCCTCCGTCAATACATTTTTACACTTGTAACTCCATAAATATAATAGTATAGTTTTGGGGCCTTGTCAATGATCTTAGTGCTAGATTGTTAGATTATTATTAGTTGATGGCTGTGGTATTTACTTCGAATTTAATTAAACATCTTTTGCAACGAAATCAACTCGATGCGTTCGTCGCGCATCTGCTTCTGAAGTAAACGCTCTGTAAAACCCGATTTGGAGAACAGAATAATCTTGCCGATGGTGTAGCTTTTGTGCCAACTCACCTTCTTTATTTTGCGCTCGAGATTGGTGAGAACATCCAGGTCTGTTTTTTGGTTCCGGTATTTGCACTCGGCGAATATAAATCGTTTCTCTTGCCCGTCAATGGCTACCAGGTCGATTTCCTCTTCTTTGTCCCACCAGCGGCCCACAGTGTCGAAACGGTAGCGTTCCAGATTCAGCAACAGATATTGCCGGCAGATGTCTTCGAAGAGCATGCCCTGGAAATCCCGTATTTTCTGCAGTGTTTGCGGGAAGATGGCGTCGAAGCGGTCGATTTCAATGTAGTTTTTGTTGCCCAGAACAAAGCGGAACCAGAAGTTGAGGTATTTGTCCCGTATCTGAAACAGGCCTTTTTTGGACTTTTCGATGTTTTTCTCGGTGATGGGGACTTCCCGTTCCACCACCAATAGGTCCTGCAGCACTTTGAGGTATTTGGAGATTTTCGATTTTTCGAGTCCGGTCTCGTCCATGATTTCACTCAGGCGACGGCGCCCAAGGGCGATGGCCCGGAGGATCGAGTAATAGGTCTTGGGCTCGTAGAAATCCTCCCGCAGTACCATCTCCGCCTCTTCGTAGAAAAAACTGCCTTTGTTGAAGACTTTGTGCAGGAGAAACTCTTCGAAGGTTTCCTCTTTGTCGTATTTGCCGATGTAACCGGGGACAACGCCGCACACTGTGTAGATGTCCACCAATTGCCGGCAGGTTTTGCCGGGGAAAAAATCTTTTAGTTCCCCAAAGAGCATCTCCTCGATTTTGAGGCTACCGGTTCGTCTGCCGTAGAGGGGGGCTTTGTAGTTGAGTACCTCCTTTTCCATCATGCCGATGGAGGAGCCCAGCAGGATGAGGAAGATGCCGCTGTCTTTGAGATATTCGTCGATTCCTTTCTGGAACACGGAGGAGATGGCTGGATTCGTCCGGGCCAGGTAGGGGAATTCATCGATGGCTACCACCAGTTTTTCCTCCAGCGGTTCGGATTTGGCCTGGATATAACGGAAGAATGAATACCAATCCCCAAAGCCTTGCTCCTGGAGGATGATGTCGTCGAAGGCTTCTCCCACCTGCCGGCCCAGGAAGCGTAGTTGATTCTTCTCATCCATGGCGTCCGCTAAAAAATAGATGCCTTTTTTCCCCTGGATGAATTGCTTGACCAATTCGGTTTTACCGATCCGCCGCCGGCCGTAAATGGGGACGAATTGGAATTCTTTTGATTTATACAGCGAGTTGAGGAATGAAAGTTCGCGGACCCGGTTGACAAATTTTACTTGCATTGTATTGCCTCTCTTTGCTACTTTAGAGTAGTATACTTTGTAGTAGTATCTTTGTCAATGGCTGGGGTGGGATTGGTTTACACCTGTGTTTTTTTGTGTTATGTTAGCGCTATGAGTGGAGATAAGGATTTTAAAGTGGCGGAGTCGTTGAGGGAGATTTTGAAGCTCAGGAATGATATCGAGACTGAGGCGCGGGTTACGAAGATCGATGCCTTTAGCGGCAGTTTTAGGGATTTTCCGCCTCAATTGGATGAGCGGGTGGTCGATATTTACCGGGCCAAGGGGATCGAGCGTATGTATTCCCACCAGGCGGAGGCGGTTCGGTATGTGCTGGAGGGGAAGAGTGTCGTGGCTGCGACGCCGACTGCTTCGGGGAAGACCATGATATACAATTCCGTGACGTTGAACGCCTTGATGAAGGATCCGTCGGCCAAGTCATTGTACTTGTTTCCGACGAAGGCGTTGTCGCAAGACCAATTGGCGGAATTGTTCGAGATGAACAAGAGTCTCGGCGACCGGTTGGGATTGTTCACCTATGACGGCGATACCCCCCGGAGTACCCGCAAGGCCATTCGCAAGCAGGCGCAGATCGTCATCACCAATCCCTATATGCTCCACTCCGGGATTCTGCCCCACCATACCAAATGGGTCAACCTTTTCGAGAACCTCAAGTATGTGGTGATCGATGAATTGCATTATTACACCGGTGTGTTCGGCTCCCACATGGCCAATGTGATGCGGCGGCTGAAGCGGATTTGCGCGTTTTACGGAAGCCACCCTGTGTTTATCATGTCCTCCGCCACCATTGCCAATCCTAAAGAATTGGCGGAGAAGATTGTGGAGGAGCCGATTCGTTTGGTGGAAAACAGCGGCGCGCCGCGGGGCGAGAAATATTTGGTGTTTTTCAATCCGCCGGTGGTGAATAAACAATTGGGGATTCGCCGCTCGTTTGTGTCCGTTGCCCGGCAGATTTCCGGCATCCTCTTGAATAACGGTTTGCAGGTGATTACCTTTGCCAATTCGCGGTTGATTACCGAGGTGCTGGTCAAGTATTTGAAGAACGATTTTGAGAAGAATGTCACTGATTCGGGTAGTGTGCGGGGCTATCGGGGCGGTTATCTGCCCAAGAAGCGGCGGGAGATCGAGAAGGGGCTCCGGGAAGGCAATATCAAGTCTGTCGTCTCCACCAACGCTCTGGAGTTGGGCATCGATATCGGGTCGCTGGACGCGGTGGTGCTGGCCTCCTATCCAGGGAGTCGCCTCCACATGGCAGCGGTTCGGAAGGGCCGGCCGCAGGTCCGGCAAATCCATTGGGGTGCTGGTGTCGTCATCGTCGCCGGTGGACCAATTTATCGTGAATCACCCGGAATATTTCACCGGCAAATCCCCGGAAATGGGGCGCGTCAATCCCGATAACATGAGTATTCTCATCGATCATGTGAAGTGCGCGTCGTTCGAATTGCCCTTCGTGAAGGGGGAGCTCTTCGGCGAGGAAGATCTGGATGAGATTCTCGATTATTTGTCGGAGAACAAGGTCTTGTTTCAGAAAGGCGATAAATGGTTCTGGACCGAAGAGGGGTATCCGGCGGACGCTGTGAGTTTGAACCGGGTGTCGTCGGACAATTTTGTGGTGGTGGACCGGACGGAGGTCGAGGCGGTCATCGCCGAGGTGGACTTCTCAGCGGCTCTCGAGACGTTGCATCCCAAAGCCATTTATATTCTGGAAGGGGAGCAGTACATTGTGGAAGAATTTGATTTCGAGAATCGCAAGGCGTTTGTGCGCCGGTCCAATTCCGATTATTACACCGACGCCATTACTTATACCAAGATCGCTGTGCTGGATGTGTTCGATGATACGCCTCATGATAGCCACCGTTTCTATTATGGCGATGTGCATGTGTTTTCGCAGGTGGTGGGCTTCAAAAAATTGAAATTTTTCACCAACGAGAATGTGGGGGCCGGGGATTTGCAATTGCCGCAGCGGGAGATGCACACGTCGGCTTTTTGGATGACGGTGCGCAGCCAGTTGCTGAACAATCTCGACATTCCTTCGGAAGAGAAACTGGAGGCGGTGGCGGGGATCGCTTATTTGACGCGGCATATCAGCGCCGTGATGTTGATGTGCGATGTGATGGATATTGGCTCCGCAGTGGAGGATAATGTCACCAACACCGATATCAGTATCAATAAAATTAGAAAGATTTCGCGGATGGCGGAGCATGAAAAGCCCAATTTGGCGGACTTCGAGCCCAACATCTATATTTATGACAATTACCCCGGCGGCGTCGGTTTGGCGGAATCGTTGTATGAGAAGACCGGTGAATTGTTTTCTAAAATTCTGGAGGTCATCGAAGGGTGCGGTTGCTTGCGGGGCTGCCCATCATGTGTCGGTCCCCCCATCCGGGGTCAGGGAAATCATAAACAGGCGGCGGCCTATATTGTGAAGATGCTGATGGGGGAGGTGTACAATTGAGAGTGGTCATTTCAGCAGGTCGTCGAACGTTGTCTCGTCTTTGAGTAGGTTCTCCCACTCGAGCTCTTCCTTCATAGTGGCGAGTATTGCCTCGACTTTTTCCTTTGCCGCCAGGTAGGGGATGAGGATGATCTTTTGCAACCGTTTTGAATTTTTAATCGCCGCTAGATTGTTTTTGGCCGGTATGGCGAAGCGGAGAATGCGCTCGTTGCCGATGCGATTGTATTCGAGGGGGACGAGATTGTATTTCAAGCAAAACTCTTTGCCCAACCGTCTGGCCAGTTCTTTGTTCATCATATAGGGTTCCAGCTCGATCTCATCGATTATTTTTTGGTTCAAGAGGTAGAGTTTCAACTCCTGGGGGGTGAGCAATTCCATCATGATGAAAATTTCGCCCAATTTTTGTTTTGTGATCTGTTGGGTTTGGATTGCCTCTTTCAATTGTTGACGGTCTATTTTTCCCGCTTTGATCAATAATTCCCCTATTTTCGGACTTTCTCCCGTGTTTGCGGCGCCCGATACATCAAGCAATTCCGCCGGGCATTCTTGCCAGTATTTTGTCCGGTATGATTCGGGGGCGTCGCAGATACAATGGAGGCAAAAGGGGCATACCCGGCTGGGGGCGGCGTGCTTGCATAATGCCGATTCAAACGCGTTGAATGGCGCTGAACAATACCAGCACGAAACTATATACTCTCTCTCCTGCCCCATCAAAGGTCCTTAAATTTACCTATATTATACTATATTAATGAAATAAAATCTCTCAAATTGCAAAATTCTCCGATTAATAATATAATAATAGCTGTCATTCGATTGAATGCTACTGGAAAGACAGAAAAAAAGAAGCGGAGGAATTTTGAGATAGACATGATTGCCGAAGATGTGTTAAAGAAAGTCAAGCGGATCGAGATCATCTCCCGTAAAACCTCGAAAGAGATTCTGGCGGGCGAGTACCATTCGGCGTTCAAGGGCCGGGGAATGGAATTTTCCGAAGTCCGGGAGTACGAGGCCGGCGACGATATCCGGTTCATCGACTGGAATGTCTCGTCCCGGATGGGCCGGATGTATGTGAAGCAATTTGTCGAAGAGCGTGAATTGACAGTGATTCTCGCCATCGATTTATCGGCGTCCTTGAGTTTTTTTTCCGGCGCCAAGAGCAAAAAAGAGATCGCCGCCGAAATATCGGCGATTGTCGCCTTCACCGCCATGCTGAACAACGACAAGGTGGGGTTGCTCTTGTTCACCGACCAGGTGGAGCGGTTTATTCCGCCGAAGAAAGGGAAGGTTCATCTCTTGAGAATCATCCGGGAAATCCTCCATTTTGAGCCTCGAGGCAAGAAGACATCGATCCATAACGGGTTGGTCTATTTGAACAAAGTGATCAAGAAGCGGGCCATCGTGTTTTTGATTTCCGACTTCATTGATCGCGGCTTTGATTTGCCGTTGAAAATTTCCAGCCGCAAGCACGATCTGATTGCGGTGAATATTTCCGATCCCAGAGAGCTCGATGTACCGCAGAGCGGGATGTTTTTGCTTCAGGATTCTGAAACCGGGGAAGATTTTTACGTGGATTTTTCTTCAGTCGAGACACGGCTCGGGTTTTTCAAGATCATGAAGGAAAAGCGGGACTCCCTCGATGAAACCTTCAAGCGGTACGGTGTCGATGTGGTGGATATCGAACATGAGTCGGAATACGAAAAGCCGCTGTTCGATTTTTTCCTGAAACGGAAGAAAAAATACGCGAGGTAAAACGATAAAATGGCAAAGCGACGCATCTTTCCTGTTTTGTTTCTTCTCTTCGTTAGTCTGGCGCCCCTTCATTCCGAGACTCAAGTCTTGATTTCCGCTTCAAAAAATATGGCGTTCGTCGGCGATGTGATCTCCCTTAAAATTGTGGTGAAAACAGACCAACCGGCGGATGGGATACGGGTGAAGATCGGCAAAGATGAATTCGATGTGCTGTCTCGATCTGAGTTGCCGCTGCAAAAGCATGATACCGAGCTGGTGTTCGAGCAAGATATCGATATCGCCTACTTTCGTACCGGAGAGTTCGAGATTGGCCCTCTCACCATCGAGGTGGTGTCCGGGGACAGGGTGGCGGAGACGAAAGAGACCAATTCCATCCCCATTACCATTAAATCTGTGTTAACCGAAGAGGATAAAGATATCGCGGATTTGAAGCATCCAATCGAAGTCAAGGGCAATCCGTTTTTTGTGTTGAAATATGTGCTGATTTTTTTGGCCGCCGTAGTGCTGGCGCTGGTGTTGATTTTTTATCAAAAAAAGCGGAAACGCCCGGATAAAGGAACGGTTGAACCGCTTCTCAGCCCCATCGAAGAGCTGGATGTCCGGGTAAAAGAGTTGATGGGGAAACATTTGCCGGAAAAAGAGATGTTCAAAGAGTTTTACTTGCGGCTCACAGAACTCTACAAGCATTTTTTGCACCGACAATACCGGTTTAACGCCGAAGATCTTACAACTTATGAGACATTGCTGTTCCTCGACTCCAAAGAGAACGAGAGAACAATTGTCGATGTTATCGGTTATGTCCTCAATACCTCTGATTTGGTGAAATTCGCCAAATTTGTACCCGCCGCAGAGGTGATGGATGAATTGAATGGGAAAATATCGAGCCTGGTGGATGCTGTGCGCCG
The DNA here is from genome assembly GCA_964491915.1 of uncultured Clostridia bacterium. Taxonomy (GTDB): domain Bacteria; phylum Acidobacteriota; class Aminicenantia; order UBA2199; family UBA2199; genus JAHELQ01. The sequence continues at coordinate 28,441 of CAZBHS010000038.1, forward strand.
CCGGGAGAGGGAAGAATTGAATCCGACGAAGAATAATCATGTTACACCTGGCAAATAAAATCTATCTATTGTTTTTGTTGATTGTGCCGCTGTTGGTATTGTGGCATATTTTTGTGGAAAAAAAAGGCAAACGCCATATCCTGTTTTCCGCCCGGCAACTGGTAAAGGATTCGAATCACTCCTTTAAGGCCCGGATGATAGGTTCGCTGTTTTATTTAAAATTGTTGGCTTTGATTATCTTCATTGTCGCTCTGGCGAGGCCGCAATTGTTGAACCAATTCCAGGTTGAAAAGAAGGAAGGGATCGATATTCTCATCAGTCTCGATATCTCCGGCTCCATGGCGGCGGTGGATTTCAAACCCAAAAACCGCCTGGAGGTAGCCAAAGGGGTGATCTCAGATTTTATCGAGAAACGGCAATCCGACCGTATCGGCTTGGTGGTGTTCGCCGGCGCCTCCTACACCAAAAGTCCTCTCACGGTGGATTACGATATCTTGAAATACTTTCTCAAAGAGACATCAATCGGCGAACTAGAGGATGGAACCGCCATCGGCATGGCGTTGGCGACGTCGGTCAACCGTATCCGCCATTCAAAAGCCAACACAAAAGTAATCATCCTGCTGACGGATGGCGTCAATAATCGCGGCGAGATCGACCCCCGGGACGCGGCGAAGATCGCCAAAGACTTCAATGTAAAAGTCTACACCATCGGCGTCGGAACGAGAGGGGAAGCTCCGTATCCGGTGATGGACGCGTTCGGTCGCAAAAAATTTGTCAATGTTCCGGTGGAAATAGATGAGGAACTCCTCCGGGAAATCGCCGAAACCACCGGCGGACTCTCATTCCGTGCCACGGATAAGGATTCGCTCGAACAGGTGTTCACCGAAATCGACCGCTGGGAGAAGACCGAGATCTCCAGTAAAAAATACCACAAAGCCACCGACCTTTTCCAATATTTCATCCTGGCGGCCCTCATCCTCCTCTTCCTCCTGGAAATCCTCAAACGCTCCTACCTCCGTGTCTTGCCGTGATAAAATAGTCCCCTCGGGTTGAGTGAATTTTCCCGGTTTGTTTTTGATTGGCGAGAAGGGTCAGTAGGCAGCCTGAGCTGCCTACTGGGTTGTATTGTATGGTTGTATTATTTTTTCTCGATTAAACTCATCCCCAACGCGATGGCTTTCTCGTTCAAGGGAATTAGTTTGTGGTGACGTTCAGGCAAGGTCTCTTTTAATGCGGTGATCAGGGATTCTGTTTTGACGATCGGATTGACCTTCATCAGGGCGCCTAAAACCAGCATGTTCATAACCTTGACGTTCTTGAGCTCTGTAGCTGCTTTGTCGATAGCGGGCAGCGCGTAGACTTCAATGTCGTCGCGAGTGGGAGCTTCTTTGATGGTGCTGCTTTCCCAGATCAAGATTCCGCCCTTCTTGACTTTGGACTCGAACTTTTTCAAGGACGGCAGATTCAAAACCACTGCCACATCATATTCCGTTACGGTAGGAGACGAAATCGGGCGGTCGCTGACATTCACCATGCAATTTGCGGTACCGCCTCTCATTTCGGGGCCGTACGAAGGCATCCAGCTAATCTCTTTTCCCTCTTTCATGGCGGCGTAAGCCATCAATTTTCCCATCGACAGGACGCCCTGTCCACCAAATCCGGCAAAGATCATTTCTTGTAGCATCTGATTACCTCCTATTTCTCCGCCGCGGGTTCTTTAAAAACACCGAGGGGATAATACGGTAAAATTTCATTCTTCATTTTATCCAACGATGCTTCCGGTGTACATTTCCAGCCAGACGGGCAATTAGAGGCCACTTCGATGAAGGTGGTACCCAATCCCTCTTTCTGAATCTCGAACGCCCGGCGGATAGCCTTTTTGGCTTTGCGGGCATTGGCGGGATTGTTACAGGTTACACGCGTGGAATAGGCGACTCCCGGCAATGTGGCAATCAATTCAGCCATTTTCAAGGGCATGCCCACTTTTGTTTCATCTCTTCCGTAGGGAGAAGTGGAGGTCTTGTGACCAGGCAAAGTGGTCGGAGCCATCTGACCGCCGGTCATACCGTAGATCCCGTTGTTGATGAAGATGAAGGTGAACTTTTCACCGCGGTTGCAGGCGTGAATCGTCTCTGCGGTGCCGATGGCGGCGAGGTCACCGTCACCCTGGTAGGAAAATACGTAGCGGTCGGGCAACATTCTCTTGATACCGGTCGCCAATGCGGCGGCACGGCCGTGGGCCGCTTCCTGCATATCGACATCCATGTAATCGTATGCGAATACCGAGCAGCCAACTGGGCAAACACCTACGGTTTGGTTCTGGATACCCATCTCATCCACCACTTCCATCAAGAGTTTGTGGACAGTGGAGTGTAGACATCCGGGACAATAGTGCATGCGGACATCCACTAAGGTCTTCGGCTTTTTATATATAACTTCATATCCTTCTTTCATCTTGATATCTCCTTATTTAATATGCTGTTTGGCGAATTCCAGCACCTCTTTGGGAGTTGGGATAATGCCGCCGACCCTGCCGTAGAAATGTACCGGCTTTTTACCGTTAACCGCCAGTTTTACATCTTCCACCATCTGGCCGACATTCATCTCGACTGTAAAGAAGAATTTCACTGAATCATTTGCGGCTAATTCGGCAACCCTCGCAGAGGGGAACGGCCACAGAGTAATCGGTCTCAGGAGCCCCATCTTGATTCCGTCGGCTCTGGCGAGATCAACCACTTTCTTGCAGATTCTGGAAGTTAGACCGAACGCCATGACAACGAATTCCGCGTCATCCATCATATATTCTTCGGTGCGGATTTCGTTCTCTTCGATCTCTTTGTATTTAGCCTGGAGATGTATGTTTTTCCGCTCCATATCCTCGGATTGGATATAAAGGGAGGTTAAAATATTTCTGTCTTTTCCGGGCTTTTTACCAACGGTGGCCCAGGGTTTGTTGGGTTTGTAATCGATCGGATCCGGCAATTCAACCTTTTCCATCATCTGGCCGATGGCGCCGTCAGAAAGAATCAAGGCTGGGGTGCGGTATTTATCGGCGAGATCAAACGCCAGTACTGTATGGTCCGCCATTTCCTGGACTGAATTCGGGGCCAGGACGATCAACCGGTAGTCTCCATGACCGCCGCCTTTAACCGCTTGAAAATAGTCTCCCTGACTGGGTTGAATGGTGCCCAAACCCGGGCCGCCACGCACAACGTTCGCGACAACGCAGGGGATCTCGGCGCAGGCGATATATGAGATACCTTCCTGCATCAAAGAATAACCCGGCGAAGAGGTGGTTGTCATAACCCGGGCGCCGGTTCCGCCGGCACCGTATACCATGTTGATCGATGCGACTTCACTTTCTGCCTGAAGCAAGACATAGTTATGTTTCGGCTCTTCCATAGCCAGGTATTCGATAACTTCGGACTGGGGAGTAATCGGATAGCCGAAGTAACCCTGCAGACCGGCGCGGATTGCGGCTTCTGCTAGAGCTTCATTACCTTTCATAAATTTTATTTCGCCCAATTTTCCCTCCGTTTTAACTTGTTTTCTTATATACGGTTATGGCTGCGTCGGGACACATGACTGCGCAATTCATACATGCAATACATTTTTCTTCTTCAGCCAAATAGGCGTAATGTAAACCGTAACTGTTAGTGTCGGATGTGTTGAGTGCCAGGCATTTAGTCGGACAATTGATAACGCACAAATTACACCCCTTGCATCCTTCTTTTGAAATCTCTACATAACCTTTTGCAGGCATATCATCCTCCTTATGGTCGAGAATTCGAATTTAGTTTTGTATGTGAAAAAATCCCTCGGTTGTTTTAAAATTACCTCGGGTCTAATGTCATTTTCTATTTGCATAACTTTAATACAGCATATTTTTATTTAAATTTCAGGTGATTCAAATGAACCGTGGCAGGTCTTTGACTCCTGTTATAAAATTCTAATCGATATAATAATCGTTAGAATACTAATTAACATGTTAGTCAGTAGTTTGCAAGGGGAATCAATAAAAAAAATATTTTTCTTTAGTGTTTTGGGGCTTCCGTAAGGTTTTGTAATCAGAGTGTTGAAGAAATTTGCGTCTTTTCTAAAAAAAGTAGATATGGTATACTTGACCGGGATAAATATCATGAAGCAGTTTATTTTAAAAAATTTGAAAGTTATATTGATTGTCGCCTCGCTATTGTTCACTATGTTGTTGGGAGCGTTAACCGGGATAATTTTTGTGTACCAAAAGGGTTTTCCCCAACAGATCCAACGGTTGGAGGATCTAACTCCAAAAGTATTGACGTCGGTGTATGACGATCTGGGACATCCCATCAAGGAGTTCGCCATTGAAAAACGGGCGATTGTCCGAAGCTCGGATATCCCGGATGTTTTGAAACATGCGATTATCGCCAGCGAGGACAACCAGTTCTACACCCATTGGGGAGTGAATTTCATCGGTACTTTTCGCGCGGTGCTGGGGGTTGTGTTCGGTAGAAATTGGGGGGGCGGCAGTTCCATTACCCAACAATTGGCGCGGAATCTTTTTCTCACGCCTGAACGAACCTACGGTAGAAAATTCAACGAGATATTGTTGGCGATTCAAATCGAAAAAAATTATACGAAGGATCAGATTTTAACCTTCTATTGCAATAAAATTTTCTGGGGCGGCAGTGTGTATGGCGTCGAAGCGGCATCGAAATATTATTTTGGCAAGACGTCGCGGGAGCTCGATCTTAAAGAGGCTTCGTTGCTGGCTGCCATCATTCCGACTCCAAATATTCTATATAATATTTTCCGCAAACCCGACGACAGTGACAAACGGAAGGAGTATCTCTTGAGACGGCGCAATCATATTCTCGATAAGATGCTGGAACTCGAGTTTATTTCGGCGGATGACCATGGCCTGGCGATTGCAAGCGGGTTGCCGCTGAAGGCCTACGAGACCAGCAATGAATCCATCGGCGATTATTTCCTGGAGGAGACCCGTAAATATATTGAACAGAAATATGGCGACAATCTATTATACAAAGGTGGATTGAAAGTCGCCACCACTTTGAATAGCGATATGCAGCGTTGGGCGGAATCCGCCCTGAAAGAGGGCTTGCGGGAATTGGATAAACGGCGCGGTTGGCGCAAAAACGAACCGCTCTACAATCTTCTCAAAAATGAATTGGATGTCAAGACTCACTGTTTGTCCGAGTGGAAGCGCCTCGAGATTGAAACCGGCAACATCGTGAAAGGCGTTGTCATGCAGGTTAACGCCAAGAGTGCGGATGTCCGGGTAAATGGCTATACAGGTCGGCTGGCGGCCAAGGATGCTGCCTGGGCAAAATATTCCTTACCCTCCATACTTAAAAAGGGCGATGTGGCATTGTTCAATATTCTATCGGTGGATGAGAAGAAAAAAGAGCTCGCGCTTGGACTGGAACAGGAACCCGACACCCAGGGGGCGATTCTTGTGGTGGAAAATAAAACCGGCGAGATCAAGGCGATGGTTGGCGGTTATTCGTTCGAGAAGTACAAATTCAACAACGCCACCCAGGCGCTTCGCCAGACAGGATCGTCATTCAAACCGATTATTTATACCGCCGCCCTGGAGAACGGCTATACTCCGGCCACGCTAATCATCGACGAACCCTTTTCCTATTATGATGAAAAAATCGATGAGCTCTGGGAACCTCAAAACGATCAGGGAAATTTTGTCGGTCCCCTCACTTTGCGCAGGGCTCTTCAGCAGTCTAGAAATATTATTTCCGCAAAGATCGTGTCCCATTTGACACCGGCGAAAATTGTCGATTTTGCACACCGGTTCGGTATCACCTCGCAACTCAAACCGTTCATGTCCATTGCTTTGGGAGCGTTCGAGGTGCGATTGATTGAAATGGTGGGGGCTTATACAGTGTTTCCAAATTTGGGAGTACGGGTGAACCCCTATTTTGTGAAGTCAGTCAGGGACCAGAACAATAATATCATCGAAGAAAATTTCCCGGACAAAAAACGGGTGATCGAGCCGGATACCGCGTATATAATCAACTTCCTGCTGCAGGGTGTTGTGAATAACGGCTCAGGTTGGCGGGCCCGCCATCTTGTACATGACTACAATGTCCCGTTAGGCGGGAAAACCGGAACAACGGACAATTGGACCAATGCCTGGTTTATAGGATTCAGTCCGTCGGTCACGGTTGGGGTCTGGGTCGGATTCGACAAAGGATTGAAAAGTCTGGGACGGATGGAAACCGGTTCCCGGGCCGCGAATCCCATCTTTGTCAAATTTATGGAGGAGTTTTTAAAGACCCATCAGGAGCCCTCTGAGTATAAACGTCCCGCGGGCGTCGTGATTGTCAAAATCGACCGTTTGACCGGGAAATTGGCAACCCCTGATTGTCTATATCCTTTTTATGAAGCTTTTTTAACCGGGACAGAGCCGATGGAGGTCTGCCGCGAGGACGATCACTTCATGATTACCGATTACTTCGAAAAATCCGGTTCCGCGTCCAACGACGATGACGATGAGGATGAATAGACCCCTTTAAATTTGTTTTTCAGGAGTTTGTTCAGGCGCCTCGGGGATTTCGGTTTTTTTCTTTGTCATGAAGTAGGCGAATAGCGTGTGGTCCGGTCGCATTACTCTGAGGCGGAAATATTCAAAGTCTTTCAAGAAATCTTTGCGTACTTTAAACCGTTTTACAGAATTTTTTTTACCTTCCGGAAGTTTTTTAATGACGGCAATTTCTTCGAATAGCATGTCGTCTTTTTTGTAGACCAAGAACACGGGGCCGCTGTCTTTGTACACGATTTTCACTGTGTAAACACCTTTCTGATAATCTTTCCCCGCCTGGATGAACGGCCGCGGGAAATATATGTTACCGATGCCGACCTCTTCCGGTGCGGGGGCCGCAGGCTGCTGGGCTTCCTCCTGGGCGTACCCGAAAGATAACAGGCTAATTATGACAAAAAATATTATCGTAGCTATCCCTTGCTTCATTTTATTCTCCTTTTTGTCCGTTACATCCACACATTCTGGATATCTCCACTATGATCGGATTATAAATGAAAGGCTTTCAACTTGTCAAGGCAAAATATCCGATATATCAACTTTTCTTATTTGCCCGCAAGCTTTTTAAGAACATTTGCATTCATCTTTAAAAATAGTATATTATAATAGGGATGAAAAAAAAGAAATTGGCAATTCTGTTGGTAATGCTGATTTTGGTCCAATACCCGTTCTTGGCTGAAGGTACGGACGCAAACGGCAAAGAGGGTAAACCTGTTCCGGTGATCAAAGTTATTCCCGGTGTTTATCAGTTAAAGTCCGGGAAAATTTTAAAAGGAACTCTTCTGCTGGGAGCTTTTTGTACGGCGATTGCCGGAGCTATCATCGAAAACAATAAAGGCAATGAATCGTATGAGAATTATCTGGGCTCAATGAATGTCGATGAAATCTTACTATTGAGGCGTCGAACGGAAGACCACTTTAAAGCGAGGAACTATTATATCGGCGGTATGGCCGCGGTTTTTTTGCTGCATGTATTGGATCTAAAATTTTCTGGAGGTAAAAAAGGAATTCAGAGTGAAATTTCAAAAGATCATTTTGCTGTGGGCTTGTATTATTCTTTTTAATAATTGCAAGGACGTTGTTTTCAACAATCCCCTGGATCCAGACGCGTCCACGGACTCGTTGCGGGTGCTGAAGGTGATCGGCACCAATATCACCGGAAGCGGAGATTTGACCTTTGACGGCGAAAAGCTCTGGCGGGTGACCGAATCAGGACGGCTGTACGCGTTGGATATGGAGACCGGCCTGGTCATTCGCTCTTTGTTGAGCGAGGGAACCAGCGGCGTGGCGTTTTTGCAAAATATCATCTATTTGTGCGGGAACTCCAACCAGATCTGGACCGTCGAGCCCTTATCCGGAGATCCGTTGACCCAGATCTCCACTGTTGAACTGGTACCGCTCTATTTGGCCGCGTTGGATGATGGCTTGCTGGTGTTTGATTCACGAACCAACGGGTTTTTTCGTTATGACCCGGAATTGGGGGAGCGGGACTATTTGTTCAAGGTGTCGGGTATGGCCGCGGGCGGAATCGCGGTGTTCAAGGGTGGAATTTTGGCGACGGAGACCAGTACCGATTCGGTCTACCATTTTTCTCTGGCCGGCGATTTGATTGCGGCTTACCGCTCTCCGGCGTCCGGTGTCGGCGGTATTACGGTGGATTACCGGGACAATATTTATTTGTTTACGACTGATGGCTCCATTTACAAAGTTTCTTTGCCTTAGCATTCTGGCGTTGAGTTGCCGCGGTTTTATTTTGCCCGCCGGACCCCATAATCAGGCCATGCGTTTCTCCGGCGATTATTTCCTCTATTGTGAAGAGTTGAGTCTGGTGTATGGCAGTGGAAACATTGTCCTCGATGCCGGCGATGGACGCTCGATCCAGGCGGATGTGCTCTATCTGAATGTTCAGGCTTTGGAAGGAGTGCTCTATGGACATGTGAGGGGACAGGGGAAGGAGGAAGCCGAAGGGGCCGGGCGCCGGGATCTTTTGAGGTTTAAAGGCTTTCCTTTCAAATATAAAACGGAACGATTCGATGAAACTGTAGAGGTTGCGGGAGCGGATGAATCGTTCGGGGAGTTTGTCCGCTCTACCCCGGAGCAAATGAAAGATTACGCCCTGGTTTACGAGTTCCGGGAGTTCAGCATCGACAAGAACCGGAAAATCAAAGCGCGGTTTGTGATTCCGTATGTGATGGGCATGCCCTCGATCCCTTTCAAAAAGCTGACCCTCAAAAGGGGGAAGCTACCTGAAAAAACATTGTTCTATTTCAACAGTCTCAACTACACCGATGTGGACGGGTTGTCTTTATCGACGGCTCTACAGGTACGGGAACCATTGTTAAGGGGAGATTTTAACCTCAAACTCTTCGAGAAAGAGTTCTTTAAGCTATCCGGGGTAAAAAGAGGCGCCGTCTTTTCCGGCAAGACCGATTTTATTGTGAACAAAAACAAGATCTTCGATATCTCCACTTTGCTCAATTCCGGCGAAAAATCCTTCAATGTGCAACTATCTCACCGGCAGGATCTCGGCTTTTTGGAATACTCACTGTCCCAGCAAGTGAGCGGCCGCAAGGGGGCGGAAGCGTTTTACCAATTTTCATCCGTTGTCACCCTCAAGAAGTTGAAGATCCTGATGCCGCAATTTGAATTCTCCCATAATTTGAAACGGAGTTATTCATACCGCTTGTCCACTCCTGTGACAATCTGGAAAGCCCTGGACCTGAGATTATCGGGCGGGCGAAGGATTTTGCGGGAAAATGTCCGGTCCGACACGGTTGACTTTTCCAGCTCTCTGGTATTCCGGTCATCCATCCTCACATTGTCTTCAAATTATAATTTTACCCGGGATATGCTTCAGACCGTCAACCGTAACAATTTTTCAATGAATCTCAATTTTCAGCCGCTGATGTTTCTGGATAAAAACATAGCTCTTCGTTTTACAACCTTCTATATGTACTCCGCGTTTCCGATGGCGGATCAGATGAATTCGCGCACAACGCCGGGGGTGAATGTAGCCTTCTCTTCCGCGGGCATTTTATTGCCGCTGGGATTTGTTATCCAACCCTCAGTCACGGTCAACCATGTGTGGGACAATCAGGAAGAGAATTTTACCGATTTTAATTACCTGGTGGCGTTGCGACGGGAGATCGGCGTTTTTGGTCTTGCGCTGGAGTATGGGGTGGCGTCGCGCTACCGGTCCGACCATTTTTGGGTGGAGGGCGCCAATACGCCGAATTTCAATCTCAACCTGCAATTACGAAGCGCTGAATCGTATGATTTTCAGTTGAGGTTCTTTTTCAACAATGTCTACGCGCTGGAGACCATTTCCCTAAACGGGCAGATGAAGCTGCCGTTGGGCTTGCGTTTGTCCTCGTTTGTGTTGTTCTATTACCGCGATAATCGCTTCCAGACAGTGGAGGTGTTTCTTGAAAAAATATTTAAAAACAAGATCAAAATCCAGGGAGGTTACTCATTAGCCCTAAAACGATTCTTTATCAAGTTCTTGTTGGTCTGACGGCATTGGCGGTAACGACTGCCGCTTCCTGTCGTATCAAACCGGAGCAATTGCCGTTCCTGGCCCACCCCTATCTCTACAAAATAGAATTTCTCAAGCATGTGGAAAATGACAACGATAAAGCGAAGAAAGAATATTTCAAAGATGGCGTCGTCAGGGTTCCGTTTTATTTTTTGCTGACTGTCAAAGAATTGGAGGACGAGGGCGCAATTAGGGTGAGGTTCTATAACGAAGACAAAAAGAGGGTCGCGGAGCGAGCGTTCTATTACGGCGAACCGGGTAAATACTACGAATACATTATTTGTTTTGAGAGGGTGGAAAATATTCTTCCGGGGTCATACCGCTATGCGGTTTTTTACAACGACGGGCTCATCTACGAAGGAAGTCTGACGGTGGGAGAATCGCAAACGGAAAAGTGAATCGCTTTGTAATGAGAACCGGGTCCAGCATGAAATCCAGTTCATGCTGAACCCCTCGCTCAATTATTTTGTAGGCGCTAATTTTTTTTCTTTAGATATGATCAATATATAGGCGCCCGCCATAAACAGGCACTCAAAAGCAATGAATATTCCAAGGGTGGCGGCGATACCCGAGGTGAATCCGTAGGAATGGAGTCCCACTCCCAGCAAATTGACGCCGAACCAGGCCAGGATGACGGTAATCACGCCAACGATACTGCCCAATGCTATGCCCAATTCCTTGATCCATTTGGCCAACCGGGCGTGGAACAGAACCGCGGACCAGAGAACAATCAAGAGCGCTCCATTCTCTTTTGGATCCCACCCCCAGAAGCGGCCCCAACTTTGGTCGGCCCAAATACCGCCCAGGACTGTGCCCAGGAATGTGAAGGCGAGTCCGAACGCCTGGGTGGCGTAAACGGCCTGGAATGTTTTGTCCAAAATTTCTTTTTTGCCCTTTTGGAATATACGCTGCAGCAGATAAAGATGACCGATAACACCTGAGATAACGATACCGCCGTATCCCACGGTTATGGTGACGACATGGGTGGCCAACCAAAAATTGGAATCCAGAACCGCCATCAACATGCCCATGGTGTCTCCATCCAGCGAATACTTGCCCGCGATCAGAAGCATGGCCAGACCTGAGATGCTTCCGGTCAGAATGCCGATGTTTTTTCGTTTGGACAATTCCAGGACGATTCCCAGTAACGCGGTGACCCAGCCGGTGAAGACGAATGTCTCGTAGAGATTTGTGACCGGGGGGCGTCCGGTGATCATCATTCTCAGTATGATGCCGAAGGTATGGTAGACTAGCGCGGTCGCAAGAAGCGCGACGCTGATCCGGTACATCCATTTTTTTAACACAATGAACGAAAGCATCAGAAACAAAAAAGAGAATCCGTAGAAAAATTCCGATTTATAGAATGGATCGGTTTTATTGTAGAGCAATTCCCGACCGATGGCATGGTCCCGCATTTGTCCCTGGACCGCGGCTGCGATGATGTCGTTGAATTTTTTGAGATTGTCGTCGAAGGCCTTTTGATTGCCGTTTTTATATGCGCGGGCCGCGGCCACGAGAGTGTCCAACTCCATACCGGGCGTTGCGTCATGGGCGTAGTAACCGGAAAGGAGGGCCGTGGGGGTTTGCCATTCCTCTTGCGGAGCCCTGGGATTATGGAGGATGGTCAGGGGAGAATCGACAAAATAACGGGGCCATTGTTCCATAGATTTGGAGAGTTTTACAATCTCCTCTTCTGCGTCGGTGCGTTGGTCTGCCGGCTTGCTATCAATGCTGGACACACTATCGAAGATGGCTTTCTTTTTTTTTACCAATTCGTAATAACTGAAGGTATCGCGGCTTTTTTCCAGCCCTAATTGATTTTTCCCCCAATCGCTCCGCAGCGAAAAATTTTCGTTGGCGAATGCGAAATCGAAGCTTCCGGTCAGTTGCTGATAGATATACAATTTATTGTAAAGGATGATGAGTTCAGTTTCCACCATGGTTCGTTCGGTATCGTCGATTTTGGATGCTTCGAACGCCAATTGGCGCAATTGGTTGATATGGTTTTGCAATTGGTTGTAGCTGTATCGATCCCTGTCTTTTCCAGAGGGAGTTATACCGATTGCGTTCAATACATCCGGGTGGTTGATGAGAAACACGGTGTCGTCTACGCTGTCCCATGGAGTGAGCAAGATTTTGGCCAGCCATTGGATGGCTGGAGTTTGCTGGTATTTGCTACGGCCGGACAATTGTTTGAGAATATTTTGAGCGAATGTGTCCAGAGGTTTTTTACGCCCGTTTTCCAGAATGACGACTTTTTGCAATTCATCGAGAGATAGGTCCGCCGGCGTTGGGGGAGTTCCGTGGATGAAGGTTGTTCCTATCATCGCCAGAAAGATTGCGGTTGTCATTTTTTTGCGGCGGAACAGCATGACGATGAAATGGATGGCGATTCCCAAAAATATCAGTAGGCTGGAGATATAGGGCAGCAACCGGCCGGCGTTTTTTACCACCGCTAAAATCGAGTATTCGGTTCCATCCCGGTCGACGAAATAGGAGGATTGAAACATGGTGTAATCTTTATACCGCAGCGGTTTGTTCATGGAGATCCGGACTTCCCGCTCCAATCCTTCGGTTGTTATCATTACCCGGCTCTCATAACTCCTGGGAATATCAGAGCCTGGGTACATGATTTTTTTGAAATCCAGCAATTGAATATTGACAGGCAATGGAAATTTTTTTTTACGCAATGAAAAACCATAGGCTTTTCCTGCGATGGAGATGCGGGTTGGAGTGTTGTCCCCCCCATATAAAAGCACAGACCGAGATACGGCGGGTGAAACAATATCAAACGCGATTCCCGCCTGGTCTTGCGAAGGCTCGGGGGAGTTTGGTAGACCTTTGAGGGTTTGGATTCCCGAGACGTTGATAGGACCGTGCCCTTCCCGCAACGCGGCGGAAGTTCCTTGCGGAAGGAATGCCTCGCTATTGGGGTAGTATTCATTGATCTTGATTTTTATATTGAGAGATTCAAAGAGGATTTCCTTTCCGGCTTCGAATCCCTGGCTGTCCATCGCGAAGGTTTTTCGGGCGCCTCCGGTCTCTTGCCAGATCGCCAATTCCCAGGCGTAGCTGGATGAGGAGAATCGACTGCTGTCTCCCTCTTTTAGGCTTAACACCGATTCCTCGGAGTAATTGAATGTGTAGAAACTTCCGACCAACAGGACGATGATGCCGAGGTGAGTCACTATGTTTCCGATATTGGACCAGCGGTAACCGACACGAAATATCAACGCGAAGCAGAGGTTGAGAAATAGGACGAACATAGTGAGTACGGTCCCGGGAAATGGTATGAATCCCAGCAAGAGGAAGATCCATGAGTGGAAGAATTTCTGCTGGGCCGCGTAAAGACCATGCTCGGCCTGGAATATCGTTCCCCACACCACCAATACGATCAGCGTCATCAGGCAAATGACTGTCAGTTTTAACGAGGCTGCGTACTTTATAACCGGGTGTTGTTTCACTTGTTTCATCATAGAGCTCCTGTGTGGATTGACTGGCACAAAGCTTCGAATTTCGGGCGAATGCCGACTAATTTACCCTTGCGCCCGCTTAGTTTGATGAATAGAGTGATGTCGGATATTTTCACCATCGCCACCAACATTGACACGTCGTCCTGGTTTTTTGCCAGAGATGTGAAATCAACCAGATCGCCGGGAAATTGCCCTTTGGTTTTAAACGTATCTTTTTGATCTAAAAATCCCTTTAATTCATCTTCTGATTGGAGTTGTATCTTGAGTTGCCCTAGCCAGCGTATAACATTGGCTTGCAGCCCTCCGGCCTCGCCTTTTAAAGGGACAATTGTGCATACGGATTTATCATTTCCTTCGCCAATCGAAAAGGTCGCCAGCCTCATACTGGATGTGTTCGTTTCTTGCATCCATCCCTCGGGGACATCCCACTGGATCTGGGTATTGGTTGTTTGTTGTTCGCTCTTGGCAGGAGGCGCTTTCTCCTCGTAATTTCTGATAGAATTTCCATTATCGCAGGAGGCCAGTATCAGTAGTAAACTGGATATTGCGGTGAAATATAGTTTGCTCATTTTTTGGTCTGCCCTTTTGGCTTCTCTTTTTAATAAATTCATCCTACCCCTTAACTTTCTTTAATTTATTTTTCTTTGTAAGTATGATCTATTTTTTTTAAATACTCTTTGTAATCAAAACCTTTAAAGTCTTTGCTTCGTTCATTACGGCATTTTTTGCAAACGTTTTCGTCAGGAGTAATCAGGCCGTTGAACCATTTTTCGTACACATCGCCTTTACTTTTTCCTCTATGGCAAAATCTACATTTTTGGGATCCAACGAAAGAAAATTCAGATGAATGGATAATAATAGTGCACATTAATAACGCGACGGGAAGTAACAGTAATGGTTTTTTCATGCGACCTCCTGTCAATTTTTATAATATATTTGCAAAAAAAAGTCAAATTTATTATTTTCAGAAATAGGAAAGTTTGAATTGTCTTTATGGATTGATTTTTGGGAAGGTGTCTGGTATCTTAAAAAGCGTATTTATTTATATTTATAGTTAGGAAAGAGGAGGAGAGTGAATGAACTATCCAGTTTGGTACATTCCGTCCATCGGCGGACCGATCCTGATTGCCGTGATGGCCATCGTGCATGTGGCGATCTCCCATTTCGCCGTCGGCGGCGGGCTCTGGTTGGTGTTGACGGAACACAAAGCCTACCGCGAAAAGAAAGACTATATGATCGATTATGTCAAATCCCACGCTCTATTCTTCATGCTGCTCACCATGGTGATGGGCTCCATGACCGGCGTGGGCATCTGGTTCACCATCGCCTTGATCAGTCCCGACGCCACCTCGGCGTTGATCCACAACTTCGTGTTCGGTTGGTCCATTGAATGGGTGTTTTTCGTCATCGAAATCGCCACCGCGTTTTTATACTATTACACCTTCAAGAAAATTTCCCGCAAGACCCACCTCTTGATCGGTTGGATCTATTTCATCGCCGCCTGGGCGTCGTTGTTGGTGATCAACGGGATCATCTCCTTCATGTTGACGCCGGGACAATGGTTGGAGACCCGGAACTTTTGGGACGGGATTTTTAATCCCACCTTTTGGCCCTCCACAATTTTCAGGACATTCCTGTCCTTCGCATTGGCCGGCGGCTACGCGTTGCTGACAGCTTCGCGCAAATACAGCGGCGAGGAGCGCAAAGAATTGGTCCGTTACAACGGCAAGTGGATCGCCGCCTCGATTGCCGGCATGATTCCGTCGTTGCTCTGGTATTATTTTTCCATCCCCGTCTCGGCCCGCGAGGGTTTGAGAGGAGCCTCTCCCATTATGAGTACCTCGTTGGCCCATCTGGTCATCAGTTTGATTGTATTGGCGCTCCTGCTGTTGGTGGTGGTGTGGTGGAAGGCCGAAAAAGTATCGATGGCCTGGTCGTTGGTGGTGCTGCTGGTGTTGTTCGTCTTTTTCGGCGCCTTTGAATTTATCCGCGAAGCCGGGCGCAAGCCGTATATAATAAAAGATTATATGTATTCCCATGGCTTGACTGTCGATCAGGTCGAGGCGTTGCGGGGGCAACCGCTGCTCCCAACCGCCAAATGGGCTCGGCATCGAGACATCGACGCCGTAAATGAATTGGAGGTGGGCGAGGATCTGTTCCGCGTCCAGTGCTACGCCTGCCACACCATCGGCTTTAAAAACGACATCACCGGTACCATCAAAGATTGGCAACAAAAGCGTATCATCGGCATCATCGGCAATCTCGGCGGTATGACTCCGTATATGCCGGCGTTTGTCGGCAATGACCGGGAACGGGAGGCGTTGGGCAAATGGTTGTTCCATATCACCCATCCAGGGGTGGAGCCGGGTGTCGCTGAACCGCAATCTCTCGAGCCTAAATCGGCAATCAGCGGCCGGCAGGTCTTCGACGATTACTGCTCCCTCTGCCATGAGCTCGACGGCGAGAACGCGATTCGCCCTAAAATGGTCAACTATAAGGGTTACGACGCGGTCTTCGGGATGTTGGGGCGTTTGGACGAGATCAACGAAGACATGCCGCCCTTTGAAGGGACGGAGGAGGAAAAACAGGCGTTGGCGCAATATCTCGCCACGCTGGAACAATCGGGAGGACCCAAATGATGGATGTATTGAATAGTATTCCCCGGGCGGACGCGCTTCCAGTGGCGTCTATCTGGTTTACGATCTTGCTTTACCTGACCTATTATTTGCATTTGCTGGGGACAGGTATCATGTTCGGAGGAGCGGCTATGGCGGCTTTGGGCCATTTCAAAGGGAAAAACGATCCCAAATGGCGGCGATTGGGCAATGATATGTCGAAACTTCTCCCTTTCAGCATCGCCTTCACCGTGAACCTCGGGGTGGCGCCCCTATTGTTTTTGCAAGTGTTGTACGGCAATTTCTTCTACTCCGCCTCTATATTGATGGGCATTCCCTGGCTGTTGCTGATCGCGGTCTTGATCGGCGGTTATTATATGGCCTATTGGGTGGTGTTCCGCAAGGAAGAAAGCTCCGGGGCACAGAGCGTCGTGTCGTTGTTGGTGGCGCTGTTTCTGGCCTGGATCGCGTTCATGTTGGTGAATGTGAATACCTTGATGATGACCCCGGCAAAATGGAAAGGGATCTACCGGAACGGGATGAACGGCATGAACCTCAACCTCTCTGAAATCACGCTGTTCCCCCGCCTGATCATGTATTTGTTTTTATTTATGGCCATAGGCGGCGCATTTGTGGCGTTGTTTTATAAGTTGAGGCCAAAAGGCGGGGGAGATGAGACATCCCTCGGCGTTCACCTGGGAGCTCTGGTGTCCGGCTATTTCGCATTGCTGGTGGCGCCGGCGTTCTTGTTGGTTGTGTTCATGCTTCCTCCAACCATCAAGGAATATTTTCTCGGCGGCAGTCTGCTCTGGACTGTGCTGTTGATACTGTTCGCGTTGGGTTTTTTGGCTACCGGCTATTCGTTTTTCAAGCGGAAAGTCGAGGCGGCGTCGGTTATGATGGCGGCGCTTCTGGTGGTGTTTGTGTTTATCCGCAATCATATCCGCGATTTGTACCTTCATCCGTTCCGTGAGTCGTTCTCTGTCCTGGGTAAGAACACGCAGTACAGCGTCATGATTCTGTTCTTCCTGGCGCTGGTTTTAGCGTTGGGATTGCTGGTTTGGATTTTTTTGAAAGTGGGGAGCGAACGCCGCTCGTTTGATCCGGCCTCTCGATAAGATTCAACCCCGCTCCCGGGGGGCCGTATCCCGGGAGCGGAGGGTTGAAAGGAGGTGAAAAAAAACTTTATTAGTCCTGTTCTTTAAAATCCCATTGACCAGGTTAAAATCACCTGGCGTTTCGGCGCCGGCCTGAAAAAGCTGGCATTGGCGAATTCCGAATACAATTCATTGGTCAGGTTGGCGACAATGATTCCCACCCGCATCGGTGTGGCGGACTTCCTGAACAGGTGAACGCCGAAGCAGGCGTTGTGAACCGTGAAGCCCGGGATGATCGGGCCGATGGGATTGTCGCCCAGCACCACATCTTTCTGGTCGCCGTTGATCCTGAGGGCGTACTCCGCCCACAATAATCCCGACGGCTGATCGTAGCGGGCGCTGAGGTTGAGCTTCGACGAAAAGGTGTCGGTGTAGGGGATATCGGGGTTGCCGATATCTTCAGAGGTGATTTTTGTGAAGTTGGCCGCCAGAGTGATGCCCGCGTCGAGCATCAACCGCCCCTGAAGCTCGATCCCCTGGATCCGCAACTTGTCGATATTGGTGTTGCGGTATTCCGGTATCCCGTTGATCATGACGCCGGTAGGCCCCACGCGAATGCCGTCGTAAATAGTATTCCAAAAATAGGAGGCTTCCATATACACATTGCGCAAGCGGTATTTGAAGCCCAGGTCGATATTGAAGCTGGTCTCGGCCTCGAGGTCGGGATTCCGCGACTGGAACGCGCTGCCTTCGGGGGTGAGGCCGTGATAGAAGCGCTCGATGAGATTGGGGGAGCGAAAACCTCTGCCCGCCGAGGCGAAGAGGTTGAAGTTGTCGGTGATCCCCTGAATCAGGTTGACGGCTCCAACCACTGTCCGGTCGGTGCTGGATACCGGCGAGTATTGTTTGAGGCCCGCTGTGTCTTTGGTTTTGGCGTTGACGTTTTGGTAACGGAGGCCGACAATCATATTGGTGCGCCTGGCGATGGGTATATCGTCCTGGATGAAGAAGCCGTAGCTTCTGTAACGGGCGTTGGGGAGTTCAGGGGTGTTGTCGATGGTAACCATGGGGGGGCCGAATCCCGTGATGGTGGTGGTGTTCTCGTCGGTATTGAAGGTGTTGTCGTTAAAGAGGTCCACGCCGTAGGTGACGACATGATCGGAAAACGCCACCTTCCTGAATTCCAACCGGAAGCCGAAGGTGTTGATGTCGGTGAAATTGACGGACTGCATGTTCATGCCCGCTTCCGGCGCCCAGGGCATATTGAAGGGGACGGTGATGTTCATCTCCAGGTCCCGCTTGTTGCGGCGGTGGTAGGCGGTGAAATTCATGTGGTCCGCCAATAAAAAATTGAGAGCGTTGTCTTCGTAGCGCAAGGTGTATTTGTTCACCTGCTGGTTGGGATAAAGAATGCGAATCAACGCCGAGCCCGGATCGTAGATGTCGGGATCCACATAACCGAAGCCGGCGTCGTTGGCTTTGTAATATTCATATTTGAACGTAATGCCGCTGTCTTTTGTCAATTTGTAATCCAACGCCAAATTGAGCCCGTTGTCCTGAACGCCGGTATCGTTCACTGGAGTCTCTTCGCTCAACTCGATGGCGCCGAAGGTTCCGGCCGGGGCATCGTAGGCTTCGGCGTTGCGGTAGTTGCCGCTGATGGCGAAGACCAATCGTCCCACATGCCCGTTAAAATTGGCGAAGCCTTTATGCTGAGTGTCGGCGGAGCTGTAGCGGTAGCCCACATTGCCGTGAATCTCATTGCCGGTGGGATCGAAATCCGGCATCCTGGTGATGACATTGACCACGCCGCCGATGGCGTCGGAACCGTATAAGACGGAGGCCGGTCCCCGTACCACCTCGACTCTGGAAACTGCCGAGACATCCACCAATGCCGGGATTTCGCCGAAGTCTTGCTGCCGGCGGGAGTTGTTCATACGAATGCCGTTTTCCATCAACAGGATGCGTTGTCCCCTGAGGCCGCGAATCACGGGGCGGCTCTGATTGGCGCCCACGCCCACTGTGTCGAGACCCGGAAGATCCGCCATCAATTCGGTGATGTTGTTGGGGGCTTTGGTGTCGATGACGCTTTCGGGAACGATGCTCACCGGTTTGGGGATCTTGAAGGTCTCTTTCTTGACGCCGGTGGCGGTGACAGTGACTTCGTATTTGAGCTCCGGCTGGGGTTCGCCTTCTTTCTTGTCCCCGTTTTTCTTTTCCTGTTGAACGGGGTTATTTTGGGAGTCGGCGGTTTGAGTGGCGTTCAAGCTGGCGAAACCGGATATTATGGCTAAACTGACGACTGCAATTAGTAATTTCACTCTAAAAGATTTCATATCACCTCGCTTTATTAGTTAGCGAAATTAGGTAACTAGAAAAGTATTATAGTTTTTGGAGATATTTGACAAGTATTCATGACAAAGCGATGACATAAGGGGCGGCGGATGGTGTCAGGGCTCGAAGCGGTAACCGCGGTTGCGGACCGTGATAAAATGGCGGGGCGCTTCCGGCGACTCTTCGAAGAGTTTGCGGAACTTGGCAACGAAGTTATCCACGGTGCGGGGAGTGGGATCCACATCCATTCCCCAGACCTCTTCGAGAATGTCCTCCCGCGTCAATGTCCGCCGGGCGTGAAGGGAGAAAAAGGAGAGAAGCTTCGCCTCCTTTTCGGATAAAACCGCGGGACCCTGGGAACTGTCGCAGGTGCGGGCCGAGAGGTTGATCCTGTATGAGTTGATGGTGAGGATCTGGTCCGAGGGGATGACCCGCTCTCCGGTGCTGCGGATGATCATCCGCTTGACCCGGGCCAGGAGTTCTTCCATGTCGAAGGGTTTGGTGAGGTAATCGTCGGCGCCGCTAGCGAATGCTTCCACCTTTGTGGGAGTCCGTTGTTCCACCGTCAGCATCAGGATGGGATAATTTAAGCCCCGCCTTCTGATTCGTTTCACCAACTCGAGACCGTTTATCCCCGGAAGCCGTAAATCCAGCACCAAAATATCGATGGCTTCCCGGTCCATGGCCTCCAGATACTCTTCCGCCGACTGGAAACTGAAGGTTTGATAGCCATTGCTTTCGAGATTGATGGATATCAAGCGGTTGATGAGCTCGTCGTCCTCGATGACCGCCGCCCGGTAGCTCATGATGGTTTCACTCCCGGCAACACCAAACGTAGGCGCTCCCCAATGTGGCCTGGAGAGGTCTCCGCCGTCAAGTGGCCCCCCATCTCTTGGGCCAGCTCTCTGGAGATGTAAAGCCCCATGCCTGTGCCGTGAGGGATATCTTCAGGCCGGTCTCGCAGCACTTTGAAGGCCGAAAAAATATTCTTCTGAAGGGAAGGATGAAAGCCCGGTCCATTGTCGGAGAAGGCCAAAATAATTTTGTTCCCTTCGTTAGACACCCGCAGCGTCAATCGCAAAGCCTTTGGACCGTATTTGACGGCGTTTTCGGTGATATTGTCCATGATCACCTTGAGGGATGGCTCGTCTGCCGCCATATGCTCGACGCCTTTGAGTTCAAACTCGAGGTTGACCTCCGCGTCGGCCAGATGAAGGGCTTCCCGGAGGTAGCCGTTGATAAACTCCTTGACATGGACGGGCGAGACAAGGATGCGGCTCGAGTGGTCCCTCAAGCGCGAGCCGGCTAGAATATTCTCCGCCAGCTTTTCCTGCCGCACCACCTGCTGCAAGGCCAGATTGACCAATGGGGTCAGGTTTTCGCTGTCTATCGAGCGGTTCTTTATACTTTGCAAGAAGCCTTTGATACCGGTGATAGGGGTCTTGATCTCATGGGTGAGGCGGCTCCAAAACTCCGTCGCCTCCCGGGTGGTCCGCTTTTCCAGCCGGATATACTTGTACATCAAGAGCAACCCCAGAAACAACAGCAAGAATAGTAAACTCCCTTCCCCCGCCAGCATCAACCGCTTGCTGCGGAAGTCCTCCTCGATCGCCTCTTGGGCAGCCGCTGTGGAGCGAACATAATAATCGGGCCAATGGGGTTCCAGGGCGAACGCCCCTTCGGGCATCGATTGTCCATGCACAACCTCGAAACGTCCGTCAACAACAAGGACGCCCTCAACCGGCCGCATCTCTTCATCCGAGCCTGCCCTCAACGCCAGGATTTCCATTTTTAATTCCAGTTGCCCGTACCGCTGTTGGCGGTGAAGATTGATGGACTGGTTCAGGAATACCGACCACCATGCAATCAACAGCCCCATCGAAAGAATCGATACGGCAAACACCACATGATGCCCCCGCACTCTAAAAAAGTCCCAAACAATACCAACGGCTCTCATCTCTCTTCTCATTCTCGATCCACCTGATACTACCAAATTCCCCCGCCAAAATCAAGCGAACCCCTTCTCCCATACAAATTGTTTAATTTCGATACAAAATGTTGACTCTTTTTCTCCAATATGTTACTAAGTATTCTAATAGATATCCATAGATATAGCCCAAATATAGTTAAATAATAAAAAAGGAGATCTTTAATGAAGAAAAAAGACATCAAAAAACTCACTTTGAACAAAATCACCGTATCCAACCTGAAGGACATCAAAGCGGGAGCGCCGCCGACTATTTCCGACCCGGTGACCAATCCCGGCGCTCTGGATACCAAAGATTGCCCCACCAACGATTGCCTCCCTTCAATTGATATTTGTTAGAAGGTAACCGGTAGGCATCACCCGCCAGCTATTTTAAAAAACGTACCAGGCTCGAATGGGCCTGGCACAATAATGTTTTTATTGGATTTCCAATCAATCATACGGAGGACCGTGTCGTTTGATTTTGGATTCGAGCTTCGAGGCCCGCCGGCGGTAGAAGTCGTCGAGGAAATCTTTTTTTATGGTCCGTAGTTCGGATAGCGTGTAATTGCCCAGACCGTTTTCCTTGCAGGCGAAGAGATGGCGGTGATCTTTGCGGACGTGCTCCGGTAATGAGTCGTATAGGGGCGAACCGGCCATGTAATCGAGGGTCTTGATGTTGATGCGGTCGAAGGCGGAGTCCTGGATGTACTGAAAGGTCGCCCGGATGGTCTCATCGGTTTCCATGGGGGCGCCGATAATGAAATTGCCGATGGTGTACAGGCCGATTTTATCTGCGAATTCGATCAATTGTCGCACCCGCTCCAGGTCGATGGATTTCCGGTAAAAGTCCAGTATTTGGGGATTGGCGGATTCGATTCCGAAGCTGATGATGGAGACGCCGGCCAGTTTGGCCAATCTCAAGAACTCTTCGTCGATATGCACCCAACTACTCAGGCTGATGCGCATCTCTTGCGAAATTTTATCGCGCCGCAGACCGTCCAGGATCTCTTTGGAACGTTGCAACCGGCAGGTGAAGTTATCGTCGCTGATCCAGACATTCCGGTAGCCCGCCTCCTCGAGCGTCCTGAACTCGTTGATGACATAACCGGGGGAGTGGGTCCTGTATTGGGACGACCATCCTTTGCGCTGGCAGAATGAACAGCGATTGAGGCATCCCCTGCTGGTTTGGATCATGGTGGAGCGGGCGAGGTGGGCCTCTTGACTACGGTTGCCTCCGTGTTCGACAAAATCTGTCAGCAAACCGCGCATCGGGTGCGGCAACACATCCAGGTCTTCCAGAATCCGTCGAGTCCGATCGACTGTGCCGGTAGGCAATGATTCAATCACCGCCGCGATGCTCAACTCCGCTTCATCGGTGAAGGTAAAGTCCGCCCCTTCAATGTCGCGGGGAAATAGGCAGGTGTCGTAACCTGTCGCGATAATATATTTTTGTGGAAAGCGCGATCTTATCCACAGAATCAAATCTTCGCCGTGCTCGACATTGACCGACCGCTTCAAGGCGAAGGCGTCCAACTCGACGATTACGAACTCCGCTTCGTCTACCCGCTGCGATAATAATTTGTCGGAGATTTCGACGGCTGAGAAATCCAGGTAGTCGATGACCTCGTGCCCCGCCTCTGCCGTAATCGCGGCCAGATAAAGAAGGTTGAGAGAGAAGCCGAATCTCCACTGCTTCGACGTGTCCTGCGGCTGGGGGTAGATCAATAAAATCTTAGCCATCGCTCTCTTCAAAATAGCGGACCAATTGGGTCAAGGCAAACAATCCCCAGGACGCGCCGTCTTCGATCTCATGGTATTTCCAGATGCCGGTCTTCAAGCGGTTGCCCGCCAACCACGAGAGCGCCCTCTCGAATACCACTCGCTCTACTAGTCGATGGTATTGCAACAATCCCAACACCGCGATAGAGGTGCAGAACACGTCGGCGTCCACAGGGTGGTCTTTCCATGGCGAGAATCCGCCGTCGTCTTTTTGATTGGACGCCAACCAGCTTACAGTTTCCTCAATCAGGGATGCCTGCCGCTTGGGGCGATAGCCGGCGGTATTGAACGCCATTAGTGAATAAGCGGCTTTGTAGGTGAGCGAATTTTTCTCCGAGATCCATAACTCTTCCAGCAATTCCAATTCACCCGTTTGAGCCGATTCAGGGAACAGATAGAACAATATTCCGCTCACCGGGATGCGGCTGATGTCCCGTTGGGACCGGCCCCAAAGGCCGTGTTCGTTTTTTTGGGATTGAATATAGTCCAGAGCTCCGGCAATAGGCGTGACAAACGCGGCTCTGTCCATCTTCTTTAAAAAAAAAGCGTTCCAGATCGTATCGACGATTCCCGCCCAGCCGCCGTCGCTATGCTGTTGTTCGAGGCAAGTCTTCATCACCGCCGGAGGAATGGAATTGGCGGAGAGGCCGCTCTCGATCAACAATGACGCGGTTTTAGTGATCCGTTTCAATTCCAGGTTCTTGCGGAACATCTCCTCCACCATGGTGCGAAGCGAGCCCGCGGTTCTAATATTGCCGGTGATGATATCCATGGTCATTGGTTCCTCCCTTTCGGGATCTCAGAAAAACCTGTATCCCGGTAGATGGGCTTCAAGTCCCTGATATTCGAGCAGCCGAACAACCACATGGCCAACCGTTCCACCCCCAGTCCCATTGATGTCAATTGGAAATCCGTATACGGCATCATGGCAGGATACCAGCGCAGTTGTTCTTCCACGCCGGCCAGTTTGATTTTTTGAGCCATCCAATCCTGCCTGGTCTGCCGCTCCGCCCCCTCCGCTGTTTCGCCCACGCCGGGCAACAATAGGTTGAAGGAGCGAGCGTGGTTTTCGTCCACCGGCCGGGCTGTCCAGGAGGCGATGCTTCGAGGAAAGTTCGTTACAAACACCGGCCCGTTGGCCGCGATTGTCCGCTCGTGCTTGCCCAATCCCTTGCCGTTCAATTGGTATTCCCGCTCGATATCGCGGTATTCCTTCCTGGAGAATACATCTGCCGGGAGAGCGCCCGCTTCTATCGAGAGCAGGTGGTTGAAGGGGCCGCTCTCGAATTGCGTGTACACAAAGCGAAAAAGTTCCTCCATCAATCGCATCGCGTCATCGAGAGACCGGTTCATGAGTCCGATCTCCAGCATCGTGAACTCCGCCAAATGTTTGCGGGTGTGGGACGGTTCGGCCCGGAAGCAAGGTTGCATCGAGAAGACCCGGTGCAATTGCGCCGCGTAGAGGTCCAAATAAAGAGCGTTGCTGGAAGTGAGGCGGGCGGGCGTACCGAAAAAATCGATGGCGAACGCTTCGTCTTTCATCTGTCCATAGTGTATGGAAGGGAGAGATACCTCATGATAGGAGTGCCCGTAAAAAAAATTTCTGATGGTTTGCAATAAAAAAGAGTAGCCCCTGGTCCGTTCGATCTTCTCCTGATCCCACAATGCCTCTTGCCGCCGCTCGATGCGCCGCTCGATCTTGAGCAAGACCAAATCCTCTATAGAGACAAAAACGGATAACCGGCAATAATCGCCGGGTTTGAGAGCTTTGGCGAGGCTTAAATCCCCGGGCGTTACGGCATGCTTGTGCACTACGATCTGGATGGGGCCGTCGATGGTCTCTAGCTCGATAAAAAGAATGCCCCCAAGATGCTTGCGCCGGAGGATGCGGCCTTCGACTGTTTGGGGCTTATCCATCGGTTCGTTTCCAATAGAGGATGTTGCCGTTTTTCGAGGACCGTTCGATAGAAAAGTTATGCTTTTTAAATAGAGCGGCGATTGCCGAGTTTTCGCTAAAGGTCTTGGCTTCCATGTAAGCGAACTTCGCTGCCACTGTTTCCAGTAATAGGCCCGCCAATCCCTTTTGTCTCCGTTCGCGGCTGATGTATATCTCTTCCAGTACAGCGCCGTTCTCCGGCCGGCCGCTTTCACGGGCGAATCCCAGCAATCCTACTTCATCTTCCAGTACAAAGATGTGCCGTTCGTCCCGGATGTTTTGCCGCAGTACCGGCATTTTTTGTCGAAGGGCCAGATACTTCATGTCTCTATCATCGATGGATTCAACCATCTCGATCAGGGCTGCGGAGTCGCTCTTGCAGCAACGCCTCACCCAGGCGCCGTTCATGAACAACCGCTTGAAATTGCCGGCCAGAATGTTCTCTCTGTCCTCTTCCGAAATCGATGCGGAGTCGATGGCTTCGAGCTCCCGCTCATAAATATCTTCACCTTCTTCCCGGAAGAACGGATAGTCGGATCCAAACAAAATACGCCGGCTCCCCAGAGTGTTTACCATCCCTGCGATGGCCGCCGAATCGCGGATCGTCGAGGTGTCGAAGTACAGCTCGTCGTATTTCTTCAATTGCGGAACAATTTCCTCGACAATGCCTTCTCCGCTAAACGGCCACTTCCGCCCCGAATGGGCGAGGATCACCTTCAATTGAGGGAAATTTTCCTTGATTGCTTCAATCTTCGTGATCCTCTCCTTCATATGAGGATGAATCAACAAAAAGAGTCCATGCTGCTGCAATACGTCGTAAACCGGAAAAAGAACCCGATCCTCCATGCCTTGGGTAATATAAAAATGCTCCTTCAACCCCCGGAAGCCATATTGCGAGATGTCCCGCTCGCGAATCCCCGGATGAACCAACCCAAACGGAATAAACAACTCACGATTCCGTCTATAAGCCTCGCCAATAACTTGATGCTCATCCTCAACTGCCAGTTCCGGAAACGGAAACGGAAAAATCACCGCCTTGAATACAGACTTCGACCGGGCCTGCTTGAGATAAGCCTTCCAGCGGTTCTCCTTCATATTGCTATACCCAGGCAACCGCGCCTCATCTTCCGAGTCCCGCTTCACAACCCCATTCGTCCCACTCACATGAACATGAGCGTCAAAAATCATCCGCTTTTTCATTACCCCTACTATTTTACTAGCAAAGCCTCTTTTTATCCAATTCGGCTTTAATATTTTCGAAAATCTCTTCTCCGGGGAAACCCTCTTTCTTTCCATTTCTATATTCTGTCATTTCTAATTTTAGGTGCTCGAGAAAAAAATTCCTATCACTTGATGAATTGATTCTATCGACAGCTTCTAAAAGTTCTTCTTCGATCTTTTTGTCGAAAGTATTGCTCCCATTCAACCGGTTACGGTAATAATTGATTCTAGCCCTATCCCAGCAAGTGTTGAAGGATCCTTTTCTGACTTTACCGAGCCACTCTTCCGCCATATTCAAGTTTGATTCATTTTTGTGCATTTTGAATTTTGATTTTTCTATCATCACGACCGCCAGGTTGCCGAGTGTCTCGTCTGCGTTCTTCTCTTTCCGATTCAGTACTTCCAGGGCTTCTCGATATCTTGATAAAGAGTTTTCAAGGTACGTATGCCGCTCCTTGCCTCCATTGTCCATGTTGAGATAGCATCCATTGCCGAACCAACGATTGAATTCAAAGGAGGCGTTGTTTCTGGCTTCGCTCTTTCGTTCCTTATACCACTCCCAATACATCAGGCCCATCGAGTGCAGTAGGAACGCCTGGCCGTCTGAATGAGAGTTAAACAAACCTTTATTGAGGATCGATTTGTAAATTGTTTCCGCTTGTTTGAATTGCCGCTCCCGATCCCCGTTTTGATCTTCCAACAATTGCTTCACGTAGACCATTTTGAGCCAGCAATCGTCGTGGGCCTCTTGCAAGACGTTCTCCTTGATTCTTTTTACTTTTTGTTCTTCCTCCGGGGACAAACTGAGAGATAATTTCGTCAAGATTTTTTTTTCATCATCCTGGTCGAATTTTTCTTGCGCCCACTCGGCCAACTCTTTTTTTTCCCGGATAAAATCGACCTTTGATTCGAATTTCTTAAAATCTTCCAGCTTTTTGTTCAATTCTTTGATACTCCTCCACCCAGCCAAACCGAGAAGAGCGGCGATGACGGCGATAGCGGTGAATAGAGTTCCATACAATCCCGTCAACCGGTCGATGGTTTCATCATAGTACACACGCAAGGTATCATATCGTTCGGAGTCGGAACTCGGGGGGGCTATGCTTACGCTTGAAGACTCAATCTCAGGTGGGGGTAGGATCGAGTGCTTCTGACCAAACAGGCCAAGATAGGCGATTAGAAAAATGGGAACGAGTGCAAGGAATATATATTGAACAATTGCATCTGTTTTTAAAAAATTCCAGGCTTTCTTGAACCACGGGAAATAGCACCATAAAAGAAACCCAAAAAATGTAAATAAAAGAAAATATCTTGAGATATTATTCGGGTCTAGAAGAGATTGATTTTTAAATAAATTGATATAGAGGTAATAGAAAATTGAAGATAACGACAGAATGATAATTACGCCGAAGATGCGTAGGAGGTCGCCATGTGATTTGCAAAAATCCCAAAATTTTTTTATCCAGGGAAGATAAAGAAAAACCATAAAAATCATTAGAAAAAATATTAGAAAATTGCAAAACCACCCAAAGTTAATGAGAGGAGGAACATCTATTGACTTGCAACTAGCTATAAAAGAGAATGCAAGTGCAATCAGAGCTATTAATCCGAATCTTATTCCGCTCAAGGTGGATTCATACTTCAAAAATTTTTTATCAACCCACCTTTCAAATTTTCTCAATAATTCCATAGACTTCACCATCCTGATTTTTTGTCCAATTGACTATCGACCGGTTTTTAGCTATTGGACCGGCTGTTTGGGGCCGACAGGTTATTATTTGATTGGGTTAGTTACAATTGCAATTTGTGCAACCGAAACACCATTTGTTGCCGTTGAACTCTTTCCATACATCCCTGGCAAAGGTCATTCCGGTTTCTTCGTCGAAGACCGGTGATTCGTACCTGCGTTTCGGTTCGTCGTTGTTTGGCTTAAATTTTTTACTCAT
The DNA here is from genome assembly GCA_964491915.1 of uncultured Clostridia bacterium. Lineage (GTDB taxonomy): Bacteria > Acidobacteriota > Aminicenantia > UBA2199 > UBA2199 > JAHELQ01. The sequence continues at coordinate 56,899 of CAZBHS010000038.1, forward strand.
GTCCGTCCTCCAGTATTAATACGCATTTAGCCTTCCATGTTTCAATCAGAGGATTAAAATCTTCCTCCAAACTGGATCTGCTTACATTATACAAACTCTCCATTTCATTGTAAATAGTACGAACATTTTTTTTTCCATCGAATAAAGAAAGCATGTCAAACGACACCTGATTCAAGTGAAAGATTGTTCCGCTCTGGATGTTGAACAAAAAATATTTCGGCTCCGCTAAATCCGCCTTGTAAAGGGAGAAATCGCTTCCCAAACGATATGCGTCATTGTTCATGTATTACCTCCGTTCCCCTTGTTCGTCGTTAAGCTTCCAGCATTGGGGATCGTCCGCCATATAATCTCCGGTAATCTTGTAAGCCACCGCGCGACACCCGCCGCAATTGCCCAACAAATCGCAACTGCCGCAACCATCGGCCAACAGGGATTTGTTCCGCAACCGCCACAACACCTCCGACGTGTACCAGATCTTGAACAGCCCGTCGTCCCGGATATTGCCGATGGGAACTTCCAACCGCCGGCAGGGCAACACCGTACCGTCGTGAAGGATCGATAGACTGCTATATCCGGCGGGACAAAAACCTCCGGCCGCGGCATCCACCAATCCCCACAGGGGCCTCGACACCCGGATCTTCAATTGCGACGACGCTTCGACCTCTCGCTTTTTGGCATAAATCCCTTTATAGATCCCGCGCAACTCCTGGGGCCGGATAAAAACAGAATCCATATCTCCGACATCATTGGGCACCACCCGCTCGACCGTCAAAAAATCCACATCCAGCGCACGGGCCAAATCAATCACATCGAGAGCTTCGTTCATGTTTCCCTTACTAATGGTAAACATCATACTGACAGTGAAGCCCATTCGTTTCAACAGCTCGATAGCCTGCACGCTTTTGGCGAATTGCCCGGAACCGCGGATCGCGTCATGGGTTTCAGCGCAGGCTCCGTCGATCGAAATCTGAATCTCACGCAGTTTGGCAAATTCCTTGAGCTTTGAAGCGATGGATCGGTCGATCATGGTGCCGTTGGTCAAAATGCCGGTCCACGCGAAATTGTTGGAATTCTCAAAAAAAGACAACAATGATATCAATAGGTTGGGCCGCAAGAAAGGCTCGCCTCCGGTCAGAGAGACCCGTCCGTCCTTTTTCCACTTATCGAGAGTTGCGTCCATTGTTCCCGCGATTTGCAAGAGCTCATCCTCTGTCATTTCTGGAGCGCTGTATTCCGCCTGGTAGCAATGGGTGCATCTCAGATTGCACCGCTCGATAAAATGCCATTGAAAATAAAACGGATCGTTCAATTCCACTTGTTCAGTCACTGGCGCCGCTTCCTCCTCCTCTCTCAGGCGTTATCGCCCGAAAGAAATGTGAATTGACTCGGAAATAATATAATACAAGCCTGCATAGCCTGTCAAATATATACGCCGATTTAACTCGTAAAACTATACGCCTCTTGACACCTTGCACCTGTCCCCCTGATTTTCTTTTATTGGATTGAAACTTCGCTCGAACGGCCGATAACCTCGGCAGCCGGACCAAATACGGGGGAGATTTAGGGGACAGGCCCCTCCGATTTTCCTAAATCCCTAAATCCCCCCTGATTTCCCCCCTCCAATTTGTGGACATAGTGGACGAGGTGGACTTAGTGGACGTTGGTTGGGAGAAATCCAGGGGACAGGCGCCTCCGGTTTTCTATCGA
>CAZBHS010000039.1:0-56107 GCA_964491915.1 uncultured Clostridia bacterium
GGGCGAATTTTAGGTAGAGGACGATGGCGATGGGGATGAGGAGGGTGGCGGCGAGGCGTTTTAGGGTGGTGGGATTCATTGGGGGGATTCGTTTGCGTGGGGGGAAAGCTTCTTTGATTGCTTGTTTGACTTGTTGGGATAGTTCTTTGTCGGTTTTGAAGAAGCAGACCAGGTGATCTTCTCCGAGATCGAATCGAAGATCGTCTATTTTTTTCCTTTCCAGGCCTTTAGCCATCCATTTGGCGGGCCAGAGGGCGGATTCGTCCAGGAGGAAAATCAGGCAGGGGATGTTGTTTTTTATGGCTTCTTCGTATTCCTGGTGGGTGATGCTTTTTTCGTGGCCTTTGGGGATGGTTCCGTAGCGCCAGGCGAAGATGCCGATGAAGAGGTCGCATTGGCTGACGTCCTGGAGGCATTTGTCTAAGGGTTTTTGGGGGGAGATGCCGTAGTCTTCCATGATGATGGGGGTGTGGCCCTGTTTGCGGACCGCTTCGGCGGCTAGTTTGCGTTGCTCTTTTAGGTCCTCGTAAGTGGAGGAGATGTATACTTTCGCCATGCGTTCGTTTCACCTCAACTATATTTTTATACTCTGGGGACTTTTTTGTCAAGGAATTTTTTGAAGGAAAAAAGAGCGGAGAGGATGTCGTTATTTCCAAGCCTCAAAAAAAATTCATTCTCGATTGGAGGTGAGCTAATGAAAAAATGGGGGGATGCCAGGACAAATTCTGGATTGACAAACAGCACACATTGTAATAAAATATTTTTTTCAAAAACACAATAACAAGCTAGTTCTATATAAAAAAAGGAGGGAAATATGAGTTTGCTACAAAAGTTATCTGGGGAATTGGATTATGACATTTCAGGGCTGAACAGCATTGTATATCATTCTACGATTTTAGGAAGCGTTCCCGATGAGTGTGATGGCGGTTCTTGCTACGGAGGCTGCTCAGGGTCATGTTATCAATGCAAAACTGGAAATAAGTAACGGCATCCACAATCCAAATTAAAACTATTTTATTCTTTTCAAGAATAGTTTTGCTTTAGAAAAAACGTCGAGATTCGCTAGAACAATTTTTGTACATTCACCTCTATTTCTGGTTTTAAAGACATTCTTAGTTTCCATACACTAGAAAGTGAGGCTTGATGTCCATTTATGTGATGTTCTAAAATATAAGGAGGAAATTTTCATGCTCAAACGTCTAACTTTTATGGTTTTACTATTTTATACTCTCAGTAACCTGGGTATTTGCATTACTCCAAAATCAACCGAAATACAAGACATCGTTATTGGTAGGAATTTAGTCGTGGACGATTCTTATAATTTTTTTTCGGATACAAGCCGGTATCAAATTGCGAAATATAACTCCAATGGGCAGGAATTATTCAAAATCGGTCAAAGGGGCGAGGGACCTGGTGATATAAAAAGATTGGGGTGGTTTGCTATCAACCCGAAAGACTCCCTGTTATATGTGACTGAACTTGCAAATGGAAACAAGAGAATTTCAGTGTTTTCTCCCTTGAATGGGAAGTTTGTCAGACTATGGCCATGCAAATTGCAATGGGAAAAATGGGATGCTATTTCTCAAATTCAGTTTGACAATCAGGGAAATATTTATCTGCAAACTGAAAAATCTGATTGGCGACCACTAAAAAACTTCACAATTGGAACCGTAGAAAGGGTTATAATAAAATTTGATATCCAGGGGAATAAGATCAAAGAAATGTACCGGTTGAAGTCTGAATTCATGGCGCAATTAGCAGGAAAAGGTAACATTACAATCCCCTATTCAAATTATCTAACCTGGGGAATTAGCGGAGATCGACTCTTTGTGAGAGAACATTATGGACAGCATATAAAGATATTGTCACTGGAGGGAAATCTTTTAGAAAAAATCAGTTTACCGTTTCCTAAAAAAAAGATCACAACAGAAGATATCGATGATTGGCAGAAAAGAGTTTCAGGAAATCCATCAATAAAACAAGGGATTCAAGAGGGATGGTTCGATTTGAAATTTTGGAGAAAAAATCTCCCGTTCCCAAAATTTAAGTGGGTGTCTGGAGGCCTTTTATTTTTTGGACCTAACGGAGAAATTTATAGCCAAAAAGCTACAGGCTATGGAAATAAAAAAAAAAATATCTGGGCAATGATATCTCCGTCCCTTAATAAGATAATCGTACACTCTTTTCCTGGGAGACACAAGCTTAGATATTTGAAGAATAACTATTTCTACTTCACAACAAAAAACGAAGAAGGGGAAACAATTTTAAGAATTTTGGAAAAAGATAAGGTATTAAATCCATGAGAAAACATGAAGACAAGATCTTCATTTTAAATCCGACTTATAATTTAAGATCAGATAAAAAGCGTGTGATTCTGTATAATTCCAGTATTGACCCTGGAATTCGTACAGACGAGACCGACATCCTTGTATACCTGAATCCTCTATATGCCGCAATTCTGTCATTATTCGACGGTAGAAATAATTTAGGAAATATAATGAAAGATTTGGCCAAAGCTTTGAAGATGCCTTCCCAAAACATCAAAAGAATTGTAGAACCTCTATTAAATAATAGCGAAGGCTTTAACTTTAATTATGATGGTCATCGTTTTTTTCTGCCCAGGCAACTACTGATAGAAAAAGAACCCAGCATGGATTTTCGGGAATTCCAAACCGCTGAATTCATGATTCCGAGAAAGGAATTAGATCTAAAATCCTGGCGATTATACAGACCTCTCGACGCAATTTTTATGATCAACAATATATGCAAAACAAATTGCATCTATTGCTATGCAGACCGCCGAAAAAAGTATGATTGCCGAATTTCATTTGGGAGACTGAAGGAAATTATCGAGGAGGCTAAAACTATTGGACTTCGATCATTTGATTTAACCGGCGGAGAAGTTCTATTGTACCCAGAATGGCCCGGACTGCTTAACGAATTACTCACAAATGGATTTTCTCCATATATTTCTACCAAAATTCCTTTAGACATTAAAACAATCCAAACCCTTAAAGATATTGGTATTAGCCGCATTCAAGTTTCCCTGGACTCTGTGGTTACTGAAGAACTGCAAAAGATACTAAGTGTGGGAGCAGATTATTGTAATGAACTGTTGAACTCAATCAAAAACCTCGATCAATATGGTTTTGATATCTATACTAATTCCCAGATCACAAAATACAACCGGAAAAATGTCGAAAAACTAATTAATTTTCTCTTAGGATTGAAAAATATAAAAAGGATCAACCTTAGTTCTGCCGGCTTTTCACTTTACACTAAGAAAAATTACTCCGATTACGCAGTTTCTCTAAACGAAATAAAACAAATCGAAGCATATATTGAAACGCGAAAGCAAAACGTTTCCGACAATATTCAAATTAATTTTTCAGGGTATACTCAATTAGCAGATTACCAAAAAAATGATAAGAAAACCAATTTTGACCGGAGGGCACGTTGTTCCGGCAACTTCTATGCATTTGTAATCCTTCCCAACGGACATGTAACAGCCTGCGAAGAATTATATTTCCATCCAGCCTTTAAACTTGGGAATCTTAAAGATCAGTCTATAATGGAAATGTGGAATTCACGAGAAGCAATGGGATTATATATGCTCTCCAAGAAACGAATTCAACCTTCAAGTCCATGTTCATATTGCACTGATTTTGATTCATGTCATCAAACCAAGGGAATCTGTTGGAAAGAAATTCTCTATGCTTATGGAGATGAGAATTGGGATTACCCAGATCCACGTTGTCCCAAGGCCCCCCCAGTTGGAAGACAGTTTTACCTGGAGTGATTTCTAAACTGATGATGATGCGGGTTGTTGGGTTGGTGTTGGTTGTGGTGTTTTTGGGGGGATGTGCCGAGCTTGACCACTTGAAAAAAATGGGAATCAAGGTTATAATTCTTTGATCGTAACCCAAAAATCCGGGAAAATAGATGAGACGTAGGAGTAGACGATGAGCGAAGATAAACATCAGGTAATGGACGAATTTATAACCGCCAACGAAGAGATCGATGTCAATGCCATCATGGACTCGATCCGCCGGAAGATTCAGGACAAGAAGGACGCCGGTATCTTGAAACAGAAAGAGATCGATGAAATCGTCGAGATGGAACTCCTGCCCTTGCCGGACTTTCTGGAGATTCCCAATGTCTACGAGCCCCACCTCTACCCCGAACATAAAGGCGAAGATTTCAACCCCATCCATGTCGAACCGGAAATCGAAGCCGGAGCGGTCAAAAAGATCATGGCCAAGTTCAGGAGCGTCCTCTCCCCCATCACCCGCTTCATGATGCGTCCTTTTTTGACGGACCAGACCAACCGGGTGGTGGAGCTGCACAATGCCAACAAGCAGGATATCCACAACTTGAAACAATTGATTCCGGTGATCTTGCAAAGTAAGGAATACATCAAGCTGCTGCACAACACCATCAACAACATGATCGTGGAGACCTCCAAGAATCAGATCGAAAAAGAGCTGTTGAAGACCAAGATCAAGGTGTTGGAAGACAAGATCGAATTTCTGGAAAACCGCGAGCGGGCCATCGAGAAAAAACTGTACCAGGAGTGAGTCCCTGGTTCGGAAATGAGACCGCAGACCCCGGTCGCCCTTGTCTAAAGGGCTAAAAAATGTTACCATAATTCCCAAATGGACGAACATATCGTAAAAGAACTGGACCGTTTAAAGGAAGAATTGGCTCTTAAGAGGGAAAGCATCCGGGACATCGAGCAATTGGTGAAGCGGCCCATTGACCGCGAGTTCGAGCTCGACCTCTGGCAGCTCTCGCCGCGGGAATTGGACGCTGAGATGGGCGACCGGCTGTCGGCGTTGAACGACAGCATCGATCCCCGGCCCACCCGGGATTCCATCACCTCGCATCGACGCCTTCTGGGCAAACCTATTGTCATGATGAAGAAGATGATGATGCGCCTCTTGCAGCCGGCCATCGACACAATGCTGGAAAAGCAGCGGCAATTCAACCAACAGGCGGTGGCGTTCCATTTGGCCTCTTTTATCCGCATGCGGCAGAACGAACAGACCATCAAAGAGCTGGAAGAGACTTTGGCGGAATTGGACCACCGGTTGTTGGGCATGACGGATGAGACGCGCAAGGGGGCGGGCGCATGAGCGACATGAATCGAACGGCTATCCAACAAATGATCGCGGATCCGTCCCAGGCGTTGACTCCGTTCAAACAATTATTGGCGCGGGTGGAGATGGAGTCCGGTGTGCAAGCGGCTTTCAATCTGTTGGCTCAATGGGAAGTAGCGGCGGGGAAACGGCGTCCCACCATGGCTATCTACGATCATACCTTCCATTTGATCGGCGGCGGCCAAAAATACGGTCTGACAGTGGCGGATGCGCTGAAAGATCTCTTCGACATTACCATTATCGCCAACAAGCCCATCACGCACCGGGACATCATGGACTGGTATCATCTGGACCTCCAGAGTTGTAAGATTAAAATCATCGGGATTCCCTTTTTCGAAGAGACCGGCGCCACTCATCTGGACCCGGCGCGGGTGACGAAAAAAATAGTGAATCCATTCCACGCCGTCAGTCTGGAGAGCGGCAAGTACGACTTCTTCATCAACAACAGCATGAACGAAATGGTCTTCCCATTGGCTCCCAATTCTTACATGATTTGCCACTTCCCGGAACGGCGGCCCAAGACCTATTTTTACGCCAACCGCTACCAGGTGATTTACAATAGCGATTACACCGCCCATTGGATCGAGCAAAAGTGGGGGTTCAAACCTCACAAACATATCTATCCGCCGGTGGACATGGAGGTGAGCGACGGCTCGTCGGAGCGGCAAAACATCATCCTGTCTGTGGCCCGTTTTGAAATTGGCGGCAGTAAGAAGCAATGGGAGATGATTCGCGCCTTTGCCGGCATGTGCAAACGGAAACCGTCAATCGCCGGACACTGGAAACTAGTTCTGGTGGGCGGCAGTCAAGCGGACAATCCCTATTTGGAGAAGATCCGCGAGGCAGTGAAGCGTTACAGCGAAGCCCCAATCGAGATCGGCGTCAATATTCCGGTGGCTCAATTAAAGGATTATTACAAGAAGGCGAAGATATTCTGGCATTTGTGCGGGTTGAACCAAAAAGATCCGGCGTTGGTGGAGCATTTCGGCATGACCATTTGCGAAGCCATGCAAAACCGCATAGCCCCCATTGTGTTTGACGGCGGCGGCCAGCGGGAAATCGTGGATCACGGGATTTCCGGCTTCAGAGTGCGGACTCTCGCGGAGTTGGCCCTTCACACCGTCCGCTTGATCGAAGAGCCGGAGCTTCTGAGCTCCATCTCAACAGCGGCTTATGAAAAGAGCCGGCAATTTTCCATCGGCACATTCAACCGCAGGGTGCGGGATTATTTTTCCGCAGCCCTCGATATGTATACACTAAAGAACTGAAAGGACAAAACAAATATGAGCGTAAAATTTTCAATCGTTATCCTGACAAAAAACTCGATGGGGGTGATCCAGAGATTGGTGGATTCCCTGCTGAACCAGGCATTCGATCACACCTACGAAGTGATATTCATGGACAACGCCTCAACCGACGGCACGGTCGATTACTTGAAGCAGACGCCGTTCGACCATAAACAGGTCATCCATGTGCCCGAAGGGGAATTCAGCCACAGCGGCACGCGGATGAAAGGGGCCGAAGCCGGCTCGGGCGAGAATGTGGTCTTTTTCACCGACGACATCATCCCCATCGGTACGACATTCTTGAGGGACCTGACCGCGCCGTTGCTGGAGCAAAAAGCCGACGCCGCCTATGGAGTCTGGCAGATCGACCCCGAGACTTGCGACCCTATCGACGCCTTCCTCCACAACGAATGGTACCAAGGCATCGACGACATCACCGAACCGGTGTCGCAGTTTTGCTGGAACAAATTCCCGCCGGAATTGAAGCGGCGGCTCTCGAACTTCGATAATTGCGCCTCGTGCATGTCCCGCGACGTATTGATGGAGCTGCGGCTCCCGGATGTCCCTTACGGCGAGGACATGATGTTCGCCAAAGCCCTGATTCTCAACAACCACTCCATCGCCATCTCCAAGCAGGCCAAATTCCATCACTGGCACAAAGTGAGCTTCACCTACTTGATGAAGCGGATGTGCATCGACCAATACCTCAGCATCCCGGAGTTCGGCGTCTATTACGTGCGCCGTAAATTGGGAGTGATCAAGGCCATTGTGATCCGCATATTGCATCGCACCTCTATCGCCTTCTTCAAGTTGAAGATCCCGCTGGGTAAAAAATTCTACTGGAGCTTCTACAACGCCAAAACCCTGACCGCGGATTTCATCGGCAAATACATGGGGGTCCTGACCGAAGACTCGGCCAAAGGCTTTTCCCCCCTCAACAAACGGCTGCTGAAACGGAAGAACGAAATCGTCGATTCCATCTACAAAAAGAGCATACTGCGGTATTAATTATCGTGATTTACCTTGACAATAATTTCAATTTGTATACACTGTAATTTAATCTATTTTAAGGAGTCTTAGTCATGCAGATGAGCATTGAATCAAAGCACCTGAACGGGATTATGGTACTTCAACCGGAAGTGTTCGAAGACGAACGGGGATTCTTCCTGGAAGCGTTCCGGACCGACCAGTTCAAAGAGTTGGGACTTCCCCATGAATTTGTACAGGACAATCATTCACGCTCCGCCAAAGGGGTGCTGCGGGGCCTGCATTTCCAATGGGAACCTCCGATGGGAAAACTCATGAGAGTCACAATCGGAACCGCGTTCCTGGTGGCGGTGGATATTCGGAAAGGATCGCCCACATTGGGACAATGGTTCGGTATCGAAGTGAGCGCGGAAAACAAAAAACAGGTCTACGCTCCGGCTGGATTCGCCCGCGGTTTCTGCGTTCTGTCGGACGTAGCGGAGATCCAGTATAAATGCACTGGGATTTACAACAACAAAGGCGAGAGCGGCATCCTCTGGAACGACCCGGAGATCGGCGTCGAATGGCCGGTCAAAAATCCGACCCTCTCCCAGAAAGACACTGTGGCCAAACCGCTTTCCGAATGGTTAAAAACACCGGAATCGGATCACTTTAAATATTAATTTATAAATAAGGAGTTTATTTTATGAAAATACTCGTGGCAGGTGGTGCAGGATATATCGGTTCGGTCATGATCCCCCAGCTCCTGGAAAGGGGATACAAGGTGGATGTGATCGACTTGTTCTGGTTCGGTAATCATTTACCCGAAGAGGTAGGAACCATCAACAAGAATATATTCGATCTGACGGAAGACGATGTGAAAGATTACGAACAGGTCATCTTTCTGGGCGGTCTGTCGAACGACCCGATGGCGGAATTTTCCCCCGCCAAAAATTTCATTTACAACGCGTCCGCGCCGGCGTTTTTGGCATACATCGCCAAGAAAGCGGGAGCCAAACGGTTTATCTACGCCAGCTCTTGTTCGGTCTACGGCTACACAGTCAATGAATTGTACGATGAAACCCAGCCGGCGTCGTCCAGCTATCCCTATGGAATCTCCAAATTGCAGGGCGAGCAGGCGGCCATCCAGATGATCGACGAAAACTTCTCGGTCATCGCGTTGCGGCAGGGCACGGTTTCCGGTTACAGTCCCCGGATGCGTCTTGATTTGGTGGTCAACACCATGTACAAGTTCGCCATTACCGAGGGGCAGGTCACGGTTAACAACCCGGCCATCTGGCGCCCCATCCTGAGCATCCAGGACGCGGCCACAGCCTATATCCGGTCCATCGAAGCCAACCATGATATTTCCGGCGTGTTCAACGTTGCCTCCGGCAATTACACTGTCGGCGAAATCGGCGATCTGGTGAAAGCCGGCGTCAAAAAGTATTTGGACCTGGACGTCAAACTCAACATCAAACACATCCAGGATTATAGGAATTACAAAGTCAGTATCGACAAAGCCAAAAAAGTATTGAGTTTCCACCCGAAACACGATGTGGAATCAATCATCGAAGACCTGGTAGCCAACATGGAGAAATTCAAAGACTTCGCCAATCCCAATTACTACAACATCCAGGTATTCAAAAAAATAGACGGGGCCGAATAATGAAAGTAATCGTGATCGGCGCCGACGGCCAGTTGGGCAAAGACATGTGCGCGGCATTTGAAAAAAGCAACGACACAGTAGTACCCCTGACCATCGAAGATATCGAGATTTCGAACCCGGTATCGGTGGAGCAGGCGCTGGCGGCCAACGCCCCGTGCGACGCGGTGATCAATACCGCCGCGTTCCACAATGTCCCCAAATGCGAGGAGAATCCAGTCAAGGCGTTTAAAGTCAACGGCCTGGGCTCCCTGTATTTGGCGAAGGAATGCAATAAGCACGGCATTCGGTTGGTCCATGTCAGCACCGATTATATATTCGACGGTGTGAAACAGGCTCCATATTTGGAAGAGGACAATCCCCTACCGCTGAACGTGTACGCCAACACCAAACTCTCGGGCGAACATTTTGTCGTCTCCACAGCGCGGAAGTACTACATCCTGAGAGTGTCCGGTATCTACGGCACCAATCCCTGCCTGGCCAAAGGCTACAATTTCGTGGACATGATGCTCAAGCTTTCCAAAGAGCGGAAAGAGGTCCGGGTGGTGGACGACGAAATCCTCACCCCCACCTTCACAGAGGACATCGCCGCCCAGACAGTGCACATGTTGCACAACAAAGCGGACAACGGCATCTATCACGTTACCAACGAAGGGAGCTGCTCCTGGTATGAATTCGCGCGGGAAATCTTCGACATCACCGACACCAAAACCACCCTCAACAAAGCGAATCCCGGCGAATTCGCCATCACCGTCAACCGTCCCAGCTACTCTGTCCTGGAGAACAAGCGTCTCAAAGAGCAGGAACTCAATGTAATGCCCCATTGGAAGGACGCCCTCAAACGCTACCTTCACAAAAAACACGGGACATCCCTCTAATACAAAGCATTAGAAAAACCACCATACAATACGGCGGCCCAACCATTGGCGTTGGGCTGCCGAACATCCCATAATAAAATTAAAGGAGCACATGAAATGCCGGACTGTAAAAGGATGAAAGGAGACAATACCTCCTGCGCCCGGAACATGATCGCCGGCATGTTGAGTCCTGCCGACGTGCCGGCTGCCATGCTCCCCACCGATGCGGACTGGGCGCAGGAAATTATTGCCGAATGTGAGTGATTACATCATGATTACCGGACATTCCTTCCGGCTTTGAACGACAACGTATTGGCGGACTTGATAAAATCGGTGGGAGACACCGACATCAAGGCCTCGAGCCAGATTGCTTCGGGAATTGTCGAGAAGGGCTCGATAGTTGACAGCAAGCCCAACACCGCCACATTGGCGGTCCGGCCGGCTTTATCTCCCAATTCCACCACCACCCGGTCGGCGTCTATCTCGATGACGGTATAACCTTCCAAAACCTTACGTATATCGTCTATATTTGGGTAATCTTCCAATTTTGTATTCGGCGGCAGGGCGCGGAATGTATTGAACACCACTGTACCGCCGGGTTTGAGCAATTCCAGAAAACCGGGGCGCAACACTTCGCTCATCTCCATGGCCACCAGCACATCCACTGTGTGGGGCGCCAGAACCGGAGAATGAACATCCCCGCAACAGAAGGTGGAAATCACCGGGCCGCCCAATTGGGCCATGCCGTGGGTATCCCCTTTGACGATGTGAAGATCGGCGTAAGGCGTTTTTAGAGCCATGGCGGACAACACTTTGCCGAAAAACAGGTTGCCCTGTCCCCCGATGCCGCGAATCGCCAGCCGCAAGGTGCCGGGTAAAGTCTCTTTCGCCACAGTCACTTTATCCACAGCTTCCACAGCCGCCGCTTCCGTCGCGGCGGACTTCGAAGCCGTCTCGCCGGACTCCTCCTTCACATAGATAGCGCCGAAGGGGCATCGCTGCAGGCAGACCTGCGTGCCGGTGCCACAATTGGTACACAAATTTGTGAAATGCGGAGTCTTGTCTTCATCCACTTCGATACCGGGGCAAATGTTGCACAGACCGCAGCGCTTGCATTTATCATAATCGATTGCCAGAGTACGAACCGTGTCTTTTCCCTTGACCACCTGGATGCAGGCGCCTTTTAGCACCAGGACAGAATACTCGCCTTGCTCCGCCAATTCCAGCGCCTCTTTCAGAGCGGCATCCACAGCCTTGATATCATAGGAGTCCACTCTCACGGTACGGACCTGTTCAGCCTCGATCGCTTCCACCAGACTGAACTTATTGGGAACCCCCGCCAGATTGGCAGGCGAAGATGGAGCCGGTTGCCCTCCGGTCATGGCGGTGATGCTGTTGTCCAGCACCACCTTCACTCCGGGCGTGTTGCGGAACACCGCGTTGCGGGTGGAATCCAATCCCGAATGGCATTCGCACGAGTCGCCGATGACACTGATAACCTTCGACGCCAGCTCGGGGCGGGACAATACCACACCCTGCCGCATGGAATCCGAAGCTCCCATGCACATACAGGTATCCAGCGCATCCAGGAAATACAACAACGTCGAGCAGCCGATATCGCCGAACGAAGCATAGATTTTTTTCTGCTTGCGAAATTTCGCCACAGTCAGGGCAAACGCCTTGTACGGACATCCGGGGCAAATAGAGGGCGGTCTTCCGACCGGCTGGACATCGAGCTTGGCCGCAGCCTTGGTCGCTTCAATCTCCAGATGATTTGCCAACACATCGATGATCTGCTGCGGAGTCCAGTTGGTTATGACGCTGTTCTCCTCTTTGCCGATCACATCGATACCCAGTAAACGGACCCGCTCCTCGAAAAAGCGGTCGCCGTCTTCAAACACAAACAACGGACCGTCTATGTTTTTGGCGAATTCACGAATCTTGTTTTTGGGATAGGGATAGAGGTGGGCCAGCGAGAGTATCTTCGGCTTCAGATTCAGAGTGGACAGAGCCTCTCTGACAATCATGTCGCTCTCACCGGTGACAAAAATCCCCCAAGAAGCGTCCTCGCCGGTCTCGCGGGTGAGATTCGAGGCTTCGGTCCACTGTTGGATAGAGGGAATCCGTTCTTTGGTGGCGTGGTCATAATTGATCCGCGCCAAAAACGGCATTCCCATCCAGCCCTTCATGTCCTTAGGCAGTTCCCGCGGCTCGACGGCGCGCGCCTCACGGGTCTTGACCAGTCCTTCGGAATGGCACAAAATACCGGAAGCCAGTACCGCCACCGGAGTCTGGAAGCGGCGGCTGATATCCGCGGCTTCCCAGGCGATCTCATACATCTCCTGATGGTTGCGCGGCTCCAACACCGGGATCCTGGAAGAGGCGAAAAAGTACCTCAGATCGATGACATGCTGCGTACTGGACGGAACATAGTCACTGGCCACATAAAACACCAACGCGCCGGCAGGGGCCTTGTAAAACGCCGCTGTGGTGATGGCGTCGCCCGCTTGAAACGCGCCGGGAGTTTTCATGGTGACCACCGTATCGAATCCCGCTGCCGCGTGGCCCACACCGACCGCAACAGCCACCGCCTCGTTCACATCCCAGCCCACATTGATTTTGTCCTGCACATGGGAGAGGGATTTGTCGATTACCTCGGTGCTGGGTGTGCCGGGATAACCGTCGGCACAATGGTAGCCGGCGTGAATCACCCCCAGGGCAAACGCTTCGTTGCCCTGCAGGATAAATTTGCTCCCGGGGGAGGCTTCCACATATTTATTAAATTTCGCCATTATATCTATTTCTCCAAAAAATGTCTCCTATACTTTATCGAGAGCCTGCTTCAGGTCGTTGATTAGATCTTCGAGATCTTCGATACCCACTGAATAGCGTACCAGATCATCGGTGATGCCGGCTTTGATTTTGCCCTCGGCCGAGACCTTGGCGTGGGTCATGGAGGCCGGATGCTGAATCAATGTCTCCACACCGCCGAGCGACACAGCCAGGGTGGCCAGGTGAACATTGTCCATCAACTTACGGCCGGCTTCATAACCGCCCTTCAAACCGAAGCTGATCATGGCGCCGAACCCCTTCATCTGGGTCTTGGCCAATTCATGCTGCGGATGGGACTCGAGACCCGGATATTTGATCCAATCGATTTTAGGATGGTTCTCCAGGAAACGGGCCACCTCGATGGCGTTTGCCTGCTGCCGGTCGATTCTGACGGACAATGTCTTGATGCCTCTCAATACCAGGAACGCCTGGTGGGGATCCATATTGGGGCCCATGGTAACCATCACGGTTCTCAATCTTTTGTACAGCGCTTCCTCTTTGGCTACAATCACGCCGCCGACGATATCCGCGTGACCGTTCAAGAATTTTGTCAACGAGTGGAGCACGATATCGGCGCCCAGATCCAGCGGTTTTTGCAGATAAGGACTGCAAAAAGTGTTGTCAACGGCAACAAGAATATTGTGTTTATGAGCCAACTCACAAACGGCTTTGATATCGGTGATGCCAATGGTGGGATTAGCCGGAGTTTCCAGGTATAATAATTTGGTGTTGGGCTGAATCGCCTTCTCGATCTCCTCCAGATTGGAGGTATTCACGTAAGTGTATTCCACGCCAAACCGGGAAAAATGCGACTCGATCACATTGCGGGCGGGGCCATACACGGCGTCTCCGCTAACAATGTGAGCGCCCTGTTCCAATAGAGCCATATAAACGGTTGTCACGGCTCCCATGCCGGAAGCGGTGGCAATACCGCCAAAACCATTTTCCAACTCAGCTATATTTTTTTCCAGAGCATTGATCGTGGGATTGCCGATGCGGGTATAAATATATCCGTCCGACTCACCTGCGAAGCAATCCGCTCCGTGCTGGGCGCTGTTGAATGAAAAAGTTGACGTTTGATAGATGGGAATTGAGACGCTTAAAAACTCATCCTGGTATGCTCCAGCATGAATCAACTTTGAATTGAATCCTAATTTTTTTGTATCCATATTATTACATCCTCCTTAAAAAACCGGGCGCCGTTTATTCGGTTTCATTAATTTTCTACCAGGATATCAGGCAGCCCGGTGATAACGACATTTCGTCGAGACCGGTCGCAGAGCCACCGGTCTCATTATATGAATGATCGTACTCTTTCTGTTTTCTGCTTTCTAACGATTTTCTTCCGCGAACGTCCTTCCGGCCTTCAAGGCCTCGAGATTTTTATCGACAATAGCTTCGCCTTTACGGGAAAAGATGAAACGAATCCCCTCTTCCATTTTTTCGAAGGGCAAATCGATAAACAACGACGCGGCGCCCACGATCACCATGTTCATACCGCGGCTATTACCAATCTCTTTTGCCATGGTATCGGCATCCAGAGCGATATGATGCGGTTGCTTTTTCACTTCAGCCAGCACAGTCTCGACCTCGGGATAGTTGGGAATATTGATAAATGGCGTGGTATTGGTGACGATCCAGCCTTCGGGGGATAAAAAGGGTAAATATCTCAGCGATTCCATCGGCTCCACCGAGATGATGATGTCCGCGCTACCGGCGGGCACCAGATCGGAAAAGATTTCCCGGTCGGAGATGCGCAAATGGGATTGAACGGCGCCGCCCCTCTGGGACATGCCGTGAACCTCCGCCTGTTTTAAGTAGAGCCCGGACTCAATAGCCGCATACCCTAACACAGTGGCAATGGAAAGGATTCCCTGACCACCGACTCCAGCAAGAATAATATCACTTTTCATAGTAGTCTCCTCTCCGTCTATGCCTTTTTGGCTTTTGACTTCTTACGCATGGTCTGGATACATTCCCGGGTGGGAATGATCACCGACACACCTTTATAAGCGACTTCGTTTCTGATGATCTCGACCAACTCATCATGATTCTTTGGAATTGGATTCATGATATGGAGATGATCCCTCTCAACGCCAAGCCCCAGACAAATACCTTCCAGACGACCCAGCGCATGGGAATCCTGGCCGCCGGTCATGGCGGTGGCGGAATTGTCCAGAATGAACACAACGATATTGGATTTTTCGATCACCGCATCCAGTAGCCCGGTCATCCCACTATGGGTAAAGGTGGAATCGCCGATTACCGCGCACGCGGGGAACAAACCGGCATCCGCCGCGCCCTTGGCCATCGTGATGGAAGCCCCCATGTCTACACAACTATTGATGGACTGAAACGGAGGAAGCGCTCCCAGGGTGTAGCAACCGATATCGGAAAACACATGACCGTCGCCATAAACATCCTTCACCGCTTCATTGATCGCTTTGTAACTATCGATATGGGAACAGCCCTGGCACAACGCCGGAGGTCTGCCGGTCACCAAATCCGGAACCGGACTACCGGTGATATCATCCATACCCAACGCCATACGAACGAGATTGGGGTTCAACTCTCCATCCGGCGGCAATGTACCGTCCATCCGCCCCTTCACCTTGACATCCCGGTCCAGGAATCCCCGCAGACTTTCTTCCACCACAGGCATTCCCTCTTCCAGCAAAAGAACCTCGTCGCACTCGTCCACCAGACGCTGTACCAACTTCCTGGGAAGCGGGTATTGCCCGATTTTCAATACCGGGTACGGACATGGTTTATCCCGGTAATTTTCCATCAGGTAATTGTACCCAAGACCGCAAGCGATAATTCCGAGACTCTTATCATTCCCTTCGCTATAACTATTGAAAGGCGAGTTTTCAGATTCCTCGACAAACTTAGCCTGGGTTTTCAGCAATTCAGCATATTTCTTGCGAGCCAACGCCGGCAATAACACAAACTGCCGCATCTCTCCCGGGAGTTTCACTTCGTTTTGGCCGCGTTTTTCCCGAACTTCGACACCGGCTCGACTATGGGCCAAACGGGTAGTCAGGCGCATCAACACCGGTATTTTATACTTTTCCGAAAGATCAAATCCATGAAAAACCATATCATAAGCTTCCTGCTGGTTACAAGGCTCATAACTGGGGATAAATGCAAACTTCGCATAAAACCTGGAATCCTGTTCATTCTGGGATGAATGCATCGATGGATCATCGGCCACCGTGATAAAACATCCGCCGTTCGCTCCGGTAATACCAGAATTGATAAATGGATCGGCGGCCACATTCAAGCCGACATGTTTCATGCACGCCATGGTCCGTTTGCCGGCATAGGACATTCCTAACGCCCCCTCGACCGCGGTTTTTTCATTCGCGGACCACATGCGATGAATATTTTTTTCAGCGGCTTCTTTCGAATGCTGAACATATTCCATAATTTCGGTGGAAGGAGTACCGGGATAAGCGTAAACGCCCGAGACTCCGGCATCGATCGCTGCCTGGGCAATGGCCTCATCGCCTAAGAGTAACAGCTTTTTTTTAGTCAATTCTGCCTCCTTAATTAATAAGAGAATTTGTTCTATTTAACCTGTAAAAACTTCAATGTGATTATTTTGCAGATTGTACTCTGTTTTGATTTGGAAATGTGAGCAAACAAGAGTCCAAAAGAATCTATATTCATAAGACATTTTAGTAAAAAAAACAGGTGAATGCAAGGGGAAAAAACGAAATATTCACATAAATTGATATACTTCAAGCGAAACCCTCCCCTATTTACACTTGACCCTTGAATAACGATTCCTATATAATGGAACTATGAAAACATACCATTATATCGTGCAGGGCAGGGTGCAAGGTGTGGCGTTCCGGTACTCCACCGTCCGGATCGCCGGCAAATACTCCATCAATGGCACCGTTCGCAATCTTCCAAACGGAGATGTCGAAGTCTATGCCCAGGGGACTCGAGAAAATATCGGCAAATTCGAACAATTTCTCTACCGGGGACCGGCTCTGGCGAGGGTAATGAACGTCATTGTCGAGGAAATGGATAAAGATATGGTATATGAGGGTTTCGAGATTTCTTGACATGGTTTGTAGGGGAAATTCTACAAAAAAATAAAAAAAGTCAATCAAAAGGTTGACATTCAGATATGCGTATGCTATAAAGAAGTCTAAATTGGTTTTTTGGGAGATAAAAAACGATGCCTCTTTATGAGTATGAATGTAAAGGATGCAAGAACGTGTTTGAGGTGCTTCAGAGAATAAACGAAGAGCCCCTTAAAAAATGCATTCATTGCGGAGGCGCGGTAGAAAAGCTGGTTTCTAAATCCTCCTTCCAATTTAAAGGTACAGGTTGGTATATTACGGATTACAAGAAAGATAAATCCGTCAAGAGTAAATCTGTCAGCAGTAATACTGAGGTTAAGACGACAAATGTTACAACTAAATAGCCTTTCCATCTCTCCCCCCTTAATATAAATACATATCTCCCACCTCCACCTTACAGGTCCCCCGATACATGGGGGACCCCTGCCTTTTATAGACTTTTTTGTTAAAAGCTAAAACGATATATCCAAAATTCCCTCATAATTAGTGTTTTGAGTATTGACCTACGCGCCTATTTTGCTATAATTGAAGGGTTTTCCAGAGAATCATCACAGATACACAAGGAGTCAGACATGGACAAAAACAAGACAGCAGTCGTTGCGATCGGCGGAAACTTCCTATCAGACGGCAGAAGCCCTATCTCTGAACAAATGAAACGCGCTTATAAAGCCGCTGAACTCATTAAAATTTTGATCGAGAGAGACTTTAATGTTGTAGTGGTCCACGGAAACGGACCGCAAGTGGGACTTTCGTACTTACGCCAACTCTCGGGCCAAAAGGAAAATATCCCCCCTTTGAATCTGGCCCTGTGCGACGCCAATACACAGGCGGAGATCGGCACCATGTTGGAATTGGCTATTATCAATTCCATCAACAAGACAATGCCCCAAATTGAAGTCCTGACAATCGTCAGTCAGGTAGAAGTCCGTGCCGACGATCCGGCCTTCTCAAATCCGACCAAACCCATCGGTCCATTCTACAAAGCGGAGGAGGTCGAAGAAATCAAATGCCAATTCCCTGAGTGGGCAATTGTAGAAGATTCCGGTCGCGGGTACAGGCGGGTGGTCCCCTCCCCGATTCCGGTGAAGGTATTTTCCGCATCGAGTGTCCTGGATGCCTTCAATACCGCCAATATCATCATTGCCGGCGGCGGCGGCGGGATCCCGGTCATCCGCAAGCCCGACAACACATTCGAGTTGGTGGATAGCGTGATCGACAAAGACCGGACAGCATGCTTGATCGCCCTGGAAATCAAAGCCAGCCATTTTTTCCTGTTGACCGGCGTTCCTCATGTTTGCATCAACTTCGGTAAACCGGATCAGAAGAGTTTGTATGATCTAACAGCGGCAGACGCCCGTAAATTGATGGACGACGGCCAGTTCCCCACAGGTTCGATGGGACCAAAAATTGAAGCGGCGATCGATTTTGCCGAAAAAACCGGCGGCGAAGCCATCATCACCGACGCAGAAAATATCTCCGCCGCTCTCGATAAAAAAGAGGGTACTTGTATTCATCTATAAAAAGACCAAAAGCTCCGGTTTAGGCCGGAGCTTTTCCAGGAGACTATACTAAATGAAAAAACGCACTATTTTTATTCTATTGATTACGCTCTTCATCCAACTTGGGCCTACATCGCTGTGGGCTGACAAAGCAGGCCGGGATACATTTAAAGTAAGCTTTACCGAACGCTTCCGGTTTGTTGGTTGGGACAACGCCATCAACCTGGACGATGAAAAGAGCGATCCCTTCACCTTTACCCGCAACAGGACATCGCTGCTGTTACAATGGATTCCCAGTGCGAACATCGAAATGGCGGTAAAACTCACCAATGAATTCCGGGTGTATTTGGCTCCCAAAGACCGCGAATTTGAAATCAACGAATTATTCTTCGATAATCTATATATTAAATGGAAACAGGTCGGCTCCTTACCTTTGACCCTCACCCTTGGGCGGCAGAACATTATGCTGGGAGAAGGTTTTGTCGTGATGGACGGCCAACCGCTCACCGGTTCAAGATCGATTTACTTCAACGCAGCCCGCTTCGACCTGGCAATCTCCGCCAATCAGACATTGACTGGATTCATCTCCCATGTGCCGGAAATCGACACGATCCTCCCCATCATCAACCCCCAGGACCAACAATTGGAAGAGCAAGCTCACACAGGTTTGGGTGTCTACTATACAGGGAAATTCGCTAAAACCCGCCTGGAAGGCTACTATATCTACAAAAACACAAAACCCAACGAGGCGGCTCCTGTCAAATCAACCATTAGTACAGTTGGCGGCCGCGTTGTGGCCCGCTTTGGCAGCCGTACATCCCTGACTGCCGAAGCCGCATACCAGTTCGGTTACTACGGCGACTTCAAACGCTCCGCGTTCGGCGGTCACTTTCATCTTGATTACAAAGTTCCAGCGGACATCCCTCTGTTAAACACCGTGACCATCGGCGGCATCCTTCTTGGAGGCGACAATCCCACAACAAACAAGATCGAAGGTTGGGATCCGGTGTTTTCCCGTTGGCCCAAATGGAGCGAATCATACATTTACACCCTCATCCGCGAGAATGGCGTAGCCAAATGGAGCAACCTCAGATCAATGTACCTCTCACTATTGTCTAAATTCGGCGATGACGTGGACTTGAAACTATCCTATTTCAAATTATGCGCGTTACACTATCCTTCACTCATCTTCCCCGGCGGCAACGGCAAAAACCGCGGCCACTTGATGATCGCCCGTTTGATGATCAAGATCAACAAACACTTGAGCAGTCATTTTGTCTGGGAATATTTCAAGCCCGGTAACTTCTACTTCCCAGGCGCGGATAGTTATCATTGGCTCAGGTATGAGCTGATGCTGCAATTTTAAATAAAATACAGCTTTTATAGGAGAACACATGATCATAAAAAAATATGACGACGTCGAGAAAAACGAGATCCAGATGGAAGGGGTGAAGAACGCCTCCATCCGTTGGTTGGTAGGCCAGGAATCCGGAGCGCCCAACTTTTATTTGAGATTGTTCGAATTGGAACCCGGCGGCCATTCCCCCTTGCACACCCACCCCTGGGAACATGAAGTCTATTTTCTCGAAGGGAGCGGACAGGTCAACACCGAAAGCGGTTCGATTCCCGTACAAAAAGATTATTTCGCCCTGGTGCTTCCCAATGAAACGCATCAATTTGAAAATACGGGGCAAACTCCCTTAAAATTCTTATGCATTATCCCTAAAGAGGGCAAATAGAATTAACATTTCCTGCGGCGCCTGGCTGACGCGCTAACCCAAAATATAAGACAGGGTACGCTGAATGCCAAAAGCCCCAAAAGAAATGGATGCCACACCGGCTGCAACGGCATGACGCCGAAGACTTTAATTCCCAAAAAGGGAACCAGGATAGATACAACAAGGTAAAAGACGATCAGCCGGCGGGAATTCCCCTGGTCTATCAATGTTATAATGGCGGTCCATGCCATAGTAGAGGCAAACACGAGACACGCGGTGGTAAAATCTTCAGATCTGTATTGAGGGCGGTAAATAACATAATAGAACAGAAACGTGAAGAGAGCGAACAGCAACGGCCTGGAATTGTTATATATTTTTTTCATCGTTCGTAATTACGCCTATTGTAATGGGAAACGCATCTGATGTCAATCCCAAAATTTTCAACAAGCGCCAAAAATATTTCTATAAACCAGGTATTATTGACTTTTTTTTGATTTTTGCTTTCTAACGATATCGGCTTTTACTCGTAAGCGTTTCTGCAGTTCAAGAGCCTCCTCCAATTTTTCAGGGGATATCTCCCCCTTCAAAGAAGACTTTATCTTTTTGGATACCTCGTCCAATTGGGCGGTTATGACCTCTTCATCCATATCTTCACCGGACTCTATGGAATCCGATACAATCACAACCCTGTTTTGGGCCGATTCGAGAAATCCATTCTCGATAAACATATAGTGACGGTTGCCTTTGAGATCCGAGTATGAAATCTCCCCCATCTTCAGCAAGGAGATATAGGGCAAATGGTTCCGGAGTATTCCCGCCTCGCCGTAGTAAGCGGGAATATATATATCTGTAACCTTAACTTTTAGGGCAACCTTCTGGGAAGAGACGATTTCCAATTCGATGGCTTCGTTCATGGATTCAATTACCCCATTTTCTTGGCGTTTTCGATGGCATCTTCAATGGTTCCACACATCCAGAAAGCCTGCTCGGGTAAATCGTCATACTTGCCTTCAGCCAGATCTTTGAAGCTGCGGATGGTATCTTTTATTTCAACATACTTACCTTTCATACCGGTAAATTCTTCCGCTACGAAGAACGGTTGCGACAAGAACTTCTGAATCTTCCGGGCGCGACCGACAACGAGCTTGTCCTCCTCGGACAATTCTTCCATACCAAGGATGGCGATGATATCTTGCAAATCCTTGTATCTCTGAAGGATCTCTTTCACCTTGCGGGCCACCTGGTAGTGTTCCTCTCCAATAATTTTGGGATCCAGAATCCTGGAATAAGACGCCAACGGATCGACAGCCGGGTAGATACCGATCTCTGTCAATTGACGGGAGAGGTTTGTCGTAGCGTCTAGATGGGTGAATGTCGTGGCGGGAGCCGGATCTGTATAGTCGTCGGCAGGGACGTAAATGGCCTGAACCGATGTAATGGATCCCTTTTTTGTGGATGTGATACGCTCCTGCATCTCGCCCATTTCTGTTGCCAGGTTCGGCTGATATCCAACCGCGGAGGGCATTCTTCCAAGGGTGGCGGACACTTCCGAGCCGGCCTGGGTAAAACGAAAAATATTATCGATAAAAAGCAGTGTATCGAGTCCTTCCTCATCACGGAAGTATTCGGCGACAGTCAAGCCGGTCAATGCGACTCTCAAACGCGCTCCAGGAGGTTCTGTCATCTGTCCGTAAATGAGTGCAGTCTTGTTGATGACGCCGGATTCCCTCATCTCGAGAATCAAGTCGTTCCCTTCCCTGGTCCGTTCACCAACACCGGCGAACACAGTCAAACCACCGTGTTTTTTGGCAACGTTGTTGATCATTTCCATAATCAAAACGGTCTTGCCGACACCGGCGCCACCAAAGAGTCCAATCTTACCACCTTTCAAATAAGGTTCAAGGAGATCGATGACTTTTATCCCTGTTTCGAACAATTCCAATGTGGTATCCTGATCGGCCAGATCTGGCGCCGGACGATGAATCGGATATCTCTCCTTCGCATTCACCGGACCTTCTCCGTCAACCGGATCGCCGATAACATTCAATACCCTTCCCAGGACTTCCCGGCCCACCGGAACTGAAATGGGGCCGCCGGTATCCAATGCTTTCATTCCGCGCACAAGCCCTTCGGTAGGATGCATCGAAACGGTCCGCACACGGTTTTCGCCTAAATGGAATTGGACCTCTGTAATAATTCGAATCGGTTCACTGACGTCAAAACCATCGGACACAATCTCGAGGGCGTTATAGATATCGGGTAAATTACCCTCGGGAAATTCTACATCCACAACGGGGCCAATGACCTCTATGACTTTCCCTTCATTTTTATATTCTTTTTTTGAGGCGCTCATTCTCTATTCCCTCCTAATCTTTCATGGCTTCTGTCGCCGTGATAATCTCAAGAATTTCGTTTGTAATCGAAGCCTGTCTCAATTTATTCATCATCAATGTCAGGGTGCGAATGACATCGCTTGCATTGCGGGTCGCCAAATCCATGGCGATCATCCGTGCCGCATGCTCAGAAGCGGACGATTCCAGCAGGATCTGAAATACCAATGAATTGATATAACGGGGCAAGAACGATTCAAATATTTCCTTTGGTCCCGGTTCATAAATATATTCCAGTTCATCGCCGCCGTCTTCATCGTCTTGTTCCCATTTGTTCTTTAAAGGGAACAGCCTTTCGCTCATAATCTCCTGCTTCGAAGAGGATTTAAACGCTGTATATATGAATTCCACCGCTTTAATTCCGGTATCGTCAAGAAACAGCCCCTGTAAGTAATTCGATAAATCCCTGGCATCCTCGTAATTGAGGCGGGCCATCATATCCACTTCACTTTTAAGAGGTTTTTTTTTCAAGCTCAAGAGGTGGAGATTCACTTTTTTCCCAATGGCAACCCACTCAACCTCTTCACCCGCGGTTTCCAATTCCTGTTTTCTCTCATTGACATACTTTTCAATATGAGAATTAAATGAACCGCATAAACCTTTATCAGCGCTGATCGCCACCAACACCACCCGTCCGGATTCCCGCTCTTTGAGCAAAGGGAACTCGTTCATATCAAGGCCATTGCCGACTCTGCGAAGTAATTCCTCCAATTTGAGGAGGAAAGGACGGGAATTGTTCAGCTCAGTGACAGCTTTCCGCAATTTCACCGCAGAGACGGTCTTCATCGCCCTGGTAATCTTCTGGGTGTTATTAATGGATTTAATGCGTCTTCTTAAATCTATTAAATTTCCAGACATTATTTATTATCCGTTATCACCTTTGCGGGATACAATGTCTTAAACTCATCGCAGAATTCTTCGAGGACCTCTTTCATCCGATCCCGCAACTCTGTACTGAGAATTTTTTCCTTGCGGATTTCTCTCAAGATATCCGGTCGAGTTTTCTCAACATAATCCAGCAGTTTTTCTTCAAAGAGTTTTACCGCGTCAATGGTGAACTGATCCAGAAAGCCATTGGTTCCAGCGTAAATGGTGAGAATTTGATGCTCGACATCCAGCGGTACGCCTTCATTCTGTTTCAGCAGCTCCGAGAGTCGTTTTCCCCGCTCCAACTGCCGGATTGTCGCTTTATCCAGATCGGATCCGAACTGAGTAAACGCAGCCAATTCCCGGAAGGTAGCCAGGTCGAGTTTCAATGAACCGGCAACCTGCTTCATGGCTTTAATCTGAGCGTTACCTCCGACCCTGGACACTGAGATGCCAACGTCAATAGCGGGGCGCAGACCTGCGTTGAACAGCTCAGGCACCAGATAAATCTGGCCGTCCGTAATGGAGATTACATTTGTGGGAATATATGCGGAAACATCGGAAGCCTGCGTCTCGATAATAGGAAGAGCGGTTAGCGATCCGCCGCCTTTTTCTTCATTCAGTTTTGCCGCGCGTTCGAGTAAGCGTGAGTGCAAATAAAATACGTCGCCGGGATACGCTTCCCTGCCCGGAGGACGTCTGAGTAGCAATGAAATCTCGCGGTAGGCTACGGCGTGTTTGGATAAATCATCATAAATCAGCAAAGCGTGTCCGCCGTTATCCCTAAAGTATTCTCCCATGGCGCAACCGGAATAGGGGGCGATGTATTGAAGGGCCGCAGGCTCTGAAGCGCTGGCCACAACAACGATGGAGTATTCCATCGCACCGGTTTCTTTCAGGGTTTTTACCACTTGCGCCACAGTGGATTGCTTCTGCCCGATTGCCACATACACGCAGATAACATTTTTGCCTTTCTGATTGATGATGGTATCGAGGGCAATCGCGGTTTTACCGGTCTGACGGTCGCCAATGATCAATTCCCTCTGTCCACGACCGATAGGAATCATAGCGTCAACAGCTTTTAACCCAGTCTGCAACGGCTCTTTCACCGGCATCCTTTCGATAACACCGGGAGCGATCTGTTCAATCGGCATATAGGTTTTTGTTTCGATAGGCCCAAGATCATCCAGGGGTTCTCCCAGAGGATTCACCACTCTTCCGACCAACGCTTCACCGGCCGGTACCGAAATAATCCTATTGGTTCTTCGAACTATGTCTCCCTCTTTAATTAAATAACCTTCCCCTAAAACCACCGCCCCAACATTATCTTCTTCAAGGTTGAGGGCGATGCCATATATATCATGGTGAAATGCAATCAATTCATTGTACACTACGTTTTCAAGCCCGTAAATCTGAGCGATTCCATCACCTATAGAAATAACTATCCCGGTCTCATCTTTATTAAAGTCGAGTTTAAAGCCTTCGATTTTCTGTCTAATGAGTTCACTAAGTTCTTCAACTTTAATTTGCATTTAGCTCTCCTCTGCTAAGGCCTCTTTAAGTTTTTTCAAATTCCCCTGGATGGAAAAATCGTAAAAAACAGAACCTTTTTGAATCTTTATGCCGGCAATCAATGTGGGATCGATCTCTTTTTCCAGGACGACTTTTTTCCCGAATGAAGTCTCGAGTTTTGCCTGAAGCTTTTTCTCGGCGGAGGATTCCAAAGGGATGACACTGAAAACCGTCAACTTTTCAATATCGTTTTTTTGGAACCAAAGATCATCCATCAATTCAATAATAATAGGCAAAAAGATAAGGCGGTTGGCCTCAATGACAGCTTGTAGAAAATTAAACGTCTTTTCCGCCATCTTAGCCTCTTGATGAATGGTAAAAAGCATTTCGATCTTTTGTTTTTTACTGAACAGCAACGTCGTCATTCCGGCTTTCAAACCGGCATTACCATCCACTAACGATTGGAACTCAATGAGCTCCAGCCTCACTGTATCATATTCTTTTTGGTTATCGACGCTTTTGATCAATCCGGTAGCGTACCTTCTGGCTATATTATTCGCTTTCAATGATATCTCCGCTTATCTCAATATTCTTTTCGATAATCTTTTGATGCATATCTTTGTTTAGCTTAGACTTGATATCCTCTTTGAACCCATCGATAGCCATCTGGGCGATTCGGGACTTCAAATTCCTGACTGCGGCTTCGGTTTTGTTCTGAATCTCTTCGCGAGTGAATTGGATAATCTTGTCCGCTTCCTCACGTCCGAGTTGTTCAAGGCGTTGCACTTCCAGACGACCGCCCGCTTTCGCTTCGTCTTCCATGGTCTCTATTTCGCCTTCAATTTCTTCAAGGCGCCGTAGCAAATTTTCATATTGGGCCGTAGTCCGTTCAAGATTTTCTTCTCTGTTCTGGATGTCGTTTTTTACATCCAAAGCCTTTTGGCTCAACATCTTTGATACAGGCTTTCTCAGCAAAAGAAACATCCCGCCGAAAAGAAGCGTGGAATTCAACACCTTTCCAATAAAGGCGCTCCAACTGAAACCGTGTTCATCATGCCCTTCTCCGGATGCAAACATCACCGAAGAAAGAAGTATAAAAATGATTAAAAAAAGTGTGGTTTTCGTTTTCATACAAAAATCTCATTTATTTTGCGACTAAACTCCTGAACCTCGCCTTCGAGCTTCGCCTCTGCGGCAGAAATTTCTGCGTCCAGTAGCTGGAGACTCTCAGCTAACATGGCCTTTGATTTTTCCCGCGCTTCCGTTACGAATTTTTCGCGAACCTCTTCGCCCTTGGCGATAAGTTCCTCTTTGATTTTCATCGATTCTCGCCGGGCCTGCCGTAGTTTTTCCTCGACATCGCGGGTTTTATCTTCGATTCCAATCGCTAACTCGTCTAATCTACCGACATCCGCTTTATTCTTTTTATCCCGGGTATTGACAATATTGCCAATAGGTTTGTAGAAAAATTTATCCAGGACGAACATCAATCCCCAGACCAATAACAACACAACCAGCACTGAAATATCTAAATCAAGCATCTCTTTTTTTAACATATCATTGAGTAAAAGGCAACCCTTAAGCTGATTAATAATTTTCTAATTATCTGTGAAAATCACCAATATATCTTAAAAATTAAAAGCCAAACTTATTGATTGAGCCTAACATATTGTTCTACTTTCAGTAACGTCCCAAATAGCTAACCACAAAGCCTCTCCCTCATTCCTACACGTTGTTCAAGAAAAAGCCGCGACCGGTAAAGTGATACCTCTAAATCAAATTGAATATCGGTAATTTTCAAAAAAAAATCTCAATTTGTTGAAAAAGACGAAAAAAGCCTTTACTTATTGTATAGTTATGGAGCAAAAAAATAAACGGGGAATTGAGATTGGATAGTAAAGGGAAAATCATAGTGGTCCTATTGCCGATTCTGTTACTTTCTTTATCGCTGTTCTCCGGTTTAGCGGGTATAGATAAAGATTCCCTGAATGGGGCTTTGCCGATCGAGCGACTTACCATGGCGAACCATCTGGTTGCTCAATTGCGCTACCAGCAGGCTCATTACTCAAAAGCGGAAGACCACATCGTCGCCGCCAAAGCGAATTACGAAAAATTGCATGACATGTTGAGCCGTATGAGAATGGAGAAATCCAACCATATAAAATCCGAACGGCCCATGCTCGGCAGCGCATTGCAGCAGATGAAATCGATGAAGTCAGTACAGGACGAACGAAATGGCATCGATGCGGGAGAACTGACCGCAGAGGGAAATAACCGGCAAATTCCAACCGGCGGATGGACAGTAGGCTGGTGCCACACTCCGGGGCACACCACCGGTAGTGTGAGTTATGTAATAAATGGAATCGGCAAAACAACTGCCGGATCCAAAGTGGAGGAAATAGAGAAAACAAAACAAGAAATAAAAAATATACAACGTTATCCGCTGACCATGCGGGACTCTACGAGAGTATTCCCCGGCCATGGTCCAGGCACTACTATAGGGGAAGGGAAAAAACACAATCCATTTTTAGTAACCGCAAACCATTCCTCACAATAGGGCATTGGGGCATTGGGCTCTGGGCAGTCGTCATCCCTTTCTGCCTTCCCCCTTAAATCCTTCCCTTTGCCCCAATGCCTCTTTTTTTCAATATGATGGGAAAAAAGGTAGTGAAGCCTGAGATAATATCAGCGGTAGAGCGCCACGCCCAATTGCTTCAACATACCGTAAAACATGTTGAGAGGAAAGCCCATCACATTAAAATAGCATCCATCGATTCTTTCGATAAAGACTGATGCTTTCCCTTGAATTGCATAGGCGCCGGCCTTATCCATATAGTGCTCATTATCGAGATAATAATCGAGCTCCTGTTCGGAAATTGAATTAAAATACACCCTGGTTTTTGAAACCTCATACAACACGCTCCCATTGGCAAAAACCGCCACCCCGGTCCAGACTTCATGCATAGTATCGGCAAGTTCCCGAAGAATGGTTCGAGCGTCGGCCGGATCTTTCGGTTTACCGATCATCCGGTCATTTAGCAAAACAATGGTATCCGAACTGACTAAAAGCGAATCATAGAAACTCTCCCGATAGACACTACGGCCCTTGGCAATGGTGACACGCCTGAGAAACGCATCTACGGATTCATGGTCCAGGGGAGTTTCGTCGGTTTGAGGAACAATGATTTCCGGTTCGATTCCAACTAACTGGAGTAACTCCTTCCTGCGGGGGGAAGATGAAGCTAAAATCACTCGTTTCATTTTAAATGATACTTTTCGATGAGGTATCTCAATTGCCGGTAACTCAGTTTCAGCATTTCCGATGTTTTTTTTATATTGGACGCATTGGCTTCCAGGGCATAAACAATAATTTTTTTCTGGATCCCATCCACATATTCCATAAAATCAAAATTGCCGCCGTTTAGGAGAACCGAAATATCGCTCTCCATAGGGTTTCGATCCGCAATATCATAGAGTAATTCAGGAGGGAGAGACTGCTGGGTTATATAATCCTCTTGCTCCAGGGCGACAGAACGCTCTACAAAATTTTCCAATTCCCGAACGTTTCCCGGCCATGAGTATTTGGAGAACATATCAATGACATCTTTCGAGAATCCCTTGATATCCTTCGACATTTTTTCGTTGTAAAGGCGGAGAAAGTGCTGCATCAGAAGCATGATGTCATCACGTCGTTCTTTAAGCGATGGGACGCTAACAGAGATGACATTTAAACGGTAAAAAAGATCGGAGCGAAACTCTCCAGATTGCATACTCTTCACTAGATCCTTATTGGTGGCGGAAATAATTCGGACATCAATGGAAATTTCTTGATTCGAGCCAACCGGGCGTATTTTCCTTTCCTGTAAAGCCCTGAGCAATTTAACCTGCATTGCCTGAGCCATTTCCCCTATTTCGTCTAAAAACAGGGTTCCTCCACTGGCTTCTTCAAACAATCCTTTTTTATCCTTCACAGCATCTGTGAATGCCCCTTTCACGTGTCCGAACAATTCGCTCTCGAGTAAATTTTCCGGCAAAGCCCCGCAGTTGATAGATACAAACTTGTTGTTTTTACGGTTGCTTTTATTATGAATTGCGCGAGCGATTAATTCTTTCCCGGTACCGCTTTTGCCGGAAACAAGAACCGTGGAATCAGTTTTTCCCACAGTGTCGATTAACTCAAATATTTTTTGCATCCTGGGATTCTGACCGATGATATTCTCAAACCGCTCTTTCTCTGTGAGACGGGATTTTAATTCCACATTTTCTTTTTCAATGCTTTTCTTGTATAAAATTTTATCGATAATTATTTTGAGTTCGTCTAGATTAAAAGGCTTGGTAATATAGTTTTCAGCCCCAAGTTTCATTGCCTCGACAGCATCATGGGTAGATCCGTAAGCCGTTATCATAACGACCGGCATTTCAGGGTTAAGAGACTTTACCTTTCGGAGAAGATCAATACCGCTGATGTCCGGCATTTTTATATCGGAAATGATCAATTCGAAACTTTCGTCCTTTAGAGTTGTCAGGGCGACTCTGGCATTTTCTACGCACGTGACGTCAAAGCCCTCTTTTTTGAGGACAATACTCATCATGTTTCTCAAACTCGAATCATCATCCACTACGAGTATTCTTATCTGCTGCCCGGTCATCTCCTTTCTCCAGTATTTATTATTATGAAATCAAGGTTCAATGTTGTGAAAAGCATACTTTCACCTCAGTACCAATGTTTTTTTTCGACCTTATCTTGATGTCTCCCTTGTGCTCCTGAACAATCCTTTTTACCATCGGCATCCCCAGCCCAATCCCGGAGGTAAATTTTGAAAAAAACGGGGTAAATATTTTCTCCATTTCAGCCCGGTCGATCCCAACGCCGTTGTCCTTGACATAAAGATAGATGTTGTCGTCCTCTTCACTAATAGCGATCTCAACCTCTTTATCCCGTTCTATTCCGGTTACGGCCTTAACAGCGTTATTGACCAGGTTCCAGACCAGTTGCTTTATTTTCTTGTGATCTCCGTTCAAATGGTGTCCGTTGTTGTATCGGCGAACAAATTTTATATCGCGATGATTCAGCGTCAAGAGTTCAACGATCTCATCCACAACAGTGGAAATATCCAGGTCCGTTTTATTCAGAGGCGTGTTGTGGGTGAAATCCAGAAATTCCTCAATTGACATGGACAAGCGATGGGATTCTTTTACGATGATATCCATTAGATTCCTGTACTCAGGCTCCAATTTGAGTTCTTTCTTCAAAAATTGAACCGACCCGGATATGGAGGCTAGTGGATTGCGGATTTCATGGGCGATACCAGCGGCCATCTCTCCAATAACCGCCAGGTGCTCTTTTTGCTGTAACGCCTCCTCAATCTCTTTCTTCTCAGTTAAATCTGTAATGATAAACACGTATATTTTTTCGATGGAGTACAAATTTTCTATAAATGATACCGATATTCCCATAAAAAAACCATCGAGTTGCTTTTCGAAATAATACCGGTTGTTAATATGGGAAAGTGATCGAATTTTTTGCGAATCTTCGGGGGAAAGCAATAGGTTGAAGATATTACTTTGCCTGTCAAGGTTAAGCAAAACTCTGGATTTTTCATTGTAAAAAATTGACTTGCCCCCCGAGTCACAAGTAATAAAGCCGTTCTCCATCTTCTCCATCACTGTGTTGTTCAATTGAACCAATTCCTTCAGGTTTTCCTGAATATTCCGCAGGGCTTCCCCGGTACTTTTGATTTTTTCGAAATAAAACGAGGAGAGGATTCCGACTGTTGAAAAAGCGATAAAACTCATCAGCAAGTTATAGACAAAACTCCCCAATGTAATGTGCTCAGGGTTGATTCCGAAATAAAAAGGTACGACCCTTAAATACAATAGATCGGAAAGAATTCCGAACAAGATGAACGATAGTGTGGCAATATATAGAGTATCACGCTTTTTTAGAAAATTTGCGGAGACAACGATGGGCAGGATATAGAGAAAATAAAAAGGACTGGCAATACCGCCGGAAAAATAGACCAATAGAGTGACGATGATGATATCGATGAATAACTGGATATAAATTGCCGTCCGGTAGGTCAATACCCGAAACAGGTAGAAGTTCAAAATGCTAAGGATCACAGCCACTAGAAGAGAGGCGACAATAGGGAGAACCTTATTTGATGTTTCAAAAAATAGATGTATGAAGATAGAGATCAGAATTAAGGCGGAAAGAATAGCTATACGTATAGAGTTTAGAAAAACAAATTTTCTTCTAACCTCTTTATCTTCTAAAAGAATCAATGCATTGATTAACTAAATGTTCTGGATGATCGAGAATAATGGCAGGTACATGGCGATAATAATCGTACCGACCAATCCACCGAGGAACAAAATCATGATCGGCTCCATCAATGAAATCAACGCGGATACAGATTGGTCCACTTCTTCATCGTAGAAGTCGGCGATTTTCCCCAACATAGTGGATAGTGAACCTGTCTGTTCACCTACCGAGATCATCTGGGTAACCATAAACGGAAACAACTTGGGTTCTTCCCAGGCTTCGTATAATGGTTTACCCTCTTGCACCGACGACCGGCTCTTGAGCACCGCGTCTTCGATGATCGCATTTCCAGACGTTTTCGCCGT
The DNA here is from genome assembly GCA_964491915.1 of uncultured Clostridia bacterium. Classification (GTDB taxonomy): domain Bacteria; phylum Acidobacteriota; class Aminicenantia; order UBA2199; family UBA2199; genus JAHELQ01. The sequence continues at coordinate 31,480 of CAZBHS010000039.1, forward strand.
AATCGTGATGGCTTCGATAATTTCAACACCCGAATTCAACAATGTGGCCAACGTACGGGTAATCCTGGCGACACCCACTTTCAGAAGCAATTCGCCAAACACAGGAATTTTCAATTTTATCTTATCAACCACCCTTCGTCCCTGGAAGGTCTTGTTATACGCTTTAAACGCAAACACAAGCCCTGCGCCTCCGGCGATCAAGAAAAGAATATTGTTTTGCATAAAATCGGATGCCTTGATAATTATCTGGGTCGGAAGCGGTAAAGCGGCGCCCAACTGATCGAACATATTCTGGAATACCGGAACGACTTTCCACAAAATAACACTGGTCAACACAAGCGCGATAATCAAAACCGCAATCGGATAGGCCATAGCGGATTTAACCTTTCCCACCAATTTTGTCATATTTTCAATATATTCCGACAACCTCATCAGGATGGTATCAAGGTTACCTGAAGCTTCTCCAGCTTGAATCATACTGGTATAGAGATCATTGAATATATCCGGATATTTTTTCAGTGAATTCGAAAGGTTGGAACCGGCTTCCACGTCCTTACGGACATCGTTAAGCGCATCGGCGAAATATTGGTTCTGCTGCTGACCTGCTAAAATTCCAATTCCCTGCGTAATAGGTAGACCGGCATTGAACATAACGGACAATTGGCGGTTAAACACAGATAGATCCCGAAGTTTAACCTTTTTTTTGCGAGGACCGGATATCCCTGGAATTTTTAGTTGCGATTTCTTGCGTTCTATGTTGAGAACCTGAATCTGTTCTTTTTCAAGCGCTGTAGCTAATTCCTGGGGATTTCTAGCGACACGCTCCCCTTCTACAACATTCCCGATTCGATTTTTACCTTTAAATTTGAATATTGGCATTAATCCCCCTTATCACCCACGCCCCGATGAACCGTAACCAGAACGGTGTTGTCCTCCCACAGATACAGGCCCACGTTTTATCAATTCATTTAACTCCTCAGGATTGTGAGAAACACTCATCGCAAGGTCCAGGGAAATATTTCGTTTAAAATAATGGCCTGCCAAACACTGGTTGAATGTAATCATGCCGTATTTTTCCTGCCCGGTTTGCATGGCGGAATATATTTGGTGAATCTTGTTATCTCTTATCAAATGCCTGATAGCCGGCGTAGGCACCAGGACTTCAATGCCCAATACCCTACCTCTGCCGTCTGCTTTGGGGAGTAGCGTCTGGGTAATGATCCCCTCGAGATTCATACTGAGCTGGGTTCTTACCTGGTCTTGCTGGTATGGGGGAAATACGTCGATAATACGGTTGATCGTCTGGGAGGCGGAATTGGTATGTAAGGTACCAAACGTTAGATGGCCTGTTTCCGCTGTTGTGATAGCCGACTGGATCGTCTCGAGGTCTCTCATCTCACCGATCAGCACCACATCGGGATCTTCACGAAGCGCTCCCCTCAAGGCATTGGAAAAACCTTTCGTGTCGGCATGCAATTCCCTCTGGTTGATAATTGCTTTCTGATGTGAATGGAGGTACTCGATAGGATCTTCGATCGTGATAATATGGACCGCGCGCTCACGGTTGATTTTATCGATCAATGCCGCGAGAGTCGTAGTCTTACCTGAACCAGTGGGACCGGTGACCAATATCAAACCTCTGGCTTTCTGGGACATTGTGGCAACGACCTGAGGTAACCCTAGTTTTTCAAAAGTCCATATCTCATAAGGAATACGCCGAAAAGCGCCGGCCACTGCGCCCCTCTGCATAAACACGTTCGCCCTGAACCGGGCCAGACCTTTGATTCCGAACGAAAAATCGATTTCCCAATCTTCTTCAAATTTATGTTTCTGATTATCATTTAAAATACTGTAAATAATCTGCTTGGTTTCTCCAGCAGTCAGCGAGGGGTGCTCGATCCGTTTGATTTCACCATGAACCCGTATTACCGGCGGGGAGTTTGTTGTAATGTGAAGATCCGTTCCACCTTCATCTACCATGATTTTCAATAATTGCGGTAGGGGTAATGCCATTCATCTTCTCCTTTAGTCTCTTACATTTTTGTGGTTTCTCGCAAAACCTCTTCAACCGAAGCGATTCCAGCTTTGATTTTTTCGATTCCACTCATTCTCAACGTCAACATCCCTTTTTCCTTGGACTTAAGTCTCAATTCCGCGGTTGATGCGCCGACCATCACTAATTCCCGAAGTTCTTCATCGATCTCCATAACCTCGTACAAACCAACCCTTCCTTTGTAGCCTCTACCGTTGCACTTTTCGCAACCAATGGGTTCATAAATTTGCACAGCTTTCGCCTCTTCCGGTGAAAAACCGACATCAATCAGGGTTTGGGGAGGAATCTTGGCAGGTTGCTTACAATTTTTACATAATCGTCGAATCAACCTCTGAGCCACCACCAATCGCACAGCGCTTGAAACCAGGAAGGGCTCGATACCCATATTGATCAACCTGGCGATGGTGGAGGGAGCGTCGTTTGTATGCAGGGTGGACAGCACCATATGGCCGGTTAACGCGGCCTTGATGGCGATGTCGGCTGTTTCGAAGTCCCTGATCTCTCCCACCAGAATGATGTTGGGATCCTGCCGCAAAAACGATCGCAGCGCTGCGGGAAAGGTCAAGCCAATCTGGTCCTTGATGTTGACCTGGTTGATACCAAACAGATTGAATTCTACCGGATGCTCCGCAGTCATAATATTGACATCTTCACTATTGAGATTTGAAATGGCTGAATAGAGAGTGTTAGTCTTACCCGATCCGGTGGGGCCGGTGACAAGGACAATACCCCAGGGTTCCTTGATGTTCCGCTGGAACTTTTCCAACGATTCTACCTCGAAACCCAATTTTGTCATATCCAACATTAAGTTGTCTTTATCTAGAATTCGAATAACGATTTTTTCGCCATGAATACAAGGAAGGGCGGACACACGCATATCGACCATTTTGCGTTTGTCTCCCAGCTTGATTTTGGTCTTGATCCTACCATCCTGGGGCAACCGCCGTTCAGCGATATCCATACCGGAAATCAACTTGACCCTGGCGGTGATCTTGTTCTTCAGATTCATTGGCGGAGTCATATATTCCACCAATATACCATCCAATCTAAAGCGCACCCGGAAGTTTTTTTCATAGGGTTCGAAATGAATGTCCGACACACCTTTTGAAATGGCGTCCTGGAATATCAGGTTCACCAACTTGATAGCCGGAGCATCTTCCTCTTCATCGGGTTCTCCGAAAAGTTCATCGTCAGCGTCTTCCAGAACCTCGACCGCCCCATCCTCCCCCATCTCTATCTCTTCCAGGAACTTCTGCGCCTCGATACCAGTGGATGATCCATAGTACTTATCGATCGATTCCATAATGGAATTTTCAGGGGCTATGACCGCCTGAATACGCAAGTTGGTGGAGAACCGGATCTCTTCCTGGACAAAGAGGTTGGATGGATCAGCCATTGCCAGAGTGAGAATAGACCCGATCCTATGAACCGGAATGACAATATGCTTGCGGCATATTTCCGGTTTGATCAATTCGAGAATTCGTTCGTCGATATCGAATTTAGACAAATTGATGGAGGGATATCCGAATTGTTTACTTAACGCCTGAGCAATGTCGTCTTCCTGGATATAGCCGAGACGAACAAGAATGCTCCCCAACTTCCCCGGTTCTTTCCCTTGTTGCTCCAGAGCATGCTGGAGCTGTTCCTGTGTGATTTTGTTTTCGTTTAAAAGAAATTCTCCGATTTTCATCGCCATTTTAACTATTCTCTCATATTCTAATTAAATTTAACTTATATGTCAAATCCACTTAATTACTTTAATATATAGTGGCCGGATATTGCAAGACTTTTTAAAGCTCCACCGCTATCAAGGGCAAGCGCCGCGTCTACCATGATATTACGCATGTTGAAACCAAGGCCGAAACCAAACAAAGCGCTGGAATCGCTACCTAAAAACTTTTTTTCCGTCAGATCGTTGAGCATACCCATCCTCAGAAAAAAGGTATTGTTGAAAAAGCTACGTTCAATCCCAATGGATATAGGTTGAATCTCATTACCGTTGAACAACAAATCACCTTTGGCGATATCCACATCGAGGTAAATTCCCCATTCCGGATCCGGTCTGAAGGCGATACCTGCGATAATCCGTTTGTTGATGGTTAGTTCGCCTTCATCCAGGGCAATGGTGGGGCTCCCGAAATTTCTCATCACAACGCCAACCCTAAAGAACCTACCGACATCCATTACAGCCGATATATCGGCAATTATCTTGGAAAAGCCCTGATCCGCCTCATCCCAGGCAATCGCCAGGTAATCGCTGGAATCATAATTCGCCTGGAAAGTAGAATCGACGATTGAACGGCGAAATTCTTTAATATTTCCCTTTAAATAATGCAGACTAACTCCCAGACTGACGGTTTGCGTCATTCTGAGGGCGTAGCCGAACGTGAACTTACGGTAATTGAGGCCGATAAAATTCATGTCCAACGAGGAGATATCGTCGTTGGTGATTTGACTGATGTCCTTATCGAAGATATCACTTTGAATCGGATGAACGATTGCGGTTTTGATAAACGATGCACTGAATCCAAAGTTTTTGGATACAAACCCCGGAACATTTCCTTGAGAACCGAAGAATCCGAATTTTGAATCAAAAACCTGCGATAATCCTTGCATGAGATCAATCTTCTGCTCCAATGCCATAGTCTCGAAATTTTTCAGGTCATACGAGAGAGTTTCGCTCAACAATTCATCGAAATCCAGGTAATCCATATGATTGTATTGAAATTGGTACCCGGACATCGGAACAACCTGTGCCGTGAGGTTGGCGGGGTTCATGAACAATGCGTTGACATCATAGGACAATGCTGTGGAACCATAGCCCAATGCCAGTGACCGTGCTCCGAAGAAATCGGGGATAATTGAAAACCCATTAACGCTCCAACCCAATAAAAATACGATTAATAGTAATCTTTTCATAAGTAAGTATCATACAATACTCGCCTTTGCATTGTCAACAAAAATCAAACGATTTCATCAAAATTAATCCAGAATATTGCCTAATATCCGTGTTTCCGGCGAGATCGCATGTAGTCGATGATGTTATCCCTCACTATTTGGTGCACAGTCTCGTCCAGATACATCTCCCTCAAACGGGAGATTTCAAGAAACGGAATGATCTTCAACATCATCTTTATAGGGGCCTGTGAGTCCCTACTGATGGCGAAAGCCACAGGTCTGCGGCGGTGCCAATGAGTGGAATCAAGGGCCTGATAGACGGGGATTCGTTCTTGAGTGCGATTGATGAATTTCAGCAACAAGTCTTCGGTGCAATAGGGATTCTTGAAGATCACCAATAGAACGCGTCCATCTTTTTCAGCGGTAAAATATTCCAGCAACGACAACGGCGCGAGTTTCATGAGCTCCAGTTTCTCTCCCAACGCCAATTTCAAGTAGCGATTGCTGAATTCCAGTTCGGCTTTCTTGCGCACAAACGGATTGGTGCGTTTGTTTTTTGTGATCCGCACCAGGTCGGGAGGGAACATTTTTGAAATGATTCCCATGGAGTATTTGATGGGAAACCGCGGATGCTGGACCAATTGAAAATGAACCCGGTAACTGCGGGCATAATCATGATAGATATTTACCAGGTCCTCACTCGACAGTGATCCGAAATTGATTCGCCTCAGCACATCCAGTTCGCTTACATTCATGGCCCAATATAATACCCCAATCCGTTCATTACCGCAAGCCCCCAAGACTTTCCAAAAAATGCCGTACACTATTGCGATATTCGCGGCTGGAAACGGTCACAGCATTATTATGCCCCCCCAGTAGAGGGCGAAAGGTCTTCGGTTCCGGTGCAAGTTGGAAAAGTTTTTCGCCGTGTGAGAATGGGATGATTTCATCGTCTACGCTGTGCATCACGAGAACCGGACACTCGATGCCGGTAATAAAGTTCTTGGTTGGATATTCATATCGCACCAAGAACCGGGCGGGGAAATAGGGAACCAGGCTAACCGCCACATCCGGGACGGACGTAAAAGCCCCCTCCAATATCAGCGCCTTCGGCTTTTTTAACGAAGCCAACCGCGATGCCACGGTTCCGCCCAACGAGCGGCCGATGATGACAATCTGCTCAGGTTTGACCTTCACATTATCCACCAGATAATTCCAGGCCGCTTCGGCGTCCAAATAAGTTCCCTGTTCGGTCGGCGTTCCACTACTGCGGCCATAGCCGCGGTAATCGAAGATAAAGATATTGAAGCCCAGGCTATGAAACATTTTGAAGTAGTCGTTGCGGTGCGAAATATTGCCGGCATTGCCGTGGCAAAACAGAAGATAGAGCTTAGACTTCTCCGAAGGAATCAACCATGCCGACAAGTACTCGCCGGCGCCGGCGGCGATACCCACTTCACGATAGGCCAATCCCACATCGTTCGGATTTTGCGATATCGTTCGATAGGGAACGTAAATAATTTTGGATTGGAAAAAATACAAATAGGCGATCCGCAAGATTCCCAACATCACCAAAATCGCCACAACAGTCCCAGCCACAGTCAAAACAACCATCATCGCCTGCTTCACCATCAAATCAATCCTCTTTAACTATAATCTCCACTATTTATTATAATCACATCCCAAAAAACTGTCAATTTGCCGCCAGACCAATAATTTTATAAAAATTTGGATGCGGTGAATCGCGGGATAGTGTATAATTAAGGCTGTGAGGAGAATTGACAATTGCATAAAGACTATGATCTAATTGAACATTCAGGAGATTTATAAGACAGTGAAGGAAAGAGAAAATCTCGCTATAGATCTCTATATTCCACTAGAACAAATTATTGAAGAAGACACTTGGGAGCATGCCCCTGTTCCACTTGAAAAAAAAGGAGACGATCGGATGAAGTTTGGGATGATTGCTTTGATGATTGTGTTGGTTGCCGGCGCTTTTTTGGGTGGATGCAAATGTAATTGTGACGAGAAAGAGTGCGTGTGTACCGAGATTTTTTTCTCTTATCAGGTGACGGTTACCGACGCCGCCGGTCTTCCGGTCAGCACCGCGGAGGTGGCAGTCTGGTTCGAGGCCACTGGAAATACGGTCGATTGCTCGGAGATTCATAATCGCGACAAAGGGCAATACTGCATCATGAGCGACACGTACCGCAAACAATTGGATGAAGACGGCGAAACCGTCATCGCGCGATTCTCCGCCCCCGGCTACAAGACTCTCACCGAGGAGTACCTCTTTACCACCGACGATTGCCAGTGCCATATCCGCCACATCTACGGCCCTTCGTCCGTAACGATGACGAAAATCTAAAACAATGTCCGCTGATCGGTTTCGATATCTTTTTTAAAGTATTTGAGCGCCAGCTCTGTCGCCACCCGGCCCCGTGAAGTGATTTTCAAATACCCCTGTTGCACCAAAAACGGTTCGTAAACATCCTCGATGGTATCTTTTTCTTCCTGAACCGCAGTGGACAGAGTGGATAATCCAACGGGACCGCCGCTGAATTTATCGATGATGGTGAGAAGAATTTTGCGATCGATCTCATCGAACCCCGCTTCGTCCACCTCCAGGGCGTCAAACGCCATAGCGGCGATGCGGGTGTCGATGATCCCCTCCCCTTTCACCTGGGCAAAGTCCCTGACGCGGCGCAACAATTTATTGGCGATCCGCGGTGTACCCCTCGAACGGCGGGCGATTTCCCCGGCCGCTTCGACAGAGATTTTCACCTTCAAGATACCGGCGCTGCGGTGCAACACCCGGGTCAGTTCTTCGACAGAATAGAAATCCATATGAATCATGATACCGAAGCGGTCTCGCAACGGTGAAGACAACAATCCGGCGCGGGTGGTGGCCCCCACCAACGTGAAGGGATTGATATCGATGGAAATACTCTTGGCTCCCACCCCCTGGCCGATAATGACATCAATCTGGAAATCCTCCATAGACTTGTAAAGAATCTCTTCCAGCGATATTTTCATCCGGTGAATCTCGTCGATAAACAGGACATCGTACGGTTCCAGATCAGTGAGAATGGCGGTGAGATCACCCTTTTTATCGAGGATCGGACCGGAGGTGTGACGAATTGCCACTCCCATTTCCGCTGCGATGATATTTGCCAGAGTGGTTTTCCCCAAGCCCGGAGGACCGTAAAAGAGTACATGATCGAGCGCTTCGCTTCTCTGCTTGGCTCCCTGGATATAGGTTTTGATATTCTCTATTTTTTTTGATTGGCCGACGAACTCCCGGATGAGACCTGGCCTGAGATTCCTTTCGAACGCCTGCTCGTCCTTCTCGCCGGCTTCAACTTCATTTCGTTCTTGGGGCCGCTCAGTCATCGGTTGCTTATCTTTTTAATCGCCGACTTGAACAGCGCCTCGAAGGATATTTCGTCCGGAAGTTCTTTCACGGTTTTAGCCACAATATCGCGAACGGTTTTGGCCGGGTACCCGAGGTTTTCGAGCCCCGATTCGAGATCGCTTCGCAGTGTGGCGTGCTCGGCCGGTTCGTGATCCTCGTCGAATTCAAGCTTACCCGTCAGCTCCAACACCAAACGCTGGGCGGTCTTTTTTCCGATCCCCGGCACAGAACTCAAGCGCCCCACATCACCGTCGTCCACCGCCCGGACAAAGTCCTCGATTGTGAAAGCGGAGATAAAGGCTAACGCTGTTTTCCCCCCGATGCCGGAGATGGCGATCATCTTTTCAAAGAGCTTACGCTCTTTTTTTGACAAAAAACCATATAGAAATATTTCGTCCTCTTTTTGCCTGAACACAGTGTAAAGCAATATCTCGTCCCGCTCTTTTATACGGCTGAACGAGGCCACCGGCGTCAATACCTTCACAATCCAACCAGCGCCGGTATCCACATGGGTTTCCCCCGGAATCGCTTCAAACAGTTTTCCTCTAATGGCTGAAATCATGACGGGTATGTTTGTGGTTTAAAAGCAATGCATGGCAATAGGCGACAGCCAGCGCATCGCTCTCGTCGTTGCCCAGGTCTTTTTGTTTGATATTCAGGAGAATCTGAATCATCCGCAAAACCTGGGATTTGGCGGCATTGCCGTTTCCGGTGATAGCCAGCTTGACCTCGCGGGGGGAATAGGTTCCCATTGGGATATTGTGATGTATCGCAGACGCCAGCGTCACTCCCCGCACCCGGGCGACAATACTCATGGATTTCGGATTTTTCCCCAAAAAACCCTCCTCTATAGCGGCTTCATCAATGGAAAAGCGTCGGCAAATTTCATCCAGACGCTTCCAGAGATGCTCCATTTTGAGGTAAAAATCCCCTTCTTTTAACTTGATTTCCTCTGAATGGAGAAAGTCTATTTTGCCTTTTTCCACGTTCAGTAATCCAACACCAAAGCGAATAGACCCCGGATCGAAACCGATAACCACCATCAAGAGTTTTGATACTCTTCCACTTCTTCTTCTGAAATATCGAAATTGGACCAGACATTTTGGACGTCATCCAGATCTTCGATTTTCTCCACCAGCTTGAGCATCTGTTGCGCCTGCTTCCCTTCCAATTTTACAAGGGTGGAAGGAATCATAGAGAGCTCGCCGGACATTACTTCGAGTTTTTTGCCCTTGATGGCAGCCAGAACCACATGGAAGTCCTTGATATCGGTAGTGACTTCGTAATTTTCCTCTTCCACAATCATGTCCTCGGCGCCGTTTTCCAGTACCAATTCCATCAGTTCATCCTCTTCGATCTCGTCTTTACCGATCAAAATCAAACCTTTACGGGAGAACATCCAACCGACACATCCCTGTTCACCCAGGCGACCGGCGTATTTGTCGAACGTATGCCTCACTTCGGCGACAGTTCTATTCTTGTTGTCCGTCAACGTTTCCACGATAATAGCGGCGCCTCCGGGTCCATACCCTTCATACGAAATTTCTTCGTAATTGACACCTTCCATTTCACCGGTTCCACGCATAACTGCTTTTTTAATGTTATCAGCAGGCATATTCACGGCGCGAGCGCCATCGATCGCATGTCTTAGACGGGGGTTGGTTTCGGGATCGCCTCCGCCCAATCTGGCGGCGATGGTGATCTCCTTAATATATTTGGTGAAAATTTTGCCCCGCTTGGCGTCGGCTGCTGCCTTTTTATGCTTGATAGAATGCCATTTTGAATGACCTGACATCGTTAACTCCTTAAAGTGAATTTTTTTAATTCTTCCGAAAGAAAGGTTTCGCGAAACGTGCATCGCGCAACCCCAAGCATCCGTTCTAGGTCAGAATCGGAATATTCGGGATCATAATGAAAGAGAAACAATTTTTTAGTTTCACTCTCAATAGCATTTTTGACCGCCATCGAAGCGGTGCTATGTCCGAAACCCTTCTTTGGAAATTCAGATCCGAAATAGTCGGTATCAAAGTATTGCGAATCATGTATTAAAACATCCGCACCTTTAATAAACTCCAGCACCTCCGGTTCAAATCCATCAGGGGATTCGACATCGGTGGCAAACACAATGCTGCTCGCTCCATTGACGATCCTATAGACAAACACCCCATACTTCGGATGTGAATGTTCTTTGATGAATCGGATTTTTAAATCCCCTCCCACATGGTACTCATGAGAGGAGGAATCGACAGGTAACTCATGCAAATTGATCTTCGCTTTAATTCCAGCGTCTCCGATGGGAGAATAGGGATGATGAAATAACCGGTAGATCGCATCTTTGAGCGAGACGCGATCGTCTTTCGGACAATAGATATCAATAGTGATTCTATCATCGAATACCGGATAAAAAAACGGAAGCCCCATAATATGGTCCAGATGGAGGTGAGTGAGAAAAATTTCGACCCTTTTCGTTTGAAAACCGGAGACTTTGAGATATTCGCCGGCATTGGCGAGACCTGTACCCGCATCGAGGATCACCATATGCTCTCCGGCTTCGCACACCAGGCAGGAAGTGTTTCCTCCATACTTCATCACCCGTTTACTGGAAACAGGGCGACTTCCGCGGCAACCGAAAAAAGTGTAATGTAACTCCCGCATTATCGCCTATAATTTATCTTTTAGAATTTTGTACACGCACAACTCTCCGCACATCGAGCAGGCGTCGGTGCTGCTTCGCCTTTCATGACGGACTTCCCGGTATTTAATCGGGTCGATGCAAAGACGTTCTTGGGCTTCCCAGTCCAGATCCTTACGAGCCTCCGCCATCCGGTTGTCGGGATCCATACTTCCGGGGATCTTCTTGCCGATATCCGCCACATGAGCGGCGATTCTGGAGGCAATGATCCCGACTTTGACATCATCGTCATTGGGCAATCCCAGATGCTCCGATGGAGTCACATAGCAGAGAAAGTCCGCTCCGGCAGTGGCTGCGATGGCTCCTCCGATGGCGGCGGTGATATGATCGTAACCGGGGGCGATATCTGTAACAATGGGTCCCAACACGTAGAACGGCGCTTCCAGGCAAACGGACTTCTGCAATTTGATGTTCATTTCGATTTGATCGATAGGCAAGTGGCCGGGGCCTTCCACCATCACCTGCACGCCCGCTTCGCGGCATCGCTTCACCAGTTGACCCAATGTGAGAAGTTCTTCGATTTGTCCCCAATCGCTACCATCGGCCAGACAACCGGGCCTCAGACCGTCACCCAATGACAGGGTGACATCATACTCGCGGCAAACATCGAGGATTTGGTCGAAATGTTCATAAAAGGGATTCTCTTTTTTATTGTGAAGCATCCAGCCGGTTATGATGGAGCCTCCCCTGGACACAATATCCGCCTTCCGTTTTTGCTCTTTCAATTTCTCAACGGCGGCCATCGTGAGCCCGGCGTGAATGGTCATAAAATCGACCCCATCCTGCGCTTGAATCTTTATGAATCCAAGCATTTGCTCAAAAGTCATATTGACAAAGGATTCGCCGGTTTTCACGAAGTCGATCACCATCTGGTAAATCGGCACATTGCCGAAAGGAATTGTAGATTTGGCGATCAACGCGCGGCGGATGGCGGTGATATCGCCTCCGGTGCTGAGATCCATCACGGCGTCGGCGTTATATTCGATCACATTTTTTATCTTCTCTATTTCATCCTCAATATCGGAAAAATCTTTGGAGGTGCCGATATTGGCGTTGATTTTTGTCCTGGTCCGGGCGCCGATACCCACTGGATCCAGGTTTTTATGATTGCGATTGGCGGGGATAACTACTTTACCTTCCGCTATCAGCGACAGAAGTTCTTTCTCGGAAAGTCCCTCCTTACGGGCTACAATTTTCATCTGTTCAGTGACGTTTCCATTTTTAGCATGTTCTAATTGTGTCATTATATCCTCATCAACCCAATGTTAACGTATTTTTCATTTTAAATCAAGAGATTAAAAGCTAAACACCAAGCACACCCCCCGATTCCCGGATTCACGACGAATGGAAAGAAGGAAAGAGCCCACCCGCGGCCCTTTCTTCCCATACAACTTTAGTTGTGTTCCTTTGGTTTGAAACTCATACCAAAAATCAGTCTTTTGTTGGTTGAAAAGATTTTACCATTAGAGTATTCTGCAAAAGTACTAGTGATTGTAGCGGTCACCAAAAACAAAAAATTATAAAAAAATGGTTTGAAAAAGCTTCACCAATCATGTTGGTAAATAGAGATTTATTTTATTGGAGCGACAATTTTTCAATGATCGCTCCTGGAGGTATAAACATTATGAAACAATTTATTTGTTTAGTTCTTTGCTTGTTAGTAGTAAATGTCACCGTAGGGTTGGCAAACAATAGCGAACTCGTTTCCAATGGCGACGAAATCGTTGTAAAATTCAATGTAAAATCGTATGAGCTCGTAAATGTACCCACCCCCAATGGTACAGCAGCAGTATTGGAAGTACCGAAAGGCGCCAAGGTCCTCAAAGCCGGCGCTCCTGAAATCTCCAAAATGACTGCAGCCGTTGTCATTCCCGACAATGCCAAAATGAAAGTCGAAGTGGTCGGTTCCACCTATACCGACATCGAAAACGTCAGCATCGCTCCCTCGAAGGGCAACCTGACCAGGGATATCAATCCCGCAGATGTTCCGTATGTATATGGAAAAGACTACAGCCGCAACGCTTTTTATCCCGGAAACCTGACTGAACTCAGCAAACCTTATATCGCAAGGGACCTGAGAGGACAGACCATCTCCGTCTATCCGTTCCAGTACAACCCGGTAACCAAAGTGTTACGCGTCTACTCCGACATCACCGTCAAAGTGTCCAACACCGGACAGGAAGGCGAAAACACCTTGAACCGCACCAAACCCATCAAAAAAGATCGCTTCGACAGCGTTTATTCCCGTCACTTCGTGAACTACACCACCGAAGCCACATTGGAATACACTCCCGTCAACGATCCTTTCGGCAACTATCTCATCGTGAGCTACGGCGACTTCATGGATGAAATGGCTCCGTTCGTAACCTGGAAACAGTCCGTAGGCTACAACGTGACCATGGTGGATTACGCCACCATCGGCAGCTCCGCCGCCTTGAAAACCTATGTGGCCAACTTCTACAACACCAACGGCCTCACCTATCTGTTGCTGGTTGGCGATGCGGAACAGATCCCGTCTTTCAAAATCAGAAATTATTACGCCGACAACGAATACGGTATGATCGTCGGTAGCGACGAATACCTGGATATCTTCATCGGCAGATTCTCCGCCCAGACCGGCGCAGAAGTCACCACCCAGGTTGACCGTTCCATCTATTATGAACGCGATGTACTCTCCACAGCCGGATTCTTCAGCCACGCCATCGGCTTCGGTTCCTCCGAAGGTACCGGTGACGACGGCGAATATGACTATGAACATATCAACAACATCCTGGCGGACTTGCAGGGTTATGGTTACACCACCCACGAATGCCACCAGGCCGGCGGCAGCCCCGCGTTGATGAGCAGCCTCATCAATGCCGGCGCAGGCACCATCTTCTATTGTGGTCATGGTTATGACTTCGGTTGGTGGACCTCTTCCTGGGAATACAACGTCAATGACGTCAACGCCCTGGTAAACGAAAATGAATTGCCCTTTATCTTTACCGTTGCTTGCGTGGTCGGTAATTTCAAAGGACAGACCTGCTTCAGTGAAGCCTTGCAGAGAGCCACCAACAATGGCAATCCCACAGGCGCGGTCGTCAATTGCGGCGCCACCATCAACCAGTCCTGGTATCCCCCCATGTGCGCTGAAGACGAAATGGCCGACATCCTGGTGGCCGGAACCAAACGCACCTATGGCGGCGTGATGGTAAACGGTTGCTTCCAGATGATCGACGAATACGGTAGCGACGGTGAAAAAATGGCCATAACCTGGGTCATTTTTGGCGATCCTTCACTTCAGCTCCGGACACCCGGCACACCCAACGGACTATAATTAGAATATTCCGAACACAAAATACTTTAGATCGTTAAACAAAAGGGCACTCGCTTCCGGGCGGGTGCCTTTTTTTATGGCAGTCGATAATTTTTTCTTTCCCAGATTTAGGTAGTTGCTTCACCATAAATTCAAGTTTGGAAGCGCGACTGCGGTTGCCCACCTTGATAAAAAAAACCAACTCCAATGGAGCGCGCCCCCTTAGATAACGGGCGCACTTATCCCCTTGTTCATTGTGTTCTGAAAACCGGCGTGTCACATCGGTGGTGATGCCGGTATAAATAGTGCCGTCATGGCAGCGAATCATATAGAGATACCAGTCAGGCATCCGCTCCAATCGAAACAGACTCGCGCACGGCCTTCAATTCTTCCAGTGTTTCCCAACGGCCGTACATCTCTTCCAACTGCGCCTTGACAGTATCCATTCGCTCTTTTACAGACGCGATCAGTTCCTTCTCTTTTTTATAGAAATCCGGATCTCCCATTTGACGGAAGATCTCCTGCTGTTCTTGTTCCAATGCTTCAATGTTCAGAGGCAACTCTTCCAATTCCCGCACCTCTTTATAGGAAAGTTTGCGGGGCCGCGAGCCCGTCTTTTTTTTGACGGATTTCGCCTCTTTGGTAGTCCTGGCGGCAAGCCTGGCCTGTTTGTCTTTTTCCCAATCGCTATATCCGCCGATATACTCATTGACATTTCCATCGCCGTCCATAGCTATAACCGAGGTCACCACATTGTTTAAAAACTCACGGTCATGGCTCACCAACAGGAGAGTGCCTTTGTAATTAATGAGTAAATCCTCCAATAATTCAAGTGTTTCCACATCCAGATCATTGGTGGGCTCATCCAACACCAATAAATTAAAGGGTAAGGTAAACAGACGGGCAAGGAGCAACCGGTTCTTTTCGCCGCCGGACAAGACCTTGACCTTACATCTGGATCTCACGGGAGAAAACATAAAATCTTGCAAATAACCAATGATATGTTTGCATTTACCGTTGATCAAGACAGTATCGCTTCCCTCCCCCATCACAATATTGTCAACCACGCTCTTCTCTTCGTCCAAAGCGTCTCTCAACTGGTCGTAATAGGCGATTTCCAGATTGGTTCCCAACCTCACAACACCGCTGTCCGGTTGCAGTTTGCCGAGAATGACATTGAGAAGCGTGGACTTTCCGGCGCCGTTATTACCGACGATTCCCACGCGGTCCCCTCTCATGATAGTGGTGCTGAAATCTCTGACAATGGTCTTGTCCTCTTGGTACCTAAAATTGACACTCTTGATTTCCGCCACCAACTTACCGGAAATAGCGGCCTCCTGGGCCTCCATTTTCACATTTCCAGTCAGATCCCGCCGCCGGCCTCTCTGCTGCCGCATATTCAGTAGTTCTTTGACGCGACCTTCATTGCGGGTTCTCCTGGCTTTGATCCCCTGGCGAATCCAAATCTCTTCCTCCGCCAGTTTCTTATCAAATTTCCGCCGCTCTTCAGCTTCAGCGTGAAGGGCAAACTCCTTTCTCACCAAATAGGTATCGTAATCGCAATCCCATGCCCCCAAACGGCCCCGGTCAAGATCGATGATCCGGCGGGCAAAACGTTTCACCAACATCCGGTCATGAGACACCATGATCACAGTCTTGTGGAATCCCTGCAGTATTTTTTCAAACAGAAGAATGGAATCGATATCCATGTGGTTTGTGGGTTCGTCCAGTAGCAATATATCAGGATCGGCAGCCAAAGCTTTCCCAAGCAACACCCGTCGCTTGGCTCCGGCAGATAGATTGGACATCCGTTCATCCGGGGACAGGTTTAGTAGAGAGACTATGCTGGAATCCTCGCCTTCCCCGTCACCCGAACCAGAAAATAGCACATCGGCGACGCGTTCCTGAGAATAGGTCGGAATTTCCTGAGGCAGGTACGAGAAGGTCACGCCTTTAGCAACCGCAATTTCGCCCCGGTCAGGCTCAAGTTCCCTGGCAAAAATCTTTAACAACGTACTTTTGCCCGAGCCGTTCCTCCCGATCAGAGCAATTCTCTCTCTCTCTTTTACCGTGAGATCAATCTCATCGAATAAAACACCGTCGCCGAAATCCAGGGTCAGTTTGTGCAAGTTTAGTAGTACCATACTCATCTTCCCTGTTTTTGAAGCGGCTTGATTGGTTAGAATAAACATAAAGGGGCTCTTTCCCTATTCGGAAAATCAAACCCCTTTATTTCTTTTAAATTAAATGTTTACTTCGGATTTATAACCGAATTACGTTTTCAGCCTGGTCACCTTTGGGGCCCTGGCGAATTTCGAACTCTACTTCTTCGCCTTCGTCCAGGGTTTTGAAGCCCTGTCCCTGAATTGCTTTAAAATGGACAAAAATATCTTTCCCATCTTCCATTTCGATAAAGCCGTAGCCCTTTTTGGAGTTAAACCATTTGACTTTTCCTCTAGCCATTATTGTTTTACCTTCTTCCTTAAATTTAACGCAAATATAGGCCGAGAAATTTGAATCGTTCAAACTAAATTGAAAACTACCTCAAAATTACTTACAAACCAATATTTACTTGAAACTTGATTCTATACTATTTTTTTGTTGTAGTCAATCCTTTTTCGAAAATAAAGTTTTTATTTTTAAATCCTTACTACAAAATGGTTTACGCCATATTTCACGAGTATAACCCAAAAAAAAATAGTTGTCTACCCCAAAATTCCATCCAGATCGGGTATTATTCCCCTCAACTCATCCTGCAATTCCGGTTGAAATGCCTCAGGGGTCTCGCTTAAAAATACAAAAAATACTTTTAGCCTCGGCTTCCTAATCGATATCCGTAGCGTAAATCATATCGTAGAAGCTAGCGATATCTCCATATAGATCATTCATAGCCGACTCCCTTCTAAGCTAGCCAGCCGTCGCGTTTCCCGTTCCACATAACTACGGATCACATTGGCGATCGTAATATCAATCATTCATCCCGCAAAGCCCCAAATCGCGAGCCATAGATGACTTCAACGGAAACCGCGGGTCACAATAGTAAAATCCAGGAAATACATCCGGGTAAGAGCGGATCAGCTCAATAATTTCCGCCTCCCCTCGAAAAACCCCTAAATAATTGGAGCAATAGTCCGGCGAGAACATCAAACTCCCCTGATAATCCCGGTAAATCCGGGACAAAGGCAATGGGGACAGGCTAAACACCCAGGGCTGAACCCCCATTTTCCTGACCCGGGAAATAAAATCAACCGTATCGCGAAAATCCGTCATGGTTTCAAAGGGATACCCCCAGGAAAAATATGCCGACACCTCGGGAAAATACCGCCGAGAGGCACGCAACACTTCGATGATCTCAGCGGTGAAGAACCGTTTATCCAGTCGTTCCAGCACCCGGTCCGATCCGGACTCCAATCCAAACGCCACAGAGCGGCAACCGCCCCGCACCATCGCTTCCATCATCTCCTCGTCGATCCCATCCACCCGGGCGCAACACGACCAGGAAATCCCCGGCATCTCCTCCTTCATAGACCCGGAAAACTCGAGCACCCTCCGTTTGTCCAGAGTGAATGTATCATCCACCAATTCCACATACTCCACACCAAACCGCCGCCTGAGCAGCCGAACCTCCTCCATCACTCCGCCAATGGACCGCGCCCGGTTGCGCCGCCCCCAAAAAGGAGAGACATCGCAAAAGACACATTCATGGGGACAACCACGGGATGTGAGGATGCCGGGAATCGTGTAATCGGAGATATTGACGCGGTGGTAAGCCGGAACCTCGATCCCATCCACCGCTTCGATCAAAGGCCGCGACGGCGTACGAATCATCCGGCGGCCTTTCCGGAAGGTAATCCCCTCAACCTCCTGCAAATCCCCTTCAGCAGCGAGGCAACGCAACACATCCACAATCAGCGTTTCACCCTCCCCGCCGGCGACAATATCCAGGAATGGGAATTGCGACAACAATTGGGTGGCCACCCCCGCGGGTCCGCTTCCTCCAAGGAGGATGATTGTCTGCGGCACGCGCTCTTTGATCAGTTCCGCCGCCAATACCGCCAACGGCAACAGATCGCTCATACAACTCAACCCCAGCACCGGAGCCGGATCATCCAGAAACGCCGTCACCTTCTCCAACAAGCCTCCGCCACCGGAAAAAACCTTGAACGAACTATCGGTCAATGAATGCTCTTTTATCGCCCGGGTTTGCAAATCCCTGAAATCCACATCGAAGCCCGCTCGCTCCAATGCCGATATCAGATACAACGCCCCCAACGGAACATACCGCTCCGTATGTCCGGCGTTTGCCCACCGGTACCCCAAGGATAACGAAGCGAGAGTTATATCCTTCACTCTGTTTCCTCTCCATCATCAGAATCGCGGACCGCCAGGATCTGGGCGTTCAAGCGCCTGGGGCCGCCTGCTGCACTCAGTTGAATGTCCTGCACCGCGAACCCCCATTGCCGCAGCATATCGATAATCTCCGCCTCGGAATACGACGCCAACGGAATGGTACGCACTCCCATTTTCACCGTTCCCCGCTCCTGAAAAAAATAGATGGCCTGCCATTGAAGCGCCCGATCCATCTCCATCATCCGGTTTATCCTAACGAGATCACCGTCTTCAGCTTCCATAGCCGCATCGATAAACAGAGGACAGACTCCTGTCTCCTTTTTCATCCCGTCTCCCTCTTCCCGGCGGATCAGCACATCAAAGGCCAACATCCCCCCCTTACTCAAGACATCGCCGATCCCGCCCAGAGCGAGACAAATATCGGAGCCATCTCGCAACAGGGAGAACACCTGGAAACTGAGCACCGCGTCGAAGCGCTCCGTTAGCTCCAACCGCCGCAAATCCGCGATTCGGAAATCTATTGTCAGTCTCTCGCTTCGCGCCTTGCGCCTCGCCTCGTCCAGCATGCAGCGGTCCAGATCGATGCCCACACATTCATAGCCTTGCCGGGCCAGGGCCAACAAAAGCGTTCCGGTTCCGCAGCCGAGATCCAGAATACGGCGCATCCCCCTCTCTTTGAAGATCCGATCCAACCGCTGCGCCAAGGCATCGACGTCAAATTTAGACCCTTGAATCCGGTCCCAATACCGTGCTATATGAATATCCGCAGTCATGATGCCGCGCCTCCCCTATTTCCGATACAAAAAAAATCCGCTACCCCGCACCGGAACATCGCTGTCATCGAGCTCCGCCATCCGGTACTCCTTAAAGCCAACATTCTTGAATCGCTCAAAACCTTTTTTCCCCAATACAAATCATGAACAAAAAAAATATCCCTCGCAGATATCTATCGACTCTCTTGTTGCCGCACCCACTCAGTTACGCCAACCTCTTCAATTCTCCGCAGAATTTCTACGCAGGGGAAGAATTCCTGCTCGAATTTCTTCACAATATCGCAGGGAAAGTCGCCGCACTCGAAGCAAAAATCAAGGCCCTTCACCTGGACGACACATTTCTGGAGTTCACACATAGGATTGAATCTCGCTTCGGACCGGCAACCGCCGCACTTCACCTTGGCGGCGCACCATGTCAACCCCTGGCCAAACCCCTCAAACCAATCGGCGCCCGGTATATGGGCCATTGTCTCCTTGCTCAGACCATGGGACTCCATGAGTCGGCGCAGCGTTGTCGCCGTATCGCTGATAAGGCCGTTGTAGATGGCGCAATTGCCGCAATAAAGACCGCACGCGGTGACTAATTTCTCTTTGCCAGACAAACTCATACGTCTATCTCCTCCCTACCCGGGACCTGCGTTTTGGGCTACCTAACGGCTATTAGCCCAGATGGATTCCAAAATAAACATCCGCTCCGGGGATCGTCCGGTCACCCACCACATAAAAGGCATCCTCCGGACGCCAACCGGGTTGTGTTTTCAAACGCAATTCCCACCGCTCGCCGGCGGGATTGATGAGCTGAAATTTGGCGCCGGGCTCGATGGTGAATTTGTCCCGCACATTCATTTTCTTTTTTTTACCGTCCATCACCAGGATCCCTTTCCCGGATGTGACAGTGTAGCTATGTTTGTTCCGTTTATGGAATTCCACAGCGCTTACGACTCCCGGCTCCAATCTCACATCCAACAGGGCCATCCCCTTATCGCTCTTAAGCAACCGGTATTTCAGCGATGCTTCTCTGCGTTCCAACGTTTCGCGGAGCTCAAACCACATATCCGACCCCTTCACATTGGAGCGGCCCACTTTAATAAATGATTTGTCCGGTCTCCAGATGGGCTGGAATTTCTGAACCACTCGCGCCCGTTCCCGCGACGGATTCACCAATTGAAAGTGTTTGCCCGCTTTGATGGTTTTCTTCTTCCGTTTCTCCACTTTTTCGCTTTTTTTGCGCTGTCCAGGATCGGAAGACAACACAATGGCCTGCCCGTCCACCCCTTCGAATGTGGCGTCGGACTCCCGGTTGAACATCACGAATGTTTCAGAACCCGGTTCCAGAATCAATTCCGATACTGAAAACGAATCTTTTTCGTCAGTGACGTTGGCCTCGCGGATTCTGTAAAGAATCCCGAGACTATGCCCCGCGACATCCTGATCCCCCCCGAAATCATAATCCGGAATCGAGAACAGGTATGTACCGGCGGCTGTTCCAAAGCCCGCGGCAGAGGCCAGCTTGAAAAAATTCCTCCGACTGACTCCTTTCCCTGCGACCTCTTTTTCTTTCATCTCTTCCTCCTAAAAAGTATCCCCAAAAGGCTTCCAGGAATTGCAAAAAGAGATATCCGCTTCAATTAAGCGTCTCTTACCCCTCAATTTCTATAATAAGAATAGTAGTATAAATCCCCCCCAAATTCAACACAATGGGTTTCATTCACCTGGAAAGACACGGCCATCATGCGGCGTCGGCGATCATTGGCGGCGCCGCTGTTTTGTTATAAAAAAAACAATGGATTTGTTGACGGATCGGAACTCTTACACTATGATGAATACAAGTATTTTTTTGAGGAGAGAACGATGGAGTGGGAATCAACTATTTTTTCACTGTACAAGACAATTGTCGCCAAAATCCCCATACAGTTCCGGTCCATGGTCAAGCCCCTGCTGCACGAGGCCGCCGAGCGAAAGTGCCGCCGGCGGAACTCGTCCCATATTAACGAAGCCGACCTGATCACCGCGTTGATCGAGATCACCCCCGGTCCCTTCAAATCCCAAATGGCAGAGGCCCTCCAGGATCTGGGAGTGGATGTGGGCCGTTATGTCAAACTCAAGGATATCCAGGACCGCTACAACCGCTCCTGGGAGCGATTCCATAGGGCCTTCCACCCGGGCAATTATTGGTTCGGCGGCGAGGCCGCATGCCGGCGCGATTTGCGGGACTTGATCCAATATTGTGGGGACAGGCAATACTTTCACGCCATCTCCACCAACAGCATCCTCTTCG
This sequence comes from uncultured Clostridia bacterium, assembly GCA_964491915.1. Taxonomy (GTDB): domain Bacteria; phylum Acidobacteriota; class Aminicenantia; order UBA2199; family UBA2199; genus JAHELQ01. Next base: position 53,234 of record CAZBHS010000039.1, read on the forward strand.
ACAACGAGCTGGCGGCCCATTGCGCCGATTGCCACCACCTGGAATTATGCGGAGGCGGCTGCCGGGTTCACGCCGAAAGCGAGACCGGCGATTTTTTCGCCTCCTTCTCCTATTGCTGGCATAAAAACGACCACCAACATACATCAAAGGAGGAATAAATGAATGCAAGCCCAACGCAACAAGAATTCCTGGACCGCATGACCGGTCACATTGTCGAGACAGCAGGCATCGCCGATGTTCCTTACGACAAAGATTTGATCCGCGGTATTCTCGACGCCTATTGCGATTTTTATTGCGGGTCCGCGGTGACCTTTGCCACCAACACCCGGCCCAATGGAGAGCGGGGCCTGTCGGTCCGCTATGTGGAGTTCGACCTCCCCCACGATCCTTACGCCATTGCCAGAGCCAATGGCTTCATCGTTCCCAAGGGCGATCCCATCGACGACTTCCTGGACGAGATTCGCTCCCTATACCCCCTCCTGGGCTATGGAGTCGATATGGAGGTGAGCCGGGGGTTGACAAAAATCTGGGCCTTTTTACAGACCCCCCGCCCGATGGAAGAGGCGTTCGCCCTACCCTCGCTTCCCGATAGCATCCGCAATCACAAAGATTATTTCGCCCGCCATCAACTTCAATACATGAACCTGTTCACCCTGGATTACTACAACCAAAGCACAAACATCCACTTCATGATTCGCCAGCCGGGACATGACACCACCGGAAAAATCGAGAAAATGGTGGGAGAATTGGGATTGGCAATACCGGACCGGGAATTGTTGGACTATTGCAAATACGCCGTCACCGTCTACCCCACCTTCAATTGGCAATCGACCCATGCCGACCATCTCTGCATGGGAATGGCGTCGGCGGGCGCCGATAACGTCCCCACCCGCTTGCATCCGTTATTGGAGAAATACACCTGCGAAGTCCCCATCCTCAGCCCCGAGAGAATGTTCATCTACAGCATCACTCCCGGAAGAAAAGACTATTATATCAAAATTGAGAACGACTACACCGGAACCATGATCAAAATGATGATGGAGGAAACCCAGGCGGTGTCGGGAGGAGACGCCTAATGGGAATGTCCCCTGGGACCACCTCCACATCATGATTTCGAGGGAATCGGTCGCTACAAATACGCTCTCAGTCGCAGCGGTATTGCCGGATCTTTTTTAACTCCCCGCCGAACGGAGTGATAAAACTCCGGAACCGGGACTCGCTCTTTTCCTGCAGATTGTTTTTGACAAAATTGGCCATGGTGCCGGAAGGTCCCATATCAAGGTAATGGTAGGAGCCTGCGGTTTCTAGGTTCTCAATGGTTTTTTCCGTCTGAATGGGGTGACGGACAATCTGCCAGAAATAGTCCTGGGGTATATGGTTGAGAATCGCCCCTGTCATGCACGACACATAGGGAATTTCCGGCGTTTTCAGGTTAAACGCCGTCAATTTTTTTTTGAACGGCGCTTCGGCCGCATCGATGTAGGAAGAGTGGAAGCCGAAGTCCACGGACAAACGTTGAAAATTGATCTCACTTTGTTTAAGAAATATCTCAATCTTGTCCAATTTGTCATTGTCGCCCGACACCACGAAGTGGGAACTATAATTGATGGAGGCCAACTGGCTGTTTTCATTCAATACCCGATGCTCCCGGAACAGGTCCGGCGATGCTAAAATCGTCAACAACCCGCTGGGAGGACATGTGTCCCTGAAAATAGCGGCTTGTTGCAGTAACATGAGCAACACATCTTCAGGAGACATGACGCCGGATACCGCCGCGGCGGCGTACTCCCCCATGCTGGCTCCCATCGCCAGGTCAGGTTCGATCCCTTTATCAAGCATGACCCGCGCCAGAGAATACTCCACCATGAAGATAGCCGGATGGGTGTAACGTATATCATGAAACGATTCGCTAATCTTACGCTTGTCATGATACAAATATTCCGTCACAGATTCTCCCATCACCTCGATCGCGATTCGATCCAACCGATCCATCCATTGGCGGAACACCGGTTGTCCCAGGTAGAGCTCTTTTCCCATGTGAAAATACTGGGATCCCTGGCCGGAAAACATAAAAACTATTTTTTTAGTCATTAAAGTGCTTCCTTATTGTATTTGGAAAAAATCAGGCTACAATTGATGCCGGCTTCTGTGGATTTGGGGCCGGCGAGGAGAATCCGTCGTCGTTGGTCGGCAGGATGTTCAATGATTGGGCGCCGCTTAGACTCCATGGAAAAACCAGAAGAAACGACAGGCATAAAACCATAGTAGTTATGATATGAGTGATTTTTTCTGAATTGGTATGGTACCTCATTATAGCCTCCTTTATGTTTATATAAAAAAAGTCTCTTTAGGCGAACTTCCGCTACTATCTAGTATTAACACGCAGACTTTCGAATGTAAAGTAGCAATTTCGTGATATGTTGTTAAGAGGCGTGTTATATTACGAGTGAATCGGCGTTAAGATTTACGATTTTTTGATAGCGTAATCCGGTTCAAAAAAAATAATTCTTGGGGTAAAAAAAATAGGTAAAAAAAGGCATCCTTTTCTTTAAACGTCAGGAATCGGAAAAATTGACGGCCGCAAATTGAGAGATCGAGGATATCGTCAATTTCTACATTCGCAATCCTTCTAACGGCAAGCAAGAAAGCATAGAGACTGCGAGGATGAACAGGAAAGTGAAGCGGCTTGAAAGACAAAAACAAGCGTCTTGACTGAGAATGGAAAAAGCGATAATATTTGAACGAATCCCGGAGGGATTTCAGTGGGTTACCCACTTAGTTTTGCATGGGGTGTGTCCTATTTCCGGAGAACCAAGACAGTTGATTGTGAGGTGTTTTTGTGAAGGATTTTAAAGAGAAGGCGAATTTGATTTG
>CAZBHS010000040.1:0-54937 GCA_964491915.1 uncultured Clostridia bacterium
TCGGCGAAGCTGGAGCTCCAACTGAGAGTGGCGGTTTCGCCGGCGTTGATTTCGGTTGGGGCGATGGAGGCTTCGAGTTGGGGTTCCGGGACTTCGGCGGTGAGCCACATGGCGAGCCTGGTGCCGGGTTTGCTGCGGAGGATGACGGTGATGGTGTTGTGCTCTTTGATTTCGACTATTTGTTGGAGTCTTGGGTTCTTTTTTTTGAAGTCTTTGGGGGCCATGATGGGTTGGCCGTTGAAGAGGACGTTGCCGCTGGTGACCCGGTGTTTGTCGTGGGTTTCGCCGTTGAAGATGGTGATGGTTCCTTGCTTGACGTAGATGGGGCTGGCGAAGGTGAGGGTTTTTGTGGCTGGTTCGCCGTTGAGGCGGATGAATTCGATGGGGCCGAAGAGGGTGATCTGGGGGGCGAATAGATGGATGGGAAGGAATAGTGCGATGATGCTGAATAGTAGGATAGATCCTATGATTGGGCGGATCTTTGGGCAAGTCATGAAAGCCTCCTTTTTCAGGGTGGATCCCTGAATTCTATGTTCACTTGATTTTTGTAAGAGCTGAAAGCCAAGTATATTTAATTGGGCAAATATTTTCAATACTTGAAGAGAAGAAAAGGGGTTTTCGTTAAAATCATCACGATTAGGTGATTTACCCCCGGCGGCGGAAGAAAAAGCGCTTCGAATGGGAGGCGGTGCCGGCGAATGATCGATTAAATCGTCATTGCCGGACGCCTGTTCAACGACAATTATCTTTGGGTGGAGAGTGAAAAAGAGTTTTAACTAAAGCAGCAAGGGAAACCACCGGCGCCCTCGCAATAATTTGCCCCGCCGCACCTTGTTCCGCAACAGACTTCAGCGTAATCTCCCACACCTACGGCTGACTGGAGAGTTAAAGTCGATACCGAAAAAACAATCGTAATCACGCACAGCAAAATAAACAAATAACCCAGTACTTTTTTTTTCATATAATCCTCCTCTATACTTTTTTGTTTTACAAAATTTGAATTGCTCTTAGAAAAAGTCTTTACATTATTCCATGGGCAACAAAGGGTTGCGCACCGATCTAGAGCCGGCGAATTCCTTTTTGAATTGGCGGACAGCTTTCCCTTTTCCCGCCTGTTTTAAAATCAAATAATTTTTTCCGTCTATTACGGATTTCCCAATTCCCAATACGGGGGTTGGGTATTTTTCTTTTGCCATGAGTCGTTTTTCTGCGAAATGGTAATAGGACAAAATATCGCCATTTGTTAAAAACACTACCCATTGCTCTCTCGCTTCTGTCAACGAGTCATTCGCTCACCAATCCTTTTTTTAAGTTTTTCAATTTATATCGATGCAGTCTCAAGGGCGTTATATTTCCATTTTCGTCAAAGGAGGAATCTTCGACAATATAAATATAGCCATCCTTTGAATACCTCATGACTGAATGGGGAACCTTCAATCCTTCGGCGTATGTGACGCCGTTCACATCATGAATGTTGGCGTATGATTCGGTCTCCAGATTGTCATATTTCCCCATTTCGACCAAATACATGCCGTTTCCGAATCCGAATAGCGCGATAGGGCGCAATTGTTCCCCCCACCATTTGGCGATTTTAGGTGAATAGTGATAGGGATTCCAACTTTGTGGAAACGGTTCGCCGGTTGGAGTAAAAGCAGACGACTGGTTGGAAAAGAAGATTTTTTTCAGGTTCAACTGCCGGTCGTAGAGACTCACCTCGTAGTTATATGGATACAAAAAGAGTAGATCGTCTTTATTGGGAAACCCAAAGCTTCCGATTTGAAAGCGAGAGATAAATATGCGAAAGTTTTTGAATTCAGGGGCGTGGGCGGTATGAAGAATATTCCCTGCGGGATCGAGTCTAAACAGAACATCTTCATATTCGAGGGAGTAGAGGGAATAGACTAAAAAGTTCCCGTCGGGGGCACGGTATAGGTCCTGGGCGGACCTCCCGAGGTTGAATGACGTTTCGTATTGATAATCGAGAGAAGAGGAGTATTTCAAGACATTCCGGCTGCTACTATCAAAAAAATAAAGATTGTCTTCGTCGTCAAGCAAAGGGAATCGCGGGAGATTGTACTCTCCGGGGCCTTGCCCCTGGCGGCCGATTTTTCTAATCAGTCTTCCTTCCGCATTAAATTGGAAAATTTGCCGGATTTTTCCGTCAGCAACGAAATAATCCCCTTTGGAGTTGATTGCGACCCAGCCGATGGTATAGAGTTCTTTATCCGGCGAGCCCTTGAAAAAAGAGATAATTTCGTGCTGCTCAAAAGCATCGTCCCATTCGGTAATCAACGGCGTCGCATACTCGAAGGCCACTCGAACGCCGGCATTCGCCTCATTTTTTTTAAAAGCGTGCATCAACAAAACCACCAATACAAGCAGAACACATACGACCATTACTTTAACATTTTTATTAATTCGATTTTTTTTCATGAAATTACTATCTCCAACCTTTCCAATGGATTTTCTTCACTTGGTTTGAAAAAGAAAAATACCAAAAGGCTAAATATAAGTCAATCCCCAAATAATGTGACAATTCTTACATTGTCTCCGTCCGTCCTCCCCCTTTCTACATGTGTTTTTGCCACCAGCGGTTTGAAATACGATAATTTGGTGATTTTAGGTGGTGGCGAGGGTGTCGAGGGATTGGAGGAGGCGGTCGATGTCTTGTTTGGTGGTGTAGATGGAGAGAGAGACGCGGAGGGCGTTGAGGTTGTGGGTGGTCATGGGGCGGAGGTTGATGGTGTAGTCGGTCATGAGGCGGTTGGCGGTTTGGACGGCGGGGTGGTTGATGAGTTCGACCGTCTGGATGCCGGCTGAGAGGTTTGGGTGGGAGGGGGTTTTGAGTTTTAGGTGGGGGCGGGTGGAGATTTGGGTTAGGAAGTAGTCTTTCAGTTGAAGGATTCTGTTTTCGATTGCTTTGGGGCCGATGAGGTGTTGGAAATCCAGGGCTGTGCCGAGGCCTAAAAGTTCCGGGAGGTTGCGGGTGTTGTAGTTTTCGAAGCGGCGGATGGAGGGGTCGTCGTAGCCGCGGCACACGATTAGGGGTTTGATGAGATGTTGGGACTCTTTGCGGGCGTAGAAGATGCCCATTCCTTTGGGGGAGAAAAGCCATTTGTGCGAGCTGGCGGCGTAGAAGTCGCAGTCGAGGTGGTGGAGGTTCATGGTGAGCATTCCGGGGGCTTGGGCGCCGTCTACAGCGACAATAACGCCATGTTTGCGGGCCATTTTAGATACCTCTCCGACCGGGAGGATCATGCCGTTGGTGTTGACGACGTGGCACATGGAGATAACTTTGGTGTTGGGGGTGATGGCGTCGGCGTAGACTTTTACGATTTGGTCCGGGGTTTTGGGCAGGATGGGGAGGACGGGGCGGATGAGTTTGATTCCTTTGGTCTCTTGCCAGTATTGCCAGGGGATGGTGCCGCTGGTGTGTTCGTGGTCGGCCAGGATGACTTCATCGCCGGGTTTGAGGTCGAGGCTGGAGGCGATAACGTTCATGCCCTCGGTGGTGTTGTGGATGAGAGCGATCTCTTCGGCGGAGGCGCCCAGAAGATTGGCTGCTTTGGTTCGGACTTGCTCCTTGTCGTCTTGCCAGCCGCCCCACATGTATTTGGAGGGGAATGAGTCGAGGGTGCGGCGGAAGGATTCGGTGGCGTCGCGGACAATTTCAGGAGAGGGACCCAGGGAGGCGTTGTTGAAATAGAGCAGGTTGGGTTCAAATGGGAAGTTTTTTTTGACCAATCGCCAGTAACTCTCGGGAAGATGCGGTTTCCCTTCGGGTCTCGGCGGCAGCGAGGCATCGGCCTTTGCCAGAAGCGCTTCTTTTCCGGCCTCCAATAATAGTGAACTTCCGGCGATGCCGGTCAGGATATTGCGGATAAAATTGCGGCGGTTTGAGTGATGTGTCATCGTTTCCTCCTCTGCTCCAAATCCAGGGTGACGCGGGCTTTTTCTTCGCCGTTGACGATGATGGCGATGGGATGGGGGCCGGGGTAGTGTTTGCGGGTGCTCAAGTCGGCGAACGTGAGTTTGCGGTTGAAGGGATGGGGGCCGGGGGCGAAGGTGTTTTCGGTTATCTGGAATACTTTTTTTGAGTGTTTGCCGTTCGCTTTGAGGTAATGGACCGCGAACTCCAGGCGAATCTGGCATTCGCTGTCTTCCTTGACATTGAGTTTGAACGAAACCCGAATGTGATCCCCGATGGGGATGCCGGTTTTGTCGAGAGCAAGTTCTTCGACATGCAAATTGGCGGGATCTCCGTAGCCGAACAGGCGCATGGCTTTGGTATTGCCGGCTTTTAGCAAGGTGCGGCAGGCGTGTTTGATGATCTGGTCGATTTCCGGCGACGCGCCTTGCCAATTACCGCATAGATCCAGCGCCACATCCGGGTGGTCCTTGGAAATATCGTTCAGGTTGTTGGCGACGCTACGACGAACAGACTCGGATTCGTCACTCTTCAGTATCTCCAGAATCGGCAGGATGAGGGACGGGTCTTTTTGAAACTCAGGCAACGCCATGGCCCAGGGCAGTCGTGGACGGCACCCTTCGCTGGCCAGACGCCGAACATGCGCGCTCTCATCTTCAGCCCAATTCAACATCGTTTCCATGGTCCGTTTCGGATCTTTCTTTATGAAGGGGCGGATGGCGAATTCGCCGCTGGCGAAACGGGTAAAAAACTTCAACGCCGGAAGCGAGGCCTCCCAGTCATCGATGCCATACAATTCGACATAATCCGGCATCGACATAGCCTCGAATCCTTTGATGCCGGGCGCCGCTTTTTTCAAGATATCCACAGCTTCAATGAAGCCGGCAGGCAAAAATTTATGCAGACATTGAGTGGTATGCCGCATCTTTTGCTTCAACTCCAAAGCGCCGAAGCCTTCATCGAATATAGAAGCGACGAATCCATCCCTGTCAAACTGCGCCCAGGCGTCTCCAATGGCGTTTGCCACGCGGGTCACCGATTCATGAGTGAAAAAGATATCTTTTAACCGTTCAGCCATCAATGCCTCCAATCTTATATTAGGGTATTATACAATAAAACATCTAATAAAATTTAATTCTCCAGTTGAAAAATTTTCTAAACAAATATACCATTATGATAATAGTAAAAATTTTCAGGCTATTTTAGGAGAAATTATATGTCGAAAAAAGGGATTGAAAACATTATGAAAAGAGCGGTGACCGACAGGGAATTCCGTTCGAAATTATTTCAGGAACCGGAGTCTACTGTGGTGGACCAGGATGTATCGAAGGAAGAGGTCCAGGTTCTAAAATCCATGAAGTTGGACAAAGACGGTGACTTCACGGATGTCAGCGCGCTGGATTCGATAGATCCGGAGATGACGAAGATAATAGTAGGCGAATCGGCCAAAGGATGCTTTACATTGTTCGTTCGCTGCTATCAATAGACTTCGAGGATGTCCGGGCTCTGGATGAGATCGATCCGGACATTGCCAAAAAGGCGCTGGGTTCCATCAGTATGATTTCATGTCAAACCTTATTTACTAAATGTTACACGTAAGCGTTTGAAGCAAATTTATTAAAGGGGTGAACTATTTTCTTGTGGGCCGTAATGTGTTAGCATCCAGGTATAATGTTTTTGTAAAGGATTTTCCCTTTGAGGGGAAGTGGCTGATATACAATACTCTCTGGGGGAATAGCGCGATAGTCAGCTCAAAAATAAAAGAACGACTGGAGAATGCCGACCAAAACATTCCAATAGACAATAGGAATAACGGGCACTGGGAAAAACTTCAGAAGGCGGGAATCATTGTCGCGGACCATGGCCGGGAGAAGGAACAACTCAAAGACTACTTTAAAACAGTGGCGGAGAGCCGGGTATCATTGAGCGTTATTATCATGACAACATTCGCCTGCAATCTAGCCTGTCCCTTTTGCATTGAAACCGGTGTCAAAAAAGCGGCCCATATGACAGAAGAAACAACCGGCCGGGTGATCGACTGGTTGAAGGAAAAAATCGAATCGAACTCTCCACGGAAACTGTCGCTGGCATTCTACGGCGGAGAGCCGACTCTCCATCTCGCCCCCATGAAAGCGATTTGTAAAGAGATGAAGGAAATCTGCCGGCAGCGGGAGATGGAGCTCGAGGTCGGTCTCACAACCAACGGCACTCTATTGAACGGCAGAGTCGTGGATGAACTTCTGGATTACGGACTGGATTGGGCGGTCATCGCCCTGGCGGGACACAAAGAGGTCCACGACCGGATGCGCCCATTCGCCGGAGGCAAGGGTTCGTATGATCTTATCATCAAAAACATCCGGGAAATCTGCGAAAAAATAGAGGTTGTCATCAAGGGCATCTATGACGAAAAGAACGAACACAGTCTGATGGCCATGATGGACCACCTGGTGGCATTGGGCCTGGAGAACAAAATCCACAACATCGGCTTCGATCCGGTTATCGAAAACCTATCTTCGGTCGATGCGCCGTCGTATTCCTGTGGAGTGTGCTCCTATTCCAATTCCAATCTGGATACAAACCTGCGTTTGATAAAAGAGGCCTTGAACAGGAATATGGAGGCGAACCTCGACTTTTCGATGGGGCCGTGCTCAACAATTATGAACGCCAATCACATCACCATCGATCCATCGGGAAAGTTCTACAAATGTCCCGCGTTCGCGGGGCACGAGATGTTTACCGTCGGCGACATCAGGGGCGGATACAATCATCGTTTTGATTATTTTCTCAACAGTCATCCATGGGAAGACTGCATCGATTGTCGCTATGTGCCCATATGCGGCGGTGGATGCAGGTATTCGGCTTACCTGGAAAACAAAGATTGCGAGAGCACTGTCTGCGAGCGGAGATATTTTGAGAAAGTCGGGATCGATCTTATTGAGATAATTGCTTTGAAAAAAATATTTCACACATCATTAAAAAATGGAGAATGTTTAAAAGAGCCATGATTTACAAAGGGATAGAAAATATCGGCAGTTCTCACGGTGTCGAGGCGCTTAGGTTTTCAAAATTCTGCCATTATTTCGAACGGAAGCGAATCGGGGTATATTACCATTCCCTGACTATGAAAATGGTGTTCTTGTCCAAAGAGGACGCCCAGGAGTTGCAGAGATGCGGCTGGGAAAGCGTCAAGAAAAACGATCTTATCCTCAAGATGAAAGAGCATAAACTCATTGTCCCGGTTCAATACGACGAATCACAAGAACTTCGGGCTATTTGCGACACACATAATATCCCGCCGGACATCCGGGTCATGTATCTTATGTTGACGGAACACTGCAATTATGATTGTTCCTATTGTTTTATCCGGCAATCGCTACCGCCGGGATACAAATCTTCATTCATGTCATGTCGAACTGTAAAAAAAAGCATCGACCGGTTTTCTGAATGTCTGGCCAAGAGCCGGTCCAATAAAGAGAAAACAATCATTTTTTACGGCGGCGAGCCATTACTCAATGTTACTGCCTTGAAATCCGCGCTGAGATACATCAAATTGTTGCAGGAAAACGGCGGGTTGCCTCGATCGCTGAAACTCTGCCTCAACACCAACGGTTCATTGATCACCGGAGGGATCGCCGAATACCTTAAAAAACACGATGTTCACGTGGCAGTTTCTATCGATGGAAAAGCCTGCGCTCATGACGTCTACCGGGTTTACCCTGATGGGCGCGGGACATTCGAAGAAACGATAAAGGGATTTTATTTTCTCAAAAAGGCGGGCCTGGATGTAACGATTTCATGCACCGCCGGTCCTCACAATATGAAGGAGATGGAGAACATCGCCGATTGGTTTATCAATGACCTGGGTATCGAGGCGTTCGGATGGAATATTTTGGCGGATACCCCGGGAAAAAAGCTGATGAGCAAAAAAAATATACAAACCTTCACTGCCGCCGCTTTGCGATGCTACGAATTTTGTCTGGAACATGGAATCTACGAAGATGCCATCGGTCGCATCGTCACATCTTTTGTGAAAAACCAGGTGCGTCCGTACAATTGCGCCGCTTGTGGGGAACAGATGGTGGTGTCGCCGGATGGGAAAATCGGTATTTGTCATGCATTTTTGGGGACAGGGACCTATTTTGACCATCATGTGGACCACCCCTTCACTCCTGAGAGCGACGCGGCTTTCATAGAATGGAAGCGGCGCTCGCCATTGAACATCGAGGATTGCCATCAGTGCGCCGCTTTAGGAATTTGCGGAGGCGGCTGCCCATATGAAGGGTATAAGGACGGGGGGACTATCTGGAACCGGGACCAAAATCATTGCATCCATGCCAGAGCGGTGCTGGAATGGTTGATTTGGAAAATATACCGGCTATCGAGGAAAAGGGGGGAGCCTACTCCCCCCACTGCGTAAGAAAGGTCTGAAACACCAGACTGGCATTGATCCCACCAAAGCCGAAGGAATTTTTCAAGGAGATATTGATATCGGCGCCCTCAGCCTGGTTTCCCGCAAAGCGGCACTCTTGATCGATCGGATCGTCGAGATTGAGATTGGGATGGATGAAGCCGCCGTTCATTTGAATCACAGTGGCGATGCTCTCCACCATTCCCGCGGCGGTGAGGCAATGGCCGGTCAGGCTTTTGGTTGAATTGATTCCGATGTTCTGGATATGAGCTCCAAACACCTGTTTGATAGCCTTGATTTCAGTCAGATCACCCAAAGGCGAGGATGTGCCGTGGGTATTGATATAATCCACCGCCGCAGGCTCGATGCCGGCATCGTTCAGGGCTGCCGTCATGGCCCGGGCCTCGCCTTCGACATTCGGATCAGACAAACGGTTTCCGTCAAGCAGAAGAGAGCCGCCGCATAGATAAGCGTTACAAGGCGCGTCTCGCTTATTTCTAGAGTCCAGAGATTCAAGAATAATAGCCCCGCCTCCCTGTCCATAAATAAATCCTTCATGAGCCCGGTCAAAGGGGCGGCACGCTAGCTCCGGGCGGTCATTGAATTGCTTGCCCCCCATGGCGCCGATATTGCGAAATCCCTGAATTTCGAGGGGAGACAAATCCGCCAACGCTCCAATCACCACGCACGCATCCATCGCTCCACGGCGGATCATTTGCAGACCTTTTACCAAAGCCACCGCGCCGCTGGCCGAAGCGCCGCCGACACTAAAGCCTTCGCCACGAATCCCGAAGATCTCGCTTACAGTCCCCACATGATCCGTATCCATATAATGGAGAGGATACCGGGGAGTGAGATATTCGGGCGTTTTTCGGAACTTGTCGATTTGTTGGTAGCAAAACTGTTGATTTAGATTGTTGCCGCCGACAATAATGCCGATTCGGTCGGGATCCGGTTGTTCTCTAAAAAAACCGGCCCTCTGCCACGCTTCGAGGGCCGCCAGCGCGGAAATTTGGATTCCGAATGGAGCGCGAAGCGTCGCTTTTTGGACGTTCTGTAAAAAGCCTGGAGGTAACGAATCAAAGCGGGCCAATTGCCCGCGAAGAGAAAAATCATGGATAACCGCGCCCGGATTCACCTTAGAAATACCGCTGGCGCCACGCTTGAGGGCAGCGGTGAATTGATCGACACTTTGCCCAATCGAACAAACAATCCCCATTCCGGTAATTGCAGCCGCCACATTCATTGTCACCTCCGTCTGTACGGTAAAATCATCAAAAATAGAATTCTATCATAGACTACCGGGAGATAATATCCCCCGGTAGCTAAAGATTCAAAAGCGTTCTAGATAACGAGTCGAGAAGTATTCATCACTTATATTAGGGTTGAACACAACTTTTTCAATTTTTATAACAGATTTGCGTTCGTTCAGTTTATTGACCATTTCCATGTGCATGGTCATGTATTTATGATTCTTCGGATCGATTTCCTTTATCTCGTACACCGTCAATTCTTTTTCCAATTTACCGTCAAGGTCATAATAGACACTTTTTCGCACCATAAAGTCCTGTTTGCCTATGTGGGAGACACGTTTAGAGAAGCCGTTATCGGAAGCGATGCCGTCCGATTTGGGGACCATCTGAATCTTCCAGCACAACACATCGCCGATTGCCTCCTCACCCAAATTTTCGAAGACAAAATCATTCAAGGTCGGCGGCGCCATATCCGCATAGGAAAACTCTGAACCCATGAAGCTCTTGGATTTTTCATCGCTGACAATACGGCGGGTTTTGCGCAGCGCCGGCATAAACAACCACATATCGTCATCCTTCTCTTCATAATCGTATGTGAGAAAGCCGGTACCCTTGACATCCGCCGGTTCGAGAAACCGCATCAACGATTTTTCCGTTTGACCATTGTCATACAGTTTTGACACCATCGCCATCTTGCGAATCCGTTCATTGCCCCTACGGTTGACAATAGTGAGAGTCAACACCGCCTCGGAGCCCGCCAGTTTGCCCACTTCAAAAGACCGGTCGAAAATCTCCCGGGCCGTCAGTGTTTCTTCAGCCGCCAACATATCGAACGATAATAAAATAATCGCCGACAATAATATCTTTACTCCAATTTTCTTCATCATTCGCCTCCTTTTGTTTAATTTTTTTCGGTCAAAATATCAAAACGATATCTTCAACTCCGTAAACAGGGAATTGAAATAGTCAGCCACAATCCCATAAAGACTGCCTTTTGGTCCATCGTACAATTCGCCTCCCAAACAAACAGTAAAAGAGTCGGCGATATTGTATGAGACCTTCGCCCCCACCAGGTATTCATCGGATGTAAGGTTTGCCATCCCACCGATTTCTATCGAGAGATTCTCGTGCAATAACTTAATTTCCATGCTACCGACGAGAGAATGGCTGGTTTTATACAGTTGATTGTACAGAAGGCGGTTCTGGTATTCCAGTTGATAAGCCAAATCCGTCTCCGGCGATTCAGGCACATGTAAGTCAAAGAAATCCTGGACATAGCGCCCGACATATTGGACAATCATGTAGAAACTGTCCGAAAATTGCCGGTCAACTCCCAACACCATGTACCACTCGGGATTGGGGGCATACACACAGTCCATGTGGTCATCGAATGGCCGCCGGTAGGCTATTTCTCCACGAAGACCGATTCCTCCACCCGGAGAGGTGGAGAAATCGGCCCCGAAGATTCGTGTTCGGTGAGGTTTTAGCGATACCGCTAACAAATTATCTGTAAAGGAAACATATTGCGACACATCGACAAAAAGACCGGGTTCGACAAAATATCCCTCAAAATAGGATAACGACCCGTCAAATTCAGGGAGCACCATATCCAATTTTAATGCGATAGCTCCATTTTTGAGACGGGCCTCAGGGAAATCCGGCGTCAAAAAAATATTCTCCGGGAGGGGGATGAAATCTGTAGGAATAACAGAGGATTCGTAAACCGGAACCCATATCATCTCCAACCGGAAGGGATCCATGTTCAAAAAAGAGCGGACTAGAAAGTTTCCCACTCGCCGATCATCCTCATCCGGCGAACGCACCAGACCGTTTTCCGGTGTGATATTGTTGGTGGGGTTGATCCCATCCCCCCTCCCCCAGACCACAATCTGCCGGCCGATTCTCAGGTCGAAAGGCCCGAGATATGCGTTCACATAAGCTTCCCGAAGATCAAATTCCGAGAATCTTGTCCCCCATTCGCACCCATTACGGAAACGAATTTCAGCATACGCGTCCCCCAGATCCTGTTTGCGAACTTTAAGCTTTAAAGAGGCCTCACCATAACCACTTTTTACCTCACCAGGAATATCGATAGTTGATTTTCCCAGGTATAGCGAACTTCGAATATACCCATTCAATTCATACTTTAATTTATCGTTATCGGAAGCGCCGGTAGCGGACTCAAACAAACCTTGCGCCCCGAGGCCGAGAGTCAGCCAAAAAAATCCCATTATCATGACAATTAACTTCATTTCCGCCTCCTATGACCTCTTCTCTAAATTAGTTCGCTTCCTCTTGTTGCCGGACCGCCGGTTGCCGCTCTTTAAACGGCCGGATAAACACAAACAAGATCGGAGTGACGAACAAATCCGCCATCAAAGCAGCCAACATTCCAACCGCGGACAAAATCGCCATGTGGACCATGCTGCTGACAACCGAAAAACCCATCACTGAAAATCCAACCGCCAGGATCACGGACGCGAACAAAATCGCCCGCCCCACCTTAATAAACGTCTCCCGGTTGGCCCTCTTATAGGTCCCATGTATATCGAATTCCTGCCGGAAATGGATCATATAATGCACCGTGGCATCCACCGCCATCCCAATGATCATCGGCGCGATGAGGATTGTGAGCATGTCAATAGGAAATCCCATGAGTCCCATCACACCGGAAATCACTACAACCGGCATTATATTTGGAATCATTGATATCAAGCCCATTCGAACAGACTGGAGAATTAGCATCATGATGAGGGTAATCACAAAAAAGGCGACAAAAATAGATTTAATCTGACCTATAGCCAGCAGATGAATCATCCGGAGAAGTATCGGTACATCCCCAACAACAGTAATTTTTGTGCCGGTGGGAAATAATGTCAAGGCGGCGGTCTCTACCTGGAGAAGATTTTTTTCAAAGTCTTGAGAAAATCCTTTCACCAATACCGAAAGGTGAAGATAACGGTAGTCGAAATCGACAACATCTTCCAGACTCTCACCACCGGACATCTCATAGAGCAAGAGGTATTGGGCAACCAATTCCCGGCTGGAAGGTACTCTGTAAAATTCTTCTTGATTCCGGTTCATCGTCATATTTAGATCTTTAACCACATCGGTTATGGAGGAGACCATCTTAACCGAATCCCATTGCTGAATATCTTTTGCTAAAACATCCATAGCATTTAGAACGTGAGGATCCTTCGCCATACCGGGGCGAGGTAATTCAACAAAAACTTCGAATGAATAATTTCCCCCCAAACGCTCACCGATATAGCGCGCATTCTTGACATATTCCAACCGGTCTCCCATCATATTTAAAGCGTCAATATCCACCCGCGTTTTAAATGAAAAGACAACCACTATCACCACAACGATAATGGAAAAAAAAGCGATGGCGCGGGCATGGCGTACAACAAAATCCGCCCACCTGGCGGTCCAGAAAACCCTGGACGTTCCGCCCCCCATCGTTTGCGTATCCGCCCTATTTTCTTTCAATTGGCGATCCCGGCCAAACGAAAAAATAATAGGAATAATGATCATGACCAGGAGGTAAGTAATAAAAACACCCATCGCGCATACAATTCCGACTTCCCGCAGCGGTTTAACCGGCACGATCAGAAAAGAGACAAAACCCATCGCCGTTGTGAGAGCGGTTAGAAAACAAGGCCATGTCGAGTGTTCAAACGCGTAAACAACCGATTCTTTCCGGCTACCGGTCTGCTGAAAGCTGTGCTGAAAATGATTGATGACATGAATCGCGTAGCTCACCGAGATGACCAGAATTAGTGGAGAGATCATCATGGAAGTAATCGATAACGGAATTTGGAACCACCCCATAAGACCATATAATATCACTATAGTGAAGAAGAGCACCATTAAAGGCGCGACCACGGCTCTAAAGTTTCTGAATGTCACAAACAAAAGAATGATTGAAGCCAACAAAGATAACAATCCGAATTTTCCACCTTCAGAGGAGATCATGACCTCACCCTCAAAATCAATGACCGGAACACCTGTGGTAATAACCTTAAATCCTTCATGGCCGTGTCGTCCCAGGATGACATTCAGCGCAGGAACAATCAATTTACGCGGATCGGATACCCTGGTGAGTATTTTATCTTTATGAGCCGCTATTTCCTCTTCCAATAGAATATCTTTCTTCATGAAGACCTGATCCGCAGGCCACTCGACTTGATCCAATGGGGAAAACTCTCCCTCGTAAGGGATATACGCGTGATCGGGAATACGTTTAAAAGTGACCAACACGCCTGTATTCGTGGCATCTTTTGAAACCAGACGCCCAACATATGTCTTCTTCGCGAGTGTTTTTCGCTTAATTTGAGAAAGCTCCAGGGCATCAGTGGGAATTTGATCTCCAATTAAATCCTCGACAACCAATGTGTCGCCTTGTGAGTCGATATAATCCACGTTACTCAGCGAGGTAACCTCTTTTACAAAGGGGAGATGCAACTCAAGGTCTTTGCTCACCTCCCGAATATAATTCAACACCTGATGCGAAAACACATCATCAGCTTCAATATAGATAAAAACGAAATCCTCATTTCCAAAGATCTCTTTGAAACGATCATTTTGAAGTACAGCGCTATCCCCTTCTGGAAGAAACGACTCGTTCGAAGAATCAAAATAGATCCGTTGAATCCCGAGCGCTCCAAAGACTAAAAACGCCAGGACAAACAAGAGAAACAAATACCTATACTTGAGAACAACATTCTCCCCGAACCGGGAAAACCATAGATTAATCCTCTCATTATTTATACGCACGTGTCTCCTCCTTGCGAGAATGAGATCCCGCTACAACTAATTATAGAATAGAACTACCTTTCCTTTTCATTACCGAGATGTCTATCAATGAACGATTCGAATTTACTAAAAAACTGCTCCAAAAATTCGATCTGCTCATTTGTCACTCTTCCTATCTCAGTAAAAAACGCACCATCAATTTTTTTATGATAATCAACGTGACCAGAGTAAGCTGTTTGTCCTTTTTGGGTTAACGCAAGTAAAACCTGCTTATTGTTCTTCGTTTCTTTATACCGGTCCACCAGACCTTTTTTATTGAGCTTGGATACTACCTGGGAAACAGCTCCTTTTGTAACACCGAGTATCGAGGCCAATTGGGTAACATTTAAACCGGGCTTCGCCCCAATCGCATGTATGGTATGAATTTCAGAATGATATAACAAATCACCAGTGCCATAATCTCGAGGCACTTTCTCAAATTCAAACGCTTTGGATATTATCCTCGAAAGTTGAGCTAAAATATCTTCTAGTTTTCCCAATTCTGTCATAGCTTCATTGTATAGCAACTAAACAATAATGTCAATAAAATATCCCCTCTTTCTCGACAAAAAAATGCTCAAACAAACCGGTATCCCACCAAACCTCAAAAAGAATCCTATTCGTGATTTGGTGAGACACCCGAATTCCTCTATAAAATATAGAACTTCGTCAAGCTCGATTAAATTTGGGAATCCATCTAGGAACGTTTGCTTTGTAATCCGACCATTCCTTTCCGAAACGAGCTTCCATTTCAGGTTCCTCCAATTTCACCGTGTACCAGTGGCATAAAAGGCAAGTATACAAGAACAAAATGATTCCAAAGTAGGAAGCCAATATAATGGCAATCGCCCCCATCAACGTTGAAAGAGCGAACTCCATCGGATTCCTTATCATTCTGTAAGGTCCCTCTATCACCAGATGCTGGGTCGCCTCATAAGGCACGGGAGTCCCCTGCCCTTTTGAGCCGAACACATACAAGGTCCACAGGATAAACGCAAGGGCCGGAACAAAAATCACCAATCCGAACCAATTGTACGGGTAGGGTAGAAATTTTTCAAAACCCATCATTTTATCGATAATAATCCCAATAGCCGGGAATGCCACCAGTGAGAACGCAACGACCTCAATTTCACGCATAACAAAACGGAGAAGTAACTTATTTTTCGATAACGCGACATACCCTTTATTATGCTCGAGGGTAGCTTGATTTAATACATGCATGATCAGCGAAAGAAGCGCGCCTAGAAAAGCCACCAGGCCGGCGGTGGGGACGCCTAATTCCCGGGCATATCCGAACAAGTAAGCCCAAAACGCAAAAATAGTTCCTGCAATGGGAACTAATTTAAAAATAAATGTCAGCCCCTTTTTCAGTTTGTCAAAACTTTCCTTAATTTTTTCATTCCCAAGATCATTTGCTTTCAAAGGATACCTCCTAAAATTGTATTTTTACTTTTTAATTGCCGAACATAGCATCGATTCTCGAACGAACCTCAGGTTGGGTGAACGTGATCTTATGCATCTCTATCTCTTTGTCCACAGAATTTTGAAACTCCGTTATTACATTCCGAACTAGATGCTTTTTTAAAGTCTTCAGTGATAGTAACGGCTTATCAGCCAATTCCATCGCCAGTTGTTTGGCGATGGGGAGCACCTGGTCGCGGTTCACAATCCTTACAGAAGTTCCTCGCTCCTTTAAATCTTTCCCATAAAAATTTTGGGCAGTGTACAACATTTCCTCCCCGAGAGTTTCGCCAAGTTTTTTCGGAATAATATAGGTCGCTCCAAATCCCGGCGTAAAACCATATTTCATGAAGATAGCATTATAAATACTTTGTTCGCTCATGACGATTAAATCCGCAGTACAACCAAAAGCCAATCCAGCTCCCAAAGCGTGTCCATTCATGGCTGATATGACCGGCAATCGGCAGCGAAGCAGCAAATCGTGGAATCTCAACTCGCTAAAGCTCGCCTCTCCAGAGGCAATACCTTCATGGAGACCAATCAATTCGTCTCTTGTTCCTCCACAACAGAAATAATTCCCAAAGCCATACACCACCACCACTTTCGCTTCCGGCGACTGTTCAATATTCGTGAAAGCGTCTGTCAACCCATGGATCAACCTGGACGTAAATGTGTTTTTATACTCTTTTTCCTCGAGGGCCACATAAGCGACGCCATCTTCTACACGCACATTCACCACTTTTTTTTTGTTGTATTCATCCCCATTCCTTACCGGCTAATTTGAATCCCAGGGCAATTTCTTAAAATTTCTGAAATTTAGAATCGCCTCAATGACGGTTGGGTCGGAAAAGCCCCGGATGTTTTCTCGAACAGCAATTTCCTCGATTCTATCATTGATGATCCACATTTTATTGAAATATTTTTTCACCTTCAAAATGGTCTCTCTCCGCAATTTAGACACCCGTAAAAGGAGGCGGTGAACAATTTGCGAAGGATTATCACTGACTTCATCCACCAGCTTGATTGCGTGAGCTTCTTTCGCGGACAATGGAAGTGTCGTAAGCGCCATTCGATAGGCGATTTGAAACCCAACCCTGCGAATCAAGAATGGAGTGACAATTGCCGGAAGCAATCCCCATAGAGCTTCGGGAAGGCCAAATTGCGAGTCCGGTGTCGCGACGACCAAATCGCTGGCGGACACAATCCCCATTCCGCCGGCGAGCGCCTTGCCTTCGACGATCGAAACGATTATGTTTGATGAATGTGTCATTTTCTTCAAAAGTTCGAGGTAGGGGCTGGTAGGCAGTTCTCCGTCCGATGAAGAATGATTTTCCCGACCGGCGTCAACTTCCCCAAAGTCCTGTCCAGTGCAAAAAGCACCTTGTCTCCCTTTCAAGAGCAACAGATTACCTCCCGGTTCGCTTTCAACAAACTGAAGCGCTGACAAAACTTCAAAAATCATTTTTTCATTAAGCGAATTCTGTCGGTCAGGGCGATTCAACGTAATAGTGTAGCCTCCATCCCATTGGTCTAAAATAATTGTCTCAAAATCCAGTCTATCCAATTCAGTCTCCTGGCAATAAAAATCCTCTAGCTCCAATCATATTCCCGGTGAAAATTTTTCACGTTTTTCAAAACCAAGAATCCCTGTCCGTCCATGAAATGATCATACATCTTCGAGAATTTCGACACATCCACCTCTTTGTCTTGAATCCCGAACATCCATTGCATATTTTGCTCCAGTAAGTCGTCATATTCATCCATCTCCAGTTTATAACGACGATCGAGAGCTTGTTGTATCTCCATTTGCCTAAGTATTTTTTGAGATGAAGGAGAGACCAAGCCGCTAAAAAATTCAGAGGAACAGCCCGAACCGTATGAAAACAATCCGATTCTCTTGTATGCGTTTAATTCAATCCGGTCGATTAACCCACAGAGAGCGACATATACGGTTGCGGAATAGACATTCCCGATTTGAACACAATAATGCAAAGAGGGTGTCATACGCGTTTTAAAGTCCTGTTCAATCATCTCTCTATTTGCATCCGAAAATTTCCTCATCATCTGGCGATGAGCTCCTTTCACCATTCCAGCGAACGGTGTGTGGAACGCTAGATAGTCGAATGTCTTTGTAAAGTTCGCGTCCTCGATCTTCGAGACGTAATTCTTGTAACTATTTTGAAGACAATCGAGATATGAGAACAATGATAAATCCGGGTCACCGGTCTCAATTTCCGGAAGTGGGCGATAGGTATCCATCACCTCGTAACTATAAAATCCGTTTGCGCCGGCATCGAGTTCAAATACCCGCGGATTCGCGCTTAATAGAACTGCCACCGCCCCCATAGCCTGGGTGGGCTCAGCATATGTGTTTTTGGCTGCGGCTCTGGCGACATCCGTTGCAATTACCAAAGCTTTAGCCCCTGCAGACGCGCCCGCGGCAAGAAAGGAAGCCGCCATTTGCAGCGCCGCGGTTCCACCATAACAGGCATGTTTGATTTCAAAAGAGCGACAATTGCGGCCGATTCCTAAATAATCCTGCACATAAGTGCTGATAGATTTTCCAAAATCCAGTCCCGACTCTGTTGCGGCGATAACCAGTTCAATGTTCTTTTTTTCATCCTCCGTCAGTTGATCGATAATTTTTTTTGCCGCGTTAACTCCATTTGTCACGGGGTCTTCGCAAGGGAGACCAACGGACTTACACCTCATCATGAGATTGTCAAACCGGCCATCATCAAGCCCGCGGTTTGCGAAAATAGTCTGTACATCAATATAGGCTGGACCACCATAAATATTGATTGCCTCAATACCAATTTCCATGAATACTCTCCTCGGTTCAATTAGAGTGCTTTACCAACACATCCACCAGGCCGCGGAGATTGTTCACCTTACCGAATTCCACCATAGGAACAACAATACCCAGCGCCTCCATTGACTGTGTAACAACATCCATTCTATCAATTGAATTAGCGCCCAGATCTTTCAAACTCTTCTCGGGAGTTACATCATCAGCGGATAGAAATGGTAACACTTCCATAGCCACGCTCTTTACTGTACTAAAAATCTTTTCATTTTGCATACTTGCCTCCTAAATTCCTCTATTTCAATTAATGGGAGAAATAATTCACGATAATCATTAGTAACTAAAAACAACGCCTGCCACTGATATTCCGGCCCCGGCCCCAACGATAAGGACTCTATCCCCGCGGGATATCACCCCCTGGGAAACCGCCTCACACAAAGCGATAGGTATAGACGCGGCGCCAAACATCCCAAACCGCTCCTGGGTGTTAAAAAATCTATCCCGAGAGATTCCGGCCTCTTTCTCAAGAATTTCAGGGATTAACTCTCCAGGATGGTGACTTATTACCAAATCAACGCCCGACAGAAAATCCCTGTATGCCATCGAGAGGTTCTCGATAAATCTTTTTATATAGGGTTCGCTCGTTTTACAATAGGAATCGAGATCCAACAAAAGCCGACCGCTTGAATCTCCCGGCCCGTTCCCCCTAAACATCTCCAATCCAATGGAAGAACAAATCTCATCGGAATGTACCCCAAAGGTACTCATTTTTATCCCATAAATCGAACTCATTTCCCCAGCGGACGGTAATGTGACAATTGCGGCAGCAGCCCCATCGCCCACCATTCCTACAGCGTCAGGGTAATTTGGGTCAAGGTTTTTCGATAATATTTCCGAGCAAACAATCAAAATATTTTCAAAACGTCCGCAAGCGAGCAATGCGCCGCTCAAATCGATTGCCTGTATAAAGCCAAGGCAATTTGCATGAAGAGAAAAACATGGAATACCGGAATCTGCCAATCCTAATTGCTTCTGGATCAAAGCTCCTCCTTCCGGCATAATTCGTTCCAGGCTTGCCGTACTGGAAGCATTGACAATCAGATCAATATCTTCCAGTTCGAGTCCAGCGCGACCTATCGCCTCTATCGAGGCCCGACCGCCCATCCAAGAGGGAGTCTCTTCTTTTACCCATCGACGCTCAATTACATCATTTTGCCGATCCACCAAACCCGGCTCAATTTGGAACTCACGCGCGATATCACTATTTGAAACAATTGTGTCCGGCACATAACATCCAATACCGGCGATTTTAAAAGGTTGGGGTTTCCCATTCAAAGGGACTTCACTCACTTTTACCTCCTCTATTTAGGCAATCTTGCACCGTGCTATTGGTGAACCACAAAGTTCTCATCATTGTTTGGAGCCCAACAATTTTCATTCTCAAATGTATATGATGGAAGAGGCATCCTGACGGGGAAATCCTTCGTATATAAAAGTTCCCAGTCGATTTCAACGCCAAGGGTCCAACAATATGCCAGTTTTTTAAATTTTCGTTTATCAATAATCGTTCGAATGAACTCTTCCTTCTCCTCCCCCTCCATGAGGCCGACCTGAGGGCTCGCGTCTTGCCTTAAATCATGAATAAACCAGTTATCATTGTTACTTTGCCCTCTATAGAAGTCATCTAGTTTCTTATACAGTTCCTTGACACTTTGAACCACAAAAGCTAGCCTTACAGACATTTCCTCTCT
This sequence comes from uncultured Clostridia bacterium, assembly GCA_964491915.1. Taxonomy (GTDB): domain Bacteria; phylum Acidobacteriota; class Aminicenantia; order UBA2199; family UBA2199; genus JAHELQ01. The sequence goes on from CAZBHS010000040.1 coordinate 20,405, forward strand.
GCCGACCTGCAAGGTGTATGCCAGGCTACGTATATCCATGGCATCCAGATCCGAGAGCTCGGTAATATGTGCCGTTTGTGTTAATTGCGCCTTTACATGCCGCTTGATGAATTTTGCAAATGCGTTAAGTGACGGACATCCGCTAAAATCCTCTTTCGTAACATGAACGCGGTATTTTTCATTTATTTTCTTGACAAATTCTTCGACGCTATCGCCTTTATATCCATTCCCATCGGATTCTAGCGTGGCGGAAGCGATTTTTTGCATTTCCCCGGTAAGTTGAGTTACATTCATCGTTATCTCAATTTGATCGTTATGACATCCATTTCCCGCACCAACGTTCTTCAAGAAGCCCAACAACTTACCGACGCACTCTTTTAACCGTTCCTCACTCCGGGCAGACAGAACGATTACATGAGAACTATCTTCAGAAGATTCCACAACGACGTCGCGCGAGCTTAAGGCATTCTCATATTCTTCCGCGATTAGATGAACATTCGTCCCGCCAAAACCAAGGGCTGTTATCCCCGCGCGACGGGGGATTTTTTCCCCATCCTTGCCGGTCGATCGATCCCAGGGCATACTATTTACTATCGCATAGAAATGAGAACCTCCATTTTCCATAAAACCCTTCAAGAATCCTAATCCTGAAGATACAGGGAGCGTCTTTTTTTGGAAGCACAAAAGAACTTTTATCAATCCAGCGATTCCAGTCGCCCCTTCGAGGTAACCGATATTCGGAACAAGGGAACCTACACCACAATGTGAATTGCCATTCCCATTCCTTCCGGTTTCACCGCCAAAATCTTCCAATACCGATTTAAAAGCTCCCAATTCTTCAATCATGTTTTCTTGTTGCCACCCACCATGAGATTCAATATAGCTGACAGTGGCCGGATCAATTCTCCCCGCCTGATAGGCGGTTGAAAACAAATCACGCAGCACGGATTCAGCAGGCATACTTAAAAATTCTCCGCCACTATGATTTACAGCGCTTCCTTTAATAACAGCGTAAATATGATCACCATCATTTTGAGCGCGTGTCAGCCCTTTCAATATAACCGCTCCCGCGCCTTCGCTCTCGAAACATCTGCTTTCATGTCCATTATCCTGCTCGGGACGATTTAATATCACTCGAACTCCACCGGCAATCACCATATCACATTCTCCGGCTTTAATTAACTCAGAACCGCGGTGTACAGCCAGCAAAGAACTGGAACCGGCGGCATCGATCGCTTCACTCGGCCCATGCAAACCCAAGAAACACGAGATTCGATTCGCTACCATTGCCGGTGTATTTAGATGGTTTAAGGATTTAGATTTTTGAAAACTATTTTTACGTACCCAATCTCTAAATCCGGAATCCGAAGCTCCAACAATCACACCGGTGTTGGAACCGGCAAGCGTTGATGCCTTGTAGCCGGCATCCTCAATAGCTTTCCATACCGTTTCGAGAAAGATTCGCTGCTGAGGATCAATTGAGATCGCTTCCTCCAAAGAAAATCCGAAAAACTGAGGATCAAAAAATTCCACTCTATCAATGAATCCACCGGAATATAGATTTTGGGCTGTCTTTTTACCGGAGTCCGTAGGCTGCCCGAACCGGTGAATAGGATAATCCGAGCAAACACGCTTCCCGTTTTTCAAAATCTCCCAAAAATCATCACACTCCTCTGCCTGCGGCATCACACTGGAAAAGCCAATGACCGCGATCTGCTCCATTGAAGATTGGATCGCAAGCTCATGCCGTTGCGGTAACGCCTCGAATTCTACAGCTTCGGATTCAACTCTCTTTTGATGGAGCGCATCCCATTCCGAGGAATAACACGCTTCAAAACTCTCTAAAAACTCATCACACAAAGTATCCACAAGCGCTTCGATAGTGGGGTTTGATAAATCGAACACAGACTCCATCTGCATTTCGATATCAAAAGTATCATTAATCCTGCGGACAAACTCGGTAAAAGTGATAGAGTCAAATCCATAATCCAACAAATTTCCGGTTACTTCAATATCATTCTCCCTCACTTTGAGTATTTCTTGCAAAAAATGTATCATTTTCTTTTCTACGCTTTCTTTGATAAATTCCTCCTTGGACCTACCTGCTGGAATTTGTTGCGCAATCGCAGCGTCAAGATTCTCCCTATTGTTCCGATGTTTCTCATTTGAGCGGGAGATCCAATAGCGATCCCTGGAGAAAGGATAAGTCGGTAAAGCCAAACGTCTCACGTCCTTATTCTCAAATAGAATGTCCCATTTTAGAGCGTATCCTTCAACAAACAAGCGACCGAGTTTTTCTAAATATTCCCGATACTGCCCCGGCGATAAATGACCCGAATCGGACAGAATGCCGATCAAGCGATTCCCCTCACTGATTAGCGCCGGATCACTGCATTGCCGATTACTCTTCGCATCGTTTTGAAAGAAGTCATCCACTGCCTGGGCTTCAAGCACAGCATGCAGTTTCTCTTTTAAGTCTCCAGGGCTTTTTACCAGCAAGCAAGACCTAAAAGGAAGATGAGATCTACCTACCAGCAAGGTGAAAGAAATATCGAAAATATTTGGTTGTACAGTGGATTCCTTTAGCCATTTATCCAATTGATCCAGCCGGGCAATCATCTGTTCGTGCGTTCTCCCGGAAAAAGCAATTAAAAAGTAGGGCTGACCATCATCTCTTCTATTCGCATCAATCCTGGAATACTCTTCAATAACAACATGGGCGTTTGTCCCGCCAAATCCAAACGAACTGACCGCCGCCCTCATAGGCATACCTGCGGGGGGATTCCAATCCTGAAGTGTGGAATTCACCACAAACGGGCTGTTTTCCCAATCAACGTGCTCATTGGCACTGGAGAAATGGAGGGTGGCGGGGATTTTCCGGTGGGCCATAGACATAACGATCTTTATCAAGCTCGCAATTCCTGCGGCGGCGGATGTATGTCCGATGTTAGACTTGACTGATCCAATAGCGCAATACCTCTTTTTATCTGTAAATGTTCCGAACGCTTTTCCCAGTGCATCTAATTCAATTGGATCCCCTAACTTTGTCCCGGTACCATGAGCTTCGACATACGAAATTGTCTCTGGATTGATATCAAATTTTCGATACACATCCACCTCGAGACTCGTTTGGGAAATCGAACTAGGAGCGGTAATCCCATTGGTCTTACCATCCTGATTGATACCGGCTCCTTTGATAAGCGCATAGATATGGTCCCGGTCCCTGACCGCATCATCGAGCCGTTTCAAGATAACGACTCCGACCCCTTCTCCCGGAACAAATCCATCAGCGCTATTGTCGAAGGTCTTACACTTACCGACTTTCGACAACATCTCCATACTACACATACCAATGTAAGGGATTTCAGTTAAATAAAGAGTGACACCTCCGGCAAGCATCAAATCCACCTCTCCAGACCAAAGGCATTGGCAAGACAGATGAACGGCGACCAAAGATGACGAACACGCTGTATCGATGGACAATGCCGGCCCTTTCAGATTAAGATAATAGGAGATCCGGGAAGCGAGAATCGACCGTCCATTGAGGAGACTCCCCGAGGGGTATTCGCCATCGTTCATAACTCCGACATAGACGCCGCAGCGACTATCATTCAGAGATTCACCAGAGTAGCCCGCGTCTTCAATGGCTCGCCAGGCCTCGAGTAAAAAGAGCCGCTGTTGCGGATCCAGCATTTCTGCCTCCGCAGGAGAAATACCAAAGAAAAGCGCATCGAATTTATCGACATCCGTTAAAAAACCGCCCCATTTGCAATAGGTTTTCCCATCTTTTCTGGCAACCGGGTCGAAAAATTCATTCGGGTCCCAACGATCCTCAGGAACTTCGCAAACTGAATCCTTTCCGTGTTCTAAATTTTCCCAAAATTCCTTGACATCTTTTGCGCCGGCAAACCGCCCTGAGATTCCGATGATTGCGATATCTTGATTCTTTTCCTCAACCACCGTCGTCATTATCTGCGTTTCGACAGGAATCCGAAGGGATTTGTCATCTATATCGGCTCCAGGAGTTAAAATATCATTTGATTTAACACCAATATTTCTTGAAGAGAGATAATCAGCTAGCCGTAGAACAGAGGAGTAATCATAAAGATTGGTAGCTTTTATATCAAAATCAAACTCGTGTTTCAACTTTCTCGATAACTCTACAGCCAGGATTGAATCAAGTCCCAAATCGGCGAAGGGCTTTTCCGTATCAATCTTTTCCGCATCCATATACAATACGTTCCCCAGCAATTCCCTCAATTTGTCAACGAGGTCACGATCGGATGTTTCCAACGATGGCCGGCTCTTGACAACAAGTTTAGCCGATGTCTCAGCCGCAACACCGACATTCATCGACTCCAAATATTGAGTGAGCGCCTCGACAGTTGAGTAATCATAAATGTTTGTCGTTTTTATTTCGATTTGAAATACTTGCTTCAACTTGCGTGAGAATTCAACCGCGAGAATCGAATCTAGACCGAGATCGACAAATGGTTTATTCGCCTCGATCCTTTGCGGCTCCAAGAACAACACCTGCGACAGTATATCGCGGAGGGTGTCGGTAAGATTCTCGAGGGGCCGCTTGTTTTCAGAGGAAGAACTGCGATCATCCCTCTCACTTGTATGTTCGCCCATCATATGAGACTCGCGCTCAGGCAACACCCGGCTATTTTTTAGCCGTAATTTTGGCCTGGCTATTTCTGAAAAAGAATTATCCGCCATTGCGTCTCCCTCCTTAATCTTTTTTAATAATGGTTTTGCTCTATTATCTTTTTGCCTATTTTTCAAAACAGAGTCATACCAATAACGACTCCGCTCAAATGGATAGGTCGGCAATGAAATACGACGGGGACGACAGTCGTTGTATAAAGGTCCAAAATCAACATCTGCCCCAGACACCCAAAGCTGTGCCAGCTCGTTCAAGTCTTTTTTCGTTAAGTTTTCGTTTGAACCGCCAGATACTTGCTTCATGTTCTTGGTATCGACGACAGCAGAAAAAACTCCATCTGTTTCATTCGTACCGCTTTGAAAACCCTTTAGCTTCGAGGCCGCTTCCGCAAGACTCGACGCGACAAACGCCAGCCTAACCTTCATCGCTTCCCGCCCCATATTCAAGGTGAATGCTATATCATTTAAAAGCGAAGGTTCAGATTCATCGCCAAGTATCCTTTGGTTCTCAAGAAAATCGATCATTTTCCTGGAATATTCGAGAAGCCCGTCTCCGCTTCTGGCGGAAAGAGTAATTATAACCGGCTGCTCCATCCCCACACGTTTAGATTCGCCATCTCCACAATAGTCTTCCAACACAATGTGAACATTCGCCCCCCCATATCCAAACGATGAAATACCGGCTCTTCTGGGAATTGCCCGCTTATGGGAATCCATTTTCCGGTGCCAGGGAGTATTCTCGGTTATTAAATAAAATGGCGTATCCTGTAATTGAATGTAGGGATTTTGCTTTTGGAAATGAATCGACGCCGGGATCGTATCATGTTTCATCGCCAGGAGAACCTTTGTTATTCCGGCGATTCCCGCCGCTGCCTCCAGATGGCCTGTGTTGGTTTTCACCGCCCCGAGACCGATGTGGGGATTAGTGGGAATCTCCTTGCCGCGGGCACTGTACAACTCAAGGAAAGCCTTTTTCAGACCATTAATCTCAATAGGATCTCCCAATTCGGTTCCAGTCCCATGAGTTTCAATATAACTCACACTCTCAGGATCAATATCGGCCTTTTCATAAACTTCAATCAACAATTGAGCTTGAGAATTGGCATTAGGCGCGGTCAGTGAATTCGCTTTGCCGCCATGATTTTCAGCGGAACTTTTTATAATTCCATATATATGATCGTTATCACTGACTGCTGAATTTAAGGGCTTCAAAAATAACGCGCCGGCACCCTCTCCCCGCACATAACCATTGGCTGCGGCATCGAATGTCTTGCACCGGCCGTCCTTCGACAGCATTCCGGCAGCTCCAAACGCCATAAAAAGCGACGGAGAAACGAGGCAATTAACTCCGCCGACTATGGCCGCGCCACACGAATTTGCCTGGATAGCCTCGATCGCCCTGTGGATTGCCACCAGGGAGCTGGAACAAGCGGTGTCGATGGGCTCGCTTGGACCGTGCAAGTTCAAATAATATGAGATTCGATTTACAAGGATAGACCGCGATAAACCTGTAGAAGCATGAGTATCCGACACAAGACCATTCCGGGCGAGCAATTCCATATAATCGGTGGTGGATACACCGATAAATACCCCGGTATTACTGCCGGATAAGTCCGAAGCCCTGTATCCCGCGTCCTCGATTGTATGCCAGACTATCTCGAGCATTATTCTCTGCTGGGGATCCATAAAAATCGCTTCCCTTGGGGACACACCAAAGAACTCGGCGTCAAATTTATCGATATCCGCGATGAAACCTCCCCTGACGGGAAAATCAACTTCATTCCAATCGCCTCTTCCAGCAGGCGCCTCAGTTATTAAATCTTGCCCAACTTCAAGATTGCGCCAAAACGCATCAAGGTCGGATGACCCGGGCATCACTCCACTCATACCTACAATTGCCACAGGCTCCCCTCCGTCATCATGATTTGCCGTCACTACCGACTTAGAGCTCATATCCATATAACTTGACTTATTCGCCATTAAATCCAAAACCCCTATCGCCTCTGTATGTTCTATATCGATGTTGGCCGCGGGAGGGGAATTTGATGTGAGGAAATAGTCGGAAATCTTTCGCTTATACTGGTGGTTAAGGTAATTGGAAAAATCATTCAAATTTAAATATTCAAAGAAAATGGCAGGGGTGATATCAATGCCGAACTTACTATTGACGCAGTTGGCAAATTCGGTGAAACTGATAAAATCAAAGCCAAAGCTACCAAATTCCTCATCGAATTCCGATTCGTCGATTTGTAACTTTAAAATCGAAGAAACCATGTCCGAAAGAGCTTGAGCGAGGTCGGAAACGATATTCCGGCTTGAAAGGTCCGGCCCGGCCGACGAATCGTTGGCTGTATTTTTCTTAGCACCTTTTATTTTTTTTCCGAATTTATCGCCCACGCAGGCGGCCACTAGAACTTGAGGAATGTTCATTGACAGGATATTTTTAAAAGCGGAGATACCATCGTCTGACTGTAGAGGCACCAACCCCCACAGGCCTCCCATAAGCTTCCGGGTTTGCTCGTCCAAAAGCATTCCGCCATCTTTCCAAAACGGCCAGTTGATAGATATGGACATTCCGTGCCGCCGACCTTCCTTTACAAGCGATTCACGATAATGGACAAAATGATCCAAAAAACTATTTGCATAGGCGTAATCACTTTGACCGGGACTCCCCAGGGAGGCAGAGATGGACGAGAACATCACAAAAAAATCAAGCTTCTCAGAAGCGGTAAATTCGTCAAGCAACACAGCGCCGGATATTTTTGGTGTAATCACCCGCTTGAACTGATCGGATGTTTTTTGTTGGAAGTATGAATCCTCTATCATACCAGCACAATGAAGTACTCCGTTTATATTCTGTCCGCAAGCCTTGAGTTTCTCGAAAATCTTGCCAAGTTCTTCGCCAGATGAAATATCAGCCTGTTCATAAGAAACATCGGCTCCAAGCGCTTTTAATTGATCAAGCTTTTCCTCTATATTGGGATTGAGATCCTGCATATCCACCAAAACCAGACGACATTGAGACATGGCAGCGAACATACGCGCAAATTTAAAACCCAGCCCGCCAATTCCGCCTGAAATAATATATGTCCCGCTTTCTCTCAATTGCAGAGAATCGGTTTTCGAGAGCTTAAGCTCAACTTCCTTGAACGTTTTTTTGAATCTTGCCTCTTCCACATACCATACGTCCGAATTATCCCGATTGAATTCCCGAAGGATCGAAGGAAAATAATGGCGTAATTTGTCGGGAGCAATTCCCACGGTTTTAAAAGAAAGCCGGGGATTTTCCAGGCATAAGGTTTTGCCAAATCCCGACACGGCGGCCATGAACGGATAGAAGCTTGACATCTGACCATTGAACACAAAGAGTAGGTTCACGTTATCATGGGGAAATTTTTTCAACAATGCTTTGGCAAGATAAAAAAACGGGAACGCGCTATTATCCAAACACGATTCCAACGAACTGCCGTCGGTCAGTTTGTCGTGCCAATAGTATATAATATGTGCCGGCCGCCGGTCTTTTTTCAAAAGAGACTCGAACAATTGTTCGAAATCACTCTGCCGCGAAGGATTGAGTTCCCAAACATGATTGTCCGTTTCATTAAACGCGGAGCCTCTCCGCACAAAACAGACATCGGTGTTCTTCTCGAGAAAAAGATTGTCGCCAATCAATCCTTTTATTGCGTCATTTGTGTCAAAAACCAAGAGATTATCATGCTTAAATCCTTCATATTCCTCTATCAAATCTTCTTTTTCCCAATCAACCTTATAACATGACACATACTCGTTCAATTCTCCACTTGCAGAAATAGATTCCAAAGCCTTTCCGCTAAAAGCCCGGGCAGTAAAATCCCTGATCTTTACCAACACACGCCCCTCGTTGTCTAAAATATCAACATTATATTTTTGCAGCCCTGCGTTCGATTGACGGAGATTGCTTTGCCGGGTGACATACGCGTAGCAGTCGGTTTTCAGAGCATCCACCCATTCAATTTCACCCAGTTCAAAAGGCAAGAGAGGAGTCGATAACCCTGTACCGGCAAAAATGCCGATGATCGCTTGCAAGGAACAATCAATGACCGACGGGTGTAATACAAATTGATTGAATCCCTCTTTTAGTTCATCCGCGATATCCAGTCTGGCGATTACTTCATCGGAGTTGTACCACAACTCTTTGATACCCCTGAATCCAACGCCATACTCCAGGCCTCTCCGGCTATATAAATCATAGCACTGATCAGCGCTCATTCTATCCTTACATCTACTTATAATATCCGGGACATAGATTTGGTCGCTTTCGACACCGGGACGAGATTCATCGGCTACCGCGACTTTTCCCTGGGCAACCAATGTATTGGGACAGTCTCTCTCCTCCATCACTTGAAAAACAGCGTCGTTGCCGGCCATAAAAAGTTGAATGTAGATATCTTTACCGGCCCCTGTCACCGTGATTGGACGAACCCAAACTATATTCGTAATCTTCTTGATTGTCCGCTGCCATGATATTTCTCCCGCGGCTCTCGCCATCTCTATCAAAGCGACACCGGGGAGCATTTTAGTGCCTGCGATTACATGGTCCCTGAGAAAAAAATCACGCTCATCGAGACCGGTTCGAAATAATTGTTGATTAAAATTAGAAAGGTTTTCACTGAGAAGGGGATGTATCTTGTGTATATCGGCTACGCCTATCATAGCCCGCTCATTTGACGTCGAATCAAACCAAAAACGCTCTTTGGCAAAGGGATAAGTGGGGATGGAGATTCTCTTGACATTTTCATTCCACTTCATTAGTCTCCAGTCGATATCAAAGCCGGCAACCCACAAACGAGCCAACCGGTTTAAATCTCCCTCTTCTATCAACACGCGAATAAAATCCCCGCCGGTCCCCTTACCTTGAACCAATTCCACCACATCTCGCCGCTCTTTCGTATTTCCAGAAAACACTCTGTCGTTTTGCCCGTCCTGAAGGAATTGGGATAACGTTTGTTTTAACTCGAGTACCGATGACACGACAAAGGCCAGACGTTCTTCCATCGGTTCCCTGCCGGTTTGGAGGGTATGGGAAATATCCACTAATAGCTGGTAACCGTCTCTCTTCCGCACAGAGTGTACCCCCCCGTGATTACCTTGCCTCAATACTTGCATGAAGCTTCCGATACTTTCGAATGCCTCCAGGTTCCATACATTGAATTCCAAATCCAGCTTTTCCCCGATAAACTCAGTCAGTTTGGAATAATGAACGATATCAAAACCAATTTCAGAAAAACTCAAATCATCGTCAATGTCTTTCTCGTCTATACTCAGAATTCGAGAGATTTCCGAAAAAACAACCGGAGCGCAATCTTGTACCCCTTCAAAGTCAGTGGTTTCGCATTCGTCGAGGAACCGGACGAGACTCCGGGCATACTCTGCCAATCTGTCTTTGTTTTTTGCCGAGAGAACGATAACTTGCGGTGCATGGTCAACGGCGTCCGTACACATTTCCAATTCTTTATGCTCTTCAAGAACAATATGAACGTTCGTTCCTCCGAATCCAAAAGAACTGACTCCAGCGCGGCGCGGGACGAAGCGCCCATCGACGCCGGACAGAGGTTTCCAGGGGACTGTTTTATCAACGATATAAAAAGGAGAATTTTCGAGTTCTATATATGGATTTAGTTCTTTAAAATGGAGATTCCCCGGAATCGTCTCGCACTTCATCGCCAACACCACTTTAATCAATCCGACAATTCCGGAAGCTGCCTCCAGATGCCCAATATTCGTTTTTACAGCTCCCAACCCACAATGATGAGATTCGGGATATTGCGCATTGACGGAATGAGATAATTGAGAAAAAGCCAATTTAAGCCCTTCGATTTCAATCGGATCGCCGAGTTCTGTGCCTGTGCCATGAGTTTCAATATAGGAAACAGAGGTAGGATCAATCCCCGCCTCTTTATAGGTTTTTACTAATAATTCGGCTTGCGCAATGGAGTTGGGGGCCGTCAAGGAGTTTGCCTTTCCTCCATGGTTGACGGCTGAACCCTTGATAACCGCGTAGATATGATCTCTCTCCAATATAGCTTTTGAATAGGGCTTCAATACAATGGCCGCCACCCCTTCCCCTTTCACATATCCATTCGCGCTTTTATCAAAGGTTTTGCATTTACCATCGGGACTAAGAATACCCAATTGGCTGGCGCTCAGCAAACTTAAAGGAGATAACACAAGACTAACCCCGCCGGCGATAGCCACATCGTTTTCTCTATTTTTTAAAGAGGCGGCGGCTTGATGAATGGCCACCGCGCTACTGGAACAGGCTGTGTTAATGGATTCGCTGACACCTTTAAGGTTTAAAATATAAGAAATCCGATTTGCCACCACTGCGCCATGGTTGCCGATGCTCATCTGCGCATTCATGATATTGCGCTGCTCGAGTAAACGCTGGTAGTCATTCGATTCCACACCTATATAAACGCCGACTCTTTTGTCTGAAAAGGCCGAAGCCTTATACCCGCTATCCTCGATAGCCTTCCAAACAGTCTGAAGTAATAGCCTCTGCTGAGGGTCCATCATTTCAGCTTCATGAGGAGAGATATTGAAAAACCGCGCGTCAAACACATCGACATCATCGATGAATCCACCCCATTTCAAATTCGCGGCATCTGCCCCGCTCCAGTCCCAGCGCCGCCCCGAAATATCCCGCACCAGGTCTTTACCCGCAATAAGATTTCGCCAAAAAGCATTGACATCAGCAGACCCCGGAAACACCCCGTTGATACCGATGATGGCGATATCTTCCCCGCTTTGCGACACATCGTTACCGGATAAAAATTGATTGCCTGGAGGCACACTCTCATGGATACTATTTGTTTTCCGATCCGATTCGGGCTTCCTCGAATCTGTCGTTTCCCGGCTATATTGGGATGTTAATAGCTGCGAGTGTTCCTCGATCAAAAAGTCGCTCAAACTTTCGAGTGTACTTCGCTTAAAAAATAAAGTAGGAGAGATAGTCATTCCAAACTTTTTTGTTAAAAGACTGGCAAACTCCTTCAAACTTATGGAGTCAAATCCGACATTCCCCAAATTCTCAGCGTCATCAATACTATCAGCAGCCATTTTCGCTACAGAGGCGGCGATTTTCTTTATGTCTTTGAGAACCAAATCTTTTAATTCTCCCAAAACGAAATCACGTTTAACCGATTTTCCAGGTTCGTTCAATTTCAGATCGCGGGTTACCGCCGGCATAGGACGCTTGCCATGAAAAAGTGGCAATCGCTCTAAAGTGTCGATTGAGCCGACGTACATCATAACCGCGTTCTTTTCGCTATTGAGAATTTTTTCGAAAGCCTGGATACCATCCTCGACTTCGAGAAAATCCTGCCCCGAAGATTTCAAATAAAGAGTTTCGCCTTCGGTCGATAGATGCATTCCACCGTCTTTCCAAAGAGGCCAATTGATTGAAACAGTCCGACCGGCCCTCATTCGCCGGTTGACTTGAATCTGTCTATAATCGGCAAAACTATCCAGGAAGCGGTTTCCAATGGCATAATCGCACTGACCAAAGTCTCCCAGAATTGAAGATGTGGATGAAAAAAGCAAAAAGAAGTCAAGGTTTTCGCCCTTTGTGACATCATCCAGCACAACCGCGCCATTAATTTTGGAGACAAGAGTGGATTTGAATATGGAGAATTCCTTCTGGTCAATTGTCTTTTCGTTGAATGTTCCGGCTGCGTGAATCACGCCGTTTATGCAACCGAATTTCTTCTTGATTCTTCCCACCAACTGCGCCATTGCGTCACGGTCGTCAACATCCACCGCCCAATATTCTACCTCGCCCCCCGAAGCTTTCAATTGTTCAAGGGTTTTCTCTTTTTCTTCATCCAGTGTCGATCGGCCTGTCAACACCAATTTAGCTTCATACTCGCGGATAAGGTACCGAGAAAAAATGATCCCCAGTGAACCGAGTCCACCTGTTATCAGATAAATTCCAGATTTTTTAATCAATGAACCGGCAGTTTTGTTCAGTATAGACGGTCTGAGGCGCCTCGCCATTCTTTCACCCCCGGTATAAAATACCTCACCCCCTTGCCCCGTGTTCAACATTTCAACCAGCTCCGAACGGATCAATCCCACAACGTCTTCTGTGGGAGATGAAACTGTGACTGTGGAAAAAGTGATTCCCGGAAAAACCTGACCTAGCGAGAGTCTATAGGCAGAAACAGCATTATGGAAAGGATTGGGCGAATCGTCGGCCTGCCGAGATAAAAAGAGCACTCCCTTGAACAAATTTCCCGTTGTATGAACAAAGGCCTTGAAGAGATGAAATACAGTGAATACCCCTCTTTCCATAGAAATCTTCAACATTGAATTTAATTCCAAAGACTCCGTTGTATTTTTAGACGACGACCAACCAATAACCACAAAATTTGGCAGTGAATCGTTTTTTGATAATGTCTTATATAAAAGGCCATAATCTTCTGCCCGCGATGGATTCAATTCAAACATCCCGTCCCCCAGATCCTTGAAATATTCACCTGGCATGACGAGTTGAACAAAATGTCTTTGATTTCCGGAGTATTTTTCTCGTAATCGATTACACGTGTTCCTGGCGCTATCAAACAGCAATACCCTTACTGAGGAATCGTTGGGAACCGCCAATTGCTCAACCTTCTCCCACACATTCTCAAAAAATAATTTCTGGGATTTTTTCGCGGCTTGCTTCGTTGGAATGGACTTTAACAATTCCAAACCATCCTGCGCGCTTATCATTTTTTGCGCAATTAATTCGAACACTTTATGCTTGGTAATCTGTGCATTCATAATACTCCCTCCGTTAAATGTTCAGCATTGGAAACTGAAATTTCCCCGGTTTGCAACTTCTGCAGGATTGACACTAAGTCAGTCTCAGAAAAATTATCTTCGTACACCTCAGACACATTTTTAGATGGTTCCGGCACCCAAAATCTCTGACGGGCAAACGGATAGGTCGGCAAAGGAACACGTTGTATATTTTCGGGAAGACTGAGTGAACTTCTGTCTAAATCGTTCCCGCGAACCCAAGACTCGGCAATTTCCTCAATTGCACCCGCTTCAATTTTCGATGTGGCGGTTTGCGGCTCTTTGCCCCTCGTCTTGATATTTCCATGATAAATCCCTCGAGGCAATGATGCCTCATCCCCAAAAGCCAGTAACATTCGTCTGAGTTCATGGACATCAGTGACAACGAGAGCCAGACGTTCATCCATGTGTTCCCGGCCCACGAGTAGCGTATATTCAATATTTGCTAAATCCGGAACATCCCCCGGCTTGTCGAGGAATTCGGAGAATTTTCTCGCATATTCCCGTAACCGGTCTAGTTTTTTCGCAGATAACACGATCAGATAGCGTTCTTTGCTCGAGCAGCCGACATTGCGATCGGATTCATATTCCTCCAAAACCACATGACAATTGGTACCGCCGAAACCAAACGAGCTCACCCCCGCTCTACGTGGAAGCTCCACGCCACGACTATCGACGAGCCGGTCCCATGGTTTGGTCTTTTCAACAATATAAAAAGGGGTTTCGTCTAAATCTATGTGTGGATTCAATTCCTTGAAATGCACCGTTCCCGGCAACATTTTGTGTTTAAAACAAAGAATGACCTTGAGGATCCCGGCAATACCCGCGGCACACTCCAAATGCCCGATATTCGTTTTAACGGAACTGATTCCGCAATGTTTCACGGAAGGAAGAGTGCGCCCGGAAGAAATGTACATTTGACTGAACGCGTTTTTTAAGCCATTTATTTCGATGGGATCTCCAAGAACCGTTCCCGTCCCATGGGCTTCAATATAACTGACTGATTCCGGGGAAACCCCGGCATTCGCATATGCCGCCACTAAAACCTCGGCCTGCGCGTTTGGATTCGGAGCTGTCAAAGATTGCGCTCTGCCTCCATGGTTTTCAGCCATCCCTTTAATGACCGCGTAGATATGGTCGCCATCCTTTTGAGCGCGGTTCAACCCTTTCAAAACAATCGCCCCCGCCCCTTCGGAACGGACATATCCATCCGCATGCTTGTCAAACGTTTTACATCGTCCACTTCCACTGAGCATTCCAGCCTTTCTGAAAGAAATATGAAATTTAGGGCGTAAGATTGCATTGACACCGCCTGCGATCACCATTGCGCACTCATTGGTTCTGATAGAATCGACACCCCTCCGAATCGCCACCAACGCACTGGAACAACCGGTATCGATAGATTCACTGGGACCTCTTAAGTTCAGCAAATAAGATACCCGGTTAGATACAATTGAATTGTTGATTCCAGTGGAAAGATATGCTTCAATATCGACATCACTATCTTTCAGCAATTCGTTGTAATCATTGATTGACACTCCGACATACACACCGGTTTTGGTTCCTGATAAATCCGATGCCCGGTAGCCGGCATCTTCTATGGCCTTCCAGGCAACCTCCAGAAATAATCTTTGCTGAGGATCCATTAATTCAGCCTCGCGGGGCAAAATATTAAAAAACGAAGCGTCAAATTTATCAACTTCATCGATAAAACCGCCCCATTTCACATCCGTTGCGTTTCTATCATCGTCTGGGTTGCCGAACACTTCCATCCAACTCCACCGGTCATGGGGGATTTCTCTAATTAAACTATCTCCAGATTCCAAATGCATCCAGAACTCATCAAGTTCCCTTGCGCCGGGTAATTTCCCGCTGATACCTATAACGGCAATCGGTTCCACGTGATTGCCAACCGGCAAACGCAAAGACAAAGGGCTATCATTAGTGGGAATTCTATATCGGCCCGAAGAAAAGGATTCTTCTTTAGCCGGACTAATGTCATCGCCGGCTTCATTACTGTTTTCAGACACAGTGTCTTCCATCGGTTCCGCGTAAAAAGACTGGATCTCCGCTGCGAATGTGTCCGCGATATAATGTGCCATTCCCTCGACAGTAGGATATTCAAAATAAAGGGTTGGGGAGAGTTCAAGCCCATACGCTTCATTAATCCTATTTATTAATTCCACTGTTGTAATGGAGTCGAACCCAAAAGCCCCCATATTTTCTTCGACATCCACAAAATCTTTTGAAATTTTCAATATTTCAGTCACAAACGCAATGATCCGTTCCTGCACTTTCTCAAGAAGATTTTCGGAATCAACATTGGATTCTTGGATCCGGCGACTCATTTTTTTCCGATTTTCAGATTTCGGCTTTCGGGACATGAATGTCTCAAACTTTAGACGATCTCCATGAGCGACGACCAATTGATCGAAATCGCTTGCCAAACCGAACAAAAAGGCCTCGCATCCATCTTTGGTAGGCAAAGGAGTAATACCCATAACTGTTTTGAGCATTTTCTCCGATTGCTCATCAACACTCATACCGCCATCCTTCCATAACGACCAATTTATCGATAGGGATTTACCGGCTCGTTCACCATTTAGGACTTGGTTTGAACGGAAAGAGGCAAAACTGTCCATAAAGCTATTGGCGTAGGCATAGTCAATCTGCCCGATATTCCCTGTAACCGCTGTTATAGAAGAAAACATGACAAACCAGTCAAGAGGTTCATTCGCAGTGAATTTATCAAGCAAGACCGTACCGCGTACTTTGGGGGTTAGAATCCGCTGAACATCCTCAAAGGATTTTTTCACGATAAACGCATCTTTTATGGTTCCGGCGCAATGCAACACACCGTTGATTTGACCAAATTTTAATTTGGCCTCCTCTATCAGAAGTTTTACCTCCCTGGAGGATGAAATATCAGCTTTAACATAGACGATTTCCGCCCCCGATGCTCTCAATTGACGGAAGAACTCCTCATGCCGGGGTTCCAATTCATTTAGATCGGTAGAAACAATTTTTACCTGCGCCTTGTTGGCAAGAAACCTTGAAAATATCAATCCTAGACGTCCCAAACCACCGGTCACCAAATAAACGCCGTGCTGTTTGAGGGGGGGTGATCCTTGCAATCCCATTGACTCGGAAACATCCGTATAACTTCTTACATAACGCTCTCCATCGCGAAGCTCAACCACCTCATCCATATTTGCCAACTCTTCATGAATCTGTTTCCAAAAACCTGGCGACCTTACGTGCCTATCCATGGAACCGGAACTGGAAAACTTAACAATCTTCCCCGAAAAATTCTGATTCTCCATACCGATTGTTTTAAAGACACTGGAGATAGCTGAATGGTGGGGTTGGGGAACGCTATTCGCTCCCGCATAGATATACGCCATTCGGAAGGAATGCGCCTGAGAATGCCGAAGCATCTCCCGGCAAAGGAAAAAGATTGAATAAAAACTATTATGCAATAGTTTAGCCATCGATTCTTCATCAGTCTCAAGATTGGAATTTCCAGAAAAAAACAACACCAAATCCGGTATTGACGACTTAGACGCGATCTTATTTATTAGCAGTTCCACATCGTGAGCCACCCCCGAACGAACGATAAAATGATGGTCATGGACCTGTTCGAAGCGCTCACCGGTTTGAACCACTATGATGTCCTCGCATTCTTCCTTTATTTCATCCAAATTCGATTGAATTTCCTGATAGTCAGAACCGGAATTATCCCAAACCAGGACGACATCACCCCATGTAGCGCATCGATGGTCAGCGTCTCCGGCGGCGCGTTTCATAGATGGTGTAAAATAAGAGGTGGAAGCAATTTGACCGCCTGCCGGCCGTTCAATATCTTTAGCTTTATGAAGCGGCCGAATCGCAAGCCCTTTCATATCAACAATCAGTTTCCCTTGATCATCCATTAGCTGCATATTGGCCAGCCAATTCCCACCATGATTCTCTCGAACCGTCGCATATGCCCAGCAATCTCTAGTAACTTTACCGGACACATTGAGTTCCCCCAATAAAAAAGGTACATAGGTGGAGGTAAACGAAGAGTCTTTGTGTGACATAAATGCCTGAACAGTTTGCATCGCCGCATCCATCAATGCCGGATGCAGTACGAATTCCTCGAATCCAGATTCAAGAAAATCCGGTAAACGAATTCTGGAAACCGCCTCGGAATCATTGCAGAAAACTTCGCGTAACACTCGGAAGCCTTTGCCATAATCTAAACCTGCGATATCAAATTTTTTATACAGATCATTGACTTCTAATTCAACCGTACATCTGTTACGTGTTCTTTTATAATCATTGATCTGACTCCCGCGATCAATACGATCTCCTCTGTCGTGAAAAAGAGTTCCAGCCGCATGGACAATTACTCCGAGTTCAGAATCCTGGGTAAAAACCTCAAAACGAATCCCATCCTGCCCCGGCAGCAAACGGGTATAAACATCTTTAGCATTCCCGTTAGCGATGATGGGCTTTAGCCAAACAACATCGGAAATTTTATGAATTTCTTTTTCGCATGCCAAAGCGCCTGCCGCCCTGGCCATTTCGAGATATGCCACACCCGGCAACATCTTTTGCCCTTGGATCACATGGTCTTCAAAGTAGAATTCATCACCAGAAATGGCATAAACAAATTTTTGCTCCTTTAACGTTGATATATTACTGGTTATCAACGGGTGCAAATTTAAAACATCCTTTCGACAATTTCTACTATAATCAACACTTAAACCGGCCCCAGTCAGCGGGATCCAATATCTTTCACCGCGAAACATGTAGCCCGGAAGAGAAATTCTTTTAGGAAGCCGGGTAGAATATAATTTTGTCCAGGGTATTTTCACCCCGGAAATCCATAACATCGCTAGTTTTACATAATCTTTTTGGGTAATAACCATATTGACGAACTCTTCACCTGCTCTTCCATCTAACAAAGAAGAAATATTCGCCTGATTATTCTTTATGGTCCCACGAAAGACATTTGGCAATGATTTATTGTTATCGAGATAGCCATTCAATCGTTGGATTAATTCATCGAGACCTGCCACAATGAATGCCATTCGAGTTCCCAACCCCTGCCGTCCCACCTGAAGTGTGAACGCGATATCCATTAATTGGCATGTATCGGTCCCATTTTGGGGGAACCGGTATTCTAAAAACCTTAAAAAGTTCCGCAAATAGAGATTCAGACTCTCTTCATTCGTGGATGAAAAGACAATAAGATATGGGCTCCCATCCACATAGTCTTTCTCGGCAGCCGGAGTACATTCTTCCAGGATGAAGTGGGTGTTGACTCCGCCGGCGCCGAAGGAGGAGATTCCCGCGCGGCGGGGGATGGTTTTGGATCGGCCGTTTTGCTCGAGGACCGGAGGTTTCCATTCTTCGAGGGTCCGTTGGACATAGAACGGCGTCTCGTTGAAAGAAATTTTTGGATTGAGATTGTCGGCGTTGAGGGAGGGCACAAGAGTTCGGTGTTTCATTTGCAGCAAGATTTTGATAATGCCCGCGATAATGGCACCGGATTCCAGGTGCCCGATATTGGATTTTACGGAACCGACAGCGCAATAGTGCGAATCATTTAAAAAACGGGAATCTTTTATATTTTCCTTGAAAGCTTTTGTCAATCCTCTGATTTCGATGGGATCGCCCAGCGGCGTACCCGTTCCATGGGCCTCTACATAGGAAATCGTTCTGGGATCGATGTCTGAATCTTTTATGGCATAGGATATCATCTCCGATTGCGCGATCGGATTGGGGACGGTAAAACCATTGGTTTTCCCGCCGGAATTAATGGAACTTCCTTTAACAATAGCACATATATGATCTCTATCCTGTTTAGCTTCTGTTAAATTTTTTATCAAAAGCGCTCCGACGCCTTCGCCATACAGAGTTCCAGTGGCGCCCTCGCCGAAGGGCCGGCATTTTGAATCCCGTGAGAGGACTCTAATTTGCGAGTATTGAATAAAACGTCCCGGATGAAGAAACAGGTTCATACCTCCCACAATGGCTGCCCGGCACTCCCCCTGCCTCAAACTTCTGCAGGCGAGATGAAGGGCTGTTCCCGCCGATGAGCATGCGGTATCGATGGCGATACTCGGTCCCTTGAAATCAAAAAAATAAGAGATGCGGTTGGGGATCTGGTAATAATCGGCATTGCGGTACGCACCCTCTCCTTGAAGCGCCGCCTCGTTCGTATAGGTGGTGTAATCGCTGGCGATCACTCCAACAAAAACGCCGGTCTCACGCCCAAGGCCTTCGGGTGAATATCCCGCGTCTTCGAGAAGCTCCCAAACAATCTCGAGGAACAGGCGTTGTTGGGGATCCATTGTCTCGGCTTCACGGGGGGAAATATTGAAAAACGGGGCTTCGAACCGATCGATATCTTCCATAAATCCCCCCCATTTGCAATAGGATTTTCCCGGCTGGGGGGTGTCATCAAAAAATGTGTCCATATTCCAACGGTCTTCAGGTATCTCTCTGATCGAATACCGGCCCTGTTTGAGGTTTTCCCAAAATTCATCGAGGTTCCGGGCATCGGGAAACCTGCCGCTCATACCGATGATGGCGATGTCCCGTTCGCCAATGATCGCCGGCGGTTGCCGAACCACTGGAGGCTCGGGAACAATAGAAGAGTCTGCGGAGACCGCCTCCACATTGCGATCGCATACCGCGCGCTCGAGCTCCGGGTGGCTTTCGACGATACCAAGCGCGATATTTTTAATTGTGCGGTGTTCGAATAGCAATGTGGTTGGAATTTTAGGATAGTTTTGGTGGAGAAGTGATGTGATCTCCACAATTTTTAAAGAATCTTTCTGCATAAACGTGTCGATATCGGCCGTAATATTCAATTGGGAAGAATCTTTTGATAGCACCCGGGCAAACACCTCCCGCACAACGGTTTCCACCGTCTCGACGCCGCCGGCCGCCTCTTTTCGGGCGGGATTTCCCCGTTTCCCCGACTCCTCGATGGCGGTTGACAGTTTTTCAACTGAATTCAGTTGCGTGGCGATCCTGACCACCTGTTCTTCAAGACGGCGCATGCCCCCCGGATCGATGTGCGTTGTGGCTTTCTTTCGACCGGAGCTCCTGGCCCCACTCTTTTTATTTGCCGAAGGTTTGAACGTGAGGGTCGCCAATTCCTCCGCCGGAAACAAGACCTCAAAATCCTCTCCGGAAGTTTCGGGCAAATAAGCGCCGGCGAATTGTTCGATGAATAAACGGGCCGGTTCATTTTTTGGAGTCCGCTTGAAGGGGATTCGCGCCTGCCCATTGCCCAGTTCTTTCGCAATCTGGCCGAATTTCGCCATCAATTGGTATTCAACGCCTCTCCCCAACACCCTGCAACTCAAGAGAAAGGTGTCCAATTGGGGAACATCCTTCGCTTTATCGACGATCATAACCCCAACAATCCCGTAATCGCCGAAGCGGTCCTTGACATGGGCGATCCAGCACTCATGGGTTTTCTCTTCGATCAGTTTTTTTATTTCCTTTTCCGAGCGGCGAATGGTGGTGAAATTGAACTGGTTCGTGCGATTGGTCAATTGAGACACACGGGGAAGGGTTGAATCATCGACTTGCTCGAGAGCGATATCAATATTCAAATTCTCCAGAAAATCATGAAAATCATAACTGCTCTCCAGCAATTTCTCCCGTTCCACATTGGCCTGGTATGACGCCTTCCGCTTCTTGTCCTCTTCAGTGACGGAAAAGTTGTCCAGCGGCCAGATATGCCGTAAAAACGACGAGTCATCGCTAGCCAACGGCCATTGCAATGTCAATACCTCCGGACAATTAATGCGGGCATCCGCGCATTCCACCGGATTGTCGTCGAAGAACACAAAACTGTCTATCCCCAGGTTCAAACTCTCAGCCAGAGACTTTAGATTTTCCGACTTCGGCATCCAATTGACGCGGGAATCGACAATGTGCTCCTTCTTCAAGATCATGCCCGGCTGCTGTTCGAACACATTCCAGACATCTTCCGGAGAATTCTTGCTGCACAGGCATACGAGAAAACCCTCGTCCGACTTGCGGACCAAATATGACTGCAAATCCGCAACCATTCCCTCCACTGTCACCCCCAGCGGGCCGACCTCTCCACAAACTCCTTCCCAGAGGGTGTTGTCGCAATCCATCACCAGCGCTTTGTAGGGTTTGCTTTTCAAAGCGTGATAGCGGCGCATCACAAGAGTGGCGAGAAAATGGTAATAATCTTTGGTATAAGGGATATGACCCAATTCATCGGTAAAGGAATCGAAGATATTGTCAACCCGGTAAATGGGGTGGAAACCCTCAGCCATTAGTAACTCCACCCCATTTAACCGGGCAACCAAATCTTGTAAAGATCTTTCAAGTTTTTTTGTAACGGATTTGAACGATCCGTCTTTTCCCGACTCTTCCGCCGGAGGACAAAGAATGATAGTTGTATAACAAGAGGAAAGCTCGCTATATGATTTTAACGCGTCGCAAAATTCCTTGAATGTGGATTCCAAATATTTCTTGTCTTTCTTGGCGAAGGAAAACGTGTCCGAACGGAAGCGGAGCCAGTCGTCCCATTTCAAGAGGATGACGTTCATACCGCCGGCGTTGGACAACAGGCTGCCGCCGGGATTGAGCAATTCCTGAAACACCTGGTTGTAAGGGGAATATTCAACATCCAACCGCAGTCGAAGTTCCCGCTTCCAGAAGTCCAATCCGGGGGACAGGAGATCTGTGGTGAAGGTGGAGGCCACTACAATGGTATCCCGGTTCTCCCGTCTGGCGAAGATATTGACGATGCCCGACTCGTGGAAGTTTTCCTCTTGCTCCACCTCCATGCCGAAGCCCCTGCTCTCCAGTATGTCCAGAACTTCCGCCTGCACAGACCCGTCTGTGTCGTGCACCTCCATGACAATCTGTTGGATTTTCGGCCAATCGTCGTCGTCAATCCCCCGCAGCACAGCCAATTCACTTTTCTCGGCGTCCAATTTCAATAGGTGGATGCATTGGACATCATGCCTGTCAATCATCTCGGATACACTGGTCAATCGGCATGTATATTCAACTTTTTCCCGCAATTTTTCCGACGCCAACCGGTTCATCACCTGATTGGCGAATTCACCGCCGGCGCCCGGTTGCATTCCCGCCAGCAACATCCCCTTGTCTTGATCGGAGTCGGCGGCGAAACCGGATAGGATCGAATAGCCCGGATAATAAGTAAAAACAGCCTCCCCGGTTTTCTCACCCACCCCCATTTGCTCCACCACCACCTTGTCGCCGTAGGGAGAGGTGTTGGCTTTCAATATCCCGCACACCTCCGGCGAAGGTTCGAAGGCGACGATTTTGACATTCTCCAACTGGTTCAGGACCAGCAAGGAAAACATTCCGATATTGGCCCCAATGTCGAAAATACAATCTCCCTCTTCCAGAGTGATCCCATGCTTGAGATAGACCTCTTCCTCGAACACTTCATGATAGACAAAATCCGTCTCATGCTGGTTGAGATGGAAAATTTCCAGCCCATTGGGTAGAACGGCCTTTTTATCCTGGTATTGCCCCATCTGGTTTCTCCTACTACTCTTTCCTTTTAATGACTCCGGCCATGGATATCCAACAACTGTTCTGCGATCTCGTTGAATTCCCCGCTGAGATAGCGCTCTTTCAATTGATAACGTTGAACCTTCCCGCTGGTGGTGGTGGGAATTGTTTTAACCGGCAACACGGCGGAAACCGCGACTCCGGCTTTCTTTACAATTCTCTTTTTGATAGCCGCGGCAACAGTGGAAAAATCTTCCCGCCCCTTCCTGGACGCCACAAAGCACACAATCTCGTCCGACTGCAGCGTAGGATTGTAGACGCCGCAAACAGCGATTCTACTGTATTTCAGTTCGTCCAATTCCTGGCATATGAATTCAATATCATGGGCGTAGAATGTATTGCCCTGAACAATGATGGTATCCTTCACCCGGCCTGTGATCACCAACCGCCCGTTGCGGAAAAAACCCAGGTCGCCGGTGTTGACCCAACCGTCCATTGTTACCATTTCAGCGGTTTTTTCATCATTGTTATAATAACCGGACGTCACATTGTCTCCGCTGATTTGGATATGACCGGTCACCATGTCGGCCACAGGTTTGCAATGAGCGCCGACAACACGGATGGCACAATTGTTCACCGCGACGCCGCATTCCACAAAACAAACACTGCCGGGCTCGTCTTCCGCGGTTTCCCGGACCGGCTCGCCAACGGTAAGGGAATCGCGGTCTACATAAACCGGCACGACTTCAGCCGCCGGATCGGACAGCGTCACCACCACACTGGCTTCCGCCAGACCATAAGTGGGCATAATCGCGTGAGGCGATAATCCTAAAGGAGCCAGCCGCCTGGAAAATTCAAAGCAAAGGGCCGCGGAAATCGGTTCAGCTCCGTTGATTATGATGCATAAAGAAGACAAATCCAAATGTTTTTGTTTTTCCAGATCGAAAAACTTCAACACATGCCGATAACCGGAATTGGGAGAACCAGTCACTGTAATGCCGTACTCTGAAATCTTTTCCAACCACAAGCCTGGACGACAGGTGAAAAGGCGGGTGGGCATCATAAAGACATCCCAATCCTCAGTGACCGGCATCAAATGAAGGCCGATTAGTCCCATGTCGTGAGTCAAGGGCATCCAACTCAACACTCTTTCTTCTCTCCCATTCGACTTGAGCCCCGCGGCCCCCGCCCGCACATTGGTCACCAGGTTGCGATGTGTCAACATGACACCTTTCGGCTGGCTGGTAGAGCCCGACGAGAACTGGATGAAGGCCAGATCATCCTCATCCGGTAGAGTAACGGCTCCTTCTCCCGGGCGCGCCGTCGCCTCCTCTATAAAAACTGTTTTTTCCCGCATTGTATCGAAAATTTCACCAAGACCCGCGGAGAGGGCAAAAGATTCAAGCCCCTTTAAGTCGGCCTGTGAAATGATAAGACGAGGCTGTTTTAGACCTTGCCAGATATTGAACAGTTTTTTCCTATGACGTTCAATATAAGCCGCCATCACAGGCACTGCGATAATTTTTCCCAACAAGCACGCCCAAAAAACACTTAAAAAATTTCGATTGTTATTCAACTGGAACACTAATTCATCGCCCTCGCCAAGCCCTTGAGCCTGCAGGTAGTCGAGGATCCCTAGAGCTCCACTCAGCAATTCGCGATACGGAACAAACACCTCTTCATCGACCCCATCGATAAAAGTGATCCCTTTTTTCGACTGGACTTTGTTCAGAATGACTTCTGCTAGAGTTTTTGGTAGTATTGTTTTACCCATGGATTGCCTCCTTTTTTTATAGTTAAATCAATAGGTCAAAATAACCCCGATAATCGAAAAGCCGGCCCCCATTCCGGTCATGAGGACCAGGTCTCCTCGCTCCAACCGTCCTTCTTTTGAAGCTTCCCAAAGCGCCAGCGGATAGCCCACAGCGCCACAATTCCCAAATTGGTCCACAACGCCGATAATTTTTTCAGCCGGAAACATCAATCTCATCATATCCAATCCCAAACGGCTCGATTGGTTGGGGATGACACACTTAAACGCGTTAAAATCGGAATTGGGCCAGAGTTCCTTGAGAAAGCTACGGTTGTGCTTCATGGCGGTGGCTTGAAGGCCGCCTGGATCGTAGGAAAACATGAAATCTTCAGGCTTCACGTCCCGGTGGAAAAAGGTTTGGAACTGATTGCCGTTTCGAACCGCGGAGCTCACCTCCGACGCGTCGCTGTAGGTTTTCATCAATACGCAGCGGAGAGCGCTGGCTCCACCCTCTTCGGTTTTGGTCAAAACCGCCGCCGAAGCCCCGTCGCCCATCAATGTGGCCACTTTAGGGTCATCCATTTGCATACTGAGGGATGGAGATTCCGCCATGATCACCAGAATATTCTTGTAGCGCCCGGTGGCCAGCATCGGGGAGCACACATCCAACGCCACTAAAAAACTCAAACAGGCGCTTGTTATGGTCATGCAGGGAACACCCGAATCCCCAAGCCCCAATTCCCGTTGAAACAGAGTGGCTTGATCCGGTATCACCCGTTCGAACGCCTGAGTGGCGCTTACGATGAGGTCGATGTCACTCAACTGGAGACCGGCATCCTTGACTGCGGCGTTCGCCGCCTGGGCCCCCATGAAGGTGATGGTCTCCCCATTGACCCAATGCCGTTGCTTCACCCCTTGCTTCCGTTCGATCCACCCCGGCGAAAGTTTGTATTTCTCTTCCAGTTCACGGTTGGGCACCGTTCGCTCCGGCAGATAGCCGCCGAGACCCGATATTTTTAACGGTAACGGATATTTGACTGATGGTGCTGCCACTGTAGCCTTCCCGCTCTCTATGCCAGATGGTCCATTTCCAACTGGGCGCCGGTTTTCTGGGCGAATTCTTCCCTTCGCGCACGGTTGAATGGATGGCAAATCCATTCGAAGTCCGTCTCCTTGAAGCGCTTCTCCTTGCATCCACAAACAGAGAGTAGCACGCCTTTGGCTTCACACATTTGCCGGAAGTGCCGCAACCGTTCCAATTTTTTATCGAACGGCAGACTGTACAATTCTTGTTCCGAAATCGTCGGGGTTTTTTCTGTCATTGCCATGGCGGCTTCCCGGGTGAATTCGGTCTTCTTCAATGTCTCGACCATGTTTTTCGTCAAGATCACATAGCCCATCACCACCTCTTTCACCCCCAACCGGCTGACATCGTCGATAATGTGCCCGATGTTTTCATCAGTATCATCGATCACCGGCAGGAGAGGATCCACTAGCACCACCAACGATCCCAGGTTGTCGATAGCCGCCAGGCGTTCTAGGTTACCGAGTCTCTCCCGGTAAGTGGGCGCTTGGGGTTCGATAATTTTGTTCCTTTTATCGTCGCAATTGGCGATGCCCACCTGAATCTCCATTAGTTCAGGACGCTCCTTGCACAATTCGATGACCCCGTCTGTAAACACCCCTTTGGTAATGAATAGCACATTGACATCGTGTTCAAACAATTTTTTCAGGACCACTTGAATATTCTCGGCCAACTCCGGCGATCCCAGGGGATCACTGGAATAGCACAGGTAAACACATGGGGGAAACTCCGTTCGTTCCAGAAACTTATCCAGCTTTAAAGGCAGGACATCGCCTTTGTAAGACGGATTCTTCAGCTTATACACCATCAATTCCAGGGGAGAGAACAAACAGTAAATGCAATGGTGGGAACATCCGAGGGATATATCCATCACATAACCTTTGCACGCGTTGTATTCATAACGGATGTCCGCCTGCAAATCGTCGGATACCCCCCAATTCAATTTCTTTTTTAGGTCGTCCATGGTTTCACCTGCCCTCTTTTGACATTTTCTCTATCTCATCGCATATTCCGCCCACAATGAACAATTTGTCATTACTGAACGAATCGTCCAAAAACGTTTCCACCTCCATAGTGGCGTTTCCTCTGAAAAAACGTTCCTGGATTTTCAGCAAAGTGCCCATTATATCGATGGAATCAAACGCGAAATCTTCCACCAACGATGTGTCCATCGTAATCTCGTCCACTATTTTCGATTCCGCCACCTCATGAAGGATCACCTTCATTTCCTCGAAGATCTCGGTCTTTGACAAATGCTTAATAGTTTTCGATACTCCTTCCATTTTATTGCTCCTTTTTTTATATATTTCTCATTGATATATGTTACCTTGAAGGCAGCGTCCTGGTGATTGAGTCGAGCCGCCGCCCCAACAAATCGGCGGTTTCATCAAGCAAGCGGGCTCCCATATGATCGACGTGGCGATTGCGCCAATCTTCCAGGCCGGTCCCTTTGACCCAACGGTTGAACGCCCCAAGAGACGATCCGCATTGGACCTGATAATTGACCTTTTCTTCCGGATCTCCCTCCAATGCCAGGCGGGTGGAATAGCCGAAATACCACTTGAATATCATGGCCATCTTGTGCTTGGGATTCTGCTCCGCTCTCTGGATCTCACGGGCGGGGTAAAACGAGCGGCACTCGCTGAATATATCGTCAAAACTCCTTTTGAAGTACTTTTCCTGAAGCTGCGACCTGGTTTTTGTATCGAGCTCTTCCAAAGAATTGTAGCGCCTATATAGATCAAAAAGTTTATTGGCCCGCGCCGGAAAAAACACCCCTTTGCGCAACACTTGCACCTTGGCCCCCAACTCGAACATATCCCCCGCCGGCGCGTAGTCGGTATCCTGCACGTCGATTCCCTGGAGCATGTCCTTCACGGTTTCACTGGTGCCGGCCTCTACTGAACATTGGTTGATGGAACCGGTGAGGATAAAATCCGCACCCAGCACAAACGCCGCGGCCGCCGCCTGGGGAGTACCAATTCCT
Source organism: uncultured Clostridia bacterium (assembly GCA_964491915.1). GTDB lineage: Bacteria > Acidobacteriota > Aminicenantia > UBA2199 > UBA2199 > JAHELQ01. The sequence goes on from CAZBHS010000040.1 coordinate 48,251, forward strand.
CCCGCCGCCCCGATGCGCACATTCTGATTGTAACCGTGCTTCTTTTTCAGCTCGTCCCGGAGGGCCGCCATCGCGGGCATCAATGTATAGGCGACCCCCATGTCCGTGTGGCCGCCGGAATCCGCTTCCACCACCAGGTCGTCCGCCACCGGGATCTGTCGTAATTTTTCAGCCTCGTCCCGTTGTAGGACGCCGGCATCCACCAATTTATTCACCACCCGCTCCGGAGCGGGACTCAAAAACATCTGTGCCACTTCCGGGCGCGACACCTTGGCGATGATCCGGTTTCCAGCGCCGTTCCCATTTCCGCCGTTTGCCAATCCCCGGGCTTTGTATTCCACCAGAGCCGGAGTGACGGTCATAAACGCGGCGGCCTCGATGACATTGACATGATGCTTCAACAAAACATCCACCACCCGCTTTTCCTCCGACGGGTCGGCGGCGTTGGACACCAGGTTCACCCCCCAGGGCTCGCCATTGGGAAGTTGTCTCCGCAAATAGTCGATAGAGGCTTCAACATCCGTCAACTCGAGACCGCCGGTCCCCAGAAAGCCCATCATTCCCGCCTTACCCAGCCGGGCGACCATTTCTTTCGAAGCGATCCCCTTATACATACCACCGCCGAGGTAAGGGTATTTCAGATTGTAATCCCGTTTGAAATCTTCGTTTCCCAGAAATTCACCTCTGGTTTTCCCATTCGATTTCGTTTCAGCGACGACTTCGGCAACAGGCTCTTTTTCCGTCTCCAAATCCAATGGTCCGGCTTCATGTTGAATTCTAATAGCCAGAGCCTTCACCACACTCAAACTGCCGCCGCTAATTTCCACAAAATCCTGGGCCTTGCATCCCATTGCCAACAAATAGCGAATACTTTCGCACCATCCAACAGGGGCGGTAATTTGCTCCACAATGTTGTTCAGGATATCCTCTTGCCGGTAAGGCCGGGCAGTGACATTTGAGATAATGGGAATTCCAATGGGGCCGAAATCAAATTTTTTCGCGAAGCGCATAAATTTTTTCTTGGCCTTTTCCATGTAAGGCGTGTGAAAGGCGCCGGACACATTCAATATCCTGTAATGTTTGGCCCCGCCATCTGTAAATAGCGGTTCAGCCTTCTCCACATCTTCCTTCAAGCCGGAAATAACCGATTGATATGTTGAATTGTAGTTGGCGATGAATAATTTGTCCGAAAGATCGTTCTCCTCGAGAATCCCCCGCACCCGGTCCTGGTCGATGCCCAACACCGCGGCCATGCCGCCGCCCTTGGCCTGGCTCATCAATTCGCTTCTTTTCTTGACCAATTTTACGCCGGTTTCGAAATCAATCACACCTGAAGCCAGCAACGCGTTGTATTCACCCACGCTATGCCCGGCGACAAAATCCGGTCGAATGCCATCCCGCATCTTTTTGATGCAACTGAGAGCGTTGACTACAAAAATCGCCGGTTGGGTAAATTGAGTCAATTTCAGCTTTCCCCCCTCGTCTTCCAGACACAATTGCCTGACCGAATACCCCAGAATTTTGTCCGCTTTCTCGACCAGGTCTTCGAACTCATCGAACAATTCCTCACCCATCCCTTTTTGCTGGGCGCCTTGACCGGGGAACAAATAGACATTCATCATCGACTCTCCTAATTAATGGTATTTTTTTATAGACTACTCTTATCTAAAAATTAGCTTAAAGAATTGATTAAAAAACTATCCGACTATACCTGCTTCCTGTACTCTCTATACTTACTGGGCAAAATTCCAAAAGACTCTTTGAAAATCCGGCTAAAATGGTTGGGAGAAAAAAAGCCGAGTTTATCGGACAACTCGAGAATACTAATCGCAGAAGATTCGGAGAGTACAGTCGCGGCTCGAAACATTTTCTCTTTCAAAATAAATCGGCACAATGTGCACCCTATATTCGCACTGAATTCCCTGGACAAATGGGAGCGGTCCACTCTGAATGCCTCGGCCACCGTTGCGACCGTCAATTCTCGTAACTCGCACTCATTGCAATTCAGCACAAATTGTGCAACTCTTTCAGCTAAAACATTTTGTTTATTGCTCATATTGAATCTTCTGCCCAACCTGCATCTCTCCTGTTCCGCCTTTGAAAAAGCAAGCTCCCGCCCCTAAAAACCGCATTCCTATTCATGATAGTAAAATACCGATTCCTCCAGGACAGGAGGCAAACAAAGAAAGACACATCCGAGATAAAACGATAGTATTTATCATCGAATCTCCATATGGAAATGAACCACTCCAACAACTAACGAATCTCAAATTATCCTAAATAAAATAAATAACTTTGCTTCACCGAAACCTCGTTTTCAAGCCTCACAAACTCGAAATTTAATTATAACTTCATTATTATCAAAAAGTAAAGTCGGATTTTTGTGACAAGATAAATTGTTTAGCTTGTCAACAAAATACATTCTTAGTCATCCCCTCACAAAAACAATTTTTCACATTGGCGATATAAAAAAAAGAATTCACACTACGGTTCTATCAATCATAACGTTTAGAAGGTAAACAATATTTCATCTTTCCTTATTTGATAAGGCTTTCAACAGCAAACATCACAAAAGTGACATTTACAATTTGTATCATAATTAGGGGGCATTGCTTGAGGGAATCCTCAAAGCATTTGCAGATAAAGGTTTTAGGTGGAAATAGTCCTACCATGGTCAGAATTGAGCTGATTATGGTCTTTTGGGAATCAGGATTTACCGCTTAGCCCCCAAAGAGGTTCTTTCGAGGAAACGCTTTAGAAAATACGCCCCCTCCAATTGGGCCTTGCCGGCTCCTTTAAGACGGAAGGCAAATGCGTATTGGGGTTTGTCCGCAGGGAAAAATCCCATGAGGATGGAATCGAGGCCCAGCTTCTTGTTGCCTGCCGTACCGGTTTTTAATGCGGTGAGCATAAAATCGACCTTCGCCCGTCTGCCGGTGCCGTGTTCATCTTCCTGCACCGCTATCATGGCCTGTTTGGTCCGGTGATGGGCCGGACTATCTTTATGGACCTTGATAATCTTTGACTGGTGGCGATAGAAACCGAGATTCAACACATTCTTTATATTATCTATTATATGAGGCTGGGGCGTCGAGCCACCCTGCGCGATAATCGCGGCAAGCAGCGCGCTATGAAGAGTCGTTATTTTCACCTCATCCAATCCCACAGCCAAACGGGCCAACCGCAGATTTGTCGATGCGGCGGTGTCATACGTCCCGGTGGGAAACCGGAAAAACAAATCTTCAAAAGGCTCGCGATTAAAATAAAAATCATCGAAACACTGATTCAGGTAGGCCTTCCCCAGTTTTATCCCCATCCGCCCAAACGCTAAATTACATGAAACTGCCAACGCCTGTTCATAGGTTTCCACCTGGCCGTGAGGCAACCAATCGTAAAAGAGCTGACCATCGATGGTCATGTGGCCGTCGCAGTGGAACGGGAACAAATCATGCGTCTGTTGCTTCAAGTAAGCGAACAGCGTGATGATCTTGATGATCGATCCCGCCTCGAATCGCTCATCCAATGCGGGATTGCCTATTTTTTCAGAGGAGGGTTTGGAATAGGCGGCTACAATGCTATTGTCTTCCAACCGCAATAAAACAAATGTCCCGCGGAACGTAGAAAACATACGATGTATTTGTTGGTGCAGCTTGAGGTCGATGGTCAGTTTAAAATAACGGATGCCGCCGGCAAAATATTCGCTGAAAGAAGAAAAATCGAATCCCGGCGCCAACGGTACCGTCTGTTTCCGTTTTACGTCATAATAAGCGAGGGGGCATCCATTCGCTCCGAACACATAATCGATGCGACCGCCGGCCAATTGCCGGTTTGTTCCGGCCAGGAGTTTGAGCGCCTTGCCCCTTTTTTCTCTTTCTTCCGCGGGGATGCGTTCAATCACACCGTTTGACGCTTCAGGATCTAAAAAGGCAGTTCGCGCCAGAGCCTTATAATAAAGCGCGCCTTCATTACTTTTATTCTGAAGTAAACAATCCACATAACTTTCTAGAGCGCCATAGTTCCCTTTTTCAGCCAAAAATGAAAGGAAACGGGAATAGCGGAGTCGGCTCCGGGATCCCGCCAATTGTTTCAATAACGCCGCAGCCTCTTGCCTCTTGCCTTCAAATAAAAAAATCAAAGCGGCCAGTTCCAGTTTCTCCGCCCGGTGAAACACGCCGCCGGACGCGCGATCCATTAATTGGGAGGCCGTATCGACATCACCGCCCAACAATGCGTCCTGAATCCCAGAAACGTTCCGTCCGTCGATATAAAGCAAAAACCCAAAAACCAACAAGATCAATAAAATCAAACCGACGGCCAGAGTTAATTGTCGCCGCCGTTTTAATTGTTTTTTTTTCTGAAACGAAAACTTTGTGCCTTTGTAGTCCATAACCATGTCATTTGCCCGCGAATAGTCTCTCTTCCACTGTTTCAGCCCAAAAGTGGAGAATAAAGAGATGCATTTCCTGAATGGCGGGGGTATCGGCGGCAGGTATCGCGATAATAACATCGACCCCCAACGCTTCGAGAGCGCTTGTGTCGGAGCCACACAAGGCAATTGTCGTCAAACCGGATTCACCGGCTACCTTCAAACCTTCCAATACATTCGCGGATGTTCCACTAGTGGATATGCCGATCGCCACATCGCCCTGTCGCCCCAACGCTTCCACCTGGCGGGAAAAAATATACCGGAAATCAAAATCATTGGCAATGGATGTGATAGTGGCGACATCTGTCGTCAATGCCAGCGCCGGCAACGCGGGTCGTGGAAAATAAAATTTGTTGACTAATTCCGCCGCGAAATGGGATGCCTGCGTCGATGAACCGCCATTTCCAAACGCCAATATTTTTTGTTTTTTTCTCAATGATTCTTCAATAAACGCCGCCGCGGGCAACAAATTTTCTATAGCGATCATCCGCTCCAACAGGTCGATTCTTTGCGCGATTTTGCGAGTGAGAATATCCTTCATAAACGCCTCAATTCCAGGGAAATTACATCTAATCTTAACATTAAAACCCTGATTGTATAATGCTTCTCTTTCATAGTAAAGTATTGATTTTTTTTATTCTTTTGTCAAGGAAATAGTTGCAATTAACGAATTTATTCTTTACAATACAACTTAAAATATTCCACAAAATATTTAGGAGGTTATTGTATGTCCTATCTCAATGAAATACTCGATCGAGTAAAAGAAAAAAATCAGGCTGAGCCCGAATTTCATCAGGCTGTTGAAGAAGTTTTAGAAACATTGGAACCCACCGTTGAAAAACACCCGGAATTTGTAAAAGCCGGTATTTATGACAGGATCGTAGAACCTGACAGAGCGATTTTGTTTCGGGTTCCCTGGGTAGATGACCGCGGCAAAGTCCACGTCAATAAAGGCTTCAGGGTACAGTTCAATAATGCCATCGGTCCTTACAAAGGTGGTTTGAGATTCCATCCTTCCGTAAACCTCGGCATTATCAAGTTCCTCGGCTTCGAACAGATCTTGAAAAACTCCTTGACCACCCTGCCGATGGGCGGTGGTAAAGGTGGATCCGACTTCGATCCCAAAGGCAAATCCGACGGCGAAGTCATGAGATTCTGCCAGTCGTTCATGAGAGAATTGTTCCGTTACATCGGACCCGACACCGACGTTCCCGCCGGCGACATCGGCGTAGGCGGAAGAGAAATCGGTTATCTCTTCGGTCTTTACAAAAAACTGAGAAACGAACACACCGGCGTGTTGACCGGCAAAGGCCGCGAATACGGCGGTTCTTTGATTAGACCCGAAGCCACCGGTTACGGTGAAGTATACTTCGCAGCAGAAATGTTGGCCACCCGGAAAAAAGATTTCAATGGCAAAATCGTCGCAGTGAGCGGCTCCGGTAACGTTGCCCAGTATGCGATCGAGAAAGTGAACGAACTCGGCGGAACCCCCATTTCTACGTCCGATTCTTCCGGCACCGTCATTGACATGAAAGGCGTGAAAGGCGAAAGATGGGATTTCTTGATGGATCTGAAAAACAACAAGAGGGGCCGTATTAAAGAATACGCCGAAAAATATAATGCCGATTACTACGAAGGCAAAAGCGTATGGGAAGTTATCAAAGAAAACAAAATCAAACTCGACATCGCTCTCCCCTCAGCTACCCAGAACGAAATCAATGCCGAAACCGCCCAGGGTCTTGTTGACAATGGTTGCTACTGTCTCTCCGAAGGCGCCAATATGCCCTCTACCCCCGAAGCAATTGAAATCTACCTGAACAACAAAATGCTCTACGGCCCCGCAAAAGCCGCCAATGCAGGCGGTGTTGCCGTTTCCGGTCTCGAAATGAGCCAGAACAGTCTCAGACTCAGTTGGACCAGAGAAGAAGTGGATAATCATCTGAAAAGGATTATGAAAGACATCCACAAATCCTGCCTTGATGCAGCCGAAGCCTATGGCAAACCCGGAAATTATCCGATGGGCGCCAATATCGCCGGCTTCCTGAAAGTCGCCAAGGCCATGTTAGCCTATGGCGTTCTTTAATTAGAATAGACCGAATTATCGATCGAATAAAAAAAAAGGAGAGTTCTTCGGATCTCTCCTTTTTTTTTACCTGACAACACGGCACGCCATGCGTTGTTGGCAATAAATACATAATAACCAAAAAAAAATATCGTTACCCCTTGAAATTTTGTTTATAAAGATGTATAAAATATTTGAG
>CAZBHS010000041.1:0-3742 GCA_964491915.1 uncultured Clostridia bacterium
TTTGTGGCCGGTTCGCCTTTGAGGCGGATGAATTCGATGGGGCCGAAGAGGGTGATCTGGGGGCCGAATAAGTGGATGGGAAGGAATAATGCGATGATGCTGAATAATAGGATAGATCCTATGATTGGGCGGATCTTTGGGCAAGTCATGAAAGCCTCCTTGTTTTGGATAGATCTCTTGGTAAGATCTAAAAAGTTTCCTGTTTATTACGACATTTAACAGATATGGAAAAACAAGTATAAAAAAGAGGGATTATTTTTTCAATACTTAAAGGGAAGAAAATAAAATAATTTTTCAGGTTCCCACATGATAGATGGTGAGAACGATGCGATTTGATTTACAGGGCTTCGAGGTTGATATCCAGGTTATCCAGGTTGGTTCAGGGGGCGCTTTTATTGGGAGCGGCCTGGAGTTTGTGCAGGAGTTGGCTGATTTACGCCCTCCGGGACCTGGATGATTCTTTTGATTCTCCTATTTGCAAATTGGTACGAACTCCAGCAAAAAAGAACTCCTAATTATCATTAAGAAGATGTTTCTAAGCCCTTGTATTGAATTAAAAATAAAATTGTATTATTATATCTGTGTAGAGGTAGAAAAATGAATTTGGCGAAAGTTCAATATATAGTTGATGGCAAAGGAAACAATACTGCTGTGATTGTACCAATAGAAGTGTGGGACGAGATCATTTCAGAAAGTGAGACATCCTATCTTCTAAAAAGTGAGACAATGAAAAAAAGACTCTTGGAAGCTAAGAATCGCGACGAAGGAATCCCATTTGAAGAAGCCTGCCGGAAGCTTGGAATTTGATCCGTCCGCATTTGAAGATCTCGCCTGGTGGGTTGAACATGATAGAAAGTGTAGCCGTCGTATCATCAAATTAATTCAGGCGATTCAGAGAGATCCATTTTCTGGGATCGGAAAACCGGAACCCTTAAAACGTGAATTGGCAGGATGCTGGTCTCGCCGGATAGATCAGGAACATAGATTGGTTTATAAAGTTACGGACGACAAGATAAAAATACTTGCTTGCAGATATCATTATTGAGCAATTTGGCAGTATTAAGATTCTCTTGAAATAATTTCAATCGTAAAACTCATTTGTGTGTTTCATATCATTACCTCTACCGTCTAACTGATGGAGATGATCAGGCCGTAATTGTTGGCGTTGGCCATAGAGACAAATTTTTTGAGCTCAGCGAAATATTCTTCCAGATAATCGAGATTCTCATCGAAGCATTCCTCGTCGTCCCAAATCCGGGGATAGACATCGCTTTTTGCCATCAACTGGGGCTGATAACGAGCCTTGAAATCCTCGTTCGAGATCCCCCTCAATGCCTCATGAATCTCCCGAACCTCATTCGGCCGAAGAATCCTCGGCGGTCCGAAGCCCGCATCGATATCATCCAGATATTCTCCCCCATAAACCAAAAAACCAAGCAGAGACCCATTATCCTCGTCTCCCTCGTTCAACATAAAGTTAATCCCGGACCAGGCCTTGTCCAGATCAGTATTGGCCAACTCCCCTTCGCTCAACTCGAACTGCCCATCGAAGCTAACTCGCTCTTCAACACCCGCCTTCTTCCCAAACAACCGGCCAAAGAACCCAACCTTCCTCTTCGTCCTCTCCAGCCGGGCCTCTTCATAAATATCCCCGTCATCCGGCGCCAACACTTTCCACACCAACGGCGGATCCGCCGTCACTTTCTCGATATTCTCTTCACTCAACACATTCAACACCAAAATCATACCCATAATCGTTCCTCCTCGACACCCAACCTATTACCATACCGCCAAAATATTTTCAATGAAATTCCCATATAACAGGAAATCGTATTCGATTTGTGGCGCTGGAGTTTTTATTTATTATCTGACTTCGGGGTGAGGATTTCCATTTCGAAGCCTGAGATGTTGCGGGTGCTGGGATCGAATCCCACTCCGATGAGCTTGATTTCTTTGTTGGTGGGGATATATTTTTGGTGATATTGTTTTTCTTTTATTTGGGCGAGGGCCAGGTTGGGGGAGTCGATTTTGAATTCCATGATGTAGATCGAGGAGTCGGTGTGGATGACGGCGTCGAGGCGGCCGTTATTGGTCTGAACCTCCGACTGAATCTCCGCCTCCAGTAATGTGAGGGCGAGATAGATGACGGTATGGTAATACGCCTCTTTGCGGGCGATGAAGATGTTGTAGGGGATCGAGGCGAACAATGAAGCCATAGCTCCGAAGAAGGCGTCGAGATTATCTTCCTGGAGAGACTTCTTCAATTCTGTGAGGATTCGCAGACTTTGGGAGAGTTGTTGGTGGGTGAAGTCTTTGAGTAGGTGCTGGTGGAAGGATTCTTTGACTTCGCGGTTGGGGAAGGAGAGGTGGAAGAGGCGGTTGTGTGGGGGGCCGGAGGTTTTTTTGATGGTGAGATAGCCGGTTTGAAACAATAGGGAGGCCACTTCCATGTTTTCGATGTCGAAACTGTCGAGGACTGTGGAATTGGCCACCATATCCTCTAGTGTTGGGATGGGGATGTTGTTTTCGGCGATTAGCTTTACCAACATCGAGGGGGTGCCGGATGAAAACCAGTAATTGTCGAAGCGGAATTCCTGAAAAAAGTTCAACATGGAGAAGGGATTGTATACAAAATTCTCTCCATCCCAGGAGTAGCCGTTATACCAACCGGCAATCGTGGCCATCAAATCGTCCGCCGGTGTATTCAGGTGTGCCGACGCAGCCTCGATCCGGTCTTCGAAGTAGTGATGCAACTCCTCTTCTTTGTATCCCAGAAGAGTCGAGAAATTATTCGAGAGGGTGATGTCCCGGAGGTTGTTCAAGCCGGAAAACACAGACACACGGGAAAACTTCGATACTCCGGTCAAAAAGGCGAACTGCAAGTATTCATCCGAGCCTTTGATGGTGGAATAAAAATTGCGAAGAATATCGCGGTTTTGCAGAGCCACATCCTGTTGGTCCACCATATCTATGATGGGTTTGTCGTACTCGTCCACCAAAATCACCACCGGATTGATCTTGCTCAACCGGCGGATCAACTCCGCGAACTTCAGTTTGTAATCCGAGTCTCCATCGATCGATACCTCATACTCTTCCGCGCAACGGTCCATCAAAAGCGAGAGCGAGTTCTTCAATCGCTCCGGCGTTTCATAATTCAAATTGGAGAAATCGATATGAATCACCGGATAAGTGGTCCACTCCACCCGGTCATAAATCCACAATCCCTCAAAGAGCTCCCGGTTCCCCAGAAACAACTCCTTGAGCGTCGAAATGAGAAGCGACTTCCCAAACCGCCGGGGCCGGGACAAAAAATAATACTGGCTGCCGCTGGAAAGCATGTCGTAGATATACTTAGTCTTATCCACATAAATATATCCCTGCCGGATCATTTTCCCAAATGTCTGAACTCCAACCGGCAACTTCTTATTCATCGACGCCTTCTCCTCGCATACAGACCATTATAATATCAAACACCCAAACAAGCAAGATATAACAGAGGTTCCATTGGGGGCAAGGACATTTTTTTCCCGCGCTACTCTCTCAATTTTTTCAATGTGTCTCGTGCTTTTGAGGAGTTTCCGGTGAGGTGGTAAATTTTTGCCAGGGAAAATATTATCGAGGAGTGGCTCCGGCTATCTTCTAGTTTATCACTGAGACTCAATGCTTTTTCGAAGCATTGTTCGGCCTGGTCGAACTGATTGAGGACTGCCTGGACTTTGCCGATCTTCTCGTATAATTTCAT
>CAZBHS010000041.1:3752-54346 GCA_964491915.1 uncultured Clostridia bacterium
AACAATAGACTGGCAGTCCGGAACACTGTGAAGCCTGGACTTTACAGATCGTCCGGTTTACGTTCATCGCTCCGACACGATTGTGAATCGATTCCTGATGTTTTAGGTCTTTTTGATAGACCTTCATCGCCTTGTCCGGTTGTGAGGTGGAGAGGTAATAGTCGGCAAGCACCGATGGATTCTTTATCTTTTTCTCATGTCCTTTGATATATTTTTCGAAATACTGAGTCGCCTCTTCTTTTTTTTTCCGATCGATCAAAATGCTCAAAAGGGGAATGACGGTGTGGTTGCGCACCGAGTCCGTGATCTGTTGGTCTTTCTCGATTGTCGCCAATTGCTCTTTCAAGAGTCCCTCGACCCGGTTCGGAGTGTTATAGGATCCCGAGAACGGCCACATCAATTCCAGGACGTTCAATTCTTTGTCTGGAGGGCTGGTAAACTCGAAATCCGGCAGATCCCGCATGCTATAAAAATCGGATGCTTGATAAATGACCTGGCTTCTATTGTCCTGGTTCACGAAAAACGCGATGGGAATCTCGAATCTCTCAAACGCGTCGCGGGACCTATTTAGGGCGGATAGAATATAGTGTGGCTCTTCGTAGATCAGGTCGTTAAAACCGGTAATCAGAAGTCCGTCTACTTTGCCGCGGCCGGCAAGGTGGTTCTCTATCTGGCTAAAAACCGGACCTTCTCCCTCCAGGAGCTCTAATATTTCGATGTTTTTTTCTCCTATTCCGAGTTCAGACCGGATCGAAGCCGCCAACTCTCTAGCAAAGCTTTCATTGTCAACGATGAGAAATATATATTTAGATTTGCGATTTTGGAAGAATCGTACTACTTTGGATAATTCTTTTGGTCGCTCCGCAGGCAATGTCACGGGATCAAGCCCTTTTCACTCAATATAATTTTAACCACCGGGTGGACATCGAACCAGTTTTCGGTATTGTAGCCCAGAATGCACAAATTGTGTTTCAGATCCATCATACCGTTTTCGTCGGGAGGTTGTTTATCCCGGCTGCGGCAACATTTGACCAGAATCTTGTAATAGTCTTCGGCATCGAGACCGGTCTGTCTATTGTATGAGATTGTGAAGAAGTATGTGCTTTTGAGTTTGTTGAGGCCATAGGTGAAATCAACCTCGTCGATGAACTCCCGTTTATCGTCAAGAGCATTGCTGGCGGCCGACTTGATCATGGTGAAGAGATCTCTCAAGCAACCGCCGCTTAGCTTGATAAATCGTTGCTTGATATCTTCAGGGAGCAATCTGTTATCGACTCTTCGCGCGAGGATTTGGTCGATGCTGTCGATGCCGGGATTGAAGTTTTTGCCGGATTTATCGTGAACCTTGATCATCGGCAGAATGCAGTTGTCGTCAAATTCCTGGATAATGACCGTATAGATGCTGTTGAATACCAGTGAAATGGGAAATGTGTAGATAATATTGCAGGCGATATCGGTCATCTGGGCTGAGTAGTAATGAAAAAGGTTCTCGGCTGTGGCCAGGTCGATTTTTTCCAGATCTTCCACAATAAAAATAATGTTTTTCTTGCCGACTTTGTGTAACTGCTCTTTGATGTTTTTCAATAAAAGGTTGCAATTCAGAATTAATTCCGAAAGAGTGTGACGCTCTTCCTTTTTTGTTATTTCAGAGTATTTCCTACCGGACTTGAAGTCATAATGAAGTTTCCCAAATATTTTAAGCAATTGGGAGAATCCCAGTCCCGCTCCTAAGGAAGCTCCGGTATCGTATTCGCGATTGGCGACATCCTCTTGATAGACGGTGCTGGCCCAATTATTGAGGTTTTTCACCAATTTCCCATCTAATTTCAATTCTTTGCAATTCCGCTCTACATAGCTGCAAAGATCTCCCATCATGGAGATAATGACTTCAGAGATGGAGAAGTTATTTGGATCCAGCTTTTCCCTTACCGAGAAGATTTGAATCACGAAATCTTCTTCCAATTCCTTCTTCAATCGCAGCAACTCAGTGCTTTTTCCGCACCCTTTGAAGCCGGAAAACAGAATTTTCATATCTCTCTGGTGTTGACGGCTAAATTTGCCGATCAACTTGGAGGTTGGATCCTCGCCCCGGCCATTTTTAGTGAATACGTAGTATTCTTCGTAATTTTCTTCATTCAGCGCCTTGCTGTCCAGGGTGTTGTCAATGTCTTCCAACCGCTCTGCGATCATTGCCTCGACTCCTATTCCTTTTTATTGTCCCGCCTACTATTGTATCATAATCCATAGGTATTTTGTACGTTCCGGGGAAAATTTTAGGTGAGTGTTCCCGGGTTGTTGACAAATGGTTCGGGTTACGATATATTCGGGTTATGAACTATCGAGATGACTTGTACGATATTGCCTCGCATTTGATGGAATTGGAGGCGTTTTTTCATGGTACGTTTATTTATCATTTCCCGCTGGAGGGAAAGCGGAAGACTTCGATGCAGAGGTACCGGATTCTCAAGACTGTGGAACGGTCCGGGCCTCAGAATTTGACCCAATTGTGCGACGCCTTTCAGATGAAGAAGAATTCGCTGTCGGAATTGCTGGACCGCATGATCAAGGATGGGTTGCTGGAGAGGGAAATCTCGCGGGAAGACCGGCGCAAGACGTTTTTCCGGTTGTCGCCGGCGGGGGAGCGGTCGGTGCGGGAGTTTGAGGAGCATTTGTTCGAGGGGGTGTCGAGAGTGTTGGCTGCGCTTTCCCCCGAGGATGTGGAGACGTTTATCGTGTCGTTGAAAAATATTATCAAGGTCTCCGGAAAGATTGAAGGGATACTGAAGGAGAAAGAATGAGGAGATGTATTGGTGTTGTATTGATAATAGCGGCGTTGGCGGCCGGATGGTTGCCTGCGGCGGGGGACGGACCCCAAGCCGTGACTCTCCAGCAACTTGTGGAGCGGACGCTCGAGAAGAACTTCTCGGCGCTCTCGACCGAAAAGCAGGCGTTGGCGCAACTGAAAAAGATCCGCAAGGCGCGGGCGGCGTTGTTGCCGACGGTCACTGCCACCGGCGTTTACAACCATATCGGCGTTGTTCCGGAGTTCGAGATTCCGGGCTTCGAGAATATCAAGTTTGTCAATCCCGATACCCTCAGCTTTTCGTTGGGGGTGACGTACAATCTCTTTGATTGGGGGATGACCCGGGACCGGGTAAAGCTGGAGGAGTTGGGACTCGAATCAACGAAGCTGAGCGCATTGTTATTGAAAAAAGGTTTGGTGATGCAGGTGTCGATGCTCTATCTCAATATTCTGCAAGTGCGGGAAGGGGAGGCGGCGATTCTCGATAATATCGCGATTTTGGAGAAAATTCTGGCGGTGTCGCAGCGGCAATTCGACGGCGGTTTTGTGCCGGAACATCAATTGTTGCAGACCCGTTCGGTTATCGAGAGCTTGAAAGCCCAGAGATTGCAATTGGAACAGGCGAAGGCGGAGATGGCGATGGCGTTGAAAAACGTCGCCGGTCTGGCGCTGGATTCGGAGCTTGTGCTTCAGGAGGTTGACTGGACGAAGAGGCTCGAGGGTTTGAGGATGGAGCCTTTGGTGGAGCGGGCCTTTGCCCGGCGGGAAGATTTGATGCTTTTGTCGAAGCAGGCAGACATCCTGGGCCGCACCCGGGAGATGATCGGCAAAACACGGCTTCCGCTGGTGTCCGCCGGCTTGAACGCGGAACTGCGCAACGGTATTATGCCGGATGTGGAAAAATTGAAGACAAACTGGAGCGTCGGTTTGACGGTTATATACAATGTGTTTGACGGCAATGCCACCAAATGGGAGCAAGAGGCGTTGAACCACCAACTGGACGACCTCGAACTCTCCATCGAGAAGACCCGGCGGGATCTGGAAGCGTCGCTGCGGCAGGGATTGGAGAAGATGGAAATCCTCGAAAAGATCTCGGCGGTGGAGCGACGGCGGCTGGAGATATCCCGCCGTAGTCTGGAATTGGCAGAACAGAGCTTCGAGGAGGGACAGGCGGGCTATCTTGAGGTTCTGAACGCTCAAAGCAATGTTAATATGGCGGAGAATAGTGTGATTGCCGCCAAATATCAGCGCTATGTTCAATGGTTGACGATTCTAAACGAGACATCCGGCCTGGAGGGTCTGGTCAACATGGAGGCGAAATGAAACGAGGATTATTTTTTATTATAATAATGATGGCGGCGATGGCCGCTGTAGGAGTCGCGGCACAGGAGAACGGCGGTCACGCTGTGTTCTGCAAAAAAGCGGTGGCTGTGGAGAAATCTTATCATTTGGATTTGTACGGGACCTTTGTCCATGAGAAGAGCACTGTCATTTATCCGCCGATTGTGGGCATCATCCAGACGGTGATGGTGGAGAAAGGGCAGAGGGTCAAAAAGGGACAGGCGCTTCTGGTCGTCACCCGCGACGAGCCGGGGTTCACCCGCAAGAAGACCACGATCAAAGCTCCGTTTACCGGCCTTGTCAAGCTGGTGAACGCATATGAAGGGGGACGATTCTCTCCCGGTACGCCGCTATTGACCATCGCGGCATTCCATCCTATCGTGTTTTACGCCGATATCCGCGAAGCGGATCTAGGCAAGGTGGCGATTGGGGATCGAGCGCAGGTTCGTCTTCATTATCTGGAACAACCGGTCGAAGGTACCATCGTAGCAGTTCTGGATGTGAATCCCCAGAAGAAGATGGCGCAGCTCAAGCTGGAGGTTGCCAATCCCGAAGGGCGCATCCTTGCCGGTAGCGAGGGGACGATTCGCTATGAAATTGGAAAAGAAGAGGTGGTTGTGATTCCGGCTGAAGCGGTGCTGGCGGAGAATGGGGCCTACTTCGCCTGGGTGAAGCGGGGGGACGTGGCCGCCAAAAAGAAGATTCGGCTGGGCGAACTGAGGGATGACGGATTCGAGATTGTCTCGGGCGTCGCCGCCGGCGAGGAAGTGATATATTATGGCTATCTGGACCTGGAAGAGGGAGCGCCGGTAAAAGTTGTGGAGATACAGGATGAACATTAGCAGACTGGCCATTCAGCGGAATGTCTTTACCTATTTGGCGACATTCGCCTTTGTGGTGATCGGCCTTGTGTTGTTCTCCGGCATGTCGGTCTCCTATTGGCCCGATTTTTCGGCGCCGGTGTTGTTGGTCAATACCGTGTATCCCGGCGCTTCGGCGACTGAGGTGGAAGATAGCGTCACCAAGGTGCTGGAAAAGGCTCTCACCGGTATCGCCAATGTGGACGAGGTGGAGTCGTCGTCGTTCGAAAGCAATTCGTTTTTGATGGTGCGCTTTGTGTGGGGGGCGGATATCGAGAAGGCGGCGTCGGAGGTGAAGGAAAAAATCGATATGATCGCCGGCGACATGCCGCGGGAGGCGTTGCGGTCCAATATTTTGAAGATTCAGAACCTTTTGCCGCCGTCGTATCAGTTCACATTGGAATCGTCGGAGATGAACAATGACGAGCTGAAAAAGTTTTTTGAAGAGAAGTTGGAGTTTTATTTCTTGAAATTGGGTGACGTGGCGGCTGTGGAGCTTGCCGGCGGGCGCGAGAGGTATGTGGCGGTGGAGCCGGACCCGGAACTGATGCGGCGCTTCAATATCACTGTGGATGGCCTGGCCAACGCCTTTAGGGCGGAGCATCTGGACCTTCCGGCGGGAATCATTCGCAGCGGTATGCACGAGTTCTTGCTCAAGACCAAAGGGAAATTCGCTGATTTTTCCGCTATCGAGGAACTCATCGTCGCCTATAAGGGCAAGACGCCGGTGAGGTTGAAGGATGTGGCTGTCGTGCGCTTCGGATATCAGCGGGAACGGTCGGTCTTCACGCTGAACGGGAAGCGGATTCTCGGTGTGTCCATTCGCAAGAAAAACGACGGCAACGCGGTGTCGTTGAGCGATGATGTGGAGTATGAAATCGGGCGCATCAAACGTTTGTATCCGCATCTCACCTTCAACAAGATTAAGGATGAGGCGGATTTTATCCGTAAATCCATCCGCAATGTGTTGAACAACGCCTTGCTCGGCGGTTTGTTGGCGGCGTTCGTGATCTTTTTGTTTTTAGGAAATATTAAAAATACCCTTATTATCTTGATCTCTATCCCGGTGTCGCTGATTTCCTCCTTTGTGTTCATGAATTTGTTCGGTTTGTCCATCAACACCATCTCGTTGGGCGGTCTGGCTATGGCTGTGGGGATGATTGTGGATGCTTCCATCGTGATGTTGGAGAATATCGACCGCAATCTCAAGTTGGCGCCGGCCAAAAACAAGATGGAGGTGTTCCAGTTGGCCTCGGCCGAAGTGGTGTCGCCGATTGTGGCGTCGATTGCCACCTCGTTGGTGGTGTTTTTGCCTCTGGCGTTTTTGAAAGGATTGGCTGCGGTGCTGCTTGGGGAGCTGGCCCTCACCATTGTGTTCGCGTTGACCATTTCTCTGGTGGTGTCGCTGGGGTTGGTGCCGTTATTGAGCTACACGTTGATCGAAACGGAAAAACAGAACCGGTTGTCGCTGGTATGGCAGCGGTTCATCGTCTGGTTGGAGGCGTTTTACAGAAAGTCTCTTGTTTATGTGACCGGCAAAAAGAGTCGTGCGGTGGCGTTATTGGCGGTGATGTTCGTGATTTTTGCGGCGTCGTTGGGCATGGTGCGGTTTTTGGAGACCGAGATGCTGCCGGTGCCGGACGAAGGGGAGTTCAGACTCGAGACGCGATTCGAGCCTTCGACATCGCTGGAGACCAATCGCCGGTTTTCCGATATTTTGCGCCAGACATTGATGACTCTTGACGGAGTGCGGGATGTCTACCAGGTGATCGGACAGAATATGACCTATTCCAATGAAGAGGCCAATGTCACCACCACGTTTGTGTTGTTGGAGAAAGAACGGCGGGAAATCAAAGACATTATGGTGGAGGCCGAGGCGATGTTGCGGGAGCTGGAGCTTCCGGGCATGGAGTTCCGGTTGCTGCAAAGCTCCGCCACCGAGGGCATGACCAAGCCGGCGTTGGATGTGTTGATCTATCATGATGATCTGGATACATTGCAGGCGGAAGCGACAAAGCTTGCCGGCATGATGGCGGGGATCCAGGAGGTCAGTAATCTCGATTTATCCCTCAAGCCGGGGAAAACCGAGATGCAATTGTTGCCGGACCGGACGGTCACGTCGTTTTACGGATTGCCGACGATTGCGCTGACCACCGCTCTGAGAGCTCATTATTCGGGGATCAAAGTGGGGACATTGGCGGTTGGGGATTCGGACGATGATATCAAGGTCATCTACCCGGACCGGGACCGGTCGCCGTATGGGATCGAGGTGACGACATTCAATGGTTTGACCTTTAAGTTGAGAGAGATCGGTTCGTTCCGCCTCAGTCCGTCGCCCGCCTATATCAAACGCTACAACCAGCAGCGGTTCGCCGAGATCAAGGGTGATTTGTTGACCGGTAGCAAACGGGAGTTGGACAAGCACGTGGAGCGGGTGCTGGAGACGTATCGCGGGACCAGCGACTTGAGGGTCGAAAAGCGGGGGGCTTCCAAAGGCATTGTCGAATCGTTCCAGACATTGGGGGTCGCGTTGATGTTATCGATCTTTTTGGTGTATGTGGTGATGGGGTCACAGTTTAACTCGTTTGCGCAGCCGTTCATCATCTCCCTCACGATACCGTTGGGGATTGTGGGAGTGATTTTGATTCTGTTTCTCACCGGCACGCCGTTGAATTTGAATTCCTTCCTGGGCGGAGTGGTGCTGGCGGGGATTGTGGTGAACAATGGTATTCTGTTGGTGGATTTTATCAACCAGACATTCAAGTCCGGTACGGTAGTCTTCCGCGAAGCGGTCATCGAAGGCTCCGTGCTACGCTTGCGGCCTATCTTGATGACAGCCCTCACGACGATTTTAGGCATGCTGCCGCTGGCGTTGGGATTGGGCGAGGGATCCGAATCCCTGGCTCCGTTGGCGCGCTCGGTTGTCGGCGGGTTGACTGTCTCGACTGTCACCACATTGTTGGTGATCCCGGCGTTGTATTTCTTGATGACCCGGAAAAAAATATAACTTGCCGTGAACTTTTATGATGTCTCCTTCGTTGTTAAATTATGAAACACGAAGGAGACAGCTCAATGAAATTAAAAGGATTATTAGTATTATTAGCCGGTGTGTCGATTGCTTTTGCCGGTTGTGATGTCAGTGTCAATAAAAGCATCCGTATCGAAGACGGACAGGAGGTTCACAAGAGTTTGAGCTCAGTGAACGGCAGTATCAAGATCGGATCCGATTGCGAGGTTCATGGCAACGCCAAGACTGTGAACGGCTCCATCAGAGTTGGAGATGGAAGTAAGGTCGAGGATCTCAGCACTGTGAACGGCCGGGTGGAAATCGGCGACAAGGTGTCGGTGGACGGCTCCATGAAAACCGTCAATGGCCGCGTCAGGGCCGGCAAGGATTCTGAAATTCGCGAGAATATCAAGACCGTCAATGGCTCCATTACCCTTATAGGCGCCACGGTGGGCCGGGATATCCTCACCCATAACGGCGATATCACCCTCACGGAAGGGTCGGTCGTATCCGGCGATATCGTTGTGAACAAGAGCGGCGGCTTCTCTATCAAAACCAGACGGATGACCATCACATTATCCGGCAAATCGGTGGTGGAAGGCGACATTAACATCAAAGACAAAAAAATAAAAGCCACAGTCATCCTCGAAGAGGGCAGCGAAGTCAAAGGCGAGGTCCGCGGCGCCACAGTCGAAAAACGATAGTTATTCTTTTCAACTTCCTATATAGTGAAAAAGGCAGGCCCCGAGCCTGCCTTTTTTTTATAGTTGATGAAAGATGTTCTTGATGGACGCGAAGGGTAAGAAGATAAAAAGAGTCCCATTGTGTCTGGTTTCGGCAGACAGTCGCTTATTCAAGATGTAGGCTTTCGATAGTTGTTCGGCTTTACAAAATTCCAGCATCCCTTTGGGAACCACCGGTGAATCTAGATCCTTGTATTTCACCTCCATAGGGATGAGACCGGTTTTGACATCGTTGAGGATGAAGTCGATCTCAGTGCCGGAGGTGGTGCGGTAGAAATAGAGTTGTTGGTATTTTTTTTTGTATTTCAACAACTCAGCCAGAATAAAGGTTTCGAATATACTCCCTTTATTTTGCCTCAATTCAATGGGCGTGAAGTTTTCGATGGCCATATTCATCATGCCGGTGTCAACAAAAAACAATTTTGGGATCTTGACCACAGTCTTTTTTATGTTGCTGCCATAGGGGGGCAACAGGTAAATGACAAATGTCTTCTCCAATATAAATAGGTATTTCTCCACTGTTTTGCGGCTGATTTTCAAGGATTTAGAAATAGAAGCGATGTTCAATAATTGTCCGCTTTGGGCCGCTAAAAGCTTTACCAGTTTGTTGAAGGAGATGATATCTTCGTCTCCCAATAGAGCGCGGATGTCTTTTTGAATATAGGTGGAGTAGATGTCGTAGATTTCGTCGATGCGGTCGTCCGGAGAGTGGAGGAGACTTACTTTTGGGTATCCGCCGTAGATCATGATATCTTCGAGGTCTTTTTGCAGTTTTTCCACTACCAGGTTCGGAATGTCCTGGGGAGATGATGTGATATTTTCAAGATAGGGATTTTGTTTGAATTGCAAGGACTCGACGAAGGATAATGGGTACACATCGATGACTCTCATTCGCCCCGCCAACGATTCCTGGATATTGGCGCGGGCTTCCACCGCGGAGGAGCCGGACGCCATGACGCGAATGCCGGGATAATGGTCGCAAAGGAGCTTGAAGATCTTGATGACGTTATTGGACGCGTAAAACTCGTCGATGGCCAGTAAAATGTTATCTTTTTCCAGATCCACCTGCCGGGAGACCAGGTAGGCCTCCACGTTTTTTATGGATTCAAATATCGGGATATTCCGTGAATCTTCGATATCCAGATAAAAGCATTTAAGTCCTTGCTCCCGGAAGTGATCGAGAACCAAATGCAAGAGCGATGTCTTCCCCGATTGCCGGCTTCCCAATAAAAATGTCACCTTTCCCAATTCAATCGATTTTACAATATTGGAAAATATTTCCCTTGAAAAAAGTTGTTTTTTCATTTGCGTCAATTATGACATAGGTTATTTTAGCCGTCAAGCGATTTTAGCAGAGTTGGTTAGTTGTTGAAGATTTGGGGGAGGTTTAGATCTACTGAAATTTCCGGCGGGCGGAGATGGAAGGTGATGGTTGTGTCGTGGATGTCGATGGGGTGTTTTTGCTTGTGGTGGAAGTTGAAGATGTCGATACTGTTGGTTTGGGGATCGACGATGCAATAGTATTTGACGCCGGCGAATTTGTAGAGGCGGTATTTCAAGCCTTTGTCCTTTTGGGCGGTGGAGGGGGAGAGGATCTCGAACACCAGGGTCGGCGGCGTTTCCAGAGGCCCGTCCTCCTCATGATCGTCGCATACCACCAGGATATCCGGCTGTACCACCGTGGTGTCGCAGATTTTCCAATCAATGGGCATGTAGGTGCGGCAACGGTTGCAATGGCTCAGATTGTTTTCCAATTGAGTGGCGATCTTCACCGCCAACCGCTGATGCTTGCGAGCCGGCGCCGGAACCATCGCGTAAGGGATGCCGTCGATCAACTCCCAATTCCCTTCCCACCTGGCATAATCCTCAAACCGGTATCTAGGCAAATCACTGGGTTTCATTGGAATCACATTCATCATTCGCTCCTAACCTCACTCATAATCACCAAAATTATGCCACACTCCAGACAGAGATTCAAGGGAATTTTACGGAGTTTGTCAATCCAAATTCTGGACGGCGGCTTTCAGAAGAAAATGATCGATTGATTTTGCCATCTTCCGGGCGTTGTCGGTGTATTTCCCAGCCGCGTCCATGTTCTCTAGCTCTTTCCACGCCAAAGCTAGATTCACCGACCGGATCCCCTCCGCTACCTTGTCTCCAGTGTCGCGGCAATGGGAAAGAGACTGTTCCAGAAATTCAATCCCCCGCTTCGTGTCCCCGCCGGCAATGAGAGTGACGCCTATGTTGGCCAGAGCCACACCTTCACCATGAGTGAACCCCAGCTCCCGATAAATATCCAGGCTCTCTTTCATCATCGAAAGCGCTTCGTTCGGTTTTCCGAGCGCGGCAGTGACCACCGCCTTGTTGAGAAGGATTCCCGCTTTTGTCGATTGGTCTTGCTTATCGTAAAGCTCTGTGGATATTTGCCGGTAAACATCCAGGGCTTTTTCGTAGTCTTTTTGATGATAGTGGATGGTGGCGACATTGATTAGAGTGGATACCATCCACTCTTGTCTCTCTACCTGTTGGGCCAATTCACTACTCTTGCGCAAATAATTTTGCGCCGATTTATAGTCCCCTTTGCAAGCGTGAATTAGTCCGATTCCGTTTAAATTGAGAATCAGCCCGATTTTAGTCTGGAGTTCTTGATTAATATCAAAGCTTTGCTGATATGCATTAAGAGCCTCTTCGTAATTCCCAAAAAATTTATAAAAGTAGCCTAATTCATTTAGAGCGCCAACAATTTTTGTTTTGTTGGGGAGAGAGGTGGTATTTTTTTGAAATTGGCTCTCTGCCTCTTTGAGGTTTTGGAAATAACGCTGTTTCTCCGCCAGAGAGAGATTCTCGAATCTTTTCTCAGGGCGTAGTTCTAAGAATATCGTTTCATACAGAAGCGGCTTTTGGGGGGCTTCGAATGTGAAGACGGTGTTGCGCCAGGCCCAGAGATCCGGGGCGTCGGTTGCCACTCTGGAAATCAGAATTTCAGGCAGCCATAGCAAAAACGCGAAGGGATACTTCTCTGCTATACGATCCCGTATCAAGTTAAACTGATTCAAGAAGGTTGATTGTGTGAAGGGGTCAATATGGTGATTTAGGCCGAGTATGTTAAGGATGAGTTTGCCCTGTAGGTGCTGAGTTGAGCGATATAGAAATGTTTCGAAACCTAAAGTTCCTCTCCAGTTCGACATATCTATATCGATTGAACTAATTCCTCTCGATTGAGCCTCGGACTTCGTGAGCGCTAGATATTCTTTATACAATGACTCCGATTGATATCCGCAAATGATTAATTCGAATCCATGAAGCGAGTCCAACACCCGCGACAGGCGGTCGATTTCTTGGCGGTTATGTTTGTGGTTCATCGGCTTTCAATTTTTTTTGAAATTCCGAGGACTCTCTGACAATGGGATTGATATCCCGCCAATAATCGTTATATTCCAACACCACAGAGTTGAACAACAGGTTTTTCATGATATCGTCGGATTCTTTGTCCTTGGTTTTGTACAAACTCAGCAGCCTTTCATAATCTTTTTCATTGAGAATTCTCATGTAGTCGGCTTGAAGGCGTTTGATACCGCTGGCGACAGCCTGGCGCGTAAAGGTCTCCGTTTCAGACATATTGAATGATTCCTGCAATATATGAATCAATTCCCGGATGTGACCTCCGGACATCTCGATGATGTGAGTGATCGTTTTTTCGCCATCGAATAGATTCGGGTGGATTCTCCGCTTGATGAGATCTCGCATGGCTTTCCAGCTTTCCGTTTTCTTTTTTCCGTCCGATTCATTTGTGAGGATGACATTGGGCAACACAAAGGTATTTTCGTAAAAATTCTTGATCTGGTTGGATTCATAGACCAGGTGAATGGGTACGGTGTAGATAAAATTGGTTTCCAGTTGGGTGAGTTGGGAGGCGTGATTGATGAAGATATGGTCGCAATCCGCTCTGGTCAAGCGGTCTGTTCCATCGATAATCACCAGGAGATTTTTCCCCAATTCTTTTTGCCGTATTTTTTCTTTTATTTCCTTTAAAAGTATGTTGAAGTCATTCTTGAAGATGCTGAACTGGTTTCGCACCAGGTCTCTGATTTCATCCCTATGGGTAGAATTTGTTTTGAACGCGGAGGTCATTTTAGCAAAAAGAGCCCCGATAAACGGTAGGCCCGCCTTGGCTTCGATCCCCGATTCAATTTGAGCTTCAAAGTCTTTTTCTTCTATTCGGGTGATGATTCGCTCTGTGAAGAAATTCTTCAGATTTTGCAGTTTGGATTCATCGATTGATATGCCATTGGCATCAAGCTGCTCGACAATATTTTGAGCCACCAGAAACAAAATGTCCACATACTCGATGTTGTTGACATCCAGGTCTTCAACGATGTTGCAGGTTATGACGTAATACCCGTCCGGGCGATGGAGTTTTTGGGCGATCCTGTTAAGCTCGGTGGATTTTCCACAACCTCTATGGCCGCAAAATAGGATGTAATGATTTTCGTCTTCTTCCAGGAGTTTGGGCTCGAAGTCCTTGTCGAAACCCAATGGTTTGAGGAGCCGGTTAAAGACATTTTTTCCCCTGGCTTCATCGAGATCGACATAGCGCTTGTCATTCGGTTTGAGCGGTTCGTTGAATTTTAGGTTTCCAGCCCCTTTGACTTCCCAGAATTTGTCTGGGCCATAGTGAGTGTCCATGTTCTTTATTTTAGCGGATTTATCGACTTTTTGCAAATTTCCCTCTCTAGTGGCGGAAGTGGCGCATGCCGGTGAAGAGGAGGGAGAGGTTGTGTTGGGTGGCTGTGTCGATGACCTCTTCGTCGCGGACTGAGCCGCCGGGTTCGACGATGACGGGGATTTTGTGCTGGGCGGCGAATTCGATGGAGTCGGCGAAGGGGAAGAAGGCGTCGCTTAGAAGGACCGCTCCCTGAATAGGGAAGTTGCTTTTGCGGATGGCGATATCTACGGAATCGACGCGGCTCATCTGGCCGGCTCCCACTCCGATGAGCATGCGGTTCTTCACGATGATGATGCCGTTGGATTTAACGAATTTAATGAGTTTCCAGCCGAAGGCCACATCAGCCGCCTCTTCTTTTGTGACGGGGCGGGGTGTTTGGGGTTTGAATTGGTCGGCGGGGACGGATGTGTGGTCCCGTTGTTGGTAGACGAATCCGCCGGGGATGGTTTTGATGTCGCCGGGTTCCATGTAGCCGAGGGGGATTTTGATGATGCGCAGGTTTTTCTTCTTCTTGAATACCGCCAATGCTTCGGGGGTGTAGTCCGGCGCGATGATCACTTCGAAGAAGATCTTTTTCATCTCTTCGGCGGTCTCTTTGTCCAGTGTTTGGTTGAAGCCGACGATGCCGCCGTATGCCGAGCGGGAATCGGTGGCGAAGGCTTTCTGGAAGGAGTCCTGAAGCGAATCGCCCAATGCGGCTCCGCAGGGATTCTGGTGTTTGACGATCACTGTGAAGGGGTCGCCTGAGGTAAAATGATTCAACACCTCATACACCATGGAGATGTCGAGAATATTGTTGAAGGAGAGCTCTTTGCCCTGTATTTTTTCGTAATTGTTGAGGGGCGATTTTTGATCGCGGATGAATAGGGCGGCCTGTTGGTGGGGATTTTCGCCGTAGCGGAGGCTTTGGGTTTTGCGGCCGCCGATGGTCATGTAATCGCGGGCCGATGGATTGTCGCCCGCCAGGTAATCGGCGATGAGGGAATCGTAGAAGGAGGTGTAGGAAAAGGCTTTGCCCGCCAAATATTGACGTTTTTCCAGCGGCAATTGGCCGGTATCCACCAATTCTTCCACCACCGGAAGGTAGTCTGCTTGATCGACGATGACAATGGTGTCCTGAAAATTCTTGGCCGCCGCTCGCACCATGGAGGGGCCGCCGATATCGATGTTCTCGATCATGAAAGGGAGCCCTTTTTCTTTCTGCCCGAGAGCGTCTTCAAAGGGGTAGAAATTCACGATCACCATATCGATCCGTTCGGTCTTGAATTGCTGCAATTGTTCCTGGTGCTCCGGCGTGGTTTTGGCCAGGATCGGCCCGAATACCAGTGGGTGCAGGGTTTTGACCCGGCCGTCGAGAATTTCTGGAAAGTCGGTGAGGGAGGAGACATCGGTGACTTCTATATTATATTCTTTTAAATAGCGGGCGGTCCCGCCGGTGGAGATGATCTCCCAGCCGTCGGCTTTGAGTTTAGAGGCAATGGTATCGATGCCTTCTTTATAATACACACTGATTAACGCTCGTTTCATCGTTTACTCCTTAACAGGTTTCAAATAGTTGTACCGGGTAATTATTGTAAGCCGAAATAGGGCAAATTGCAAGTGGTTTACGCTGTCTTGACAGATATAGTGTTTTTTGGTATACTGTACGCTATAAAATTCAAAAAATGGAAGGCTAGTAAGAATGAGTAAAAAAGAGTTTATTTGGTTGTCTTTGCCCATCATACTTACCAGTTTACTGCTTTTTTATGCCCTATCGGATGTCTCCAGCGAGAATCTTCGGAATTTACATGAGATAAATACCCTAAAAAACCGCCTGAGCAAGGTAGAAGGCGAGCTGTCATCCAGTAAAGAAGAATTGGGTGATATCGCGCTGATCAAATACCAGGACTCAGTGGTCAGGAAAAAGTACCCCGTGTTTTCACAGATTGTGGATGTCGTGTATCGGAAGAGTAAGGAGTATGAATTCAACCCGAACCTCATTATGAGCATGATATTGGTGGAAAGTGGTTTCAATCCTAAAGCCGTGTCTTCTAAAGGCGCTTATGGTTTGATGCAGGTGACGTACAGTGTTTGGAAAGACGAATTGGATATCGACGCCAATCGTATTTTAGACATCGAATACAACATCGACCTGGGGCTCAAAATCCTGAAGCGGTATTCCAAAGTTGCGAATGGTGATATGTTGAGGGCGCTTCACCTTTACAACAATGGTTATCTTTTCCATAACGAGAGTTATAAGTACAAGGTAACCAGTACCATTTTCTATTAAAAAAGCAGCAATCTAAGGTGAGTATCGGCATAGCGACACACAGCGCTTTCTCAACGCTGAGGAAGCTTGAATCTTCGATTTAAGTATGGTATCCTGCTTCTTAAATTATGAAGCAGGATAACCTTACATCTATTTTAATCCTTTTTGTCTTATTGTTCAGCTTTATTCCATATTCCCGGGCGTCAACCGGCGCTGGGGACAATCAACCGGGGCGAATCGAACGATTATTATCATCCCATTGGCAATTCCGGGAGCCTGGCGCCGGCCGTTGGCGCTCCGCCGCAGTGCCGGGGTGTGTTCATACGGATCTTCTGGCCAATGGATTGATTTCCGATCCCTTTTTCGCCGCCAACGAGGAATCCCTTCAATGGATCGAGCGGAAAGACTGGGAATACCGGACCGTGTTTGAAGCGGATGATGATGTGCTGCGAAAGCCTCGTCATGAAATAGTCTTCACTGGGCTGGATACCTATTGTGATGTGTTTCTGAACGGCCAGCTCTTGCTTCAGGCAAACAATATGTTTCGCCGATGGCGCTGCGATTGCGGCGGCTTGTTGAAAAAAGGGAAGAACACGTTGCGGGTGTTGTTCCATAGTCCCGTCAAAAAAGCGGGAACTCCAAAGCAGCGGTTCGGTTACGCGTTGCCCGGCGGTCCCAGGGTGTTGACCCGCAAAGCCGCCTATCATTATGGTTGGGATTGGGGGCCGCGGTTTGTCACCAGCGGTATTTGGCGGCCTGTTTACCTGGTTGGCTGGGGAAAAGCGCGAATCAATGATATTCATATCAAACAAGAGCGAGTGACCGCCAAAGAGGCGACCGTCGTCGCGGAGTGCCGGGTTCAGTCCCTTCGCTCCCAACAGGCGAAGCTCTCGATTCAGTTTGTCTCGCCTTCGGGAAAGAGATTCGATGTTCACGATACATTTGGTTTGGAACCCGGCGATAATTCCGTCCGCGTGACGATCGCCATTCCCGAGCCGGAGTTATGGTGGACCAATGGTCTGGGAAAAGCGAACCTCTACAATGTGTCGTTGCGGATGATGATTGACGGCGAATCATTGGATGAGAGATTCCTCGAAGTGGGGCTGCGGTCCCTCAGGTTGGTACGTGAAAAAGACTCGAAGGGGACAGGCTTTCACTTTCTTTTAAATGGGATTCCGGTTTTTTGCAAAGGGGCCAATGTCATTCCGCAGGACAGCTTCGTCCCCCGGGTCGGGGAAGAGCGTTATGTCCGGTTGCTGTCCGATGCCGCCGATGTTGGTATGAATATGGTGCGGGTGTGGGGCGGCGGTATTTATGAAAATGATATTTTTTATGATCTGTGCGACCGGTTGGGGATTCTGGTCTGGCAGGATTTTATGTTCGCCAACGGCATGTATCCCGGCGACGAGGCGTTCCTCGAAAATGTGAAGCGTGAAGCCGTCGATAACATCGAGCGTTTGCGCAATCATCCCTCCATCGCCTTGTGGTGCGGAAACAACGAGATAGACGAAGCCCGGCACAATTGGGGTTGGCGACAATTCGACAACTATACAGATAAACAATGGGAGAATATCCAGCAGGATTACATCACCCTCTTCCATAAGATTCTCCCTGAACTGGTGACCGCCTATGACGGCGGCCGTCAATACTGGCCGTCGTCGCCGCAATTCGGCCGGGCGGATGCCCGAAGCCTGACTGAAGGGGACGCTCATTATTGGGGGGTGTGGCATGACGGCGAGCCGTTCGAACATTTTATCGTCAAAGTGGGCCGTTTCATGAGCGAATACGGCTTCCAATCGTTTCCCGGGATGAAGACGATTTTGGGATTTGCCGGACGCCGATTTTTGGGGGCGCAGTCGCCGGTGATGCAGGCCCATCAAAAACATCCGCGGGGAAATAGTTTGATCAAGACGTATATGAAGCTGTATTATCCGCCGGCAAAGGATTTCCCGTCGTTTGTGTATTTGAGCCAGGTCTTGCAAGCGGAGGGGATCAAGGTGGCGTTGGAGGCTCACCGGCGGGCGCGGCCTTATTGTATGGGAACGTTGTATTGGCAACTCAATGATTGCTGGCCGGCGGCGTCCTGGTCTTCCATCGATTATCACGGCCGGTGGAAAGCGCTTCATTATTATGTCAAAAAGGCGTTCCGGCCTTTTTTAGTGTCCCCAATTATCCGCGAAGGACAGGTCGAGGTGATAGTCGTTTCGGATGTCCAGAGTCAAGAGACCGGGCGATTGGAGCTTAAATTATGGAATTTTTCCGGCGATCTCCTCTGGAAGAAACGGCTCGGCATTCACATTCCCGCCAACTCTTCCGGGTGTTTTTTCAGCATCCGGGAAAAAGAACTACTTCAGCAATTTGACCGACGCAATGTCGTTCTTGAAGCCACCCTGTCGGTGGGGCGGGAGAGGGGCTCCTCCAATTTACTTTACTTTGTCCATCCTAAAGAGTTGAATCTTCCCATTCCTCGCTTCTCGATGAAGGTTTCGTCAGGCGGCGACGAATACTCGGTTCAGATTTCCTCTGATACATTGGCGCGGAATGTCTTTCTCGAAGCGGAAGGTCTCGACGGTAGGTTCAGCGACAATTACTTCGATCTCTTACCCGGGAGGGAGTTGAGATTGAAATTTTTTTCCAAAGAGAAAATAAAGCCACAAAAAATAAAACTAAAAATTACTTCTCTGGTTGATTGGTTGGAGAGATAAGGATTGATGTCATGATATTGCATTGGGTTGACTGGTTATCGATAATTGGATTTTTTATTATATCGTTGGTGATCGGCTTGAGTGTGTCCCGCAAGGCCGGCTCCAGTTC
Source organism: uncultured Clostridia bacterium (assembly GCA_964491915.1). Lineage (GTDB taxonomy): Bacteria > Acidobacteriota > Aminicenantia > UBA2199 > UBA2199 > JAHELQ01. Next base: position 22,295 of record CAZBHS010000041.1, read on the forward strand.
CGAAGAGTTTTTCGCCTCCGGCCGTAACATGCCCTGGTGGCTATTGGGGGTGTCGATGGTGGCCACCACTTTCTCGTCCGACACGCCTAATTTGGTGACGGATTTGGTTCGGACCCATGGGGTGTCGGGCAATTGGATGTGGTGGGCGTTCTTGATCAGCGGCATGGTGACTGTTTTTGTCTATGCCCGGTTGTGGCGGCGGTCCGGTGTGTTGACGGATGTTGAATTTTACGAATTGAGATATAGTGGAAAGGCGGCGGCTTTTTTACGTGGGTTCCGGGCGATTTATCTGGGCGTGTTTTTCAATGTGATGATCATGGCCACTGTTTCGCTGGCTGCCATAAAGATCGGGGGCGTGATCCTGGGCATTTCTCCTTTGAAAACGATTTTGATCGCTTCGGTGATCGTCGTGATCTATACCATGTTGGGAGGATTGCGGGGGGTGTTGATCACCGATTTTGTGCAGTTCATCATTGCCATGATCGGCGCTGTGGCGGCGGCTGTGGTGGCGGTGAATCTGCCGGAAGTGGGGGGGCTCGAACAATTGTTCGCTCATGAGAGTGTCAGGACCAAGCTGTCCTTGCTCCCGGATTTCAGCGATACTTCGTTGGTGATGACGGTGTTTCTCATTCCCATCGCGGTTCAATGGTGGGCTGTCTGGTATCCGGGCTCGGAGCCCGGCGGCGGCGGGTATGTGGCCCAGAGGATGTTGGCGGCGAAAGACGAGACGCATGCGATGGGCGCGACGTTTTTCTTCAATATCGCTCATTACGCCTTAAGGCCCTGGCCGTGGATCATTGTGGCGTTGGCCTCCATCATTGTGTTCCCGACTCTCGGTTCGTTGCAAACGGCGTTTCCCAATATATCGCCCGACATTATCAGGCATGACCTGGCCTATCCGGCGATGCTGACATTTTTACCCCGCGGCTTGTTGGGAATGGTGGTGGCGTCGTTGATCGCGGCGTTTATGTCCACAATTTCCACCCATTTGAATTGGGGGGCGTCTTATATAGTCAATGATTTTTACAAGCGATTTTTCTGCAAAGATCCGGACGAGAAACGATTGGTCCGGGTGGGCCGCCTGTCGATTTTGATTTTGATGATTTTGGCGGCGTCAATGGCCTTGCTTCTCAGCAACGCTCTCCAGGCGTTTCACATTCTGTTGCAGATCGGAGCCGGAACCGGATTGCTCTTTTTATTGCGATGGTTTTGGTGGCGCATCAATGCCGCCAGCGAAATCGCCGCTATGGTGATTTCTTTTTGTGTCGCCTTGTACTTTGAGTTCATTCATCTGCGGCTGGGATTGCCGGAATTGCTTTCCTGGCAAAAACTGATTATCGGCGTGGCTGTTACCACCGCCGGTTGGGTATTGGTGACATTGTTTTCCAAACCCACCAGTGATGAAACACTCGTCCGGTTTTATAAAATTGTCGAACCCGGCGGTCCCGGATGGAAGAAAGTGCTTGACGAGGCGGAGGCAAAAGGAATTGTCCTGGCCGGAACATTGAACCGGGATTGGAATCTGCCCCGATCGATACTGAAGGTTTTTTTGGGCCTGATTTTGATTTACAGTATCTTGTTTTGCGTTGGGTTTTGGCTCTATGGAAATACTATCCCGGCTTTAATCACAACGGCGAGCGCGGTGTTGGCCGGCGCCGGCTTGATCATCGCCTGGCGGAATAGCCGTTGAGGATTGAGTGTGGAATAAGAGGAGAGAGGGGAGAATTTCCCCTCCCTTGATAATGAATAATACGTTTGAATGTGTGTTCTGTTCTACCAGGTTACACAGAGAATCGCCCGGCCGTTCCATTCGACCACTGACTGCTGTGAGTCCCAGGCGGTCTGACCGACTGAGCACACCGCTGTACCGACAACATTCCCTCCTTGCTGGACATAGAACGAAACATTATGTCCCACTCTTTGGGCCAGAAACTGTGTTGTTTGAGTGCCGCCCGGTTGTACCAGATTGTTGTCGTTTGGAGTTTGACCTTCCAAATAAATATGGACCGCTACATTACCGGTGTTCATCATTGTTACTGTGATGGTCTTGGAATCGGTATCCTCGACATTTTTTTTGGTTTTACAAGAAAGGTTAAACAGGAGCGCAACTGTTAGAGTTGCAATAATAAGAACTAACCATTTTCCTCTCATATGTCCTCCTCTGATATATAGTTAAGATTCCCTTAGGTTTGCATTATTATTTCTCCGTAATTATTTTCCCGTAATAATTTTAAAACAATAAAAAAAAAAATTCAATCAAAGTTTTATTTATTTAATTTTTTTGCGCTTTGGAGTATTCACCTCAATATACTTGACTGGCGAGTGCTTACAGTATAGAATGACCGGTATTAAAATCCTTTTGGAGTGAATCATGAAGACTCTGGCTTTTATTACCGATTTCGGCAATCAGGATTATTTTACCGGCGTGATGAAAGGGGTGGCCCGGACCATCGATCCTGGGATCGATGTGATTGATCTGGCGAACGAGATTCCATCCTTTGATATCAATGCGGCGTCGTTTGTTTTGGAGAAGAATTTTCGCTATTTTCCCAAAGGGACCGTGTTTTTGGTCGTCGTAGATCCTGGGGTCGGGACCGAGCGGGGTATTTTGCTGGTCAAATACAACGGCTATTTTTTTATCGGCCCCGACAATGGGGTATTGACTCCGATTTTGAGGAAAGAAGACAAAGAGGTGTGGAAAATCATCAAGAATAGGTTTTTTCTTCAAGAGGGGCCATCGACATTCGAGGCCCGCGACAAAATGACGCCGGTTGCGGCTCATTTGCTGAAAGGGGTGGATGTACGCCAGGTGGCGTTACCATTTTCGGAATTTATCGTCAATTCGGATTTTATACCGCAAAAAAAAGGAGACTCGATTTTAGGCCGTATTGTCTATATCGATAAATTCGGCAATTGTATCACCAATATATCGAAGAATTTTCTGTTTTTTCATCTGTCGTCGGGAGATTTTCGCAAGTTTGAGGCGACGGTGGCCGGCTATGAAATTTCCCGTTTTTTTGAAACCTATGGCCGCGGGGGCAGCGAACCGTTCATGGTCATCGGCAGCCATCAAAATCTTGAAATCGCTGTCCGCGAAGGTTCCGCCGCCGGGACTCTCGGCGTCGCGTCCGGCCAGAAACTTTTCGTGAATTTCTCGTAACAGAGGGAACCGGCGAATTCGCCTGGCCCCCCCTGTTTTTCTTACGAGTTATCTATTCGTTCCAGGAGGCGTCGATACTATAGGACACTCCGTTTAACACGTCGAGGTTCCCATAATATTCATACCCCCACGATACTTTTTCCGCGGTCACGGTGGTGGCGCATTCGACGCCAATGTACCAGGTTCCGGCGGTTGGATTGGGAATGGAAATGGATTTTACCGATCCGGAGGCGGTTTCTTTGTACTGGGCTGTGCTGTTGAAGGCGTGGTTGTTGGGGTTGGCATACAGGTTTAAGTCATAGCCGAACTCTCCCTGCAATGTAATCTCGAAATTGGAGGCTCCCTGGGGGATGTCCACCTTGAAATGGTGGTATTGTTTGTCGCCGATTTTTGTGAATGCCGGATCGTTGTCCGCGGTGGACTTGTCCATGGCGCGGGTCACGCCATTGGACAATGTTCCTTTTACGTTGACGTTACCCTGGCCGTCGAGGGCGTATTGGATCATGGCCGCCATCAATTGCAACCGCTCTCCGCCGGTGACGCTTTCGGGATGGGAGCCGATGACGCACACCCGTCCGCTATCGGCGTCATCTTTGTAGGCCCAACAACTGGGTTGCCGGTGCATGTCTTTGGATGAATAATTGTAGCGGAGCAGGATCTCTGTGCCGGCGGGGTAATCGATGGTGGTGCGGGCGAAACATCCGCCGTTGTGGTATATGTTGGAGATGTACATGTCGCCGCCGAAGTCATAGTAGTTGAGCAACGGAGAACCGGATTCGATGTAATGGCCGGTGTAGGTGTCGAAGAGGCTCGTTCCCTCGGTGCGGCCGGGCCAGATATGGTAGTAGTAGTCGTTGATCGATGTTGCGCCGGCGCTGATGGATGAGAGAAAGGCTCCGGCGCACGAACCGGTATAACTTCCGCCGTTTTGATAATAACGTCTCACCCGGTCCAGGCCGTCGCTACCCAACGATGTACCATGATCGGTGCCTACGCCGCCATTGGTGTAGATCACTCTGAAGCGGGGCGCGCCATCGGGATACAAGAGGCGTCCGTTGTCGTCGTTGCCATTGGATATCATGACATAGGATTGGGTGTCGGTTTCGCTGGTGGCCAGGTATTCCATGGAGATGTCCAGATAGTCCGCCGCCGGTAGGGTAGTGCGGCTGGTGAGGTTGACGCCGCCGTCCATGAACAGCACTTTGTAGAAGCCTTCACCGCTGGGGGACGCGCTTCCGTCGGTGTTGAGTTGTCCTGGAGAGTAAATCGCTCCTCCCATCAAGAATGTGTGTTCGGCCCACAATCCTGTGCCGTCCGGCAAGCGCCCCACCGATTGATTGATGTCTGTCCCTTCGTAACTGTTTCCATCCACAGTGTAAGGGGACGCGAATTTTTCGGCGTTTTCACTGAGCGGTGAATTGACGCCCCAATAGACTTCGGCAACAATGCGATAGGAGGTGTCTCTCAAAATGAGATTGTCTCCGGCGCTGTGTAAATTATCATTGCCTCCGGCTTCAAAACCCTGGTCCACCGCTTGGTGTGAGGCGAATACCTGCAATGACGGCGGGAATTGACTGCCGAAACCCGCTGCCGGATTCACGCCGCCGAACACGACGCACAATTCTCCCGGTTGTAGAGTGGTTCCGGAGGGGAAGGTGAAGATGACGGAATCTGTTTCGTTGTGCAGTGTCCAATCGCCGATATCGACAGTGGAGCCGCTGATATTGATAAATTCGACAAATTCATCCGAGCGGAAATCGATGGTTCCGTCGCCGTTGGCGTCGCCGGCGCCGGAGGGATCGAACAAGACTTCGTTCATGACCACCGATCCGAATACCACGGTATAGTCTTCCACTTCGCCGGTGTAGCCGGTTTCGCACGGCAATGGCGCGCTTCCTTGTTTGACGGCGATTCTCAGTCGTGTCGAAGTGACTGAAATGTCTTCGGGGATCGAGACATTACGGGTTGTATAACTGACCAATGGGCCGCGGCTGAATATTTCTTCGCCGGCGTCATTGAAATCCCCGTCGCCATTGTAATCGATCCACATAGTGAGGTAACAACTGGCGCTATCGCCTTTGTGCAGGGTGACCTCCACATCTCCGCCCGGAGCCATGTAAATGACATGACCGGTGTAATCGGAGTAGGTGGCGGCGCCGGACGTGAATTCCTTGCCCCCCACTGTGAAGCTATCGATGTAGCTGGCGGCGCTGGATCCATGGCTCCAGCAATAATCGCTGGAGGAAAATTCTCCGGTGTTGAGTGCTCCGGGGGAGTAGAGGAGACTGCCGGCTAATTGGGAATGCTTTGCCCATAGCCCGGTTCCATCGGTTTCACGGGTTACCGATTGATCGATGTCTGTTCCGGTGTAGCTCTGGCCGTCAATGGTGTTGGGGGAGGCGAACTTGACTCCCACCGCCGTTTTCGCGGTTGCCGTTCCCCAGTAAACCTCGGCGACGGCTTGATTCGACGCGTCGTTTACAATGACGTTTTCATTGCTACTGTAAAGATTGTTGCGAGCGCCTCCTACAAATCCTCCGCCGGCGGAAAAGATCTGCAATTGGGCGGGGAAGTAGTCGCCGAATCCGGAGCCGCCGACACCTCCGAATACGACGCAAAGTTCTCCGGGTGAGAGGATGGTGGACGATGGAAATGTGAACATCACTCCATTCTGGGAATTGAGCAGGGTCCAGCCGCCGATATCGACGCTGTATCCGCCGGTGTTCATCAATTCGATAAACTCGTCGGTTTGAAAATCGACGGCCCCGTCGCCATTGGCGTCGCCCGCCCCATAGGGATCGAATAACACTTCGTTGATGACCACATCCGCGTGAATGGTTCCATTCATACAGATCATCATGAGAACTAAAGAAAAAATAAAGATAATTACCCGTTTCATGTTGACTCCTTTTTTAGTTATATTTGTTGTTCCGGCTTTTGTAGACGTGGCATAGGCATGAAAAGTCAGCTTCAAGATTGCCTGTTGACTTTTTATTATGAATCATTAAAAGAAAAATTTCAATATTGACGGGCCTATAGCCGGTATTTTAATGGCTTTTTAATGTGGAGTGAATTGGTATTGTTTGAAAATTTAATTTTTTAGTTTTATAATTTTATTTCTCTAAAAGGAAACTGTAAAAAGGAACATCCAAATCATTTATTTGCCCAATTGCCCAATTGTCCAATTGCCCGTGAATTTTCTCAAAATTGCAGGAGGTTTTTATGAAAAAAATATTCTCAACTTTATGTATTCTAGGATTTGTTCTAGTATCCCTGATGGGATCCGCCCCGGTCTTCGGGGACAATTTTAAATCCACACTTCCGGTTCTGACTGTAAAGGACAATGGAAATTTAGGCGTGGATATCCATTACAAGTTTAAAGGCGCAATATTTTCAGACAAAATCGCTGATGGCGCCGAGTATCAGATTCCCCATATTTATGGGTTCAGCCATTTGGAAGAGGTCGGCTCTCCGCGGGTTCCGGTCAGGAATCTCCATATCGCCGTCCCTTATGGCGCCCAGCCTGTGATTCAGATGTTGACATCCGATTTCGAGATTCAGGAAGGAACATTCACCATTCATCCTTCGCTGGAACTGGCGGCTGATTGTGTCAATTGCCCCGGCCCCACGTTCAAGAAGAATCGCGAGGTCTATGAAAACAACGCGTTCTTCCCTGAAGAGATCGTCAAAATCGTGAACCATGAAGGTTACATGGGCGTGTCCACCGCCGTTATCCAGGTCCGCCCCTTGCAGGTCAATCCTGTGTCCGGCGAGGTCAAACTCTACACCAACATCAAATTCAAAGTGAAATTTGAAGGTGGAGACTCCAATTTCGGCCGTTATTCGTCCAATTCCAAGCATGCCAACCAGATGGTCAAGAATGTCGTGTTGAACCGTGGTTCCGTCCCCAACGGAGGAACTCTGGCGGCAACCGAATCCATGGCCCAGTTGGAAGCCGGCGAAACTCCGAAAGATTACATCATGATCGTTCATTCCAATTATTTGGCGTCCGCCGAAGCGTTGGCCACCTGGAAGCGTCAGATGGGGTATACAGTCGAGATCATATCCCAGTCTTCCTGGACCACCACCCAGGTGAAAAGCGAATTGCAGACCCGCTATGACAATTGGACTCCGAAGCCCCAGTACTTCTTGATTTTCGGCGACCACGGCGATGTTCCGGCGGAATACACCGGTTCCCGTTATACGGATTTGTATTACGCCGAAATGGAAGGGAGCGGTTACAAACCGGAAATGGCCTATGGCCGTATCACCCCCAGCAACACCACCGACGCGCAGGTGATTGTAGACAAGATCATCAATTATGAAAAGAATCCCCCGACGTTGGCCAGCTATTACTCCAATGTTCTGGGATGCGCCTATTATCAGGATGACAATAACGACCATTACGCCGACCGTCGCTTCTCCCACACAGCGGAAGATATCCGCAATTATGTGATGGGGCAGGGCTATGGCGTCAACCGCGTCTATGTGACAGGAGCCACCCATGATCCCCAGTACTACAATGACGGCTACTATTCCCCCTCCAACACACCGGTCCCCGCTGAACTGCTGAAACCGGGCTTCCCCTGGGATGGCGACGCCGCCGATATCACCAATTATATCGAAGCCGGCCGCTTCCTGGTGTATCACCGCGACCACGGCGACGTCACCCTGTGGGGCGATCCCTATTATACAACCACCAACATCGGAAACTTGAATAACGGCGAATTGTTGCCGGTTGTGTTCAGCATCAACTGCTTGACCGGCCAGTTCACCAGCGGTTCCGAATGCTTTACCGAGAAGTTCCTCCGCAAAAGCGGCGGCGGTTGCGTCGGTATTGTCGGCGCCACCAACTTGAGTTATTCCGGTCCCAACGATGGATTCTCGCCTGGCTTGATCGACGGCATCTGGCCCAGTCCGGGTATTGATCCGCAGTATGGTTCCGGCGGTTTGGGCAATCCTATCCCGGCCCATAGCGCTATCTACACAATGGGCGATCTGCTGAACTTCGGAAAAGTCGCGATGGAATATCTCTGGGGCTTACACCAGACCACATGGGAATTGTTCCATTGGTACGGCGATCCGGCGATGAAGATCTACACAGCCCAGCCTACCGTGACAACCGCTTCCCACGGCGCTTCCATTATGCCGGGGGCAACGGCCTTGAGCATTACCAGCTCCAATTGCCCCAATGGTATCGCCACATTGGTATACGAAAACACCATCAAAGCCAAAACCACTTTGGCCGGCGACGGTACAGGAACGTTGACCTTCATGGCCCTCTCCGGCAATGAACCCAACGCTATCCTCACCATCTCCAATCATAACTTCAAACCGTATGTAGCCAATGTTCCGGTCGAAGGCGGAGTACCGCCGGTCGCCGATTTCAGCGCAGACCAGACAACCGTGATGGCCGGCAGCACCGTCCAGTTCACAGATTTGACCATCAATACACCGACCTCCTGGAGTTGGACCTTCGCCGGAGGCACCCCCTCCAGCAGCACAGACCAGAATCCCTCGGTCGTCTACAACACCCCCGGCGTGTATGATGTAACATTGATCGCCACCAATTCCACCGGTAACGATGCAGAGACCAAAGTCGGTTATATCACCGTTACGACCTTGCAGCCTCCGGTTGCGAATTTCAGCGCCAGCGCCACCAATATCTCCGCCGGCGACAGCGTGACCTTCACCGATCTGTCCTCGAATAATCCCTCCAGTTGGAGTTGGACATTCGCCGGAGGCACACCTGCCGTCAGCACGGCGCAGAATCCCACGGTCACCTATAACACCGCGGGCGTGTATGCCGTAACTCTGATCTCCACCAACGCTTCCGGTAGCGATACCGAAACCAAAGTGGATTACATCAATGTGGCGGAAAAACCCTATTGCTCCGCCGAAGGCAGCAACTTCTCCTATGAGTGGATCGGCCGCGTGCAGATCGGAACCTTCGACAATCCTTCGGGAGCCGCCGGATATACCGATTTCACCAACCTGTTCGTCAATCTGACCGCCGGCGACACTGTGAACGTGATCTTGACTCCCGAATTCGCCAGTACCACCTACATTGAATACTGGAAGATCTGGATCGACTACAATGGCGACCATGATTTCGACGACGCGGGCGAAGAGGTCTTCAGCGGAGGCGGCACATCTTCAGTCGTAACCGGTAACTTCACTGTTCAGTCGGGAATCGACACCACCACCCGGATGCGCGTCATGATGAAATACAACGCTGTTCCCACCTCTTCTTGCGAAACCTTCTCTTATGGTGAAGTGGAAGATTACACAGCGGTGATCTCTCCGGGAACTCCGCAGCCTCCGGTTGCCGATTTCTCCGCCAGCGCCACTGTGATCAATGAAGGCGATAGCGTGACATTCACCGATCTGTCCACCAACAGTCCCAATGCCTGGGATTGGACATTCGCCGGTGGAACCCCCGCAGTCAGCACCTTGCAGAATCCCACCATCACTTATAACACAGCGGGAACCTATTCCGTGACATTGGTTGCCACAAACGCCGAAGGTGACGATACCGAAACCAAGGTGAATTATATCACTGTCAATCCTATCGGCTCCTGCATCGGAACCATCGACAACGCCGGTTTTGAAACAGGCGACACCACCGATTGGACGGCATCCGGTAGTGTCTCTGTGGATACCGACGCCCATTCCGGCACCTACGCGGTGAAAGTGAATGACGCGGGCGCCACAGTGGAGCAGGTGATCGGCGATCTTTGCCCCAACACCTCCTACACCATCTCTTGCTGGTGCAAAGCCAAGAGTCTCGCCAACGTCAATCTCGGTGTGAAGGATTTCGGCGGCACAACTCAGACGGTCCAGTTTGTCGATTCCAAGAACTTTGTGCAGAAATCCATCATCTTCACCACTGGAGCGTCCAATACCACAGCTACGGTATTCCTCGTTCAGAACGGTTCGAAATTCAACGGCCTGGCCGATGATTTCACCATTGTCAAAAACTAGTTAGACAGTACGACTGTTAATATAATGGAGCAAGGGGCATCGGTCCCCTTGCTCTTTTTTTTTCTTTCCCTTGCCTTCTTTTCCACGGATCGGTTATAATTTAGACTAATAATTTATAGGGATGGCGATTCGTGACAAAAAAATATTTTATTCCTGTGTTAATCATTGTTTTGGTTCTTTTGGTCAACTGCGGACGGCAGGAATATGAAACATTCAATAAGCCGGTATACAATTCCATTTTGGAAGCTCCTCCGGCGGAGATGGAGGCTGTTTTAGGGCGAACCTACCGGCTCAGGCCGGATCGGCGCTTTGAGTTGGCGATTCAAGAATTGCGGGCGATGTTTTCTCTGGAAGATTTGGCTCTGGAGTATTTTTTCAAAGATGGAGCCTGGCATGTTTTTTCCGACCGGATGAAGGTGTGCACCCTCGATGAGTTTCCCACATTTCAGCAATTGGTGGATGTATTGGCGGGGCTTGCGAAACGGTACAACAATAAATATCCGTTGGGTTTAAAGAAGGATGAGAATCCTGCCGGTTTGCAGGATTTCAAGAAAATACCGGAAGATTTTTATCCTCTAGATTTATCGGAATTCCTCCATGAATTGGATCAGCGCTGGCAATCCAACGATCGCCATCCAGTTTATTTGAATTGGGCCACAGAAGCGTTCACTCTGCTTGGGCTGCAATCGTTCGATTATCTGCAATTGACGGATAGGCTTCATGCCCGGACGTTAGCCCTATTAGCCATGTCAAAGGGGTTGACCTCCGCGGATATGAGCCGGATCGAAGCGATGCTTTCTTATCAAATGGGATATGAAGGGCACTGCCGGAGGTTGTTGGAGGAAAAGCCATCGACCGGGTCTTTTGCTCTGTTTTTTTTACGGAAAGACGGTGAATTGGAAGCCCGGGCTCTGAAAGAGGATGATCTGCTAACCCGCTATCTCTGGCTCCTCCGTTTTGCCGAGCGCAAAGAGGTGGAAGAATGGGAGCGGTTGCGCCAAAAATTGTTTGGTGGTGATGGCAATTCTTTACTTACGGCCATTAAAACCGGACTGGAATTGAACTGTTTCGAAACCAACCGCAGCCTTTCCAGGGCTCTGCCGGATGTCGTTTTGGATACAGTGGGTCTGGAAATCAATGATCCGGCTTTTTCCAGTCAAATCCGGGCGACCGGCGATCCGGCTCTATCGAGGGTGGAACATTTGTTTGAGCGAGGGCTCGATATACTTTCCACGAAAAAGAATGGGTTTTTCTCATCTTCCGCTGCCATGACATCTTTTTACCGGGGATTCTTTTATTCAGCTCTGTATAAATTGGGAAGCCACCTGTTGGATGAGCTGGCGTCGGTACAGGCGGGAATGTTTTATCTGGATGAGTTGGGGGAGGCCGGCTCTTCCTATCTGGTGGAGCTTAAAGATTGGTATTCTCTACTCTTGAAATTCCGCCATCAACGGACCGATGTCAAGTTGTTGTTGGACCGGCTCAAAGCTCCCGGCAATTTGGGAGGAAGACTGTTGAAGAGGTTTTCCGAAGAGGCGCGGTTATTGATCCCCCTTAGGAGCCCTAAGTTGTTGGAAGGGGTGCGTCTAATGGTGAGAAAAATGGACTCCCGGTTGTCCAACCGGCATTTGTTGGTCAAGGTTTCGCTTCAATACCTTAACGATCCGGGGCTTTTGGAACGGATTCTCGTTGGTTCGAAGGATGCGAATTGTGTTCTTTCTCTTTTGCATGCGATCTATTCCCAGGATAAAGAGGGCTTATTGGAAATTTTACGATTACCGTATCCACCGTTGCGCTTCAAGGTTCGCGCTATTCGTGAGATCGCGGGATTCCGTGAGACGCGGCCCTTGTTCGTCCAGTACGAATTTAATAAATTAACGGGAAAATACCCGGATGATTGGAATCTGGTAGAGGAGTATGCCGGGTATTTGAAAAACTCGGCGAAATTTCGCCAGGCGGCGGAGGTGGTGGCTTCGTGGGTGGAGCGGCATGATCGTTCGCAGGGATTTGATTATATTAACGCCCGTAAAGAGTTGGCCCGCTTGTATTATCTGGATGAAAACTACAAGAAGGGGCTCGAAGCCATCGAAGAGGTGGCTACCAGTTGGCAAGCCGGAGTACTGGAGACCAAAGCTTTGTTATTGTCGCGTTTAGGACGTAAGGACGCCGCTGAGGAATTGGCTCGAAAAGTGATTGACCGCTACCCCTCTTCCGTTCGAAGCCGTGCCGTGTTGGCGGAGCTTTTCTGGCGACATGGAAAATTTCAAGCCGCCTGCGATGTGTTGAAGGGATATCCACGTCGGTATGTGTCCAACGACTGGCACGATCATATCGCCCTCTCGTTTTTGCGCGGGTTAGAAGGGCAAACACTGGAAAAAGCGGTTGAGGCATTTAAAATGTTGGTGGATGCCGGTTTCAGTACAGGCTTTTTGCACGCGATTCCCTATAAGTGCCACCGGGCGGGTAAAAGCCGTTGGGCTTTTCGCCTTCAGACCAATCTTAAAATGACGGGAATCCTCCAATTGAATCTTTTGATCACAGCGTATCAATACGGCAAGGAATTTATGGAAGAGGGCGAAGCGTTGAATTGGTTGAAGCGCAATACTCCCGAATATTTGTATCCACCCCTTTCCATGATCGCGTTTGGGCTCCAGGAATACGAGCTACCATGGAAATGGCCGCGGACCATCAAGAGCAAACAACGGATCGCTTATGATTGGCTGATGAAAGCTGCGTGTACGTTGATGAATGGCGCCGAGAAACATCCCCGTTGGCAAGATGTGGCAGCGTATTTTTCTAAAGAGGGGATCTCCCACTATCATCATTTGGGGCGGTATTTGACCGGCCTAACCCCCGAAGAGGAATTATACAAATTAATGGATATGCCGGCGAGAAAGTGTGAAATCGCGTTTTTTATCGGTTTGAAGCGTGAGGCCGGCGGAGATTTGTATGGTGCGGTGCAATGGTATCGTATTTGTATGGAAACAGGTCTTGAAAAAAATCTTGAATACGTTTGGGCCAATGAACGGCTGAATCGGTGGGCGTTGAAAAATGTTTACTTGAGATTAATCCACTAATAGCGACTATTTCATCAAACTTTTAGGGCCCTGGACGAATGTGCCGCCTGAGAGCACGATGTCAAAATTGAAGTGTTCGATATTGGTCACATTGTAGAATGGTTCGGAGGGGGCGGGGCCCGGCATTTGATCCCTTCCATATGAGGTGATGGTATAGTTTTCTAGAGCCGCTTCGTAAATGAAAATCGTGCCCCAGGAGTCTTCGGACGAAAACTTTTTTATATAGAACGGAATGAACCAGTCGTTTTCGAGATTGGCGACGGTTCCGGGGACATCGGGAACGATTCCGTGATCAATCCGGTAAGATTCAACGGCTTTGGCGATGGAACTCATGTCCGCCATCGACGCTTTCTGCCTGCCTTTCTGAATCGCCACCAAGAGATTCGGTATCGCGATTGCAGCTACGATTCCTATGATAGCGACTACGATGAGTAGCTCGATCAAAGTAAATCCCTTTTTATTCATAATAATCTCCTAAAGCCCATAATGCCAATTATATCAAATTAGTGGAAAAATTGAAAATAAAAAATGAAACAGTGGGGCCTGTCACCTTTTACAGGGAACAGGCTCCACAAAAAAACTTTGATCGTATCGAAATGCTTAACTTGCTTTATTGATCATTATTGTTCGTGACGTTGCCTAGATGGGACACGAACCAGGATTCGAATTTTTTGTAAGTTGATTTGTTTTGGACGATTCCTCTGAGGCTATGCTTCCCTTCGGGATCGAGGAAAAGGTCCACCAGCGTTTCTTTGCCGGCTTCCAGGAGCGCCTGGTATACTTTGACGGTATCCTGGTAAAGGACATTGGGGTCCATCATGCCGTGCACTAGAAGTAGCGGATGTTTAAGTTTTTTGGCCAGCGGGAGCAACGAGTATTTTCTCAATGTCGGTTTTTCCCTCACAGAGGGTCCGATGGTGGAGCCGGCGTACCAGGAGTTGTAATTCTCCCATTCGGTGACGCTGGCTGCCGCGATGCCGCAGCAAAAGGTGTCCGGCGATGTGAACATGGTCATCAAGGTCTGGAAACCGCCGAAGCTCCAACCGTGGAGGCCGAGGCGCTTGGTATCGACGCCGAAACCGGCGCTCATGTGTTTGACCAGATCCTCGAGGTCCTGGGTCTGGGGTGTTCCCACCTGCTGGAAGTTGGCCTCGGAAAAGTCCCGGCCATAGCCGCTCTGTCCGCGGGGATCGATGTTGACGGTGACGTATCCGTGTTTGGCCGCCATGATCATCTGGAACATGTAGGAGAGGGTGCTGTAGTTATCCTCTTCCACAGTGTGGTCGGTGTTCAAGGGGCCGCCGTACATGTAGACGATGCCCGGTCGTTTGTCCTGGGGGGTCCAGCCGGAGGGTTTGAAGATCATGCCGTGGATGGTTTGGCCCAGGCGGTTTTTGAAGGTGAACCGTTCGGGTTTGATGAAATTGAATTTATCCCAGTCTTCCCGGTGGCTGGCGGTGAGAATTTCTGTCTCGCCCGACTCGCGGTCCATGAGATGGAGCTCCGGTCTCTTGTCCCAATTGCCGAAATTAGTCGCAATCCAGCGGTTGGATTTGGAGAGTTTTGAATTGCGGTGCATGCCGGTTTTTTCGCCGATTCGTTTCATCTGCCGGTTGGATAGTGTGATTTCGAATATCGAGTGGATGGCGGGGGATAGTTTATCGGATTCCACGTACATTTTAGAGCTGTCTTTGCTGAAGCCGACGATAGGGTAGGCTTCGAAGCGTCCTTCCATGAGGGCGCGCCTCTTTTTGGTGGAGAGGTCGAACAGCACTGGTTGACGGAAGCCTTCCCCGTTGTATATGATGGCTGCCAAATGTTTCCCGTTGGGGGTGAATTTGAGGTTGTTCTCATAAAAATCTTTGAAGCCGATTTTTTCCTTTTTGGAAAACAGGAGTTGCGGCTTTTCGCCCTCCATTGTCTTGCCGGTCCAGATTTTGAGGTCGCCCTTTTCCCGTTGCCAGGTCATGAAGGCGTACATCGAGCCCTCTTCGTTCCATTCGATATCGCTGAATTCGTACCAGACGTCGCCGCCGGGGATGTCGAAGATCGGTTCGGGTTCTTGGCCGTAGTTTTTATCCTGGATTTTGCGTAAAATGAGCCGGTAGTGAGGTTCGTTCCGTTTGTCGTCCGCCACTTGCCGTTTCACTTTGGTGGCCCTGGCGAACCGCTCCTTGTAGCTCATGATTTCAACCTCGCGCTGAGCAGGCTTTCCCTCTTGCTTTTTGGCGAGTATCATCATCCATTGCCCGTTGGGGGAGATGCTGGTGTTGTCGATTTCGTATTTGTTCTTTTTTGCGAGTGTGCGGTTCAATTGTTGGATGTAGGATGAGGCGAACAGCACTTTAAATATTTGATGGTCTTTTTTGTAAAAATAGCCGTCCCCGTTGGGGGTGAAGGCGACGATATCTTCTTCGTCGTCTGTCATGGTCAGGCGGATGATTTGGTCGGAGGCGGGGATGTAATGGAATAGATCGCCTCTGTATTGAAAAATCAGTTCCGGCTTTGTTTTGGACCAACGATAGTTTTTGACGCCGGGGTAGAGGTCTGTTTTTTTGATTTCCTCTTTTTTCTTTTTTTCTTTTAGTTTATCCCTGAGTTCCCATAGCTCGAGCTCTTCTGATTTTTCTTTCTTAATTTTTTTCTTCTTTTTTTTCTTTTTATTCTTGGAATGTTTCGCCTCTTCAGCTTGTTTTTTCTCTTTTTCTTTTTTCAATTCCAGCTTGAGGGCTCGCAATTCCTCCCGTTCGAATCTATCCAGATCCACATCCTTTCCCATAAGGTAGTCCCGTTGGGCAAAGTACATCTCTTGCATAACGGAATTTTCACGGGTTTTTTGATCCCATTTTTTTTGGAAGGCTACGCGGTCTTCGGGGGGATCGAATTCTTTCATCCGGTCCAGCGAGGTTACTCTTTTTAGGGATTGTGTTTTGAGATCATAGATGTAGAGATCGGTTCCCGGCTGGTTGTAGTTGTTCCAGAGAAAGGCGAGGTATTGCTCGCCTTCTGAGAAGCGAATCTTTTTCGCGGTTTTTCCCTTGAACGGCACAACCGGATACAATTCTTCCAGGCTCAACTTCGTCGGGTCCAATTTCCCGGGGTGCTGGGCGCTGAAAATGGCGACCGCGAATACCAAGAGAGCCAAAAAGGTGAAATATTTTCGTTGCATATATATTCTCCTGAAAAATTTACATAACATCATTGTACGGAGGTTTTGCCTATTTGGTTATAACTTTTGGGGGAAAAAGGCATACCGGAAGCCGGTATGCCTTTGTGTATGATTGATTTTTATTAGAGTGCTTTTTTCAGCTCTTCGGTCAGAAGAGGAACCACTTTAAAAAGGTCGCCCACGATGCCGTAATCGGCTTTCTTGAAGATGGGGGCTTCGGCGTCTTTGTTGATGGCGACGATTACTTTGGATGTTTTCATGCCCACAAAGTGCTGAATGGCGCCGGAAATACCACACGCGATGTACAGCTTGGGATTGACGACCTTACCGGTCTGTCCCACCTGCATGTCGGGGGTGGCGTATTCGGCGTCCACAGCGGCGCGGGACGCGCCCACACCGGCGTTGAATACAGCGGCCAAATCTTCGAGGATTTTGAAATTGTCTTTCTCCTTGATGCCGCGACCGCCGGAGACGATGACTTCAGCTTCCACCAGATCCACTTTATTGGCGCCGCCTGTGATCAGTTCGACGATTTTTGCCCGTTCGCCGTCCTGCACCATGGCTATTTCCACCACGTCCGGCTGTCCGCCGTCATTGGCTTCCACGGGGAAGACATTGGGGCGGATGGTGAACATACGAAATTCGTCGGTCACTTTGAGACTCTGCAACAATTTACCCGCGTACACAGGTTTGGTGGCGGTGGAATTCTCAAAATCGATGTCAATGCAATCGTTCACCAGGGTGGCGTTGGCTTTTGCCGCCACACGGGGGAATAGGTCTTTGCCCTGGGCGGTGAAGATACCGATGAAATCGTTCAACTGGTGTTCTTTGATGATGTTTGCCAGGGTTGCGGCATAAAAATCCGGGTGGAACTCGATATTGTCGCCTTTGACCTGGATGAGTTTTTTACATCCTTTCAGGTCGTCCATGAAGGGAGCGACGTCGTTTGCGAATACTACCGCGTACACATCGTTTCCACTTTTGAGGGCGATGCTCAAGGCCTCTTTATTGGCTTTTTTGATAGCGCCGTTTTTTAATTCGATATATATTCCTAAGTTTGCCATTGCTGCCTCCTATAAAACCTTTGCCTCTTCTTTTAGAAGACGGACAAGCTCTTTGACGGAATCTTCCAATTCGCCTTCCAGGACTTTGCCCTGGGGTTTTTCCGGTGGGGCGTAGAGTTTTTCCACTATGATTTTAGGTGTGGTGTCGGTGATGCCGAGATCGTCCAATGTCACTTTCTTGATGGGGATCTTTTTGGCTTTCATCATTCCCATGAGGGAAGGATAGCGGGGTTCGTTCAAGCCTTTGGTGACGCCCACCACGCACGGGTTGGCCATTTCGATTTTCTCCCGGGCGCCTTCGTCGATTTCCCGTTCGACAATGACTTTGCCGTCTTCATGGGCAAAGGCGATGACGTTTGTGGAAACCGGGATCTCCAGGTTTTCGGCCACATAAATGTGGGTCAGGTAGGCATCGTCGTCGATGGCCTGTTTGCCCATAAAAATAACGCCTGTGTCGCCTTCCTGTTTGATGGCGTTGGCCAGAGCCAATGCGGCTGTTTTATGGTCGATAACATCGTTCACTTCCACATGAATTGCGTTTTCCGCTCCCATTGCCAGACCGCTGCGAAGAGCGCTCTCCACCCTCGCAGGTCCCAACGTGATGACCGTGACTTTTGAACCGGCGATGGCCGCCTTTAGTTTCAATGCCTCCTCGACGGCAAATTCGTCATAAGGGCTCAGAATCCATTTGATGTTTTCTTCGCTGATGGTTTTGCCTTCCTTTACGGCGAGGACGGCTTCGGTATCCGGAACCTGCTTAATGCATACGAATATATTCATTGCATCCTCCATTGAAATTTTTATGGTGAGATTATTGATAAAGGTACTTTTATAACCGAAATTCTCCTAAATGTCAAATTTCACAAATCTGTGAAAATGTGATAAATACCCCCAAACAATCATTCCCAAACAAAATACACCCCCTAATAATTTGTTTTTTTAGGTTTTAGTGGCAAGCCGGGGATTCTCTCTGTAGAAGAGGCAAATCCCCGGCTCCGAATTGCACGAATCTTAGCTTTTCCCGGCTTTTAGCCCGGAGTACGCTCTAGATACCGGTCCTAAAAAATTGAATCCACATCTCCCCTGCGGAAACACCACCGACTGAGCAAGCAGGCAGGCAAGCGTAGTTGCTTGTGTTAGCGATTCTTTCGGAGAAAAGTACTTTTTTCTGGTTACAACCTTTGTTAGTAAGTTTTTTTAACATGTTTATCTCCTTTTTCACCTCTTGGACCACGATGGTTCTATATTTCATTCTAATGTATCGAATACAAAATTGCAAGATCGAATCAACCCCGTTCGAGTGCTCTCGGTTGTTTTTGCTCTTTTATGTGAGATATTGTTTGTGCTATAATGGCGGATGCGGAAAAAAATTGGGATTGTGGTTCAGAGGTATGGTTTGGAAATCAATGGCGGGGCGGAGTATCACGCCCGGTTGATCGCCGAGCATATTGTCCATGATTTTGACGTGGAGGTGTTCACCACCACGGCGTTGGACTATGTGACCTGGGCCCACCATTATTCTGAAGGGACCGATGATATCAACGGCATCCCGGTTCATCGCTTCAAGGTGGAGAAAGACCGGGATCCCAAGGTCTTCGGCGAGATTCAGGAATATATTTTTAACGATGAACACTCTCTCGATGACGAGCTGCGCTGGTTGGACGAAGAGGGGCCGACGGTTCCCAATCTGATCGACGAGTTGGAGCGGCGGGATGATGAATTCGCGTATTATATTTTCTTTTCTTACCGCTATTATCACTCGTATCACGGAGTGAAAAAATTCCGGAAGAAGGCGATTCTGGTGCCTACAGCCGAACATGACGAGGTGGTCTATTTGCGGTTGTTCAAGGATTTGTTCCATCTACCGGCGGCCATTGTCTACAATTCGGTGGAAGAAAAAGAGATTATCAACCGGGTGTCGCAGAACCATCACGTACCCGGCGATATCGTGGGCGTGGGATCGGAGATTCCTGAACATTTTGATGCTGGGGATTTCCGGCAGAAGTACTCTATTGACGGCGACTATTTTGTCTACATCGGCCGGCTGGATGAGAACAAAGGCGTGCCGGAATTGTTGAGGTTTTACTCCCGGTTGTTGGATGAAGCGGATGTCGATTGCACTCTGGTGTTGATGGGCAAGAGCGTGATCGAGATCCCTGAGCATCCCAAAATTCGCTATCTCGGTTTTATGAGCGACGAAGACAAGTTCAACGGCCTGGCGGGCTCCGAGTTTTTGGTGATCCCGTCGCAATTCGAGTCGCTGTCGATGGTGGCACTCGAAGCCTGGGCCATCGGCAAACCGGTGGTGGCCAATGGTCAAACGGAAGTTCTTCAAGGCCAATGCCGCCGCAGTAACGGCGGTTTGTGGTATTCCTGCTATGAAGAATTCAAAGAGATTTGCCTATTATTGATCTACGACAATAAATTGCGGGAAACTCTGGGTGTCAACGGCAAAGAGTTTTTCGACCGGAATTATTCCTGGAAGGTGATCGAGGATAAATACGCCGCGATTTTGGCAAACCTCGACTGACCTCGTTTTGTAATTTTTTTTTGAGTTGAATCTAATTTCTAAAGGACGTTCATTTTAAATGCGATTATTTAGGAAGAATATTACTGTCAGTGTGCTGTTCGCGTTTACTATCTTTATCCTCTCGTTTTTTCTGTATCTGAATTTTTCCTTTATGGGAGAAACCGATAAAAACATCGAGGAACTGATATTCAGCAATTTTGTGTTTGTCATAATGATCGCCAATCTGAAGATCCTCGCGCTCTATCTGGTTGTGGGGCTGATTATCGGAGGCTTCAGTTTATTGCTGGGGATTCAAAAGAAGCGCAATATTTTGAAATTCAACCTATTTTTCTGGTTCATTTTTTGGATTCGCGGGATCAAGCTATTTCCCCAATTATTCAAGGAACAATTGTACAACAAAGGGGAATCTCTCAAATTTTTTCAGGTTTTTATCACCGATTATTGTCCACTATTTCTGATTTACCTGTTGTTTGTAGGGACGATCCTCCTCATCGCCTTGCGTAACAAACGGATTGTAGGCTTCTTTGTCATCACGGCTCTATGCGCGCTTTTAATCGCCCGTTTCGGTGTCATGTCCTTTGATTCCCAAGATCAGACCAAACCGAACATCCTGATCTTCGCCTCCGATTCATTGCGGCCGCAAAATATATCATATAACGGTTACCATCGCCCGACCCCAAATATCGACTCGCTATTTTCCCGGGGCGCCAATTTCCTAAATGCCAAAGTCTCGGTTGCCCGTACATTTTCGTCTTGGACCGGAATTCTAACCTCGACATTCCCGCCGGAGCACCAGATCAGGCACATGTATCCCACTGACGAAACTCTGAAAAAGAAATGGAATTCATTAATCCGGGTTATGAACCGGCAAGGGTACGAAACATCGTTGGTTACCGACTTTGCCGGGGATTTCTTCGCCCGTATCGATTTTGGATTCCAACACGCGCAGGGGCCCCATCTCACCTTTCACAACCTGATCCGTCAGCGGAGCCTCGAGATCCATTATTTTTTGATGGGTTTTGTCATCAATCCCATCGGCCGCACGATTTTTCCCGAGATGTGGGGAATGCCCTTGTTCATGGATCCCTACTATGTCACAAAGGAAGCAAAGCGGGCGGTCCGGCGGGCCGCCGGAAAGGGGAAACCTTTCTTTACCGTGGCGTTCAGCTCCAACAACCATTTCCCTTATGCGTCGAAATACCCTTATTATCAGTTGTATGGAAACGAGAATTATTTCCGCAAGCATAAATACTGCAAAGACGATGTGATGAAGGTCTACTCTGGAAGTAGCCTTCCGGCCCAGGACACCCAGCAAATCAGGGATTTGTACGATAACGCCACAAAGTTATACGACGACAACCTCGGCGAGATTCTCTCGTTTTTGAAGAGCTGCGATCTGGATCGCAACACCATTGTGATTGTGATGTCCGACCATGGGGAAAGTTTGTATGAAAAAGGATATGGCTCCGGGCACGGCGATCATTTGCGGGGCGAATATTCCAATAACATGACCTTTGGTATTTTTTCCCCATATGAAAATTTCAATGGATTGAAAGTAAAAAACACGGTCCGCGATGTCGATATCGCGCCTACGATTTTGGATTTGTTGGGAATCGAAACGCCGTCGTCCTTCAGCGGTGAGTCGCTTCTTCCGGTGATGCGGGGGCAACCGTTTTCCGGGCTTCCGGCCTATATGGAAACCGGACTGTGGTATTCCATCGCCACTCCATATATCGACGACCGCATCAGGATATTGTATCCGGGAATCAAAGAGCTTCTCTACGTCCCCAAAGAGACCGGTCATGTGATTCTAAAATCTAAATATGAACAGGTTGTTTTGGATGCCAAATATCGAGCGCTTCAACTCAATAATTATAAATATATTTATATGCCCGGCGACCACAAATTTCGAGAAGAGTTTTATATCGATGAGAAAGAGGTGAAAAAGGAAACCATCGACGATCCCGCTTTTTTGGACTTCAAGCGGAAATTGGTGGATATGTTCAGCCCTCAATTATTCATCGACGACCAGGGATTTATCCGGGAAATCCACAACGGACCAAAAAATGCGGCGCGGCCTGACGCTAGCGGTGTCATTCAAATCGAAGAGGCGAAGGCCGAACGCTAGAATCAATCCTCTTTTTTATAGTTGGATGTGATGGTGGAGCTAATGCCGCCGCGGGAGGTGAATGTGGCGGTGATTTCCATTTCTTTCGGCTCGAGGGTTTTGACCAGATGATCCAAAATCATTGGGGTCAGGTGCTCGTAAAAAATACCGGCGTTGCGGAATTGGAGAAAATAATATTTCAAGGATTTTAGCTCTACAATGTGTTGGCGGGGGAGGTAGCGAATATGAATGGTTCCGTAATCCGGCAAACCGGTCATCGGACAAAGGGAGGTGAATTCAGGATTCGAGATCTCGACCCAGGTCTCATACCCGGTTTGTTCATAGGGAACCGCATCCAGGACTTCGGGGGAAACAAAATCGGCCCCCTTCCTGTTACTGATTAAATAGGCGGTAATTTTTTCCATATCCATGATTGACTCCTCGAAGAATATTCGGTTTGGTGCATGTTACCTCAAATAATTCTCTTTAGCAAGTATCCACCGATCAATATGCGCTGGATTTTATAATTCTTGACAGAATCGGAAAATTTTGATAACCTTTTATTTTCAATTTGAGGAGAATGTTGTTTGGTTTATTCGCGTGGAAAAAAATGTAGATGGAGTTGCGCGAGTGATTAAGGTTTTAGTGGCGGATCTGATTAGCCCGAAGGCCATTGAATTATTAAGAGAGATTCCTGAATTTGATATTATTGAGGTGGCGGATAGTAAATCTTGCCGGATGATGGTTGAGATAAAAAATTGCGAAGCGATTATCGCCGGAGGAAGGGCTGTTCTCTCTAATAAAATCCTGGCGGAAGCCGGGAATCTCAAATTAATAGTGAAAACCGGTTTGAAGAGCGACGACATCGATGAAGGCTTCGCTGGGTCCAGAGGGATCGAGGTCAGGCACACTCCCTTTTCCACATCGATTATGGTGGCGGAATACACTCTGGCCATCATGTTGGGGATTTGCCGGATGGTGGGCCCGGTGTACAAACAACTCAAAGAGTTTCATTGGAACGAGGAATGCTTCTCTGAAGGAATCGAATTATATGGGAAAACCTCCGGTATTATCGGTTTGGGCCGGATCGGAAAAGAATTGGCCAGGCGGCAGCGGGCATTGGGAATGCGCGTTGTATATTTTGACATCCAGGAAATGGACGGCGAATTTGAAGCTCAACAGATGAGTCTGGAGGAATTGCTTGGTAGCGCGGATTTTATCTCTCTTCACCTGCCGTCAACAAAAGAGACGACGCACATGATTTCGCACTCTCAATTCGCCGCCATGAAAGAGGGCGCGGTTCTGGTGGATGTGTCTTTTGGGAATATTGTAGATAACGATGCCCTCGCGGCGGCTTTGAGGGATCAAAAACTGAGAGCGGTGGCGATGGAGATCTCTGAAAAGGATCTGGAATTAAAAAGGGAATTGATATCTCATCCAAAGGTTTTTCCTTTTCCCAGTCTTGGTGCGACCACTGTGGAAGGCGAGGAAACGGTTGGATTGAATGCCGTTTCGATCCTAAAAGATTTTTTTAATGTATAAAGAACTTATTGAAGGAACAATATGATCACATTAGTGGGGAATTCCTTAAACTCGTGTAACAAAAAAGTCCTTGACAAAATGAATAAGATGGACCTGGAGTTCATCAAGAAAGAAGCTGCATGCCAGGTCGAGAAAGGAGCTAAATTTATCGAATTGAATGCGGTATCGTTACTCGATAACGAGGTTCCGTTCTTGAAGAAAGTGATTCCCATCATCGAAGGAGTGGGCGGCAGGGTATTGGTCCGGAGTAATAGTGTCGAGACCTTGTTGGAGGCCGTCAATGTCGCTAAAAATGAAGTGGTGATCGGCGACATCGAGTACAACATCGACAAACTCAATCGAATCAGTGATGTGGTGAAGCGGGACAATGTAAAAATTGTCGCACTGATCAAAGACAATAGTAAAAATGATGAGGTCTATCCCGAGAAGTCCCTTCTGATCGCCCAGATGTATATCGATCACTTGTTGGATCTAGGCATCAGTCGCAGGGACATTCTTCTCAACCCTGTGGTGCGCCCATTGGAGGAAAGTTTCGCCAACGGAAAGATATTTCTGAATACTCTGGAATTGTTCAAATTGGATTTTCCCCAAATCAGAACAATCGCCAATCTAACAACGCTTTCCGATGGATTGCCGCGCCGGCATTTGATCAACAGCTATTTTCTCTCCCTCGCCATTGAAAAGGGACTTGATTTCATCGTGTTGAACGTGATGGAAAAATCAATTAACGAGTCCATTATTTCTACCTTGAGTATTTTAGGAAGAGATAGGAACTTGCAGACTTATTTAAAGTTCTGCCGTAACAAAAGAGAAGCGAAACAAAGAGGAATATAATATGGAAGATCAGAGGATCAAGGAAATTTTAATAGAAAAAAACGATAACTTCCGTGAGCTCTATCTGGAACATCAGCGATATGAGCAGCGTCTGCGGAATTTAAGTAACAAGAATTTTAAAACCCAAAATGAAATGATGGAAGAGCAAAATTTAAAAAAGCGGAAATTGGTGATAAAAGACGCGATGCAGAAGATTATCTTTGAATATAAAGAAAAAGCGATTTAGCATCGGTATGGAAAGTTAAAAACAGGTTTGGAGCCTGTTTTGTTGGAAATAGATGATTTTATAAAGTGGAGGCGCACTATTGCTACAAAAAATATAATGAAAAAGAGTCAGAGAAAAAGGGTCAGGAGAGTGAAATTATCCCGATTGACGCGGATATCGTTTCTTCCTTCCGTCTTTACTACATTTAACCTGTTTTTAGGTTATACGGCATTATTGAATATATTGAAAGAAAACTATATAACCGCAATTTACTTAGTGACCCTTAGTGTTGTAATGGATGGATTCGATGGAACCATCGCCAGGTTGACTAAAACCGAGTCGAATTTCGGTATGCAATTGGACTCTTTGGTGGATGCGGTATCATTTGGACTTGTGACTTCGATTTTTATCTATAAATGGGGATTCCACCTATTTCACCCGCAATTGGGCAAGGTGGCCGGGTTTATTTTTTTGAGCGCCGGCGTGATTCGACTGGCGAGATTTAATGTCTACAAAGAGGTGAAAGCGTACCCGCCAAATATTTTCATCGGTCTCCCTATTCCACTGGCCGCGATGTCGGTGTTGTCAATCGGGTTGCTATTTCCTGCTCAACCGCTAAAAGAATGGGAAACATTGCTATTCGCCGCTTATTGTATCATTATCGGAGTTCTGATGATTTCCAATGTCAAATACCGGACCATGAAGAGGATCGATCCCCGTTACAGTCTACTGGTCCTGTTCATTTTGGCATGTGTCGTAGCTCTTACTATTTTGTACGCCACCACCACGATTCCATTTATTACCGGACTCTACCTGGTATCGCCAATCATTTTTTTGATTATTGGAAAAGTGAGAAAATCCAAAAAAACATCGGTTACGGAGGCGGGAGACAACGTCCCGCAGAGCGAAAGCGTTGATGATTAATGAAGGCAGCCTGTTATTCTATATAAAGGCGCATAGCCGGCGTTTTATATTGGCGCTTTTTTTCATGGCCATGGTGGCTGCCTTTACAGCTCTATTCGCGGTCATTATCCAACCGGTGATGGATGAGCTATTTGTGCAGAGTGGGGGAAACCTCGACGGTAGGGGACAAATTATTCGAAGTTTTATCCTGAGTTTTTTCAATATCACGGAAGAACGGCTGGTGATCATTCTTCCACAATTGTTGTTTTTTTCATTTTTAGGACAGGCGATTTTCACTTTTTTATCGCTTTATTTGATGAAAACCCTTGGACTTTCCGTGGTGCGGGCGATTCGCGACCAGCTCTATAGGAACCTGATATATCAATCTATCGATTTTTTGTCCAGGGCCCGTACCGGCGATCTGGTTTCCCGTATCACAAACGATATAGAAAAAATCAAATTCGCCGTTTCAGAGACCCTGTCGGTGTATGTTCGGGAATCGTTGACATTGGCGGCGCTATTGGTGGTAATATTTTTCCAGGACGTCTATATGTCCTTGATTTCATTGATTATCGTGCCTGTGGCCGGAGGCTTGCTGACCGCGTTCGGTAGAAAAGTCAAAAAACGCGGTATTCAATCGCAGGAGACCATCGGCAATCTATCGACCTTCCTGACCGAAACTGTTTCGGGAAACAAAATCGTCAAAGCCTACAATATGGAAGAGCACGAAGTGGAGAAGTTTTCCAAACTGAACCGCGATCATTTCCGTATCGATTCTAAAATCGCACTGGTGTACTCTCTGTCTGCGCCCATCATGCATACTATCGGAGGTCTTGTCGCCGCAGTGATCTTTATGGTGGGCGGTCACCGGGTGGCTTCCGGCGGTATGTCGCCGGGACAGTTCACCTCCTTTCTGACCGCCCTGTTTTTAATGTACAATCCAATCAAGAGATTATCCCAGGCCAATAACGATTATCAGCAGGGGAAGGCGGGATTCGAGAGGGTGCTTCAGGTGATACAGAGTAAAAACCCGATGCTGGACCGCCCCGGTTCTAAAAATATGGGACGGGTCGATGGCCGGATCGAATTCAAGGATGTGTCCTTTTCCTACCAGAAAGATATTCCGGTGATCAAGAATATTTCGTTTGGAGTAGAGCCTGGGGAATTGGTGGCTCTTGTGGGGGCCAGCGGCTCCGGCAAAACCACCCTGATGAATTTGTTGATGCGTTTTTATGAACAAAATGGCGGGGAGATCGTCATCGATGGGACAGATTCCCGCGATTTTTCTCTGCAATCATTGCGGGAAAATATTGGATTGGTCACTCAAGATGTGTTCCTGTTCAATGATACGATACGCAATAATATAACATACGGCAGTACGGGTTTTGAAGACATTGATATTCAAAACGCGGCCGGTGTGGCCAGAGCGTCGGAATTTATTGAAAGGTTACCTAATAAATACGAGACCATGGTGGGAGAGCGGGGTGTATTTTTGTCCAATGGACAAAGGCAACGGATATCCATTGCCCGGGCGGTATTAAAAAAGCCCCCGATTTTGATTTTCGACGAAGCCACCTCGTCTCTGGATTCAGAGTCCGAACGCCTCATCCAGGAGGCGATGGTCGATGTGATGAAAGGACGAACCACCTTCGTGATCGCTCATCGTTTGTCCACCATCATCGAAGCCAATAAAATTCTCGTAATCGAAAAAGGAGATATCAAAGAATCCGGGAATCATGCCGAATTGTTGAAAAAAAGAGGCTTGTATTATTCGTTATATAATTTGCAATTCCCTGAGATGGATATTATAATGGAAAAATGAAAAGTATGACAGGTTTTGCTCAGGGAAGGTTCGAATTCGAACACTACTCCTTCAACATATCGTTTAAATCATTGAATCACAAATTCCTCGATCTCAATTTTAAAGGCACCGGAGTTACGCCGTCTTCTGAAAAAGTGATCAAGGAGATCATAAAAGACAAAGTCTTTCGCGGGAAAGTAGAAATTCTATTCAATCTCTTCGAGAGAGATCCCCAGAAATGGAATATCCAATTCAATGAATATCTTCTCGAGGATATCCTCGACCGGGTGTTGAATTTTAATAGTAAATACAAGAAGAATGTCAGTATTTCATTGGATAACCTATTGAAGATACCGATGGTGTTTCACATCGATTATATTTTCGACCGCTTCCAGGATGGAAATGTGGACGATTTCCGCGGCGCTGTCGAGCGAGTATTCAATGAATTTCTGGAGAGCAGGGAACAAGAGGGGCAGTTTATACTCGCGGATCTGCTGAAGTCTCTCGATGTTATCGAGGAAAAGCTTGCAATCATAAAAGGTGAAGCCGATAAGATCGAGAATGAAATTTATGAAAATTTCAGGGAGAAAATCCAACGTTTCCTCAAAGAGATCGAGGTCGATGAGAAACGGGTGGCGCAGGAGGCGGCATTGTCCGCCGAAAGGTGCTGCATCACCGAAGAGATCAACCGATTGGCCACCCATACTCAGCGGATGCGCAAGCTCCTTCTCGATGAATCCAATCCCCTCAAAGGCAAGGAGTGTGACTTTCTTTCCCAGGAGATGCAGCGGGAAACCCACACCATCGCTTCAAAAACAAATTCTATGGAGATTCACCGGATGGTCATTCTGGTGAGACGCGAAATCGAAAAAATAAAGCAACAGGTTCAGAATGTCGAATAAGTTGCTCTTGAATATCGGCTTTGGCAACGCTGTGGTAAAAGGGGAAGTAACCGCCATTATTCAACCGAATTCCGCCCCCATCAAACGATTCATCAAGCAAAAAAAAGATGAAGGCCAATTGATCGACTCTACCATGGGGAAAAAATTGAGGGCGGTGGTGGTGCTGAAGGCCGGTTATATTGTCCTTTCAGCAATCACTGTATCGTCTTTGATGACCCGGCTCGAGGGCTCTGAGTCAGAATAAATTACGTAGGTTAGAGATGAATAGTATTATTGTTCTTTCCGGTCCATCGGGATGCGGAAAATCCACATTGATTCGTAAAATATTGCATTGGCGCAAAGATCTGACTTTTTCCGTTTCCCACACCACCCGTGAAATCAGGGAACGGGAAACAGATGGAAAAGATTACCATTTCATTTCCAAAGAAACATTTGAGCGGATGATTGCCGAAGAACGTTTCGTCGAGTGGGCTCACGTTCACGGCAACTACTACGGCACCTCCCTTGGCGAAGTCCGCTCGAAATCTTCGGGACGGGATATCTTGATTCTCGACATCGATGTCCAGGGAGCGAAGCAAATCAGGGAAAAATTCCCGGAGGCGCACCTTGTCTTCGTTGCCCCGCCCTCGATGGACGAGTTGGAACGGAGATTGTTGAAGCGGGAAAAAGAGATGAACGAGCACTTAAAGCGACGGCTGGAAGAGGCGAAAAATGAAATGCGTCAGTACTTGTTCTATGATTATACTTTGGTGAACAAAGATGTGAATATTACCGCCAAAGTGCTGAACGGGATCATCAGCTCCTACCGCTACCGTTCGTTCCGGCAGGGCTTTTATATCGAGCGCATCCTCGAGGAGACAGAGTGAAACTGATATTGGGCGTAACCGGCTCCATCAGCGCGTTCAAAGCCGTTGAAATCATGCGCCTATTCCAAAAAAAAGACCATCAGGTCAGCGTTATTTTGACGGAATCGGCGCAACATTTCATCCCCCCGCTGACATTCGAGACCTTCGCTCCCGGTCGAGTTCATACCGGTATGTTTAGTGGCGAAGATGATGTTTTGACCCATATCAACATTTGCAAAGAGAACGAGCTACTCCTCATTGCTCCGGCCACAGCCAACATTATCGGTAAAATCGCCAATGGAATCGCCGATGATTTGCTGTCATCGACATTCCTGGCCTTCAATAAACGGGTAGTCGTGGTTCCAGCCATGAATTCCGTTATGTTTCAAAATATCGCTGTGCAAGAAAATATCCAGCGGTTGAAATCCAGGGGAATTGACGTTTTGGAACCGGATGAGGGCTCTCTCGCTTGCAATACCGAAGGCAAGGGGAGGCTGCCGTCGCCGGAGTCTATCGTCGAGTTCTGCCTCGAGCCCTGACATGATCAAACGAGTGATTATCGGTTCCGGTCCCACCATTGAGCCGATTGACCCGGTGCGTTTTATTTCCAATCGCTCTTCCGGCAAGAGCGGTTATTATCTGGCGCAGGAGGCGACCCGCCGTAATATTGACGAGATTATATTCGTCACCGGTCCGTCCCGCTATATTCCCGAAGGTGTGACTGTGGTCAATGTGGAGACCGCTCAGCAGATGCAAGCGTCGATTCTGGCTAAATATGGGAAGGCCGGGGTTGTGATCATGGCGGCCGCGGTCAGTGATTATAGGGTCGCGAATTATCAGCCTCAAAAGATCAAGAAAGGCGAGGAGCGGCTGACGCTGGAGTTGGAAAGAAATCCCGATATTCTATTGGGGCTGGGGAAACAAAAAAAAGAATCCCAGGTACTGGTGGGCTATGCCGCTGAAACACATGATATTTTCGCCAACGGCAGGAAAAAATTTGAACGGAAAAACCTCGACCTGTTGGTGCTGAATGAAATTTCTCCCGCCAATCCCGCGTTTGATGTCGAAGAGAATCAGGTTCATTTTTTAACCGATGATGGCTACCGGCAGATTCCTAAAATGAAAAAACAGGAGCTTTCGGCTTTGATATGGGATGAGATTTTCGCTATAATAGAGACAAAAAAAGATCGGGAACGATAAAACACTGCAATGCATGAATTTATGAATGTTCTGGAGTTCTACCGCGAAATCGGGGCTACCTTTCTGGAAAAAAAAGAGAGCATCCCACTCCCACCTCCGATAGAAGCGGCAGATGTGATCGAGACGAAGGCCCCGGAAGCCCATGAAGATTCATTGGAGGCAATCCATCAAGAGATTTCCACTTGCACCCGTTGCCCCCTTCACAAGTCCAACACCAATTATGTCCCCGGCGAGGGATCACTAAAGCCGGACATCATGTTTATCGGCGAAGGACCCGGTGAAGAGGAAGACAAGCAAGGGCGTCCGTTTGTCGGTAAAGCCGGGCAATTATTGGAACGCATTATTGAAAAGATGGGCTACCAGCGTCGGGATGTGTTTATCGGCAACATCGTAAAATGCCGCCCTCCGGGCAACCGGGATCCTCACAAAGCCGAGGCTGAGGCGTGCCTCCCATACCTCCGCCGGCAAATGAAAGCGTTGAACCCCAAAGTGATTGTGTGCCTTGGACGTGTTGCGCTAAATAATTTACTGGACGGTGATTTTCGCATTACAAAAGTTCGCGGCCAAAAATTTGAATATCATGGTATTCCTGTCATCCCGACCTTCCATCCCTCCTACATTTTACACCAACAGACGCGTGAAGGGGTTTCGAAAGCCAAATGGGATGTCTGGCATGATATGGAAACGGTTCTAGAAATTATCAAGAAGGCCTGACATTGTTGGTATCGGTTTCGCCTTCCCTAAATATATTTGAACCTCTCACCTATACCTACACCGGAGATCCGCGACATATCCATGTGGGAATGCGGGTGATCATTCCCGTGGCAAACCGCCTGGTGCCCGGATGGGTAATGTCCCTCGATCCCAAATCCTCTTACAAGGGGCGTTTAAAAAGTATCGTGGGCATCATTCACGATGACTACGCGCCGTCGGAACAGATGATGGATTTTTGCCGGGCCGTTTCCAACCTCTATTTTATATCGCCTGCAATTCTATTGGACTATTCCCTTTCCCCCAAGCGGAAACCGGTAAAAGGAATCTCCTACTTATCTGACGGGAAATCTAAACTGATGAGCTCACTCCCTACAAAAACGGTCCTGGGCATGGCCAAAAAAGAACCGCTCCATTTGTTTTACAAGTACAAGAAAGCGGAGTCGCTGGGACTCAAACCCGCGGTTGCAGAGTCAGAGTCATTGCCTTTGTTTAAGGCGGTCGCCAAATCTAAGGGCAAGGATATCTTTGTGTTATCTCACGCAAGAGAACATACTTACAAAACATTGATCAATGAAACAATCGCTTCCGGCAAATCGGTTCTGATCGCGGTTCCGGATAATTTGACCGCCTCTTATGCGAGGTCCGTGTTTCCTGAGGCGGATATTTACAATTCTTCCGTCACGCCGGCTCAACGGGAAAAAATCTGGAACAATTATCATGAAGGCAAGGTCGGCGTTGTCACCGGCGGTCTTTCCGCCGTGCTTCTTCCTATCCCGAACCTGGGCGCCGTCATTATTGACCGGGCGTGCGCTCCTATGTACGGTAAAACCGCTTTTTCCGATTTTCATGTCCACAGCCTGGCCAGACTCCGCGCCCAATCCTATGTTATTCCATTGATGGAAGGGGCGGCTTTCCTTACGATCGATGCCGCCTCCCGGAAAGAAGAGCTCGATATCCGTGATCTTCGGGGCGAAAAACATGTGGATACAGAGGTTAGGATGCTCAAACCCGGAGA
>CAZBHS010000042.1:0-15259 GCA_964491915.1 uncultured Clostridia bacterium
TAGGATAGATCCTATGATTGGGCGGATCTTTGGGCAAGTCATGAAAGCCTCCTTTGGCGTGGAACGTTAGTTTGGTTGCTATGGTTTCCAGTTAATGGTGATGATTAACGGAGGTAGCGAGTAAAGTATAAAAAAATGGGAATTTTTTTTCAATACCTATGCTTCCCAAAAAGCCAGACTAATCTT
Organism: uncultured Clostridia bacterium; assembly: GCA_964491915.1. Lineage (GTDB taxonomy): Bacteria > Acidobacteriota > Aminicenantia > UBA2199 > UBA2199 > JAHELQ01. The sequence goes on from CAZBHS010000042.1 coordinate 187, forward strand.
CTTCCTCTCCGTCAGTCAACTTCTTCAATTTGGCCCTCAACTCCCGATTTTCCTCTGAAATCTTTTCTATTTTCTTTTTCAAAGATTCAATCTCATCATATTTTTCTAGTAGCACTTCTCTGCAGAGAGTAAGATTTTTTTTGCTTATATAGGCTTCAATGGCGCAATTGACGGTATTCTCAATTGTTGATGGCAAATCATCGTCTCCCTTTGATATAAACTGGAATATATGTGTTTCATTCAATGCGTTTTTTAATACCTCTTTATCGCCATATCCTGTTAGGAGGATGAATTGGGTTTCTGGGGTGATTCTATATTCGTTTTTTTCTTTCGGATCGTCTGAAATAACTTTCGAATGCAAGTGCCGGAATAGTTCAATTCCTTTCATATTAGGCATCCTTTGATCGCTGATTATTACACTAATATCTTCTGGATTTGCAAGGGCTTTTAATATATTTAGCGCCTCCACTCCATCGGTTGCCGTAATTATGTCGAAATCATCTTTAAGTATGCTTTTGAGTCCAGCGATTAAATTTGGCTCATCGTCAACGATCATAATTGTGAATTTTGCGTTCGTATCAAATTTTGGAATTACTTCTTTTGGGTTCATGCGATTCCTCCTGGTTTTTATTTAGTTACTTTCTGAATGTCCGTCAAACGGTAGATGAATCGTAAATATGGCACTCATATCGGAGGTACTTTCACATTCGATGTTTCCTCCGTGATCCTTAATGATATTGTAGCAAATCGATAGTCCAAGGCCTGTTCCATCACCTTCCGATTTTGTGGTGAAAAAAGGATCGAAAATTTTATTTTTAATGTTCTCTGGGATCCCAATTCCATTATCTTCAAATTCGATAATAATCTCATTGTCGTTATGTGTCGCCCTGACGGTGATGATTCCTGTAAATGATTCTTCTTTTTTTTGTTTGATCTCAATCGAATGGCAGCCGTTGATTAGAAGATTCATAAAAACTTGGTTTAATTCTGATAGATTCGCGGTGATGCGCGGAAGATTTGATAAGGAAGTGGCAAAAACGATCTTCCCCTTATACTTTGTTTTTACCAGGGAAATTGTCGCATTCAAGCCGTGAAGGATATCTACATTTGTAGAGACGCCTTTCTCCTGGCGGTAAAAGGTTTTTAGTGATTGGACTAAATTAGTAATTGAATGTACGCCATCCTGAATACTCGTTAGGCGGTCATTGAAACTTTCGAATGTAGTGTTAAAGCGATGTAAAATTTCATCATCTGCCTCTTCTTCCGCCATATCGAATAATTCTGTTTTAAACCTCGTCAATGCTCTCTCAAAATTGTATGCGGCGAGTTTCATGTATGAGGTCGGATTGTTAATCTCGTGCGCTATTCCGGCAATCAACAAGCCTAGGGAACTCATTTTTTCCGCCTGAACAAGTTTTGATTGCGCATTCTTCAATGCGAGATTTCTTTCTTCAACCTTCTCTTCAAGGTTTCGGGTCGATTCCAATAGCCGCAACTGGGTCCTGACCCGGTTGACTAACACCTCTCTGGAAACAGGTTTGGAAATGAAATCGTTTGCTCCTAAAGCGAATGCTCTAGTTTGATCCTTATCCTGTCCTCTGGCAGTGAGAAAAATAATCGGTAATTCATACGCTGGATGTTTCTGTCTGATATGCTCGCAAACTTCGAAACCAGACATTCCCGGCATCATGATATCTAGAATAAGTAGATCGAATCTTTCCTCTTCATATAGAACTAACGCTTCCTGGCCAGTCGATACAGCAACCGTTTGATATCCTTCATGCGCGAGGTGATCGCGAATAATTTGTTGGCTAACTGGATCGTCTTCCACTATCAATATTTTGAGCAGGTTCTCCCATTTCCCCTCTTTCGGAGAAAGGACTGATTCCTTTTTGTGCGGATCAAATTTTGGTTCAAATGTTCTTGCTGGAGATGATGATATGATGTGTGGCTTCCAAAACCCATCTTTTTTTTCTGTGATAGGCAAACTTACATGGAAACTCGAACCCTCGTTCACCTTGGATGTCACCCAGATCTTTCCTCCATGCAGTTCTACTAAATCGCGGGTAATGGCAAGCCCTAGGCCTGTCCCATCTTGACGGCGTTTCTCGGAGTTCTCGATCTGTTGGAATGAGTGGAATATTTTCTCGAATCTATCTTCAGGTATACCGATACCGGTGTCTTTGACACTCATTACAATTTTATCATTCTTTACTTCTGCGGAAATCTCAATTTCCCCTTTCTCTGTAAACTTGACGGCATTATGAATTAGGTTGTGCAAGATTTGTTGGAGGCGCACCTCGTCTGCTTCAATCATAGGGATTGCCGGGTCGATGGAATTTATCAACTCCAGATTTTTTGATCCGACAAAATGCCCGGCAATTTCCAAAACCCTGTTCGCTTGTGAATAGATATTTAGGGATTCTTTATTCAATTTCAGTTTCCTGTTTTTGATTCTGGAAAGATCTAGTATATCGTTTACAAGACAGGCAAGGCGTTTACCGCTCCCAATGATTAGATCGAGGTTTTTCGCAAGATTACTTTCAATTTTACAGGCGGGATTTTCTTTAAGTGTTTCCGCTAGACCAATAATGCCCTGAATTGGTGTCTTTAGCTCATGCGATGTATTAGATAAAAAACTGTCTTTAAGTTGATCCACTTCCCGAAGCCTGTATGCCATTTTAGATATATAATAGAATCTCCAAACTAAAAATATCAAAAATGCAAGTCCCAGAAGATACGCCGAATAAGCCCATCCGCTTCTCCAAATTGGCGGAGGGACAGTTACCGGAATGGCCAATTCTCGACTCCAAACACCATCCCTATTACTCCCTTTTACAAAAAATGTATAATCACCAGCAGGAATGTTTGTATAAGTTGCCCGGCGGTTTTGGCCATCGGTTGGTATCCAAGCGCGATCCCACCCTTCCAATTTGTATTGGTATTGATTTTTGGGTGGATTTGCAAAATGTAAGGCCGCAAATTCAAATGAGAACATGCGTGCGTTTGGCGACAGTGTTCTCGAGTTATTTGAATTAATGCTGTTATATATTTCAATAAAGTTCGGCTTATTGTTTATCCAGAATTCAGTAATGGATATTTTGGGTTCTATTTCGTCTTTTTGTATTAAACACGGATCAAAAATATTGACCCCTTTGACACCACCGAAATAAAATTTGCCTGTTTTTCTTCCAATATGATAAGCTCCTCGGTCAAATTCTCTGTCCTGTATTCCATCTTCCACGTCAAAGTTTATAATTTCTGCTTTTTGTTCTTTACGGGAAAATCTAAACAAGCCGCCATTGGTACTAAGCCAGAGGTTTTGCCGGTCGTCCTCGAGAATTCCATAGACCACACCGTTGGTCAGCCCATCCGTTTCATTAAAGATTTTAAACCGGTTATCTTCTTTGTCAATATTGTCTCTTTTCAGGCAATTTAATCCACCTCCATCTGTACCGATCCACAAATTCTCCTTGTTCTTGCTTTCATTTATGCATAAGATCCGATTGTGACTGATACTGGATTTGTCGCCGGGGTCATGGGTATAAGAACGAAACTCATTATTATCTGGATTGAAGTGAAGCAAACCGCCGCCGAAAGTTCCAATCCAGACATCACCCTTACTGTCTTCATAAATAGTTCTAATATCTCTATTGAGGTTGGGTAAGCTTTTGGGCATCTTATAAAATTCAATTTTTTCACTTGACGGATCGAATTTGCAAAAGCCGTTTCTAGTACCAATCCACAAAACATTTTCTTTTGAGAGCATGATCGCCTGGATATTATTTTTTTCTTTTTCCTCTGCGCCCTTTTTAGTCTTTTCCCAGAGTTTAATTCTTTTAAACTTATTTTTTTCGCTAAGATATTTGTTTAATCCCTGGCTTGTTCCGATCCAGATATTCCCTTCGCCATCTTCCTTGATAACTCTAACATCATTGGAACACAATGTCTCTTCATCATTCACGTCACTTTTGTAAGGGATATATTGTTGTCGGGGAGTAATTTTAGTGATTCCGCCGTCGTATGTCCCGATCCATATATTTTTCTCTTTGTCTTCGAGGATCGACCACACAGTGCTTCCCTGGAGGCTATTTTTTTCTCCAGGAATCTCTTTGATCGTTCTGAAATTTTTAGCAAGAGGTACAAGTTTATTTATTCCCCCTCCATACGTCCCAATCCACAATACGCCTGAATGGTCTTTGAATATAGATTGTACGTCATTGTTACTAATGCTATCTTGATAGGAATTAGAAAGAATTTTTTGTACTGTCTTTTGTTCCCTCCTATCATATATATTTATTCCCGACTGCGTACCTACCCAAATAACTCCGGGTTCAACTTCAAATATAGACGTGATATAATTTCCCTTTGCATCCCTGGTTTCTTTATTAAAAAAGTCAGCACTCTTCCAGGTGATTCCGTCAAAATATTTCAATCCATTCGATGTTCCGATCCATTCTCGGGAAGAAGCGTCAATATAAATAGCTGTAATGTGAGATTGGCGAAGTAAATTTTGGAGTAGTGAATATTTCTTCATTAAGATGTTGTCCGACAATATGCTTTCAACTTGAGAAATTTCTTTTTGGTCATAGAGTCGAGAATTTTTACAGTTCAAAAGCTTGATTCCATCTTCTTCTGTTCCTACGATTAACATACCTTGATGACTTTCCGCCAGTACAGTGATAGATAAATTACTTAAATCGCCGATTCGGACAAATGTTCGTGTGTATGGATTATATTTATTCAATCCCTTCTTTGTTCCGATCCAAAGTGCTCCATCTTGAGTCTGAAGAATTGACTGGACTCGATTGTGGCTTATGGTATGTGGGCGCTTCTTTTTATGATTAAATCGCTCGAATCGGTTATCCCATGGACTATAGCGGTTGAGTCCGTTCTCTGTTCCGACCCATATATACCCAACTTTATCCTCGTGAATGATTTTTATATTATTGTCTGAAAGCGAATTGTTATCTTCGTAGTTCCGCTTGAAAACTTTAAAATTATATCCGTCATACCGATTTAGTCCTTCTTGTGTTCCGAACCATAGAAAGCCTTGCCTATCCTGGATAATTGTAAAGACTGAGTTTTGAGACAAGCCCTGCTGAATGGCAAGATGTTTAAAAGGATAGTTACCTTCATTTTCGATATTGTTATTTGAGTAAGCTTTGCATGGAAAAGAAAAAAGGGGAAATATAAGAAGGGCAATTATTGTTAATCTCTTATTCGTTATTTTCATACTCGACCTCAGGCTTATGCATTTCCATAGTTTAAAGATGAAATAATCTGAAGAACTCCTAAATCAATTAGTTTTTTGATGTTTGTTTTGTGCTCTTTGTAAGCATCTGGGCTTGCATTTTTAGAAGCGATTAATCCCACCCAGGAGTCGGATTCGGCGAATTTTATTGCCTGATTGGCAATATCCACAACATCGGTCCACGGAATTTGATCCGGTTCTTCCTTGATAAGCGGATAGCAGGAGAAGCCGATTGAGAAACGTAGGGAAAGCTTTTCTTTTTGTTCAAGCTCTTTTTTTTTATTTAGTATTTCTTCGTGAATTCGTTCGGTGATCTTCGGCGCATGTTCTCGGGAAACAAAACGACCAACTATCATCAGTTGCTGCCTATCCCATCGAACTGCAATATCCGATTTTCTACATTTCTCCAGCAATAATTTTCCCAGATGATCTAAGACTGCATCGGCTGCATTACGTTCCTTATTGCCAATATTAATGAATTCGTTGATATTAAGAACAATCAGTGCAAGGCAGGATTCAGGAGGTACTGGAATTTTTTGTTTGTTGATCAAATTGCTATATTCTCGGTCGATTTGATGGATATCTTTCAAAATTGTTTGGTCAAAAAATTTTCTATTTCCTAGCGATGTGTCCGAATCTATTAGAGTTGATTCTTTGAGATGCTTGTTCTTCTCTTCCAATCTGCGGTTTTGATCTTTAATGGTCTTTTGGTCTTCGTATTTCTGGATTGCTCTTTTTATTGTTTGAACGAATTCGCCTGGATCAAAGGGCTTCAGGATGTATTGGTAAATATGGGCTTTGTTTGTTGCATCTATCATTATTGGAATGTCTACATATCCTGTAAGAATAATTCGCACTGCGTCTGGAACCAATTTTTTCTTTACAATTTGTTCAAAGAATTCTACTCCAGTATATTTGGGCATTCGTTGATCACTGATTACAAGGCTTAGGTTTTCAGGGTGTTCCAGATTACTTACTATATCCAGGGCTTGCTTTCCATCTTCTGCGGTGATTATGTGGTATTCATCTTTTAGCAAGGATTTTAACTCAATCAGGATATGTGTTTCATCATCCACGATCATGATAGTGTGTTTTTTTGTTGGCATAGCGCTAGACTTTTGGTGCTTGGTTTTGAAGATTGACATTTATCTACCTCCTAAATGTGAGTCTTTTGGGAGATTGGCGTTAGGCTTAGTTGTTGGTAATATAATTTTGAATGTAGTCTTTTTTTGATTGCTTTCCACTAAAATTTCCCCTCCATGTTTTTTAATTATATTTAGAGATATCCATAATCCCATTCCTGTCCCTTCACCGGTAGGTTTTGTAGTGAAGAAAGGATCGAATATTTTTTTCTTGATATTTTCTGGGAGAGGGATACCGTCGTTAGCAATGCCTATGAGTATGCGGTCTCTTTCAGCTATAGTTGAAACCGTCAATTTACCTTTATCTTTTGTTCCGTATTTCCCCTGTTTTTGCGCAATGGCCTGACAGCCATTCACAATGATGTTCATGAAGACCTGGTTAAGCTCTGAGAGATTGGCATGTATAGTCGGCAGATCTTCTAGCCTTGTAATAAATTCCACTTGGTCTTTATAGTGGGCTTCCACTAGACTTACTGTTGCCTTGAGACCTTCAAAAATTTTTGTGGGCTTAAACGCTTCGTCTGTCTTGTAAAACGTCCGTAATGCCTTGACGATAGCACTGCTCCTTTGTACCCCAATTTCAATAGATTTGAGGTGTGAGTAAAAGTCTTCGAAGCGTTCATTGAAGGTGTTTTGGATTTCCTGTTCCAGGTCGTCGCCTGCAAGTTCAATTAGATATTTTTTGAATTTCTTCAGTTCTCTTTTTAGATTGTGCCCTGCAGTATGAATGAAAGCGCTTGGATTGTTGATCTCGTGTGCCACACCTGAGACCAGGATGCCTAAGGTGGCCATTTTTTCTGATTGAATGAGTTGGCTTTGTGTTCTGATCAACTCCAGGTGAGTTTTTATCCGACTTCTCAATTCGTTTCGAGATATTGGCTTTGTCAAGAAATCATTTGCCCCCGCTTCCAGACCGGTTACCAGATCCACTTCATGGTTTCTAGCGGTGATGAAAATGATGGGCATTTGGTTGGCCGAGTATTTTTTCCGAATTTTTTGGCACACTTCATAGCCGGACATTCTCGGCATATTGACATCCAGTAGCACCATGGAAATATTCAGATGGTCTTCCAGAATATCAAGGGCGTCTTGACCTGAAACTGCATAGATTACATGATAGCCCTGTTTTTTCAAATAGTTGCCGATTAATTCGCGGTTGATCGGTTCGTCGTCTACAACTAAGAATGTATAAGATCCACTGGATGGCATTGTTTCCCATGCTTCGTTCAATTCCTCTTCATTTTCCTCGGGAATTTCTGTCTGCGGCATCATTACATCTGTTTCCTTTTCTTGAGTATCTCTGGCGATTGGAAGGGTGAAGGTAAATGTCGTACCTTTGCCGACAGTTGATTCTACCCAGATTGTACCGCCATGAAGTTCCACCAGTTTTTTGGAAATAGAAAGGCCAAGCCCGATTCCATCGTTTGGGCGCAAATTGGTTTCCTCGATTTGTTCGAAAGAATCGAATACGGTATTGAATTTTTCTTCAGAGATTCCGATGCCGGTATCGACCACTTTTATATGCATCATGTCATCTTTTTGGTGGGCTCTAACTGTAATACTTCCAAAGTCCGTGAATTTAATGGCATTACCTACGAGGTTATGGAGTATCTGTTTGAGCCGGTCTTTATCCGCCAGCACAAATGGAAGGGATGTTCTAATTTCGTTTCTAAGCTCGATTTTCTGATTGTTGATCAAAGGTTTTGAAACTTTCAATACCGTTTCGGTGATCCCTTGAATTCCCACTGGTTTGGGAGTCAGTTTCAATTCTTTATTATTAATAGCTGAAAAATCTATGAGGTCACTGACTAGTATTGAGAGGCGGCGGCCGCTTGAAGCTATCATGTTTAAATGATTAATAGTTTTTCTGTCTAGTATGTCAGCCTTGTTTTCCAGGAGAGCTTCCGCCAGCCCGACTATTCCTTGCAAAGGGTTCCTGAGTTCGTGTGATGTCGTAGCAAGGAATTCATTTTTTATTTGATCCAGCTTTCTGAGCTTTTGGGCGATTTGACGTTGGTGTTTCACCGCTTGCTTTTGTGACCATAAATGAAAGCCTACAAATAATGCAAATAGAATGAACAATGCGTAGGCGGAATATGCCCACCAGGTTTTGTGCAAAGGGGGTAGTATCTTTAATTGAATTTTTAATGGTTTTTCGCTCTTTACACCCTCTCTGTTAATTCCTTCGATTTGAAATGTATATTTCCCTGAAGGAAGATTTGTGTAGGTAATACGACGATTGTCAGCTTCACAGATGCTCCAAGCATCATTATTCCAGCCTTTTAATTGATAGTGGATTTTGTTTTGGGGGGGATTGGCAAAATGAAGAGCTGAAAATTCCAGAGCAAAGTCATTTTCATTTGGGGGGATGAGAAGGACTTTCTCCTTGTTTTCATATTCTAGAATGCATTTTTTTTGATTTTTGATATAGAATCTAGAGAGTGCGACTGCCGGTTTTATTAAATTAGGCCTGATTTGGGCTGGATCAAAGAACGTGTAACCATCTATCCCTCCAAAATACATGGTTTTTTTCTTTGAGTCATGAAAATGCGCTCCGGCGTTAAATTCATTGTTCTGCAGTCCATCGTGCTCATCATAACTTATAAATATTTCTTTAGTCGGATTGAATTTGCAAATTCCCTTATTGGTGCTCAACCATAAATTGTTGTCGCTATCTTCAAGAATGCCATAGATGGAATTATTCGGTAATCTGCCTTTTTCTGCTGAACTGCCCCCCCTCTCTTCTTTCTCTGAATATATCTTTATCGCAATTTCTTCTTGGGGATCGAATTTAATGAGCCCACCTCCATATGTTCCAATCCACAATAAACCAGAACTGCCTTGGTGAATTGCTCTTATTTTGTTACTGAAAGAGGAGTATGTGTCTTTAGGAATGATACTATGTCTTTTGATTTGGCCGGTTTTTTTGTCAAATGTATTGAGCCCGCCCGATGTGCCGATCCATAGTTTGTCGCCGGGGGGATCGTAAATGACGCGCACGGCATTGTTGCTAATAGTATTTTTGTCTTGCTTATTATGCATGTAGAGAGAAAATTTATCTTTGGCTCGATCATAGCAGATCAATCCTCCTTTTTCGGTTCCAATCCAAATTTTCCCCGCTTTATCTCCGTAGAGCACTCTGATCTCATAGTCGCTCAGCTTATGATTTGATGGCGAATCGGGAGTATATCGCTCAATTATTTTGTTTGTTTTGCGGTCTAAAACATTCAGGCTATTGTTGGTCCCGACCCAAAGCTTACCCAGGTTGTCTTCCAGTAGGCAATAAACGGCGCTATCTATTTCTGGATTGCCGATCGTTATATGTTCAAATTTGTTTTGCTCATTTATCAATTTATTTAGTCCGCCCCCATAAGTGCCGACCCATAATGTTTCTGCACTATCTACCATTATTGAATAAACGGATTTATGTTTGAGATTATAGGGATTTGCACCTTTATGTTGTACTGTGTGGAATTGAAGCGAATCGCTTAGCTTGTTGAGGCCTCCTGAAAATGTACCGATCCAGAGTATCTCGAATTTGTCCCGCATGATTGAAATTACATAATCGTCACTGAGGCTAAACGGATCCTGGGTTTTTTTGCCTATCTGACGCAACGTTGACATTTTCGAATCAAAAACATAGAGGCCCTGCCTGGAGGTGCCAATCAATATATTTTTTGTTTGGGGATCACGATAGATCGTTCTCACGTCTTTCCCCAAAAGTTTCTTGATATCACGCTCATTTGAAGTGAAAGGGATTTCCTTCGCTAGCAGTGTGCTGAATTTTTTTATCCCGTTTCCTGTCCCCAGCAAAATTGTAGATCCATTATAATGAAGGATACTCCAGATATTATTGTTTTGATTCGAACCTGAAAAAAGGTAATTCCTGGATTTTTTTTCTTTTTTATCATACTTGATGAGTCCGCCACCTTCTGTTCCAATCCAGAGGTTTTGTCCTGCATCCATGTGTAATGATGTTGTGTGGGCTAAGGATTTAGGGCTTTTTTCTTTGTAGATATCTAATAGTATGGGCTTCGTTTGTCTCGTAGAAAGATTTAAAATGTAAATGCCTTCATCATAGACAGCCAGCCATACTTCCCCTGTGGGTTCTACATAGAAGGCCCGGATGTCTTTTGGTTCTTTGGGATTGTTCTCTATATGGATTCTTGAAAATTTTTCAGCGGCTGTGTCAAAATGGTTGAGGCCATTCTCTGTGCCGATCCATAATGAGCCGGGAGTGTCTTCAAAGATGCACCAAACAGTGTTGTCGGATATTGAATTCGGATTATCTCTTTGGTTTTTGTAGACTTCAAATCTATATCCGTCATAACGGGCGAGTCCATCCTCTGTACCTATCCAGAGAAATCCTTTTGAGTCCTGGAATATGCAGTGAGCGCTGCTTTGAGGTAAACCGTCTCTCCCAGTAATATGATTGAATCGTACCACTTCTGTATTGGAAAATAATATGCGAGGTACAACTAAGACTAAAAGCAAATATACAACTGTACGTACTAATTTTCTACCATTTGAATACAATTTGGTTCCTCCTGGAAATTCCCGTTTGGGAGGTGGGTAAATGATAGTATACTGGAAAAAAAATTAATTTTCAATGGGAATGCGATTAATTTGTTAACATTTCTGTTGCCTGGCGAGGCGACCCCGTAAATTTGTGATGGTCTTTGTTTTGGTGAATTGTGACTTGCGATATTTCGGGGTAAATTGGTTTCTTTTGTGCCTGGTTTTTGGGGAAGTTAGCTGGTGAAATTTCTGGGGCGGGCGTTTGGTTTTTGCAGAAATGGTGAATTTTCTTATGGAGAGGGTTTTTCTAAGCAAGGGGGAGAATTCGATATTTTTAATTTTTTTGAGTTTGGGTCACACTTTTTGGGGGGAGGATTCGAAGCGGATGCTTGGGGGCTAGGTTTATTGCATTTTGGGTTGACTGCAACTGGGGATGTGGCGGGGGTTGGTGTTGGTGTGTCGGGTGGGGGGGTGTGGGGGTCGAGATCAGGTGGATTTGGGGTGGGATGATTGGTTTGGGGATTGGATTGAGGTGGAGTGGTGTCTGGTGGATCTGGTTTTGTGCAATATTGTTTTGAGTTTGTTACAAATCCTTCTGTATGGGGAAGGGATTTAGGTGAATCCATAACGTATACTGGTGAATGGGGAACAAATGTTGATGAATCTGGAACGGATACTGGTGAATCTGGAACCTATTTTGATGAATGGGGGACCTATAATGGCGCGGGCGCAATGTTTTCGTCACAATCTTTAACATTGATTGATGAATGGGGAATGTGTGTTGATGAATGTGAAAGGTATTTAGGTGGATTTGTTACAGAATTGTTATGTTTAGAGGCGCGGGGTGATGATTTGTTGCGTTTGGGGTTAGTTGAAGGGGTTGAGGATGCGGAGGCGGTCTTCGATGACGGCGTTGTGGGGGAGTTGGTCTGAGTAGAGGATGAGGCAGTAGGAGGAGAGGGCGGTGGCGATGATGAGGGAGTCCCAGAATTTGTATTTGTATGTTTCGCGGATCTGCGAGGCCTGGCGGACGATTTGGGGGGTGAAGTTGATGACCCGGAGGTCGGCGTAGATCGCTTCCATCAGCTCGTGGATTTCCGTGTCCGGGACGCCGTTACGCATGAGGGTGAAGGAGATTTCGTTGACGATTTGCGGACTGGAGAGGATGCGGCGGTCGGGCTTGAGTTCGCGGATCAATTTTTGGGCGATCTGGTGCTTTTCCAGGTCGTTTTGGGTGATGGCGTAGACCCAGATGTTGGTGTCGATGAGGGCGTTACCTTTCATAGATCTCCACCCGGGTGAAAACTTTGAAGTCTTTTTTCTGGTAAGGCGTGTTCAGGAGCGCGTCGAGCCTGGAGAGCTTTATCGCCTCCTTCACCTCGACATTCTCCACCACCTCGATGTCCGGATAGCGGCGCACCATCTGCAAGAGGCTTTGGGCCAATCTCTCGTTTTTCACCTTTAACTTCAGTATTCTCATGGTTCCTCTGGCTTATGGTAGTACATTTGGAGGTAAATTTCAACCTATCTTAATTGTTTCCTGGTCTTTCTTTGCCGGCATATCGGGCGATTGGTGAAAAAAAAATCTGAGTGAGATATTTTTTTTGTGCTTCTATTTAATAGCCTTGGAGGTAATTCGACATGAAGAAAACGTTGTTCATCGCATTATTAGTATTGTTTTTAGGCGCATCGGTGTTTGCCCAGACTGTCAGGATCACGCAACCCAACACTCCGGTCACCTGGCCCCAGCGGGCTAGCCGGAACATTACCTGGGATTTTAGCGGGGTTTCCGGGAATGTGAAGCTTTTGTTGTTCCGGGGCGAGACCGGCGTCGGTATTATCGCGTCCGAGATTCCGATCGCCAGCCGTTCGTATTCCTGGGTGGTGGGACAGACAAATATGGGATTCGCTCCTCAAGGGAGCGGGTATAAAATAAAAATCAAGGTGATGGGGCAACCGATCAGTGATTTCAGCGATCAACCGTTCACCATCAACCCGCAATACACCATTGATCCCGGCGTCATGGAGGCGTTGAGGAACCCGCCGCGGGTGTTCACTCCGCCGGTGAAGGTGATCTACCCCAATGGCGGGGAACGGCTGCAAAAGGCGGTGGTGAACGAGATTCGCTGGGAATCGACGGATGAGTTCGGTAAACCGCGGATCAAAATCAAGAAGGGGGGCCGGGTGGTGAAGACCTACGAGCCCAACCAGGTGTTTGCCATCCGGCGGGGCAACGCCTCCACCTGGAGCTGGACCATCCCCAATTCGTTGGATGCCGGCAATGATTACAAGGTCAGGCTGGAGAATTCGGCGGGCCGTTTGCGGGATGAGAGCGACGCCAATTTTTCGATTTCCGAGGATTCGATGATTGTGGTGACGGATCCCAGGGGCGGACTATGGACCATGGGGGACCGGCGTCATATCAATTGGCGGGCCTCGGGGACAGGCAACCTGGATATTGTGCTGCGGCCGGCAATCGGCGATAGTCCGGGGTATATGATCAAATCGAACGTAGCCCCCACTCCGTCGCGTTTTTTCTGGACCATCGGCAATTTTGAGCATGCGCGTACCAATTTTATTCCGCCCCAGGGGGTCAAGTATAAGGTGGTGATTCGCGACCGGGGCAGTTCCACCGAAGGCGAGAGTCCGGAGTTCACGATTTTCCGGCCCTCCATCAATGTGTTGGAGCCGGCGAGCGGAACCGTGCACCGGGGCGACAATAAAACCATTCGTTGGCGGACTGGACCGGGATTTGTCGGCAATGTGGATATAGAGATTTACATTGTCGAAAACAGTCTTGGATTTCACCGCTTCGACACATTGCACACCAATGTCCGCGACCTCGGCTCCGTATCCTGGCGTGTGTATCCAAATCCCAGGTTCGGCGAAGCGGAAATCGACGCCCCGCCCACCCCCCGCCAATACTTCATCCGGGTAAAATCCTCCCGCTGCGATACAGTCTTCGGCGACGGAGCCCATTTTACTTTGGAGAGGTAATTAAAAATGGTTCTTGCCGGAACATTGGGGGAACTCGATTTTTTTGCCCCGCGTTCCGGCATGAATGCGTTTTTTGTTGAATTCAGCGGATAAATTTTATAAAATATAAGCATGAACGCTTCAGAGATATTAGATCTTATCCACCGGGGAGAAAGTAGCCTTGTTCAGCCTATTGAGAGATCGGTTCAAAACGCAGGACTGGATGATCTGGATCTCGAGGTGTTCAAGAGGTTTTTGTTCCGGAAGCATTATGAGAAATTGGTTTCTATGGGATTGAATCTGGTTGAATATTCGAAATTGTCGTTGCAAGAGGTGTTCGACCGTTTGGAGTTGAATGTTCCTCTTCCGCAATTATTGCGGAATATGGGTTTGATGGATGACGGTCATCTGACGTTGGCGGGCCTGCTTCTATTCGCTAAAGATCCACAGGGTTATCGCCCAATGTATAATATGCAATGTGCCAGCTTCCTGGGCAACGAAGTCGCAGGATCCGGCTTTCGGGACAAGGAGAATGTGGGCGGGAATTTTCTGGCGATGTATAATCGGGCCATCGGGTTTTTAAATCGTAATCTTAGAAAAATACAGGTGGGGGAAGAGTTCAATGTCCAGGGGGTGTGGGAAGTTCCGCTCTTGGTGCTGATGGAATTGTTGATCAATGCAATGGTGCATCGGGATTATTTTATTCATTCTTCGATAAAACTGTTCATCTTTGATAACCGGATTGAAATCATCAGCCCCGGCCGCTTGCCCAATACTCTGACGATTGAGAACATCAAGAGCGGTATTTCAGTGGCGCGCAATCCCATATTGCATTCGATAACACAATTTGTGCTTCCTTACTCCGGTTTGGGAAGCGGTATCCCCAGGGCGTTGGACAGTTATAAGCATATAGAATTCGAAAACGACAAACAAGGGGATCGTTTTTCCGCCGTCATCCAGCGTATACACCCCATATAGGGGTGGAGGTCCGCTACCGGAATTCCGGGAGGTAGCGGGGGCAGGTTAGTTTGCGGCAAACGCCGGTCGCCATGCGACAGGGTTGCCCGTTTCGGTGGCGGAAGACCCCTTGTCCTGCGTCGCCCTCGGCACCGGCCGCGCATTGGAAGAGATGAAAACGTTGAAGAGCCTATTGGTCAATGGGTATTAAAGCTCCGTTTTTGTG
>CAZBHS010000042.1:15269-53348 GCA_964491915.1 uncultured Clostridia bacterium
TATAGGGGTGGAGGTCCGCTACCGGAATTCCGGGAGGTAGCGGGGGCAGGTTAGGGTTAGCTCGCTTTGGTATTGGATTATTTGGACGAAGAGGCGGATGAGTTTGGGGATGTCGATGGTGTCTTTCCATGAATCGCAGTCCGTTGGATTCTTGCGTTCGGTGTCGCTGATGTAGTTGAGTTCCTCGTTGGTGAGGCGGATTTTTTCATTGGTGCGGCATTGGCTGCACAGCAAGCCTCTGTAGTCGGTTTTGACCCAGGCTGTCGAGAGGGGGGCGGCGTTGCAATTGGTGCAGGTATTGGGGCGGAACATCATGCCTTCGATGCGCAGGATCCAGATGAGGAAATAGAGGGTGGCCTGGGGCATGGAGACGCCCTTTTCGCGATGGTCCAGAAGGGCTTTGACCAGTTTGTAGGCTCGCGTCTCTTTATGTTGGGGTGGAATGAGTTTCAGCATGATCTCCGCCGCCAGGTAGAAGTAGAAGATATTTTGCGCGCTCGAAACGGTGGAGAAATGGCTGTGGATGATATCTCCTTTTTGGAGGGTGATGAGTTCTCTCTCTTCTTTCCAGTAATAGACGAAGCTTCCTTCGGTCAGGAGCTCGAGCATGGAGCCGAAGCGGTTTTTGGCTTTGCAGGCGCCGGGGGCGACGGCTTTGATATTACCCCGCTCCAGGCTGAAAAGGTGGACCAGCTTGTCCTGTTCGTTGATGATCGAGGAGCCCAGCACGAATGCGTGGCATTGCCCTTGAGGCATGGTTAGACGAATTTAGGAAGGATGATTGCCGCCAGACCCAGGAAGCTGGCATAGCCGATAATATCCGTCATCATGGTAACCAGCATACCGGAAGCGAGCGCGGGGTCCAATTTCAAAAAACGGAGAAACAAGGGGATGACGGAACCAAGGAACGCGGCCATTGCCAGGTTGAATATGATGGCGGAGGCGAAAATCACGCCGAAGATCCAGAGGCCGGACACAAGATAACCGATGGTGCCGGAGATGAGTCCGATGGAGATTCCGCTGCCGAAGCCCACCATCAACTGTTTGAGCAGGATGGTGCGGGATAGTTTCCATTCCAGTTCGCCGATGACCATTTCCCTGACCATAATGGCCACGGTCTGGTTGCCCACGACTCCGCCGATGGCGGCTACCACCGGCATGAAGACCGCCAGCCAGATGAATTCTTTGATGGAGCCTTTGAACAATGCCACCACCAGAGCTGAAAAGGAGGTGGTGAACAGGCTGAGGAAGAGCCAGGGCACCCTTTTTTTCAATGACGTCATCAACGGCAGGTCGAGTCGGTAATCCTGGGTCACACCGGCTAATTTATAGATGTCCTCTGTGGCCTCGTCATGGATGATGTCGATGATGTCGTCCACTGTGACAACTCCCACCAGGCGGTCCGATTCATCCACAACCGGAATGGCCAGCAGGTTGTAATTGGCGACCACTTTTGCCACCTCTTCCTGGTCTGTGAAGGCGTCCACTTTGTAGACTTCGGAGTTCATAATCTCTTTGAGTTTGAATTTTGGGTTGACCAGGATGATTTGTTTGAGGGATACGACGCCTTTGAGCCGTTGCTCGTCGTCGATGACATAGAGGTAAAACGGGACCTCGACCTCCTCTCCCGCCAATTGGATGGCGGTAATGGCGTCGCCCGCGCTGGTGCTCTCGTCGAGGGCCAAAAAATCGGAGGACATGATACGGCCGGCGGATTCTTCGGGGTATGCCAATTGTTCCTGGACATCCACCGCGTCCTCTTTTTTCATTTTGTTGAGGATTTCCAGTTGGAGCTCTTCGTCGAATAGAGCGATCAACGAGGCGGCGTCGTCGGAGGACAACTCTTCCAATATATGGGTGATCTGGATAACTTCTAGATCCGAGAGTATTTCGATGGCTATTTCCGGCTTTATTTCACTGATGATTTCCGCCAATTGCGTGGTTTCCATCTGGCGATCGAAAAACAATTGGATGATTATTTTCCGTTCCTGGGCGGTGAGATGCTCGATTAACGAAGCGATATCAGCCTGGTGCAATTTGATGAGGGCATTCCAGAGGTGGCCCAGCGTTCTGAGCTTGATGAACTGCTTGGTAAAGCGGAGTAGTTTTTCTAATGCCGGCTGTATCATAGTGTTAATCTAACATATATACGAGTAAACTGCAATGAGCAAAAAAACAAGATGCGTTGCAATAAATATGCCGTTAACGTATAGTGGTAGCATGATTTTTAGTGGAGTATGCGAATGCGAGTCGTGAATAAGATTGATGCCATATTCAAGGGAGTGGTCGCTTTTTTGGTGATTTTGTTCGGCGTGGCGGTGGCGGTTGTTATGGAGCGGTTGCCGGTTGTTTTGGTGTCTGTGGGCGTGGCCGCTATTTATCTGACCATTGCGTTTAGGCGGAATATCAGGCGGTTCCGGGCTGCGGCAAAAGAGTTCCCTCGCGAATGGCGGGATGTATTGCTGGAGTGTTCGGCTTTTTACCGGCATTGTGATGCTGAAGGTAAACGGAGATTCGAGCGGGACATCCAGATATTCCTTTCTGATTTTAATGTCAAAGGGACGCGGGGCGGGGAATTGGATATTCGCACGCGGTTATTGGTGGCCGCCGGCATTGCCACGTTGATTCATGGACGGCCCGATTGGGAGCCTCCGATTCGGGACGGGATCGTTGTCTACCCGGGTCAGCGGTTCAACAGGGACTATGAAAGCGGGAAGGGTTGGATGGCGGGACAGGCCTCGTACAACGGGCCGCTGATTGTGACAAAGGGGAGTCTGGAGCAGAGTTTCAGAGATCCTCATGATGGGTACAATGTCATCTTCCACGAATTGGCCCATTACTTCGATCTGGAGGATGGCACGGCCGACGGTGTGCCGGCGTTTCTGCCGTCGGAGGGTATATTCGCGTGGAAGGAGATCATATATAAGGAATGGGAGAAGGTGAACCGGGGCCAATCGTTCCTGGATGCGTATGCCGGTGTGAATGAAGCGGAGTTTTTCGCGGTATCCACCGAATTTTTCTTCGAAAAACCATGGGTGATGGCGCAAAAGAATCCCGGTTTGTATAATGCGTTGAGAGAATTTTACAATCTGGATCCTATTGAGATTTTCAAAGGTGGGAAGGAAAACTGACGGGAATGGCCGTTGGGGTGGGTGGAAAAGAAAAGCAGCCCGTAGGGGAGTCGAACCCCTCTTGCAGGGTTGAAAACCCTGTGTCCTAACCGATAGACGAACGGGCCAGCAAATGAGCCGTGTTGGATTCGAACCAACGACACCCGGCTTAAAAGGCCGGTGCTCTGCCAACTGAGCTAACGGCCCCAACAGGCAAACATTTTATCATCTTTTATCTGGACTGTCAACGATTAAAATGAGTTTGGGATAAAATTTTGTCTATAACGTATATGTTCCCCTGGGGTCCGGGGCCCGGAATTAGTTGGGGGTTGTTCGGATGCGAGGTGTGAAATGCTGGATTGTTGGGGGAATAATGTTGTTTTTTTAGTTTAAATTAAATTTTTTTTGTGATATAAAGACAGGGTATGTTAAATTTTCGCAAATTAGAATGGAGGTGTGCGCATGATGTTGCACAGAGAGTTTATTAAGGTGGCAAAAAAATTCGGCCCCAAGCTGGCGATTATAGATCGTTCCACCGGAAAGAGGTTGACCTATTCGAAGGCTCTCATAGCATCTTTGATTTTGGCAAAGAAGATTAAAGGATATAAAGATGGTTTCATCGGAGTTATGATCCCCAGCTCCGCCGGTTCTTATCTGACGGTTTTGGGAGTGTTGTTGGCGGGCAAAGTGCCGGTGATGATCAATTATTCAACCGGGGCCGCCAATAATTCCGAGTACGCCCAGAAAAGATGCGGTTTTAAAAAAATTATAACGTCCCGCGCATTATTGGAGAAGATTGGCTGCCGGTTAGTACCGGGTATGGTGTTCATCGAAGATATCATGGAACGGGTGTCGGTGAACGACAAACTGTCGGCCGCCATGCGTTCGAAACTTCCGACACCGGTGTTGATGAAGGTGGTCCACCAGGGCGAACCGGACGATAACGCGGTGATTTTGTTCACCAGCGGTAGCGAGAAAGATCCCAAAGCGGTGCAATTGACCCACAGGAATCTCTATAACAATATCTGGGCCTCGCTCGAGCGGTTGAATGTCAATGAGAATGATATTATGATGGGCATTTTGCCGCTGTTCCATGTGTTCGGCCACAACACCAATTTCTGGTTGCCGTTGTTCAAGGGTATGACGATTGTCACCTACGCCAATCCCATCGATTATAAGATGATTCCAGTTATTGTGCGGGAAGAGAAGGCCACAATCCTGATTGCCACACCGGTCTTTTTCATGGGATATTTGAGAAAGTCCAGGGATGGAGATTTCAGCACCATACGGATTGCCGTTGCCGGCGCCGACAAGCTTCCCGAAACTTTGCGGTTGGGCTTTCTGGAGAAGCATGGCGTCGAGTTGCTGGAGGGATACGGAGCCACCGAAACAAGTCCGGTTGTATCGGTCAATCTCCCCGGCGCCGCCAAACCCGGAAGTATCGGACGTCCATTGTCCAATGTCCAGGTGATGATTGCTGATATTCAGACTGGTGATGAGATGCCGCGGGGCGAAGAGGGAAAAATCCTCGTCAAAGGCGATAGTGTGATGAAGGGGTATTTCGACGATATCGAAGAGACCTCCCTCAGGATCAAAGACGGCTGGTATGATACCGGCGATATGGGGATGTTGGACGCGGAGGGTTACCTCTGGCATCGCGGTCGCCTCAAACGGTTCGTCAAGATCGGCGGCGAGATGGTGTCGCTGGTGAAGGTCGAGTCTGAATTGTCCGCCCTTCTCGGTGAGGATATCGATTGTTGTGTGGTCGAGGTTCCCGACTCCACCAAAGGGGCGAAAATTGTAGCCGCTGTCACTCAGGAGATCGATGAGAAAAAAATTCTGAAAAAGCTCAAGGCTGTGTTGCCTAATATCGCCATGCCGAAACAATTTGTAGTATTGGAAGAATTGCCTAAAATGGGCAGCGGCAAGGTTGATTTCCGGACTGCTCAAGAGATTGTGCGCAAGGAAGTCGCCAAACTGAATAACGCTGATTAAGACATAAATTGATGCAATTTTGTCGCGGCCTCCCGAATAACCTGGAGGTCGCAGGCAATATTCAGGCGGATGTAGTTGGTTTTGGTTTTCGAGAAATTTTCGCCTGGAACCACGGCGAGGCCGGTTTGGTTCAGTAATTCATTAGCGAATTGAAATCCGTCCTGGAATCGGGAACTAGCGGGTAATCGCGCCCAAATAAAATATCCTCCGCCGATATTGGGGACTGTGAATCCCAATTTATCGAGACTTTGTTTCATGAAAAGATAGGTTTCTTTCGTCGATGTTCGCACCCATTTTGTATAGGTCGCTCCAAAATTCTGCGATTCCAGGTATTCGGCGATGGCCTCCTGTAGTAGCGACGGCGCGCTCAATCCTGTATAGTCGTGAATGTCCCGGATCGCCTTTATGTGGTTTTGCGAGGTGATCAGGTATCCGATCCGCCACCCGGTGATACTCAACATTTTCGAAAATGAGTCGATGTAGAACAGGCGACCGGAAGGGAGAGCGGAGAGGGGTATGGATGGCGGGGCGTCAAAGTAGATGTCTTTGTAAACGCCGTCGAAGATGATGTAGAAATCATAGGTTTTTGCCAGCGAGACTATATTCGCCAGCTCGGTTTCAGACCAAATTTTCCCCAGTGGATTTCCCGGCGAGGCGATGAACATGATTTTGACATTTTTTTCTTTTACGATGCGTTCGACTGCGCTAAAATCGATGGTCAGGTCTTCATTGTAATCAATGTATTCGATAGGGGTGTCCAGGATATTGGCCAGCCGGGGGTAGCTTTCGTAATCCGGATCAATGGACAATACGCTGTAGGGGCGGGGGAGAATTTTGTCGAGATAGAAAAATGTGAGGAAAATCGCTTCTGTGGCGCCCTGGGTGATCAATAGGTTGTCCTCCTGGATTGGGGTATAGTGGTAGTACGCTTCGCTTAGAAGCGTGAGTAACTTGAAGTTTCCGATTCCCGGCGCGTATTGATGAAAGAATGGGTGTTTGTTTTTTTCTTCGAGAATGTCCAATAATCGCTCTGGAGGCGGAAATCCCGGTTTGCCCTGAGCCAGGTTGATGCCGCCTTTACGGGTGACCAACCGGCTAAAATAGCTGATAAGTGATCCATTTGGTTTTTCCATGAGGTAAATGTACCTGAAATAAGGTTCGCTGTCAATTCGGGGTCGGGTTTTTCAAGTGAGGAGGGCTCCCCTGAGTTCTTCGCCGGCAAGATATTTTGGTATCTTTTTTTTTACGCTTTGACTGTTAGGCTTTGAAAACCTTCGGGGATTTCACCTTAAATGCATTCCGGGTGTCCACAACGATATTCGCGTGTTCAAGGATTTCATTATAGGGCAGGTCTGTGTGGTCGGTGAGAAGTAGTATCAGATCGAACGACGCGATCATCCGGGGAGAATAAGAGAGTGATTTAATTTTTACGGATGGATAGTGTCGATGGGGTCCTGTTTCCGGTACATACGGGTCGTAATAGCTGGTGATGGCGCCCTGCTCTCTCAATAATTCGTATATTTTCAGCGAGGGACTTTCCCGCATGTCGTCCACGTCTCTTTTGTATGCCATCCCGATAATCAGAATTTTGCTCCCTTTGAGTGATTTTTCGAATTGGTTCAACACTTCCGATACTCTGTGGATGACATAGTATGGTTGGTAGGTATTGATTTCTCCCGCCAGTTCGATAAAGCGGGTTCTGAAATCGTATTCTTTCGCTTTCCAGGTGAGATAGAATGGATCGATGGGGATGCAATGACCTCCCAGACCGGGGCCGGGGTAGAATGCGTGAAAGCCGAAGGGTTTTGTTTTGGCCGCCTCGATGACTTCCCATACGTCGATATCCATTCGATCGAACAACATTTTTAATTCATTGACCATCGCGATATTGATGGCCCTATATGTGTTCTCTAAAATTTTTGCCGCTTCTGCGACTTTTGTGGAAGAGACTTCGATTGCTTCAACGATGTTATTGTAGAGCTCCACAGCGCGCTTGCGGCATGTTTCGGTATAGCCGCCAACCACTTTGGGGATTTTTCCGGTGGTGAATGTCTTGTTTCCCGGATCTTCCCGCTCGGGAGAATAGGCCAGGCAAAAATCGTCGCCGACTCGCAGGCCTGTGGCCTGGAGAATCGGTAACATGACCTCGTCGGTGGTGCCGGGATATGTTGTACTCTCCAAAACAACCATGTGTCCCTTTTTTAGGTATTTGGCCACGACTTCGGTTGTTTGGATAACATAGGATAGGTCCGGTTCTTTGTATTCGTTCAGCGGAGTGGGGACGCAAATCAGGATTGAATCAACCTCGGAAAGACGCGAAAAATCCGAGGTGGCGAAGAATCTATCAGTTTTTACCCATCCTTCAATTGTACTCGATGGTATGTGTCTCAAGTAGCTTTTCCCGGCATTCAATTTTTCGATCTTTTGTTCGTCAATATCGAAGCCGGCGACAACAAATTCCTTTTCCATAAATTCCCGAATTAACGGTAATCCTACATATCCTAAACCGATAACACCAACTTTTTCTTTCAAGGGACCTCCTGGAATTCCATCGTTGAATTCTCAAGATATACCATAAAATGGCGAATGTGTAAAGGGATGGGGACGCTGGCGCGGCGTCCCCTCTGTATTTTTTGTTATTCTAGGATCCGCCGCATTTGGACCATGCGCAATTGGGGCATGTGGGACACTTTTCATCCAAAAGTGTCGCGCCGCATAAAGGACAATTTATGGTATTGAAGTCCTGTCTCGTGATTTGAACCTGCCCGACATGGGTCTCCAACACCTGGGCGATGGCATCGGGAATGGAATGCACCAGGGTTCCGTTATGGAAGGTCGGCTCGCTTCCTCCAATACCCCGAAGTTGTTTGACTACCTCGTCGGCGGGAATTCCACTTCGTAGCGCCAGGGAGATCAGGCGGCCAATGGCTTCTGCGTCTGCCATTGTGGAGTAGCCGCTCTTTCCGATCGAACAGAAAACCTCAAATGGTTTCTCGTTGAATTCAGAGACTGTGATGTATAGATTCCCCAAACCTGTGGAGATTTTGTGGGTGGTCGAGGGGATGGCGTATGGTCGTTCTTGGGGATGCGGTTCTTCGAGAATCTCTTTGTTCAACACCTGGGCGGCCCGGCAACCGTCACGGTAAACGGTGATTCCTTTTATATTCATGTTAAACGCCGCCAGGTAGGCTTGAGCAATATCCTCCCGTGTGGCTTCGTTTACAAAGTTAATGGTTTTTGAAACGGCGCTATCAACATATTCCTGAAAGGTTTCCTGCATTTTTAAATGATCCACCGGGGCGATATCTCCGGCGGTTACAAAGTAATCCGGCGTTTGTTCGGCGTCTGGATTTTGATCTTCCCATTCTTTGTAAAGCGGATGATAATCTTTTATTTCACTGTCCAGGATTTTGGAAATCACTTTAAACGCGAAAATAGGCTCGATACTGGAGGAACAGCCGGCGATCCGGGATATTGTGCCGGTAGGCGCGATGGTCAACACTGCGGCATTGCGCATTTTTTTTCCTTTATAGATCGATTGTTCGATGTTTGGAAACGATCCTCTGGTTTCAGCTAGTTCTTCCGATGCTTTAACCGCTTCCTTTTTCAGGAATTTTCCAATTTTTTCCCCCACTTTGAGCGCTTCGGGGGAGTCGTATTTAGTGTGCATCTTGATGAGAAGATCCGCGAAGCCCATGACTCCCAGTCCGATTCTCCGGTTGGCAAACGCCATGTCCTTGATTTCAGGAAGTGGGTAGATGTTGGCTTCGATCACATCGTCAAGGAAGCGGATTCCCATGATAATGGTTTCTTTGAAACGCTCCCAGTCAAAATGGTCTTTGGAGTCCGGCAAATAATAATTGGAGAGATTGATTGAACCCAGGTTGCACGCTTCGTTCGGATGAAGCGGCTGTTCGCCGCAGGGATTGGTGGCGCCGATCAAGCCTTGAATTCGCGTGGGATTCTGCGCATTTACATTGTCGATAAAAATAAGGCCGGGATCGCCATTTCTCCAGGCGCTGTCAACGATCATATCGAACACTTCGCGCGCGTCCAATTGGCCGGCAATGGAATTGTCGGATGGATTTACCAGATCGTAGGGTGTGCCTTCCTGGACAGCTTTAATGAACGTTTCGGTGACGGCTACCGATATATTGAAATTCTGGGCGGTGGTTCCGTCGAGCTTCATGACGATAAAATCTTTGATGTCCGGGTGATCGACTCTAAGTACGCCCATATTGGCGCCCCGCCTCGTTCCTCCCTGTTTGACCGCTTCGGTTCCCGAATCGATAACTTTTAAAAAAGAAATCGGGCCTGACGCGATTCCCTGGGTTTTGCGGACAAAGCTTCCTTGAGGTCTAATTTTAGAAAAATCAAAACCAGTGCCTCCGCCCTCTTTATGAACCAATGCGGCGTTTTTCACTGTTTCGAAAATTCCCTCCAGGCAATCTTCGATGGGTAACACAAAGCACGCCGAGAGGCACAAGCCTCTATCCGCCCCGGTAAGCGTAGGAGAATTCGGCATAAAATCTTTTTTCATCATGCTGTCGAAAAATTTCTGTTCCCACCGTTTCTTGTCTTTTTCATCTTTTTCAAAATTAGCAACATATCGAGACACTCGTCTAAAAAGATCCGATGGTTTTGTTTCTATTAATTCGCCTTTTTGATTTTTTTTAAAATAGCGCGCTTTGAGTATTTTAAGAGAATTTTCAGTGAAACCTTCCAATTTTTTCCTCCTGAATGTTTATATTTAGTTGCTCTGTAATTTTAGTGCACTATATCTGGGGTGTCAAGGCAAGTTTCCTCAAAAAATTATTTTTATTTTGATAGTCTTGACAAATTATATTATATTATATATTATAAATGGGAGCAAATGGGATAAAATGGGATAATGCAGCGTTTTAGAGGAAGTTACGACGTGAAGATCGATGATCGAGGGAGAATTAAAATCCCCGCAAAATTTCTCTCGGTCTTTGAAAGCTGCTATAGCAAGGAAGTTTTTTTAACTTCTCTAGATGGCGATCATGTCATGCTGTTCCCCATTGATATTTGGGAAAGGATGGAAGGGCAGATAGAGACCCTCGGTATATTGGATCCAGATGTGGATGCTTATGTAAACCGGTTGAATTATTGGGGGACTGAATCCGAAATGGATTCCAAGGGCAGAATTTTGGTTCCTCCCGCTTTACGGAAAACCGGACAATTAGATGATACTGTCAGGGTGCTGGGAAAGGCGAATCATCTGGTGATCTGGAACGAAGAGATTTTCAGGGCAAAAGAATTGGGCGAACCATTTGGCAGAGATAAGCTGCACAGAGTATCGAGGATTTTAAATGAAGCTACTCCATTATCCAGTCATGAATAAAGAGGTGTTGGGCGTCCTGGGCGATCCCGGCGACTCTTACTTCGTAGACTGCACTCTTGGAATGGGGGGGCATTCATATTTTCTGTTGGAACGGTTCGGTCGTTCGAGGGTCATTGGTATGGATGTCGATGATGAGAGTTTAGGGAAGGCGAAAACGAACCTCGGCGACTATGGCGAGCGAGTGACTTTTTTGCGCTGTAATTATGTGGAGCTCTTTGAGGCGCTTGATTTCACCAACTATCATGTCGCCGGTTTGCTTATCGATCCGGGGATTTCAATGGTGCAATTAAAAGATCCTGAGAGGGGTTTTTCCCATAATATAGACTCTCCGCTCGACATGAGAAAAGATCGTAGCGCAGGTTTGAGTGCGTCCGATGTGGTTAATACCATGTCTGAGAAAGAATTGGCTGGAATCTTTCGGGATTATGGAGAGGTCAAGCAAGCTGATAGGTTGGCGAAAAGTATTATCGAGAGACGATTGTTCGAAACGATAGATTCGACTTTAAAATTGAAGGAGGTGGTGGAGAAGGTGTTTGGCAAGCGGGTGCCCAAAGGGAAAGTACACCCGGCGGCGCTGGTGTTCCAGGCTTTGCGGATATATGTCAATCATGAATTATCGGGAATCGATGTATTCTTGCAAAAGGCGGCAACTGTTCTGAACAAGGAGGCGAAGCTCATATTTATCTCATATCATTCGGTTGAAGACCGGATGGTGAAACGTGTGTTCAAGTCATTGGCGAACGAAGGGAAAGTCCGGCTGGTGAAGCCTTTTCCCATGTTTCCATCAGAGGAAGAGGTACGGGACAATCCCCCGTCGAGGTCGGCGAAATTGAGGGCCGTGACAATTCAATGAGCAGGAAACCGAAGGACGAAAAAAAGAAATCCATCAGCGGCATTTTCTGGCTGGTGAGTTTCATCGTGTTTATCATATTGTTTACCTATTCCAGTCTGAATTTGAAGAATATCGACTACGGTTACAAGATGCAAGAATTGACCAAAAAAGAGAGAGCGTTGCAAGAAGAAATAGATAAATTGAAAGCGCAACGGGCGATGTTGTTAAACCTCAAGAGGGTCGAAAAAGTTGTCATGGAAAAACTCGGATACCAGTATCCCGATCCCGGACAATTTATCAAGGTCAAAACTGGAAAAGAGAAAAAATGAACATAAATAGAAATGAACGGAACCGGGCGTTTGTGCTCTTTTTAATTTTCAACGCATGGGTTATATTCATTGTCGTCGTTCTTTTCAAAATCCAGGTGTTCAGTTACAGCAAATACCGCTCGCGCGTCAGCGCCCAGACAAAGCGCACGTTTAAACTCCATCCAAAGCGCGGCACCATCTATGACGGATTCGGAGAGGTGCTGGCAATATCCATTGAAACGAAATCGGCTGCCATCAGCGCCAAAAACAAGCAAAAGGCGATGGCGACCTTTAGGAACGTCGTCAAAAAAATTAAAATGCCTTCAAGCAAACAGAAGGAGATTGTCGAACGAATCAAACGTGGCAACCGGTTTATTTGGCTGAAGCGCAAACTGAGTGAGAATGAGCATCAGGCGTTGCAGTATGTGAACGATCATTCTGAAAATAGCACTCCTATATTTTTTGTCGATGAGTACAAGCGCATTTACCCTCGAGAGGAGCGGGCGGCGCATATTCTCGGTGGTGTTGGAATCGATGAGCAGGGGCTTGCGGGACTTGAATATGAAATGGATTCCCAAATCAAGGGGCATGGAGGTCTTGTCAATGGGATGGTTGACGCTCGGCAGAAGGTGTTCAATCTGGAATACCTGGAGTATCCCGAATCCGGTAAAGATGTCTTTTTAACGATCGATTCCACGCTTCAGTACTTTGTAGAGCAGGAATTGGAAAAAAATGTCCGCCAGCATAACGCCAAAGGCGGCGCTGTCATTGTCATGGACTCCCAGTCCGGCGCGATCCTGGCGATGGCCAGTTATCCTTTTTATCGTCCGGACCGGATTAGTAAAACCTCGAACAAAATTCTCAGAAATAAATGCACTTCTTTTCTCTATGATCCGGGGTCTACATTTAAGATTGTCCTGGCTTCCTCCGCGTTTGAAAATAATATCGTGCAACCTCACCAGTCGGTGAATTGCCGGAATGGGAAAATGTCGGTCAGTGATCGAACGATTACGGATTCCCATTCCTTCCAGACATTGTCGTTCGAAGAGGTTATTGTAAAGTCCAGCAATGTAGGCGCCGCGACAATCGGTATGAAGTTAGGGAGAAACAGATATTATCAGTCGATTCTGAAGTTTGGCTTCGGGAGCAAAACCGGTATTCGGCTTCCGGCGGAGGAGAATGGAATTTTAAATCCTGTCGCCAGGTGGAATGATGTGTCGGTGGCATTTTTATCCCATGGTTATGAAATTTCAGTGACTCCGATGCAGATGATCAGGGCATTCAATGTGATTGCCACTGGAGGCTACCTGGTGCGGCCGTTTATCATAAAAAATATCGACGGCGTTGGCGCGCGCCCTTATAAAAGAACGAAGGTGTTGTCCGACTCGACCGCCCGCAAAATGGTTTCAATTATGACCGAGGTCGTCAAGAGGGGAACCGGGAAAAAAACATTTATTGAAGGAATTGAGATCGCAGGCAAAACCGGTACCGCTCAAAAATTAAAAAACGGGGAGTATATAGAAACGCACATTGCCTCCTTTGGCGGCTTTTTCCCTGCGAATAACCCGAGAATCACGATGTTTGTCATGATCGACGAACCTCGCCCGCTGTTTTACGGCGGGGATGTGGCGGCTCCTTTGTTCAAGACGATAACAAAAAAATTGTTGGTGTACCTGAATATTTTCCCCCAACAAAATGGGATGAACGAGATAAGCGTATGAGACAAAAACATTTGAAAGATCTGGTATTTGCATTGGATATCGTAAAGTGGTGGGGAAGCCTTGATATAGAAATTACCGGGATTGTCTCCGATTCCCGCAACGTAGAGGCAGGCTTTTGTTTTGTCGCCGTTCGGGGATTCAAGGAGGATGGCTATCGGTATACCCAGGACGCTCTGGAGCGCGGCGCCGTAGCTGTTTTGACCGAATCCACTCCCACAGAGCGGGAACTCCAGCAAGCAGCCGCATGGATTCAGGTAAAAAATGACCGTCTCGCCCTGTCAAAAATCTCCGCGGCTTTTTACGATCATCCTTCCCGGGATTTGAATGTGATCGGTGTGACCGGTACCAATGGAAAAACCACAGTCTCTTCTATGGTTGGGGCGATACTCGGGAAACACGCCAGAACTGCGGTCATCGGTACCCTCGGCATGAAGGGGGCGGGTAACGGCGAATTATCCTATGCTACATCGCTTACTACACCCGAATCTTCGGATATTCTTCGCTACATGGCGACTGTTAGCGAGCTGGGATACGGGAATGTCGTAATGGAGGTGTCCTCCGCCGCGTTAAAGTTGTTTAGGGTTGAAGATATTTTGTTCGACCAGGCGATATTCACCTCTTTTTCGGGGGACCACCTGGATTTCCACCGGACAATGGAGGAATATTTTGCAGCCAAATTATCGCTATTTCAAAAACTATCCCCTGAGAATTGGGCAATCATAAATATTGACGATCCTGTAGCGTTTAAAATAATAGAAGGCCTGGAGTGTAAATACTTGACCTATGGTTTTGCCAACGAAGCGGATGTGAGGCCGGTTAAATATAAGCTCTCGGTAAAGGGTATCCATGCGAGTGTTTTAACGCCTAAAGGGCGGTTGGAGATAAAAAGTCCACTGGTGGGCAGAGTGAATCTTCAAAATATACTTGCGGCGATAAGCTCCGCGATGATCGCCAATGTCCCAATGCCGGTCATTCAGGAAGCGATTCGTGAATTCCAGGCGGTGAAAGGGCGTCTCGATTTTGTTTACAGAGGCGACTTCTCGGTGTTGATTGACTATGCCCATACAGACAATGCGTTGGAAAGTCTATTGAATTCGTTGAAAGAGATCGCTGCCGGTAATGTGATTTTGGTTTTTGGGGCCGGAGGTTCCAGGGACAAAACCAAGAGGCCGCGCATGGGAAAAGTGGCGTCGGACATCGCTGACTTTGTGGTTGTCACCAGTGACAATCCGAGGATGGAAGATCCCGACGCGATCATTCGGGATATTGTGGAGGGATTTGCTCCGGGCTTCAATAACTATCTCATCGAGGCGGACCGTGAATCAGCGATAAAGGAAGCCATTTCCCGCGCCGGTCAAGGAGACATTGTGGCGATTGCCGGGAAGGGGCATGAGAATTATCAGATATTTGCGGACCGGACCATAGACTTTGATGATTTTGAAGTGGTGAAGCGTTATTTGCCGGATAAAACTGGAGTGGTGGAGGACTGATCATATGCCGACATTGGGAATTTATGAAATCGCGACGGCAATAGACGGCACGATCGTCAATGGGAATGATCGCCTCTTTTTTACTGAATTTCATTTCGACACCCGTTTGATTGAAGGAGAACACGCGCTATTTTTCGCATTGACGGGTGAGGCGGGCGATGGGCACCGCTTTATCAAGGATTTGCAGAACCGCAATGGTATCGGGGCTGTGGTTTCGTTGGACTTCGACATTGCAGGGATCGCTATTCCGCTTATCAGGGTAAAGGATCCTCTGGCCGCGTCACAAGCATTGGCGTCCTATATAAGAAAGAAATATAATACCATTAAATATATCGGAGTAACCGGTAGCGCCGGTAAAACCACCACAAAGGAATTCATCTACCAGCTCTTGTCGACAAAATACAAAGGTTACCGCTCTTATGAGAATTGGAATAACTGGATAGGGGTTCCCTTCTCTATCTTGAAAATGAAAGGCGACGAGGATTTCGCTGTGTTCGAATTGGCCATGAGTGATCCAGGGATTGGGGAGATCGATCTTTTGGCGCGTATTTTAAAACCTGATGTGGCGGTGGCGCTGAATGTGTATCCCGTTCATCTGGAATTTTTGAAAAATATAAACAATGTGGCTACCGGCAAAGCGGAAATCCTCAATCACCTTGACTCGGACGGTATCGCTTTTATCAATGGCGACTTTGATCCATTGACCGCGAAAACCGAGAGAAAAAAGGGCAGAAAGATCTATTATGGTTGCGATAGCGCAAAAAACCAGGTGGTTTTAAAGGAAATTAAAAGAGTGGAAGACGGCTCGCTTTTAGCCATAGATTTTTTTGGAATTACAAAGGAATTCAAAACTCCCCTCATCCATCGTTCCCAATTGGAGAATTTATTTTCCGCGCTATTGGTGGCGGGACATTTGGGGATGAAGCATTCCGAGATTCAGGATGGATTATCGCATGTGCGCCCTCTGGCAAGACGAGGGGCTATTTATCGAAAGCAGGGGTTCA
Organism: uncultured Clostridia bacterium; assembly: GCA_964491915.1. GTDB lineage: Bacteria > Acidobacteriota > Aminicenantia > UBA2199 > UBA2199 > JAHELQ01. The sequence continues at coordinate 31,095 of CAZBHS010000042.1, forward strand.
CCATCGTTGACGAATCCTATAATTCGAATCCGGAAGCGTTGAAAAAAACCCTCTCATGGGTGGATCAGGAATACGACGGACAGAAAATCGCCATTCTAGGAGATATGATGGAGCTGGGCGAGAGGGAAGAGGAATTCCACTATAATATAGGAAGTTTTTTCGCGAATTTGCACTTCAATTATCTCGTTACAATAGGAACGCGTGCTGAAGTGATTGCCAAAGGAGCCATAGCAAGCGGTTTCGACCGGAGCAACATCCGTACGTTAAAACAAACCTCCCTTTCAGGAGGGCTTTTGAAGGAAATTGCCGAACCGGAATGTGTGTTATTGTTCAAGGCCTCACGAGCCATTGGCCTTGAGAATGTTATCGAGGAGTTCTTTAATGGAAATTAGACAAGCGGCGGTTATCGGGTTTGGCAAGACTGGAAAAGCCCTCCTGAAATTTCTTCTGGACAAGGCGATGTGCCGCCGGGTTTTTTTGTATAATGACGCGCCGGTGGAAGATCTCGATACAGTGCGAGCATTTGAGGCGTTGGGTGTTCAGTTCTTGATCGGTGCAGAAAGTTTTTCCAGGCTTCAAGACATGGACATAATCATTCTCAGTCCCGGAGTTGACGGGCGGGACGAGCGTTTTGCAAATATAAGAAAAAAGAGTATCCCCATTGTATCTGAAATTGAGTTCGCGTCCCGTTTTATTACCAATAAGATAATCGCGGTCACCGGGACCAACGGAAAGTCCACCACCGTCAGCCTGATCCATCACATCCTGACCGAATGCGGAGTAAAAAGCGTGTTGGCCGGCAATATCGGGAATCCGTTTATCGCCGAGATTCAAAATATATCAGAGGATTCGGTTGTTGTCCTGGAATTGTCCAGCTTCCAGTTGGAGGAAATCATCGAATTCAAGCCTCATATCGCCTTGTTGCTCAATGTCACCCCCGATCACCTGGACCGGTATCCCGGCATAGAGGATTATTTTGCCGCTAAATTAGAAATGTTTAAAAACCAGGATGCAGCGGATTTCAGGATTTTTAACTTCAATGATTCTCTGCTGCGGGAACGGATCGATGTCCCGGGCAACGCTGCCAATTATTGGTTTTCCCTTGATCAGGCGGTGAATCCCGGAGCCTACATTGCAGAGGGCAAAATAAATTTCAACCTCAGTGGAGAAAATAGACCGGTTTCGTTGGCGGGCAATCCGCTAAAGGGTATTCATAACAGGGAAAATCTGCTGGCGGCTGTTTTAGCTGCAAAGCTTTTGGGTTTGGATGTAGGTCTGATTGAAAAAAGTTTCGCCAATTTCAAAGGTCTGGCTCATCGGATGGAAACTGTGGATACAATTGATGGGGTTACATTTATCAATGATTCCAAGGCCACCAACGTGGACGCTACCCTGAAATCCGCGAACAGCTTCTCCGGGAATCTTGTGCTGATATTAGGTGGAAAAGACAAAGGGGGCGATTTTTCATTATTGGAAGAATCGATTAAAGAAAGAGTATATAGAGTGTTGCTTATTGGGCGCGCCGCGGAGACTATTTACCGGCAATTGACCGGAGTTCGCGAGCGGTGCGAGTTTGTCGAGGATTTCCCTGAGGCTGTGAGCAAAGGCTACGATATATTAAAAGAGGGACCCGGCGAAGGTATTGTTTTATTGGCTCCCGCGTGTGCCAGCTTCGATATGTTTCGAAGCTTCGAACACCGGGGAGATGTTTTTAAAGAAGCTGTGGTTGAATTCGGGAAAAAGGGTGATTGATGGTCAAGAATATTGGTTTTGATAAAATCCTGCTGGTAACAATGATCTGCCTGATGTTGTTCGGGCTGATCATGATTTACAGCTCGACCATGATTCTCGCCAAGGAAAATCACGGAGATAGTTTCTATTTTTTGAAGAGGCAATTGCTTTTTATGGGGGTGGGGCTCGTTCTTTTTACCATTATCGCCGCATTGCGCCACCCGGTTTATCTGAATCGACAATTTGTTTTACTTGTTCTGGCGCTATGTGCCGTTGGATTGGTATTGGTGTTTTTTACCGGGAAGATCAACAATAGTTTCCGTTGGATCCGGGTGTTCGGCTTTTCAATTCAACCGTCGGAATTCGCCAAGATTGGTGTCGTGCTGTACCTGTCTTATATGTTCGGTAAAAAGAACACCGATGTTAACAACCTGAAGACGTTATCCATCACCCTCATTCCTATCTTTGTGGTGGAGCTCCTGATTTTAAAGGAGCCGGATTACGGTAGTTTTTTTCTTATCCTGTTCATCAGTATGGTGCTTTTATTTATGTCGGGCTTGAAGATTCTATACATCGCCGTTGCCACTGTTGCGTTTATTCCGTTGGGCTACCTATTGTTGGTGATTAATCCCATGAAGATGAACCGGATCATGGCCTTCTTGAATCCTGCAAAATTTGGGGATTCCTTGAATTTTCAGGTGGCGCAATCGTTGAACGCCATTGGTTCCGGTGGAATATTCGGTCAGGGATTGGGAAATTCCACTCAAAAGCTCTACTTTTTACCTTACGCTTATTCGGATTTTATTTTCGCGATTATCGGAGAAGAGGTGGGACTGATTGGGGCGCTCTGTGTCATTATACTTTTTTGGATTTATTTGAGACAGGGAATCATCATTGCCAAACATTCGGGAAGCAGGCATTCTTATCTGTTGGTGGTGAGCCTCACATTCATGTTGGTGTTTCAGGCGATGATGAATATTTCGGTTACTCTCGGCATTTTCCCCACCAAAGGGATTCCGCTTCCCTTTATTTCGCTTGGGGGAAGCTCCTTGATTGCCTCGTTTATTGTGACAGGTATCATCGTGAATGTGTCAAGGCATAGGAAAACGGTGTTATTAAATGATTGAATACAGTGGTGTCAAGAGAATTCATTTCGTTGGAATCGGCGGTTCCGGTATGTCCGGTATCGCTGAAGTTTTACATAATATGGGATTTGTGGTTTCCGGTTCGGACGTTGCGGAAGGCGAAACAGTGAAACGGTTGAAAGGGAAAGGAATGACTGTCTTTCTTGGGCATCGGGCCGAACATGTCGGCGACGCCGAGACCCTCGTTTTTTCAAGCGCTGTCAACCAGGAAAATGTTGAAGTCAAAGAAGCTCGCCGGAAAAAGATCCCGGTGATTCCCAGGGCGGAAATGCTTGCGGAGTTGATGCGGATGAAATTTTCGATCGCGGTGGCCGGCACTCATGGGAAAACCACGACCACCTCCATGGTGGCGACAATTTTAAGTTTTGCCGGTAAAGATCCCACGTTTGTCGTGGGCGGGAAGCTCAAAATCGAAGAAAGTGGCGCAAAATTGGGGAAATCCAATTATCTCATAGCCGAAGCCGATGAATCTGACGGAAGTTTTCTGCGGCTTTTCCCCACCATTGCGGTGATCACAAATATAGAGGACGACCATCTAGACCATTATGGGAATATGGATGCCCTGTTGGATTCGTTCCGGCAATTTGGCGATAAAGTTCCGTTTTATGGCGCGGTGATTTTAAATAATGATTGCAAGTACTCCCGGTCAATTTTGCCCTTCTTGAATAAAAAAGTCCTTACTTATAGCATCGAAGCGGAAGCTGATATTAGAGGGACGAATATTGAGACTTCCGTGTTCGGATTATCTTTCGATCTCACGATAGAAGGGAAGGATTCAGGTAGAGTGGAGCTCAATGTCGGAGGAATTCACAACGGGTACAATGCGCTCGCCGCCATCAGTACATGTGTTGAGATTGGTATCCCCCTGCCGCAGATCAAAGAGGGATTAAAGCGATTTTATCTTCCTGAACGACGTTTTCAGGTACTCTATTATTCTCCCGACAATGTGGTGATTGACGATTACGCGCATCATCCGACTGAATTGAAAGTGACTCTCGATACAATTAAGCAAGGTGATTTCAAACGAATTTTCGCCATCTTCCAACCCCACCGTTTTTCGCGGTTGCAAATCCTGATGGACCGGTTCGCGTCGGCGTTTGCCGGTGTTGACCAATTGGTGATCGCGAAGATTTACAGCGCCAATCAGCAGGAGATCGAACATGTCAACGGAGAGGTCCTGGCTAGAAAAATAAAGGGAACTGGTTTTAAAAATGTGAAATATATAGATGAATTCGATGAAATACTCGAGTTCCTTCGCATCTCGATGAAAAAAGGAGATGCTTTCATTTTCCTGTCTGCCGGTAATCTGACGCATTATGCCCACCGGTTCGCGGAGATATTGGAGAGTACGATAAAAACCACGGAGGAGCACAGCGGATGAGAGAACTCACCGGGATCGGGCTGCATAGCGAAGCTGATTTCCTCAGGAAATCAAATAACCGCACTCTCAGCAGACAAAAACGGATTAAAATCATAAAACTAAAAGGAGTTCATATATTCTTTATTTTTACCCTTTTGGTTTTCCTGGCGTTCTTTATTTCCAAAACCGGCCGTTTCTTGATGACATGGGATAAACTGGACATTCAATCCTTCAATTTAGTGAATTGTCCCGAATACCTGAAGGCGAAAGTCGAGGGCATTGTCCATCATTACCGTGGAAATATCATTGGCTTCAATTTTGACCAATTGCGCGATGAACTAATTGACCTCGGCGAGGTAAAGAACGTGTCTCTCAGCAAAAAATTACCGTCTACAATCGAAGTTTGTTTTGAGTTGAGGCAACCCATATTTCAGGTGAAATCCGCTCATAACTACAAGGTTTACGATGAGGAGGGAGCCTTTCTCTTTAACCGGAAGAAAAGGATGCCGGATCTATTTACCGCCATAGGGGCCGACGGACCGGAACTCACACAAATTCGCCCGTTGATTCCGGAATTGCAGCGCATTAAAAGTGCTATCGATTATATTGATCTTGAGAGACCGGATATGGTTATGGTAAAATTAAAGGGTTTCAGCGAAGTGTTTATCCCGGGCGAATCTGAATTTGTGGATAAAATTGTACTATACTTGAAATTGAAGAAAAAGATGCCGAAAAAATTAAAAGGAAAAATAGTCAAACAAGTTGATCTCAGGTTTGAGAATAGATTTTACCTTGAATTCGAAGAGGAGGTAAATAGTTAATATGAAGAATAATTTTCTGGTAGGTATCGATATAGGAACTAAAAAAGTTTGCACGTTGATCGGGCAGGTAAAAGCGGAAGATGAAAGTGAAGAGTTGGAGATAATCGGTTATGGTATCGCGGAATCCAAAGGAATCCGCAAAGGTGTGATTGTGGATATGCACCGGACTGTCGAGGACATCAAGAAATCTGTAAAAGAGGCGGAATTGACTGCGGGCGTAGAGATAGAATCCGCCTATGTCAATATCTCGGGCTCGCACGTCCAATCGATCAACGCCAAAGGGAGCATCAACATCACCGGCAGAAACCGGGAAATAAACAGGGAAGATGTCGATCGTGCCATCACGCATGGCAGTAGTATCATGCTCCCCAATGACAAAGACATTCTTCATGTTTTAACCCAGGAATTCATTGTGGATTCCCAGGAAGGAATCAAGAATCCCATCGGTATGATCGGCAGTAACCTGGAGGTATATATCCACATTGTCACCGCCGCCATGACAGCCACCAAGAATCTTTTGATTTGCCTGAAGAAAGCGAAGATCGATGTCATTAAAATGGTGTTGTCCCATATCGCGACGGCCGAGTCGGTGCTAACATATGATGAAAAAGAATTGGGCGTGGCGTTGATTGATATCGGCGGCGGCACCACTGATTTGGCGGTCTATGAAAAAGGGGCTCTATCCTATTCATCGACCATTGGCGTTGGGGGAGATAATTTCACCAACGATCTGGCTATAGGAACCCGTACTCCGATTGAAAAAGCTGAAAAAATCAAACGGAAATACGGATGTGGAATGGATCCCAATTGGAAAAATCAAAATATAGAAATTCCCAGCGTGGGTGGGAAAAAACGGCGTTTAATTTCAGTTGCATTATTATCGGATATATTGAAACCACGGGCGGAAGAAATATTTGAAATGGTGAAAAACCGGATCGAATCTGAAGGATTGGAGAACGCAATCAACGCGGGTATCGTTATTACCGGAGGATCTTCGGTGTTGGACGGGCTCATCGAGATTGCGGACGATATTTTTTCGGCCCCCGTCAGGATTGGGCGTCCCCAAAATTATGGGGGATTGATTGACAAAGTGAACACACCTGACTTTTCTACCTCTACCGGTCTGTTGAAGTACGCGCTCCTGGATATGAAAGACCGGGGAGTCATTAAAAACCAGCCACCAGGTTTTTTTCAGAAATTAAAAAAACAACTGGGGTTTTAAGGGGTTAGCTATGAAAGAGGATATCAAGATTACTTATTCGAAAGAGGAAAAACGAGGTGCGATTCTTCGGGTTGTCGGCGTTGGCGGCGCCGGTGGAAACGCAATTAACCGGATGATCGAGGAGGGCCTCAAGGGCGTCGATTATATCGCCATGAATACGGACATTCAGGATTTATCCAATATTAAACCTCCTGCCATGACATTGCAGATCGGCGAAAAAATAACCCGGGGGCTTGGGACTGGTTCTAACGCCGAAGTCGGTATGCAGGCGGCATTGGAAAATACCGAAGCCATCATCGATGTGCTCGAAGGATCGAATATGGTGTTTATCACCGCCGGAATGGGCGGCGGTACCGGAACCGGAGCGTCCCAGGTGGTGGCGAATCACGCGTCGTCGATGGGGATTCTCACAGTGGCGGTGGTCACAAAACCATTTGAGTTTGAAGGGAATTCCCGGATGGATGTGGCCGACGAAGGCATCCATAACCTACTAAAAAGTGTCGATGCCATCATCGTCATTCCCAATCAGAAACTCTTTGAATTGGAAGACGGGGATATTTCTTATAAAGAAGCATACAAAAAAGTGGATGAAATACTATTGAAGGCTGTCCGGGGAATTTCCGATATCATTAACAATGCCGGATATCAGAACGTCGATTTCGCCGATGTCAGGGCCGCCATGTCGGAAAAAGGCATGACCCAGATGGGCACCGGCGAATCCAAAGGGGAAAACAGGGCCGAGGAAGCGACGCAGAAAGCGTTGAGTTCTCCATTATTGGATAATGTTTCTATTGACGGGGCTACTGGAATTCTCTATAACATTACCGCCTCCTCCTCGCTCAGCCTGAAGGAAATCGGTCATATCTCCACTATTATCAAGGAAAACGCATCGTCCGGCGCGAAAATCAAATTCGGTATTGTGGATGACGAGAATATGGGCGATGTGTTACGTGTGACAGTTATTGCCACAGGATTTAAAGGCGAAGGGTTTAAAAACCAACCGGCTTACAAGCTAACCCCCAATAGCCATAACCTTAACAAAGCGATGACCCGGACCCCCACCCCTTCGCGAATCGATAACTTTATGCCGAAAAAAAAGGAAAATGAGGATCGAAATCTCTTTCAGAAGAGGGAAAACTCGGTGAATTTGTCTGAAAATTTTGAATACATCAACGAGGGAAATTTGCCAAGTTTGGTTTATAATCCTGAAGAATTTGACGATTATCTCGATGTTCCGGTGTTCCAGAGACCCAAGGTGACGGGGAAGAAAAATGATTGAAATCAATATTCTGATAAAGAATATAAAAGAATTGGTCAATCCCGCCAATGATTCAGTCGTGCGCGGCGGGGAATTAAATTCAATCCGCGTATCTCACAATGTCTGGATCGGCGCCACCGGCGAGGATATCACCTTTATCGGATTCGAGGAAGACTTCAATAAAAATTGCACTCTCTCGGACGACGCGGTTGTGATCGATGGTTCGGCTTTTGTGGTAATGCCCGGTTTTGTGGATCCCCATAACCATCTACCATTCGCTGGCACCCGGCAGGATGAATTCCGTTTAAAGCTCCAGGGAGTGAGCTATCAAGAGATCGCGAAACAGGGAGGAGGGATCAAAGGGACTGTCCGCAAAACCCGCGACATTCACATCGATGAATTAATCGACGTAAGCGAAAAACGGCTCAATCAAATTCTACTCTCCGGAACCACCACTTGCGAAGCCAAGAGCGGCTATGGGTTGGATTTAGAGAATGAATTGAAACAACTGGAAGCCATCAAGGCGGTGGACGCCTTTCACCCGGTTGAGTTGGTTCCGACATTTTTGGGAGCCCACGAAATACCTGAGGAATATGCCGGCCGGAATATGGAGTTTTTGCAGATGTTGGTGCGTGATGTGATGCCAAAAGTGAAAGAACGTAATCTAGCGGAATTCATCGATATTTTCTGCGAGGATGGATATTTTTCTTACGATGAAGCCGAATACTATGTAGATGAAGCGTTGAAGCAAAATTTTAAAATTAAAATCCACGCGGACGAATTCAGCTCCAATAACGCGGCTCTGTTGGCGGTAAAAAAGAACGCGCTGTCGGCGGAGCATTTGATCGCCATGACAGATGAAGAGATCGACGCCATTTCAGCCTCAGATACATCCTGTGTGTTTCTACCTGGAGTCTCTTTTTTCTTGAGAATGAAAAAATATGCCCCAATTCGAGAGGTTATAGAGAAGAATGGGATCGTTGCCCTGGGAAGTGATTTTAATCCCGGTAGTTCGATGGTTTCCTCGCAATTGTTTATCCTATTGTTAGGCATATTTCAGATGGGACTCACTATCGAAGAAGCGCTCAATACAGTGACGATCAATGCCGCTTATGCCATCGACCGGCAAGCGAGGGTCGGCTCCGTCGCTCTCGGTAAACGGCTCGATCTTTTGTTGATGGATATCCCCGACTATAGTTATATGGCGTACCATATCGGTATCAATCCCATCCACACCATTGTCAAATCAGGAGAAGTGGTGGTCCGGGACCGCCGGCTGGTATACCAGGACTAGAAAAATTAGTCATCAAAACCTGAGTTAAAATATACGCCAATACAGGCAGTAGTCTTTTTTGTCGTGGCTATTTATTTTTATCCATTTCACCCGTTTGTTCAATCTCAACCGGGTGCAAAAGAGATTTTTCCGATCAAACTCTTTACAATGATGGCATAATGTCTGGTAATCGGCATCATTTTCCACCAGCGCCCTGACGCGCTTTTCTCTCTTTTTTTCCAGCCAGTCGTTCCATCTTAAAATGGGGGGATCGATATAGACTTTAATGTAATGATACGCTAAGGCGGATCCCCAAAATAGAATCCATATCGTAAAGAAAATTCCGCCAAAGTATAAATCGGGCCGTACAAAGTCAATGATTGCTAAAGCGAGGCTCCCGGGAAATAAGACGGCCCGCCAATACTTTTTATCTCTAAAAAATTCGGCCCAAAAAAATTTCATCTTGTATTATAATGGCCTGGAAGGAAAATAGCTAGAAAAGAAATGCCTTTTTGGTAATAAAACCAGGGCGCAGATGGTGCGCCCCGGTTTTATTAGAACTTGAGTTCTTTCTTTTTAAAGGTTGAAGATGTATTTGAAACCCAATAAGATCATGTGATGTTTGGAGAATTCATAGTCGCTCCCTGTCGGGATTCTAAGTTCTCCAAAAATGGAACCGGCAGATGTCGGGGTTTTGATGATGTCGTAGCCGATATTCGCTACTAAATTCAAACCGCCATCCCAGCCAATCTCGTCTCCTACCGCTTTTCTCACGTTGGAGGTTAATCCTAAACCACCGCCGAGGTAGAACGGACCGGCATGATAATTCATTACCAGGGTTCCCATTACAAATGATTTAAAAGGTTCACCGGCTAAGGTCAATGCGCCGCCTACGCTCAAGGTCAGGTCCAGAACATCCGGGATAGCCCAGACGCCTACGCCTCCCCTGGCGAAAAGGTAACCGCTGTAAGTGCCTTTAGCCAACATCGGGCCTGCTGCCACCATGGGGAAGAACAATTTCCGTTTTACTTCCACTTTGGTTTCGCAGGATGTGCAACTGGCGCCGAAATCATCTTCCACTGTCAAGCAGATAGTGTAGAGTCCGGCTTTGGCGAAGCTGTTTTCCCATACAAGATTGTCACCGCTCAATTTCTGTGTGGCGACAACTGCACCGGCTTCGTCTTTTACTTCAAACACGCCTTTCACGAGTTTCCCATCCGGATCGTTTGAACAGGAAGCATCGATAACCACGGGTCTGTTGGTGTAGTGCTTTTTGTCGGAAGCGACTTTCACACAGCAAACTGGCGGAGCGTTGACAATAACCCTGGCTTCGCAACCGGAAGCTTCACAATCGGCTTTGGTGGCTACGGCCTTGATGGTGTATTCACCCGGATTATCAAAGCTGGTTTCCCATTTACCGGCGCTGTTCATTGTAGTTCCGGCGACTTTGCTCCCATCGGCAGCCATCACTGTCACTTCAATAGCGTCCACACAATTGGTGCCGCTGAGATCGACGGTGATTTTGTCGTTCAGGTTGGCTTTTGCGGGAGCGACATCCATTTTACAGACCGGACATTCTTCCGTGATTTTGTACAAGGACACATTACCACATCTTTTAGGAATAACGAAGTGATAGTTGGTGCAACCCTGCTTCAAGGTAAAGGCGTACGTTTTTAACGGTGTTTTAGCTGCCCATTCGAGATCTTTGGCGATCCTGACTCTCCAGCCGGGACGATAGATCATCCATAAAAGGACGGTTCCGGTGGGGAAATCTTTTTCCACGATCTCCGCTGTTTCCAGTGCATTCATAAAGGGTAAATATAATTCCGCATATCCGGCTAATTCGAAGCCTTTTTTGACATGTTCATCGTTTGTGAACAAATTCTTTTTCAAAGCATCGACGTCGGAAACGCCGCAATTAATCAGAGGGTACGTACCTAATCTGTAAGCCTTGATTGTTTTCGCATATGATCCGATGGTAAACACAAAAATTAAGATGGTCAGTAAAAGGACAATTTTGTTATTTTTCATCTTAACCTCCTATATTATTGAGATGCCTGTAAAATTTCAACAAAGCAGGCATCTGGATGGGCGTAATTTTATTATAAGAAAATGTGTAGTTTGAACAAGTATTATTAGTTGCTATAACAAACATTTCTAATTATTTTATCATGAAACCGCTAATAATGACACCTGGAAAGCCAGTAAAATAATCTTTTTTTTTAATTTTTTCTGAATTAAAATCCGCTTATATCGTTAAGCAACTGTTGACATAAGTTTCCGGCGGCATTATATTGTAGTATGGTTAAAAAAAATCTATGATCGATTGGCGTGTAAAGCCAGGAGGAAGCGATGGTTAGGAAGCCCGCGGTGGCCGGAATGTTTTATCCTGGAGACGGGGACCGTCTCAAAGCGGAGGTGGAACGCCTGCTTCAACCATCCGGGAAAAAACGGAAGGTACTTGGCATCATCTCGCCACATGCCGGTTATACCTACTCCGGTGGATGTGCCGGATCTATATTTGCGAAAGTGAAGGTGCCGGATATTGTCATTGTGTTAGGAGTGAATCATAGAGGGTTCGGACATCCGTTTGCAATCGATGGAAACGAGGCCTGGGAAACACCGATGGGCGAGATCCCTGTGGCTGTTGACCTGGCCCGCGAACTGGCGAAAGAATCCAGAATTTTTGAAATCGACAACGTGGCTTCCGCGCAGGAGCATTCCCTCGAGGTACAGGTTCCATTTATTCAGGCGGTCAACCCTGAGGCCCGAATTCTTCCTATCACAATCGCCTCCGGCAACCTGGACAAATTGTTGGCCGGCGGCTCCGAATTGGGGGAGATCCTGATTGGAAGCGATAATATTTTGGTGGTGGCGTCAACGGATATGAGCCACTATATCGATGCTGAAACCGCGCAAAAAAGAGATCTCAAGGCTATAGAACGGATTCTCGACCTGGACCCTGAAGGTCTTTTGAAAACCGTTGCCCGCGAGGGCATTACCATGTGCGGAGTATCGCCTACTGTAGTGATGCTGGCGGCGGCGGTCAAAGCCGGCGCACGGAACGCAGAGGTTGTCGAGTATACGCATTCCGGAAAGGTCTCCGGCGATTACAACGAAGTGGTGGCCTATCTCAGTATGATGATTTATTGACAGAATGGCGAAGCGGCTGGCGTTTGAACGGTATTTGTGGTTTCACGCCCGCCTGAAGCAAAAAGAATATCCAAAATTAAAGTCGTTGATGGACAAATTCGAGATATCGCGGCGTCAGGCTTCCAGAGAGATTGAATTTATGCGGGACTTTTTCGGCGCTCCTATCGAATACTCCAACGAAACCAACGGCTATTATTACTCCAACGAAGGTTTCGATCTTCCGGGAATATGGACCTCCGAGGAGGAAATCGTATCCTTGATCATCTCCAAACGCCTCTCCACCACCATCCCGGACGAAGAGATCAAAAAAAAGATCGATACCTTCTTCAAGAAAATTTACGCCCACATCGATGTGGATTTGACTGAGCTCGAGAAAAAAATATCCCTCAAAAATATCCGCTATTACGCCGTGAAGCCGGTGATATTCGAGGCGGCAGTCTATTGTCTCAGCAATAACCATAAATGCCGCATCCATTACCGTTCCGCTTACACCCAACAACTATCCGACCGCGTTGTCAGTCCCTTGCACCTACTGCTTTATATGGGGAACTGGCATTTAATCGCTTATTGCGAAACAAAAAAAGGCATCCGTGACTTTGTCCTCTCCCGGGTCATGGAGGTGGAAGTACTGGAAGAAAAGGTCGATGACGCTCTGGCCAATGAAGATTACGGCCGGCTATTGGAAAATAATTACGGGATTTTTTTTGAAGGGACCCCGCGGCAGGTGATTATCCGCTTCAATAAGACTATCGCCGGGCTGGTGCGGGACCAGATCTGGTTCCCCGGTCAAAGCACCGAAGAGAAGCCGGACGGCGGTTTGATTCTCAGCTTCCCGGTGGTGGACTATCGCGAGGTGATCAGGGATGTGCTGCGCTTCGGACCGGACGCGGAGGTGTTGGAGCCCCCCGAGCTGCGCAACCAAATCAAAGATATCATTTCCCGCATGAACAGCGTGTATTCACAGTAATTTTTTTACCCTCTTCTTATTGGTAGGCCATTATTTGGCACACCCCCCACATTATAATGTCTGTGGAGGTAAAAAATGCATTATATGAACGAGTACGCGGTTGAAGAACCTGGATTCGCCCAGGTGTTGGTGGAAGATGATGAACTGATGCAGGTCACCGATGAGTTTATCGAGCGGCAGGGGTATGTGGCGGTGCGGCACATCGATACTCCCTCGTTTATGAGGGTGCGGACCGGCGAGCTTGTCAGCGAGCCGTTTCAAAAAAGTGTATCCACAGAGGTGCCTGAACCGGTGCTGGATCTGTTGCGGGTGCTGTTCAAGGAAGATGAAAACGATTTCACGTTTACGTCCGGTAGCCGGGATCAATTATTCGCGTAAATTCCCTATTCGAATTTCCAACATCTTTCGAGTCTACCTGATTTGACAGTATCCCTATTTTGTGCTATTTTCACATTTTAACTCCACCAAGTAGAGGGATCCAATCGTGAATCAGAAAAGAGTTTTTGTCTATTTGTTTGTCGTTTTATTTGCGATTCAAGCAGCACTTCTTGCATCACCCGCAAAAAAAGAAAAAAAACTCCGGCTAAATGATGGTGCCGGCAGTTTTCATGTCCGCGAACTAACCGAATCCGGCGGCTCGCTGGAGATTTATGATTTTAATAATAATGATTTCCGGGACGAGGCGATCCATTATTTCGGCTCTCAATTCGATCTATTGGGATCGGAAGATAACCAGACCGATGAATTTTCAGAAAATATCTCCTGGAAAAAGAAACGGCTCGGCCGCGCGATCCTTGAAATGATACCTGTATTAGGGACATCGCAAACCAATTATTGGATCAAGTATACCCAGTGGCTTGAAGACTGGCAGTTCCGGCTCACCTGGGAGGATCAGAAACGGCGCTTCTTTTCCCTCGAGGGCCATAAATTCGATTCCAATTGTTTCAAAACCAATTGGACCCATAGCATGGCCGGAGCCCTTTATTACAATTTCGCCCGCAGCAATAATCTGACATGGGCCGAGTCTTTGTTATTCAATACCCTGACCTCCATGTATTGGGAGTTCATCGTCGAGTGGCGCGAGGTTGTGTCGGTGAACGACAATATCCTCACCTCCATCGGCGGATTCTCCATTGGCGAAGCTATGTATCAGACGGGGAAATACTTTCTCGACCGCCCCGGCACAGTCAACCAAATCGTCGGCTCGATATTCAATCCGATTCTAGCTTTCAATCACCTGTTGGATCGCAAAAGCCGCCGGTTGCATCCTCCGGTTCTATTTAACCACCCTCACCAATTCACCCTGTTTTTGGGATATAAAAGCGGTACTCATTCGGTGTTGGGAGAAAATTATTCCAATTTCCACCTGGGGTTTGACACGGAAATCATAAACATTCCCAAATACGGCAAAGCCGGTTCTTACGACCTGGGCTTCAATGATACAATCTCCAGCCGTATCCACTTCGATATCTCCTTCGGTCCCGATGGAATGGAAGAGTACCGGGCCTCCGCCAAAGTTGTCCTGGTGGGAAAAGGGCGACAGGAACTTCAAGATACCGGCGACGGCGTTAGAGGATTCACTCTATTCTGGGGAGCCGGTTCTTCGTTCGAACTATTTCAGGAACGTTCCATTTTTCATTTCGATTCCTGCACCGAATTTTACTTCTCCGATGAATTCGTAAATATCCCCACGCCCACCGCTTTTACCGATAAATTCTCCTCCATCCATATCATCGGCCCGGTGTTCGATATAAACTTCCTGACGCCCAAGACCGAATTTCGTCTGACATTGGAAGCCTATTTCGACTTCTCCCTTGTCAACGCAATGGCTCTGACCGATTATACCCAGGACGCAAACCTCGAAGGTGTGAAAGCCACTCTGGCCAACTACGGATATTACTACGCCTTTGGCTACACCGCCGAAGCGATGGCTCGATTCAGATATGAAAACATTCTATTGGGAGCCGGCCTCCGTTATTCCTATTACAATTCAGTGGAAGGAATGGACCGCTTTTACAATACCATCACCGACGACTTCAATCTCGAAGACTCACGGTTCGATTACAATGTCAACCTGGGATATAAAATCCCCGGCACCAACACCGAACTCTTTGTCAATTACGAGGAAGTGAAGCGGACCGGATGGATAAGAGACATCACCAGCCGGCAAACGGACAAGCGGTTTTTCGGACAGGTTAGATTTCACTTCTAGCCTCTGTATTGTATTTGTCCTGGATCGCTTTGATTATATCGTAGATAGAGAAGAACGTATCGGTAACCTCGGGGTCGAAATGGCGGCCCCGTTCTCGCTCGATAAAATCCAACGCTTTGTCCTCCGACCATCCGGGCTTGTAATACCGCTGCGACATCAACGCGTCGTACACATCGGCCAACGCCACAATCCGCGCGAATAAAGGAATCTCATTCCCTTTCTTTCCGGGCCCAAATTTGATCGCGTTTTGCTGGATATCCGGCACATGACCGGGATACCCGCTGCCGTCCCATTTCTCGTGATGATTGATGGCAACCATCGCCGCCATCTCATCCCAATCGGATGTCCTGCCAAGGAACAACCGTGCTCCGAAAATTGTATGCATCTTCATCTTCCGAGCCTCTTCGTCATTGAGAGAGCCGTTCTTTTTGAGGATGACATCGCTCACTCCAATCTTTCCCACATCGTGAAGCATGGCCGCGATTCGAAGCGTATCCTTCGCACTCTTGATCTCATCCAGCGGAACCCCCCGGTTCAACGCCCATTGGTGAAAGATCTCGATGGAGTAAGCCCCCACCCGGTTGACATGGGGCGGCGTTTCGGTGGGGTCGCGTAATTGCGACATTTTTATCATGCGCAATATGATCTCCCGGGTCATCATCGCCTTCTCGATAGCGATGGCCGCGTGACTGGCAAAATAAGAGACAATGAGCTTGTCCTTCTCCTTGAAGCGACGAATCTTGCCGTTGGCTTTCTTGGGATTGATGATCTGAAGCACACCGATGATGCGTTCCAGGCTGGTGATGAGGGGGATTGTCATCACCGCTTTGGTCCGGTACGACGACCGTTCGTCGAAACTGCGGTTGAAATTGTAGGGAACGCCGGTCTTGATTTTGTACACATCGTCGATAATCAGCGGCTCCTTGGTGAGGGCCACATGCCCGGCAATGGAACTGTGGCTGATACGAACCTTGTGGTTGCTATACAAATACCGGTTGCTGGTGGAGTCCTGTTTGCTGAGTGAGTCATTTTGCACATAATCGAAGGTCAGTTCGTTATCCTGAATCAAGTAAATGGAGCCGGCGTCGGCGTCGGTAAAGCTGCGGGCCTCGCTCAGCACACGGTCCAACAGAGAATCGAGATCTCTAATGTGACTGATATCTTCAGCGATCCGCATGATATTCAGGATATTGTCCTTTCCCAACCTGAAATTCATCTTCATCTTCTTCCGGTAATCTTATAACGCCCTCGTCAACAGACTACCATGAGACTTTTTCCCTCCACCTTAGGGTCTAGTTTCCTTTCTCCCCAATATTAAAACCTAATTTCCACTAAATGTCAAATTTATAGCACTTTTGCAGCAAAAAATCTTCAGGTTCGCAAAATTCGCTCCCCAACACCTGGGCCTGCTTGCGGAGTCAATGTCGTTATGGAAATAGTTACCATAATAAGAGACAGAACAATTAAGAAAAAAGAGATTACTTTAACTTTCATCACATCCTCCTAAATATCAAACAATGGATTATTATAAGGTTTTGGCCCGGTGAACTGTCGTTTATAAACGCGGGTCATGTTCCCTTTTTCTGTTTGCTTGAGAATTAAAAAATTCTCCCCTCCAATTTCATCTTTTGCAATACCTTCCACTGGATTTCGATATCTTTCTTTCGCCAACAGTCGTTTACCGGCAAAGCTATAATATGACACAATACTAACTTTGCTCAAAAAAACAACCCACTTCGAGCCATCTTCAATTTCAAAATAAACCGCGTCACGGAATGGTGTTTGAACACCTGTTTGAATATTTTCATTAAAAGAAGGCCCCTGGCAAATGAGAGAATACGTTTTCTTTTTTACATCGAAAACCTCCAGGAGAACGACATATCCTTGATTTTTCATGCTATAATCGAAACCTTTCAAAACAGTATGTTGTTGTTCTGGCTTCCATTGAAACACAATGTTGCCGTTTTGGTCGCTCACAACTAACTTTTTATTACCTTTTTCAAAATTAAACGCCTGCCCCTTGACTGTTATCGTCCCCTTTTGCGCCTCTTGAATTCCGTTCGCGAGAGCCTGCCCATTAAGCGACAGGAATAGCATCAGCGCTGATACGAAACAAAAATACTTCGATACCTTGAAATTAGTCATTTAAAATCACCTCTTATTATTTTTTCTTCTGAATTTTCAGCATATATCGATGCAGCCTCAAAGGCGTGACATTTCCATCTCCATCTCGAAAAAAATCCTGGGCATACCGTCCTATTTTAATCCTCTTCTCAAAATGATAGTCGGGAGAAGAAAATTTTAGAATTTGTTTCCCTCCACTATCGAATAGATAAAGATTATCGCTTTTGTCAAATACTGGAAATCTTGGAACATCAAATTCGCCGGGGCCTTGGCCCTGACGGCCAATCGTCCTTATGAACTTTCCAGCTTCATCGAATTGGTAAATGTTTCGAATTTTCCCATCAAATATAAAATAGTCCCCTTTGGAATTAATCCCAATCCATCCGATAGTATAAATTTCTTTATCCGGGGAATCTTTAAACAAGGGGATGACCTCATGCTCCCCGAAAGCCTCATCCCATGCTTTAACAAGGGGCTTTACATCAGTAAATGAAACTCGCAGCTCAGAATTCACCTCTTGATTGCACCCACAAAATAATAGGACTGCAAACAGAATAACAACGGAAATAGCCCTAAATTTACTACACCGCATGAAATTGTAATTCTTTATGAGGTCAGCGTATCCAACCATTGCATCAACTCCTTCACCTTCATTTTTCAAGTTTCCTATAATTTAAAAAAGTTGCATTTGCTCGCTGGAAGCTCAGGGCTAAAGACAGCATGTGTATTCGCCGTATCCAAAGCAATACATATAATCTCCGCCACCACACCCGCTACCGCAGCAAACCCCGGCAAACGTCTCGGCTGGTTCTTCGGATTGTAATGACAAAGTAGTTACTGTAAGTGTAATAACAATAAATGATAATACAATCAAAAAATAGGTAAACAACTTTGTCTTTATGCGAAACCTCCATTATTCCAGAACATTTCCTCTACTTTGGATTTGCTTTTCATTATATTCACATGAAAATAATTTGTCAACACCTTGTTGGGACAATTTTCGAATATAGTTTCTCAGAATCATTATATTGTCCTTTCCCAACCTGAAATTCATCTTCTTCTGGTAATCTTATACCGCCCTCATCGGCAGATTACCGAGAGACTTTTTCCCTCCACCTTAAGGTCTAGTTTCCTTTCACCCCAAGATCCACACCCTCACCTTCAAGCCTCAGGCAATTAATCCGTGTTGGGAGTCGCGACTCGAAGTCTGGATGCCGAAGATTTGTTCGAGGATTGATTCGGTGCGAGAGAAGGAAACAAGCCGTTTCATAGGCCGAAATAGTTCTAATAGTTGTAAGTTTAAACGAAATATAATAAAATAGCGGGAGAGGAGCGAGGCAATGAGAATAAAAAAGATTGCGGTCAAAAATTTATTTGGTCTTTTTAACCACGAGATCCCCCTCAACACCGAAGAGCATATCACCATCATCCATGGCCCCAACGGTTATGGAAAAACAATGCTACTATCAATGCTCAATGGATTGTTTAATTCAGAATATTATAAGATTTGGGCAATCCCCTTCGACGGATTCTTGATTGAGTTTGATAATTCTGATAAATTACTAATAACCAATGTCAATTCGGATTCTAGTAAAAAGCATAATAAGAGAGGTACGCTTTTAAAAATAGAATTATTTCAATCTAATAGTACTGATGTGAAGCGTTTTGATGTAAAACGTAATAGCGATATTTTTGAAGAACGAGTTCCAAGATCTTTGGTAGAAAGATTAATTCCAGATATACGAAGAGTCGGATCAACTCGTTGGCTGCATAATCCTTCAAATGAAATCCTTTCTTTTGCTGAAGTTTTAGACCGCTATGAAGATATTTTGCCTCAAAAGTATTTTTGGGACAGTACGGTGGAAGAAGCTAGATGGTTATCTAAATTGAAGGCTTCAATCGATATTCAATTTATTGAAACTCAAAGGCTATTTAGTTTCTCGACAACTTCTTCTAGGCTACTGCGATACTCTGATATTGATGAAGATATCACGCCAATTCTTGCTATTTTCAATTACTCAGCGGAATTAAAAAAAGCAATCCGTGAGAAATTAGCAGATTATGCTTCGCTTTCACAAGAACTTGATAGTACATTTCCCACTAGATTAGTGAAGAGTAATCTAAAGAATATCAGAGTACGGAAGAATTTAGGAAATGATCTCGAAAGACTTGAACAAAAACGGTTTCAGTTGATTTCTGCGGGAATTCTAGAGAAAGGAGATGGTATTGACTTTGATGAATCTGCAATTGATGAAAGTAATGTTAACGTCTTATCGGTTTATGTCGATGATGTTGAGAAAAAACTAGGTGTTTTTGATGAATTGAAAGAAAAGGTTGATCTTCTTGTCAACATTATCAATAGTCGCTTCCTACATAAGCATTTGTCAATTAGTAAAGATGAGGGATTTGTATTTACTTCAACGGGGGGGAAAAGAATTCCTCCAAAAAGTCTTTCTTCCGGTGAGCAGCATGAGTTGGTGTTGTTTTATAAATTGTTGTTTAAATTGGGACCGAAGGCTCTCGTGTTGATCGACGAGCCGGAGTTATCGCTTCATGTGGTTTGGCAGCAACTTTTCTTGAATGATTTGGAGGAAATTACAAAGCTCGTTGGCTTTGATGTGTTGATCGCCACTCATTCCCCACAGATAATCAATGACCGTTGGGATTTGACGGTTGAATTAAAAGGACCCGAAGAGTGCGAGAAAAGCTGACACCCCACTCCATCGCTAATAATATTCGTATGACCCGCTCCCAGTATAAAGGGACCTTTCTAGTTCTTGAGGGAGATACCGATGCCCGTCTATTTAAGCGGTTCGTCAAAAAAGATTTGTGCAAAATTATTCCGGCTCATGGTAAATGTAAGGCGCTCATGGTCTTGGAAACCCTTAACAAAGAAAGCTTCTCCGGACTTCTGGTCGTAGTGGATGCGGATTTCTGGGGGGCCGAAGGTTTTGAGTCCGAAACAAAGAATCTTTTGGTGACCGATACCCACGACATGGAGACATTGATTCTTAAAAGTTCCGACTGTCTAGAGCGTTTGTTAGATGAGTACGGGAAGCAGAAGATATTGGATGCGAGCAAAGGTTCCGTTCTTGATGTGCTTTTCGATTGCGCACGCCCAGTGGGATATTTGCGCTGGATATGCCAACAAGATGGGAGGGGAAGGATTCGTTTCCGGGATTTGAACTTCGAGCTTTTTGTCGCGGGTCATCCTCTGAGGCCCTATCTTGATAGAATGTTCGTGACCATAATGGAGCAATGTGTCGCGAAGGAAGCTCGCGATGGGATTGATTTAGATTCCCTGAAATCTGAATTGAAGACGTTGATGAAGGAAGATCATGATCTCTGGCAGATTTGTAATGGGCATGACATGATGAAGGTGTTGGCTGTTGGGTTGCGTAATGTGTTTGGAAATCGAAAGGCCAAAACTCTTGACGCGGAGCAAGTTGAATCGAATTTGCGGATGGCTTATGAGTATGGGCATTTTCAGCGAACAAATCTGTATTCCGATATTATAAATTGGCAAGAAAAAAATCAACCTTATACGGTTATGAAACCTTGATTTAGGCGATTTATCCTTCTTTTTTTATTTATCTTTCCCCAGGCGTATGGGATTTTTTTAAATTCATGATTTTATCTCGTGATTCGAGGGTTTTTCGGGGGATTAGTGACTTGATTTCCAGGGGCTTGAAATGGGTGGGGGTTGGGGGTATAATATGTGGGGTTTTTAACGTTATGTTATTGAATTTAATGATAAGGAGGATGGGTTATGGAAGGAAAAGTCGTTTGGAAAGAGGGGATGGCGTTTGAGGCTGAGTTGAATGGGCATTCGTTTATGCTGGATGCCAATAAAGAGGTTGGGGGGACCGATCAGGGACCTTCGCCCAAGGGGTTGGTGTTGATCGCTTTGGCTGGATGCACAGGCATGGATGTGGTGTCTATCTTGAGGAAGATGAAGGAGCCGGTGGAGGGATTTAGTGTGGAGACTGAAGCTGTTACGGCGGAGGAGCATCCGAAGAAGATTCTCGAGGTTGTGGTCAAATATTTTTTCACCAGTAAAGGGAAATTGTGCAAGGAGAAGGTGATGCGGGCGGTGGAATTGTCTGAGAACCAGTATTGCGGAGTGTCGGCGACGTTGAAGCCGCAGGTGAAGATTTTGAACGAGATTCATATTAACGGCGAACGAGTGATTGCGGAATAATTGTGGAATCGGAACATTATATTAAGACAATCGAGCGGATCGAGGCGTTTATCGTTCCCTTCGATCCGCCGGTGCAAGCGTTTGAGAAGAGCAGTAGCCGCACGCCGTTTCGGACGTTGATCTCGGTGCTGCTGAGCTCCCGCACCAAGGACGCGGTGACGAAAAAATCTTCCGAAGCGTTGTTCGATCGAGCGGAAACTCCCGAGACGATGCTGGAGTTGGGGGAGGATGAGGTGGCGCGGTTGATTTATCCGGTGGGCTTTTACCGGCAAAAGGCGAAAAATATCGTCAAAATTTGTGAAACTCTGGCGGATTCGGATCGAGTTCCCGATTCGTTCGAGGAACTGACGGCTCTGCCGGGGGTGGGACGGAAGACTGCCAATTTGGTGTTGGCCATTGCCTTCAAGCAGCCGGCCATCGCGGTGGATATCCATGTCTTCCGCATCTCCCGTCGTCTGGGTTGGGCCAAAGGGGGCAAACCGGAACTGGTTGAAGAGGAGCTGAAGCTTCTGTTTCCGCCGGGATTTTGGCGACGCATCAATCAGGCGCTGGTGGGTTTCGGCCAGACTGTCTGCAAACCTCAAAAACCCAAATGCGACATCTGCGTCCTCAACAAAGAGTGCCCCTTTTTTCTCAATCAAAAGAATTAGTGTTGATTTTTTGTTGAAACTTGGGGGGATTTGTTCATTATAGAATGTAGACTACGAAGATTATTTGGGGAGAGTGTAGTTTGACATTTTTTCTTGAGAGGAAATCATGGATGGTGATGTATATCTGTGTCAATATT